>DATCEO010000217.1:0-11244 GCA_036510065.1 Streptosporangiaceae bacterium | reverse complement strand
GAGATGGTCGCTGAAGCCGCCGGTGTCCAGGCCGAGGTCGGTGGCGTAAGAAAGTAGGTCTCGGGGCTGAAGATGGTCCTGGTGGGTCAGGAGCAGGTCGTGCATCTCCCAGAACATATCCTGGTCTGCGGCGGCTTCCGCGGCCTCGGCGGCGAGGCCCAGCGGCTTCCCCGCGACGTAGCCGACCAGGATGCCCAGGGTGACCGCCGGCTGCGACCTTCCGCCACCGTGCAACCGGGCGTGCTCCCGGGCGGTCTGCTCCGGCAGGCCCTCGTTTGGCCGCGTGCCGCTGAGGCGGCATCCGCGTCGTCGACATCGCCGCCGACACCGAGCGCGATCGGTAGCAGGTCAATGAGGCGGCGGCTTGTTGCACTGCCTGCCGGGCGTTATGCGCGACTCACCGGGTTTCGCGTCGTCGGGCCGGGCTCCGCCTCTGAGATGGCCCAGGCGGCGTTGATGAGGCCGATGTGGCTGAATGCCTGGGGGAAGTTACCGAGCAATTTGACGGTGCGGGCGTCGATTTCCTCGGCAGGCAGATCAAGGTCGTTGCGGTGACTGATGGCGCGCTCGAATACCTCTCGGGCGCGTCCGGTCCGGCCGGCCATGGCCAGCGCCTGGGCGAGCCAGAAGGTGCACAGCAGGAGCGTGCCCTCGCGGCCCTGCAGGCCGTCGGATTTTCCGCTGGTGTCGTACCGGTAGACCAGGCCGCGCTGGTCGACGAGCCGTGCCTGTATCGCCGGTGGATGTTTCTGATTATATGAAGAGACAAGGACGGGCCATTTTCCCGGCAGCTGGAATGAGATCCGGGACCACGCGCCAGAGCATTAATTGCGCTGGCTTTCTTTGGTGACTTTCGTGTCAGGAACGGTCACCGCATGATGGCATTGTCCGCTGAACGGCGGGAGTAAAGACGCGCGCCGCTCTCATCTGCGTTACTGTGGCCGATGGGGCTGGGTGCTGTCTGCCTGCCGGGGCTGGGAACCGGGGCTGTCAGGGTGACCGGGATGGCGGGCGGCCTGGTGCCGGGCTGTGCGGCGGGTGAGCAGGTTGATGCGGTCGCCGGGGGCCAGGATGGTTGCGGGGTCGGCGTCCTGGAGCCTGCGGTTGCGGAGGACCGAGACCGGGAAGCTGCCGTCCGGCCAGGTGATATCGCCGAGTGCGTTGCCTGCGGCTGGTGAGTTGTCCTGCAGGGTGACCTCGAGGACCTGGTGGCCGGGTAGCGGGTCGGGCGGTTCATGGGGAGAGGCCTCAGGGTCTGGCGGGGCCGCGCTGGCGTCGGCCCGGGCCTCGCCGGCCCGTGGAGGGGACCCGCTGATCTCGCGGGCGACGGACTGCAGGACGCTCGCGTCGGTGATCCAGCCCTGGACGTGCTGGCCGTCGGCGGACAGGACGGGCAGCCCGTCGCGGCCGTAGGCTCCGAGCTGGCGCAGCACCTGGGTCAGGGACTCCCCGGCGAATACGGCCTGCGGGTCGCCCTGGTAGGTGACGGTGCCGGGCAGCGTCGCCGGGCCGGGGCCGGGACGGCTGCCGTCATCGCCTGGCCCGGCTGTGACGGTGAGCGGCGAGGGGAACGGGCGCATTGCGTCGGCGGCTTTCAGGTCGCCGAACGCTCGCCAGGGCGCGGCGCGGTCGATGTCCTGGCCGCGGCGCAGCAGCTTGGCGGTGTAGATGGTGCTGTAGCTGAGCCCGCGGGAGGTGGCCGTGGCGATGGCCACGGCGAGCATGACCGGCAGGGTCAGGGTGAAGTCGCCGGTCAGCTCGACCACGCTGGCCACCGAGGTCAGCGGCGCGCGGGCTGCGGAGGCGAATACCGCGCCCATGGCCACGACCGCGTACAGGGCCGGCTGCCCCGCGCCGGGGCCGAGAATGTGGTCGGCGGTCTCGCCGAAGGCCATGCCGGAGGTGACGCCGATGAACAGCGACGGCGCGAACACCCCGCCCGATCCGCCGATGCCGAGCGTCGTGCTGCACGCGATGATCTTCCCGGCGGCCAGCACGAGCAGGAACCAGAGCGCGTAGTGGCCGGCGATGGCCTTGTACATCACCGGGTAGCCGACGCCGTACATCTGCGGCAGGGCCAGCAGGACCAGCCCCAGCGCGATCCCGCCGATCGCGGGCCGGGCCCACTCGGGCCGGTTCTTCCACGCGGCGTCCCACAGGTCTTCCATCTTGTACACCACGGCCTTGAATGCCAGCCCGATCAGGGCGGCGGCCACGGCCAGCACCGCTACCAGCAGATAGGTGCGGGGGTGGTGCAGTGCTATCCCGGCCGGGAATCCGCTCAGGAAGGGCCTGCTGCCCAGGAACGGGATGGCGACCGCGTCGGCGAGCATCGCCGACAGCATCACCGTGAACAGCGCGTCGACGGAGAATTCCCGCAGGATGATCTCCACCCCGAAGAACACCCCGGTGATCGGCGCGTTGAACGTCGCCGAGATGCCGCCTGCCGCGCCGGCGGCGACCAGGATCCGCATCCGGTTCTCCGGCATGCGGACCCACTGGCCCAGGCCGGAGGCCAGCGCCGAGCCGATCTGGACGATGGGGCCCTCCCGGCCGACCGATCCGCCGGCTCCGATGCACACCGCTGAGGCCACCGCCTTGACCGCGCTGACCTGAGGGCGGATCCGGCCGCCGTTCTCGGCCACCGCGATCATGACCTCGGGGACGCCATGGCCGCGGGCCTCCCGGGGGTACCGGTAGATCAGCGGGCCGTAGACCAGGCCGCCGATCACCGGGATGACCACGAAGAACCCGAGCCCGAGCCAAGGCAGGTGGCTGCTGCCGACATAGCCGTCCTGGCCGAACTGGACATGCCCGGTGGCCAGCCAGGTGAAGAAGTAGATCAGGTACCGGAACGCCACCGCGCCCAGCCCGGACCCGGCGCCCACGACAACGGCGATGACAAACAGCCCGGCCCGCGATCCCCGCAGCCAGGCCGCCGCGCGCACGGTCCAGGGCTGTGTCCCCGGCTCCGTGTCACCCGCCACCGTGCTCGTCATGACGGCCCCTGTCGGCTGCTGCCCCGGGCATGGCTCGTCCCTGTCGCGGCGGAAGCCGGCGGCGGATCAGGCGGAGCGGCCGGCCACTGGCTGTCGGGGATCTCGCCGGCGGCCGCGGCGAACGCCTGCAGCGCGGCGGCCACCGCGGACTGCTGGCCGGCCGGGAGCTTGCCCAGGATGCCGGCGATCAGCTCCCGCCGCCGGGCGGTGGCCTGGTCCACTACCTCCCGGCCCGCCGGGGTGATCGAGACCTGCACCGCGCGGCGGTCGGCCCGGCCGCGGTGCCGGCGGATCAGGCCCTTGCGCAGCAGCCGGTCGCACATCCGCCCGGCCGTGGATGCCGTCACCTCCAGCGCCCCGGCCAGGTCCACCATCCGCTGCGGGCCGCGGGAGGCCAGCACCACCAGCGCCCGGTACTGGGCCAGCGTGGTGTCCTCCGCCGCCGCGCCCAGCGAGGCCGTCGCCACGGCGACCAGTGTCCGGCTCGCCGTGAGCACCGCTTCCACCGCCGCCTCGTCCGCCAGCCGGTCCGCCACCTGTCACCCCGTCCTTACTTAAGTGCTATATGCAATGAGTTCAGAATGAATCTATCAGCTACTGCAACTCAGAACCGGCACCAAGACCGGCGAGGACATAGCCAGGTCCCCGCCAGCCGAGACGGCGGCCGGCCCAGGGCCGCGCGGCGCTAGCCGGCACGCAGGCAGCGGTTACCCCGCCGGTAGCGGCCGGGGCGCCCGAGATCCGGGAAGATCGTCATGCATCGCGAGGAGCAAGCACAAGGACAACGGCGGCGTCGATCGCCGCCGTCACTGCGGCGCCGCTGAGGCAGCCTGCGCTGGGCCTGGGCACATCAACGGCAGGAACCGGACACCCGGCGAGCGAGCGGACCGGCAGCAGCCACCACGTCACGACCAGGCACGGAAGCAAGCCGGGGAGCGCCTGCACATCCGAAGAGCTGACTGGTGCGGCCTTCCCCGACTGTTGCCTTATGCGGTGGTAGTGACCTGGTCAGGACGTCACAGGCAGGATGAGGGAGTTTCTGCAGATCATGGCCTGCGCCAGCCTCGGGGCGGGCGCAGCGGGCCGCCGAGGCCAGCCCGGGCACGCTCATGACGGCTGGCCTCGCGCAGCTCATCGTCTGGATTCTCGCTATCACCGATCCACGGGATGAGCATGCCGTAGATGACCGGCGCGAAGCAGAGTGCCGGGACCGCCCACATGATGCCGGCGGCGAGCTGCTGGTCAGCGGCTGTACTCAGGCCGTGCCCCGCGGCATGGTCGTACGCGCTGAACCATGCGCCGTGGGACATGCCCGTGATGTAGGCGAGTACCCAGAGTGTCCACATGGCCGTCGCCGCCATCGCGGCGCGCTGCGGGCGGGACAGCCTGGGCATCAGCGGCGGCGAGTCCACCAGTTCCAGCCATACCGCTGCGCCGGCGGCGAACAGCGTCACCAGCTCGGCTACGGTCAGCGCTGGCGCGCCGGGCAGCGCGTTCACCGCCGCCGGCAGCCGCCACGCGATCACCGCGGCGATGAACGCCACCAGCACCGTTCCGGGCCGTGACAAGCCGGGCCAGCGGGATGGAGCGAGGCGAGAGGGCAGCCCGGGCGGTGCGTCACGGCGGGATAGCTCCGGGAGGCGCCACGGCGCGCCGAGCACCAGCAGGCCGGGCGCCGCCACCGCGAAGATCACGTACTGCAGCGTCTCGACGAACGCGTACTGCCGGGCATAGCTCCCTACAGGGGGCAGCAGCACGCCGAGGGCCAGCCCGGCAGCGGCCAGGGTGAGCCACGGCCGCAGGCGGGCGAGCCAGGTCCGCACTGCCTGCCTCCCGGGGATTGCCGGTATCCGAGTGACCCATTATCGGGACCCGTCTCCTGCCACGCTAGACCCGCAGGTCGCCTGATCGGCGGAGGCGGCGGTGAGGGCGAGGATGTGCTGCACGGCGCGGCGGTGACTCCGCGCGGGTCCGGCTCCCGCGACGCTCAAGGTCGACCTGGCCCCCGAAGGCCTGGGTCACCGACCGGATGACCTGCCGCAGCGGCTTGAGGAACCGGGCGCCGGAGCAGCCCTGGCCGCCTTGCTAGCAGGCCCGATGACGGTGATGACGGCATCGGCGAGATCACTCTGGAACGCTGTGCCGTAATAGCTCGTCTGCGATCACGGCCTGACAGGGCGACCGGGGGCCAGCTCCGGACGGGCGGCTGTCTCCCTTGACCAGCGCTGGTCGCGCAACGAGCATGGGCACTCTGGCCCTGTCTTCGGGGACCAGTCCCCTGGAACCGGTCATCTAGCCGGCCGCCCGGATTGCGCTGGTGATGACGGTGCTGGCGAAGACGAGGTAGGCGGCGATGATGAGGGCGCCGCTGCGGCGGTTGATGCCCCGGCCGGCCAGGGCCAGTGCGATGGTGGCGGCGGTGAGGATCCCGTACCAGACGGCGATCCGCAGAGCGCTTCCCAGCCCGGGGGCGGCGATGATGACGGCGGGGATGAGCAGGCCGGCCAGGACGTTGAGGGTGTTGCTGTTGAACGCCTCGCTCAGCGTGGCGGCGGCCCGGCCGCGCCGGGCGAGGAAGATCGCGGCGACGGCGTTGGGCAGGCTGGTGACCGCGGCCAGGACGATGGCACCGGTGATGATCCCGGGCACGGCGTAGCGGGCGCCGAGGGTGGCGGCGGTGCTTTCCATGGCGGCGCTGGCGGCCAGGACGACGGCCAGGGCGAGGACGGCAATGACCGCGTCGCGCAGGCTGCCCCGGCCGGCCCGGATGGCCCCGGAGAGCTCGAGTTCCTCCTCGGCCACGGCCTCGGCCAGCCAGGCTCGCAGCCGGGGCGGGAGGGGGAGGGTGGAGCGGCCGGAGGGATGGACGGCTGACACGTACACATACGGTGCCAGCACGATCAGGGCGAGGACCAGCGCGGCTGCCGGCGTGATAACGCTGGTCGCGGCGGCGATGCTGACGGCGGCGATCCAGAGCGCGACGGTGCCCTCGAAGAGGATGACCCGGCGGTGCAGCCGGATGCCCCCGGCGACGACGGCGCCGAGCCCGATCAGGGCGGCGAGGTTGAAGACGTTGGAGCCCAGGACGACGCCGGTGCCGATGTCGCGCTGGCCGCGGGACAGCGCGGTGACCGCGGAGGTGACTTCGGGGGTGTCGGCGGCCAGTGCCGTGACCAGCCCGAGGAGCGCCTCGGACAGGCCGAGCCGGGTGCCGATCCGCTCCAGCCGGGTGACGAGGACGGCGCTGGTGCCGAGGCTGATCGCAGCGGCTGCCACGAACACGGCAGCCGCCAGGGGCGAGGACATCACCAGGCGCCGCGGCCCAGCCGGGAGACTTCAGCTCGCGCGATAACGCTGCGCGGTTCAGGCGCCGCAGGACGGCAGGAGGTACCCGCCTGCCGCCTCCGGCGGCCGGGCTGGCTCGTCAGGGCGCGCTCCGGTCGGCGTGGCTGATACTGAGCGCGCGGCCGGCCTGGTCGGCGAGGGTGACGGCGACCAGCCGTGCCTGCAGCGACGGCTTCGAGCCTGGCCGGGGCTTGAGCATGAACCGGCCGTAGTACTGGCCGTTGCCGAAGGTCCGCAGCTCGATTTCCTCCTCAGGCAGGCCGCAGCGCTCCACGTCGCGCCCGCCGTGACCGGCGGTGATAGTGCCGTCTGGCTCCAGGCGCGGCGGGTGACCGAGCAGGGAGCCGTACTCGAAGCGGGATCCTTCCAGGCCCAGCAGGCCGATGAGCTGTTCCCGGACGCGGTCGACGACGACGTCGGGAGACCGGGCTGACTGGGTCAGCGACGCCGTCTGGTGAATCTGGGCAAGATAGCCCGCGTCGGTGATCACCATGACCTGCAGGCGGCGGGCGCGGGCCGCGAGCTGCGAGACGGCCAGGCCGGTAAGGAGCAGCAGGATCGCGGTCGTGATATCGGCGGAGCCGCGGATCGTGATCCGGTAATAGGGCAGGGTGAAGAAGAAATCGAAGCACGCCGCCGCCGACACCGCGGCCAGGGCGCCGGCGACGCGGTTCCCGATCGCGGCTACCCCGACGACGACCACGACGAGCATCAGGGCAACGTTCGTGTTGGACCAGCTCGCGCGGAACGGCAGCAGAACTGCGGCGGCGGCCAGCGGCACGGTCAGGGCGGCGAGCATCGCGATCCGGTCCCTGGCCAGGTGGCGCGTCATCGGGAGCATGGGCTCAGGGCTGCTCGCGCCAGAGCCTGATGCCGCCGATGGCCAGCACGCCCGGCGCCGGGACGAAGAACAGCCCCGTACGCCTGATCCCGCCGGCGATGCCCGCGATCAGGACCAGCACTCTGGCCGGGGCGGTGGCTAGCAGCAGCATTGACCACGTCACGGCCAGCGGATCGGCGCCGTTGAGCGCCGAGATGATAATCAGCTGCGGCGCCGGTCAGGATCAGGGCACCTCGCCGCCACGCCCAGATCGGCGGCGCGGCCACCGGCTGGTGACCTGGCGTGCTCTGCGCGGGGGAAGTGCCGGCGGGTGCATCCTGGATGGTCACGGCGCGCTCCTGGTCGAGGGTCACGAATATCGCGCCGACCAGGCTTCCCGGCTCACCTGAGCATCAGCATAAACCTCGCCGGTGTCGGCGCCAAGCAGGCATCACCGGGCCGCTCTGCGTTCATCTGCGCGGCTGGTAGCGCCAGATGACGTAGGTGCCCAGGCCGTAGGGCTTGACCTCGGTGCCGTACGGCACGACCTGCGTGATGCGGTAATGCGGGTCATGGTGAAGCTGAGCGGCGATGCGGTGATCAAGGGCCGGGGTATCGGTGAAGTTCAGCGCGATAACCGAGAAGTAACCGCGGGCTATGTACCGGGCGTAGGTCTCGGGGTCGCCGGCTCCGGTGACCGCGGCTGAGGCGCCGGCGTAGGCCCCGGACGGCAGCGTGATGCCGCGGGTGCCCGACCAGCGCCGCCACCGGGTCCCGGCGGGCAGGTAGTACCTCGCGATGGCCGGGTTCTCGACCAGGAGGCGCCCGGTGCCATGGGTGGGCAGCTGGCGGAGGATCGCGATGAAGCTGGAGGCGTTGGGCCAGCTGGCGGACAGCGCCAGGGACTGGCTGGCGCCGAGGACGGCGGGAAAGACAAGCGCGACCGCGCAGGCCCCCAGGACGGTGACCCGCGCCCGCCCCGCAGCCCCGGCCGCGATGAACCGGTCCACCGCGTAGGCGGCGGCTATGGCCGCGAACCAGCCCCCCAGGCCAACGTGCTCGTTCAGCGATCCCGCCGTATGCAGGCGGGCCTGTTCCAGCGGCCCGAGCACCCCGGCAGCGGCCAGGACGGCCAGCAGCCACGTCCGCGCGCGTCCTTGCCCGCTGACCCAGCTGACGATGACAGCGGCCACCGCCAGGACGAGGATCACGCCCGACCAGGACCAGGACGCGGCGAGCACGGACAGCGGGGAGCTCGTGCTGGCCACCGGCGCGAGGGTGGTGGCCTGGAATCCGCTGACGTAGGCGCTCCCGCCGACCAGCAGTCCTGCGGCGACGACTACGGCCAGCGCGGTCAGCAGGGTCGCCGCCCGCCGGGCCGCCACTCTCCCGCCGTCCGGGACGGCGGTAAGGATCGCGAGCAGCAGGATCAGCGGGTCGAACAGGACCGACGAGTACGCGGCCGCGTTGGCCAGGGCCAGCGCGGCCCCGGCCGTGACCATCCAGCCGGTCGCCTTTCCCGGCCCCGCGGATCGTACGACGCACCAGGCCGCCAGCGCGACCAGGAACACGGACATGGCGTCGTAGGTGGCGAACGCCCCCAGGTGCAGCGTCGGGCCCAGCAGGGCGAACAGGGCGGCGGCGAAGAAAGCGGCTCGCCGGCCGTGCAGCCGCCCGGCCGCGCCCCACGCGAGCGTGGTAGCTCCCAGCATGAAGACCAGCGACAGGATCCGGGCCCCGGCCAGCCCTCCGATACTGTCGGCGATCGCGCCCGCCGGCGGGTAGATGACCGGCCCGCCGGAGAAGTAGTAGGCGAACGCCGGGACCGGGGCGCCGTGCAGCCAGTGCGCCCACTCCAGGTGCCCGGCCCACAGGTAGAGGGCCTCGTCCTGGAACGCCGTGTCAGCCCGCACCAGCCGTAGCGACAGAACAGCCTGGACCGCGAGCACCAGCAGCAGCGGCCAGCTCGCCGGGACGCGACCTTGCAGAGTCCGTCGCTGCCGGTGTGAGGGGGGCCGCCCGGCCACGGGCGCGGGAGCGGCAGCGGCAGCTGGCGGGCTCAGGGTCCCCGGCGGGGCATCAGCATTCATGGGCCGCTCCGTCTTCCGTTCGCGCGTGGCTGAGACAACGCCGACCAGACTTCCCGGCACACCTGGTGCCCCACCTTAGGCAGCCGGGACCGCCGGCCTCAGGTGACTGCGCACATAGGAGACCAGGGCGACGCTGACTGGTGAGCCCGCCAGGCCGGCATAGCCCGATGTGCTACTCGCCCGGTATGTCATGATCTTCGGGCACGGTGCAGCGACCAGCCAGCGGGGGCCCGCGGGCCGATAACCTGGCGGCGAGGCGAGGGAGGACGCCGTGACAGAAGGGCCGGCGCCGGCACAGGTGCATCCGTTCTCGGGGCGGACGGCGTGGGCGCGGAATCTGCAGACGCCGCTGCGGGTGTTCCTGCGCACGGAGACTGGCGGCGCCGCGGTGCTGCTGGGCATGGCGGTAGCCGCGCTGGCCTGGGTAAACATCGACGCGGCCTCCTATGCGGCGGTCTGGGATGCGCGGCTGTCGGTCCGGCTGGCGGGCGCCGGGGTGTCACTGAGCCTGCGCGAGTGGGTGAACAGCGGGCTGATGACGTTCTTCTTCTTCGTCTTCGGACTGGAGGCCCGCCGGGAATTCGACATGGGCGAGCTGCGGGAGCGGGCGCGGCTGGCGCTGCCCGTCGCCGCCGGGCTGGGCGGGCTGCTGATCCCGGTCGGGATCTACCTGGCCGTGAACGCGGGCCGGCCCTCGGCGGGCGGGTGGGGCGCGGCGATGTCGACGGACACGGCGTTCGCGCTCGGGATGCTGGCGCTGACCGGGCCGCGGTTCCCCGACCGGGTGCGCGCATTCCTGCTGTCGGTGGCAGTCGTCGACGATCTTGCCTCGCTGGTGGTGATCGGCGCGGCCTACAGCAAGGCCCTGGTGCTGGTCCCGCTGCTCGCCGCCCTGGGGATCTTCGCGGTGATCCTGGTGCTGCGCCGGCTGCGGATCCGGTACGGGATCATCTACGCGCTGGCCGGGATCGCGGCCTGGGTGGCGGTCCTGAAGTCCGGCATCGACCCGGTGGTCGTCGGCCTGGTCATGGGCCTGCTGACGTTTGCCTACCCGGCGGCCCGGGCCGACCTGGAGCGCGCCAGTGACTTGTTCCGCAGCTTCCGGGAGCAGCCCACCGGAGACCTCGCCCAGTCAGCGCGGGCCGGACTGGCCTCGGCGCTGTCGCCGAACGAGCGGCTGCAGCAGCTTTACCACCCGTGGACCAGCTATGTCATCGTGCCGCTGTTCGCGCTGGCCAACGCCGGGATTCCCGTCAGCGGCGCCTTCCTGGCCCGCGCGTACGCCTCCCCGGTCACCCTGGGCATCCTGGTCGGCTACGTCGCGGGCAAGCCGCTGGGCATCACCGGCGCGTCGTGGCTGCTCACCCGCGTGAGCCGGGGGCGGCTGCGGCCGCCGGTCGGCTGGGCTACTGTCGCCGGCGTCGGCACGATCGCAGGGATCGGCTTCGCGGTGTCCATCCTGATCGCGACGCTCGCGTTCACCGGCACGCAGCTGCAGGAGGCCAAGCTCGGCGTCCTGTCCACGGTGGTCGCCGCGCCCGCGGTTACCTGGCTGGTCTTCCGCGCCGCCGCGCTGCTGCCGGCCCGGCTGCAGATCCGCGCCTTGCTGGGAACCGCGCAGGTCATCACCGACCTCGGCGCGCCGGTCGACCCGGCCCGCGACCGCATCCGCGGCCCCGCCCGCGCACCGGTCACCATCGTGGAGTACGGCGACTTCGAGTGCCCCTACTGCGGCCAGGCCGAGCCCGTCCTGCGGGAACTGCTCGCCGGCCACGGCGACGTCCGGTACGTGTGGCGGCACCTTCCCCTCAACGACGTCCATCCCCGCGCCCAGCTCGCCGCCGAGGCTGCGGAAGCCGCCGCAGACCAGGATATGTTCTGGGAGATGCACGACCTGCTCCTGACCCACCAGGACCATCTTCAGCCCCGAGACCTACTTTCTTACGCCACCGACCTCGGCCTGGACACCGGCGGCTTCAGCGACCATCTC
>DATCEO010000216.1:0-8727 GCA_036510065.1 Streptosporangiaceae bacterium | reverse complement strand
GTCAGGTCTTCACGTTTGGGCGTGACCTGCGCTTTTGGTGGCTGATTCAGGGCTTGCCCACGGGTTAAGCCGGGTGTGCCCACATCATTGTCAGGCGGGTTACTGCTCCTGCCTGGGGCTGGTTTCGATTATCCCGAGGGTGAGGTCCTGGAGTTCGGCGAGCAGTGCCCGGATTTTCTTCGCGTTCTCGAACAGGGGCTGCCAGGCGGTGAGCTCGGTCTGGGTGAGGCGGCGGGTGATGGTCTTGCCGCCGATTTTGCGGGTCCATTCGGCGTAGGGGCCGTGCAGGCGGGGCGGGTCGGCGTGGCAGCGGCAGTTCCGCTTGCCGCAGGCGTAGGCGCGGACGGTGAGGGTGCCGGGCAGGGCGAAGCCGGCGGCGGCGAGCTCGGCGGCGATCCGGTCGCGGGCTGCCTGCTGGGCCGGGCTGACGTCCATGCGACACACCGTCTCAGATCCGCGGTTCTCCCATCTTTCCACAGTATTTTACTGTGGGAAGATGGGAGGCAGCGGATGCCTGGATCCGGGATAGCCGGCTATATCGCCGGCTGGCGGCCGTCCTCGGTGTCCCCGCAGGCCGCGGACTTCGCCCGGGCGGTCGTGACCCGGGCAGCGCCGGGCGGCCGGGAACGGGCGAAGAACCTGCTGTGGGCAGCGGGCAGGCTCGCTGATTATGCGATCGGGCTGGGCCTGGAGCCGGTGCCGGAGGTGCTGCTGCACTCCTCGGTGATCGAGCGGTTCACCGCGCACGCGCCGGGCCTGGCCGGCGTGACGCGGCGGACGCTGCGCACGAGCCTGCGGTTCCTGGCCCGGGCGGTCGTTCCCGCGCTGCACCCGGCGGACGCGCCGCTGCCCCGCGAGCACGCCAAGGCCCCGTATGCCCCGGCGGAGATCAGCGGCTACCTCGCCCTCGCCGGCGCCCAGCCCACCGCCGCGCGGCGGATGCGCGCCGCCGGGCTGGTCTGCCTGGGCGCCGGCGCCGGGCTGATCCGCGCCGACCTGCGGCACGTCCGCGGCACCGACATCAGCGCCCGCTCCGGCGGCGTGGTCGTGACCGTCCGCGGCCGCAGGCCACGCGTCGTGCCGGTGATGGCCCGTTACCACGAGCCACTGCTGGAATCAGCCGGGTTCGCCGGCAGCCAGCCGGTTACCGGCGGGACCGATCCCGGCCGCCGGAACGTGACCACCCCGCTGATCACCTCGCTAGCCGGCGGGACCGGGCTGCCCCGGCTGGATACCAGCCGGCTGCGCGCGACCTGGCTGGCCGACTGCGCGGAACTGCTCGGGCTGGCCACGTTCCTGCACGCCGCCGGGATCAGCTGCAGCCAGCGGCTCGGCGACATCACCGCCACCCTGCCGCCGGCCGGGGAGGCCGAGGCGGTGAGGCTGCTCGGCGGGATCAGCCGGTGAGCAGCCCGGCCACGCTCACCAGGATCGAGGGCATCATCGACGGCTCGGGCACGGCGCAGCGGATCGAGGCGCTGCTGCCGATCGGCGTGCGCCACCGCCAGCTACGAGTCCGCACCCTGCTGACCGGGATGATGCTCACCCTGGATGACCGCCGGCCTGCGCACCTCACCGAGGTACATGCCGCGCTGACCGCGCTGCCCGCAGAAGACCAGGTGCGGCTCGGCGTCCTGGAAGACTGGCATAACGGCCCGCACCAGCTCACCTACCGGCAGGTCGAGCGCACCTTCAGCCTCGTCGCAGACGCCCTGAGCAAGGACCAGCCCGACGGCGCGCCCTCCGATGCCCTCGCCCGGACCGGCGATGACCTGCTGGAAGCCAGCATCCCCGCCGGATATAAGGACGCCAGCACCGCGCTGGCCGTCGACTGGACCGACGTGGAGACCTTCTCCCGCCCGCCCCGGCACGGGACGACCGAGTGCGCTGACCCCGAGGCGTCCTGGGGGCACCGCAACAGCAACCTGCCCGGCCCGAAGGGCGAGATGTTCTTCGGCTACTACCACTCGGCCGGCACCATGGTGCGTGAGGAAGCAGGCCCGCCTGTCCCCGAGCTAGCCCGCCGGATGACCCTGTCCTCCTGCGACCTGGACCCGGTCCGCGCCCTGGTCCCCGTCCTGACCCGCATGCCCGCGGCCGGCGTCGCCCTCGGCGACGTGCTCGCCGATTCCGGCTACGCCCACCGCGACGCCGAAGCCTGGGCCATCCCGCTCCGCCAGGCCGGCGCCCAGCTGGTCCAGGACCTCCACCCGCACGACCGCGGACCACGCGGCACCCACCACGGCGCGATCATCGCCAACGGGAACCTGTACTGCCCGGCCACGCCGAGACCGCTGCTGGACCTCGGCCCGCTGGCCCCCGCCGCCACCCCTGAACAGATCAGCGCGCATGACACCCGGGCAGCCGAGCTGGCAAAGCACAAGCTCGGCCCGATCAGCGCCGATGACGCCGACGGCTACCACCGCGTCATGTGCCCGGCAGCCATGGGCAAGATCCGCTGCCCGCTCCGGCCGGACTCGATGACACTAGACCGCGGCCGCCCCGAGATCCTCGCCCCGCCTGAGCACCCGCCGGCCTGCTGCGCCCAGCAGACCATCACCATCCCGCCGCAGGTCGCGGCCAAGACCCGGCAGAAGCACGACTACCCCTCGCCCGAGCACCGCCGCTCCTACGCCCGCCGCACCGGCTCCGAGCGGACCTTCGCCACCATCAAGGACCCGGCAACCACCAGCATCAGCCGCGGCTGGTGCCGCCTGACGGGCCTGACCCCGCTCGCGTTCTGGCTGGCCTGCCTGCTCGCCGTCCGCAACCAGCGCATCCTGAGCGCCTTCGACGCCCGCCAGGCCGACAACGCCCGCCGCGCCGCCGCCGGACTCCCGCCAAAGACCCGCACACGGCGGCGCAAGACCCTGGCCATGCTCGCCGCAGCCCCGCCCTGACAGCCCTTACCCTTCCGCGCGGACCGCGGCAGCGCCGGCACCTCGCCCAGCACCACCACAGCGGGACCGCACGCCCTGACCCGGGCCGGCAGGGCCACGCAAAGCTCACCGACCGCATCACAAGATCAATTCACGCCCGCCAGGCTCATGCGCCCCTGGCGCCACAAAATGTCAGACCAAAACGTGAACATCGAAACTGGTGAAACGTGAAGACCTCCAAGTGGAGCTACGGGGATTCGAACCCCGGACCTCTTGCATGCCATGCGATCTATGCGTTCATTTAAGTTTATGGCGGGCCGTCCAATTTCTGTATAATCGCAGGTAGATACCATACGATCGGCACCAGATAGTCCCGTCAGATGTCGACCGCTGACATTCCGTCCACGGTCAAATGACGGTCAGATGATCAAGGTGGTGACCATGGGGTTCTCCCGCAAGCGCACCGGCCGGGACGGCAAGTCCCGCTACACGGCCTACTACTTAGACATCCGCGGCCAGGAGCGGTCGGCAGGCACCTTCTCCAACAAGAAGGACGCTAACGACGCCTGGAAAAATGCCGAGGTCGGCGTCAAGGCTGGCAAGCAGGGCGATCCAGGACGCGGCAAGCAGACGTTTCACGTCTACGTACTGGAGAAATGGCTGCCTCATCACCAGCTGGAGCCCGGCGTCCGCAGCAACTACGCCGGGCAGATCGGCAAGCACCTGATCCCGTTCTTCGGGCCGATGAAGATGCGCGACATCCTGCCCGAGCACGTCCGCCAGTGGGTCACCTACATGAAGGCCAAGGACGCCTCTGCGCGGACCATCCAGTACTGCAAGGGGTCGATCCTCAATGCGATCTTCACCACTGCGCTCGAAGACGAGGTGGTCACCATCCACCCCAGCCGCGGCGTGAAGACACCGCCGGTCCCCGATAAGCCCCGCCGCATTATCACCGCCGCCCAGTTCGACCGCCTGTACCAGGCGCTACCCGACGCCGACGCGCAGCTGCTGGTGGAAACCGACATCGAGAGCGGGATGCGCTGGGGCGAGCTCACCGAGGTCCGCGTCCGCGACCTCGACTTCACCACCTGCATCCTGACCGTCAGCCGCGCCGTGGTCGAGCTCAGCCAGGCCGACCACCCCGACGGCGGCCGGTTCCTGGTCAAGGACTACCCGAAAGACAAGGAATACCGGCGGTTCAAGCTCAGCCAGCAGATCACCGGCAAGATCGAAGCCCACGTCTCAGCCAATAACCTGGCAGACGATGACCTGCTGTTCACCTACCAGGCGCCCGAGGAGCCCCGGTCCAGGCCCCGTGACTCAGCCGTCGCTCCCCCGCCCGGGATGACTGAGCCGAACGAGAAAGGCCGACAGTACCGGCACGGCACCCTCACCGCCTACAACGCGGCCAGATGCCGGTGCGAACACTGCCGCGGGGCCTACGCCACCTACCGCGCCGCCCGCCGGACGACCGGGAAGGACGAGCCGCGGACCCCGCGTGCGCGGGACACCGACGGCCATATCCCGGCTGACTGGTTCCGCAGCCAGGTCTGGCACCCGGCCTGCCAGGCAGCCGGACTGGCCAGCGTGAGGGTGCATGACATGCGGCACGCGCACGCCTCCTGGCTGCTCGCCGGCGGCGCCGACCTGCAGGTCGTAAAGGAACGCCTCGGCCACGCCAGCATCTCCACCACAGAGAAGTACCTGCACAGCCTGCCCACCGCCGATGAGACAGCACTCGACGCCCTCGCCAGGATGCGCGGCCCGAACCTGGCGCGGCCCGCATGAACCCGCGGACCCGCAAGGCGGCGCTCTACGCGATCGGGACCATCGCGACCCTGGCGAGCATCAACGCGCTCGCGCATAGTTATGCCGGCCTGTATGACTGGGCGGTCCACCACCGGCTCGGCGGCTGGCAGGCCATGTCCTGGCCCGCCGAGATCGACGTGTTCCTGGCCGTCGGCGAACTCGCCCTCTATGTGGCCTACCTCGACGGCTGGCCCGGATGGCAGCGGACCTGGCCCTGGGCCACCGCGCTGACCGGCCTGGCGGTCAGTGTCGCCGGGAACATCGGCCACATCGCGCCGCAGCCCGGCCACCCGGTCATCCTCGCCGACCGGGTAACCGCGGCGACCAGCCCGCTCGCTGCGTTCGCGGGGCTGGCGATCGGGCTGCTGGTCCTGAAGATGACCCGGCGGCAGGCGAGCCCGCCCCAGACGGCAGGGCCGCGCCGGCCAGCACTCGTGCTCGCAAGCAGGCCAGCCACCGACCACGCCGTCAGCCCAGGGGCCGCCGAGGGCGCGGCGAGCGTCGGCCCCCGGCCGGGGCGTCACCAGTCTGCCCAGTCCAGCGGCCCCGGTGTCGGCGAGGACTTGCTGGGTGACGCGCGGGCCATCTGCCTGGACGCTGCGGCGCGCGGGGAGCGGCTGAGCCAGCGTGCGCTCGCACGGCAGCTGCGGAATCGCGGGCACCGGTTCCCCAACGAGCAGCTGCGCCAGATCGCCGCGGGAACCGGCCTCATCCCGGCCAGCGCAGCATGACCGGGGAAGAGGGACTCCGCTCCCGACGGCAGCCTGGGCGGAACTCCCGACCGGAAACGGCAGATGGCCTGCCTAACCTGCAGGAGGCCGAGGTCCGCCTCCGGGCGGCGACGGGTCTGCCGGAGCTGCTGTCGGCAGGCTTCGACGCGTTCGAGGTCATCCGGGTACTCGCCCGCAGCTGCGAGGACCGGGCACCGGAGCTGTTCGCCGCGTTCATGACCACTGCGGACGCCGCCGTGGATGGCCGCGAGGCCATCACGGCATCCCCGGCGCTGCCCTCCGCCCCCGGAAGTGCCACCGCTGCAACCGCCGCCGCGGCGCCGCCGGATCAGGTCACCGCCTCGCTCGCCGCGCTCGCCGGGTTGCTCAGCGAGCGCCTCGCCCTCGCCGCGGACCTGGCCGCCGAGCCCGGTGACAGGTCCGCGTGCCAGGAAGCCGGCCGGGCTGCCCGTCGTATCGGCGGACTGATGGGCCGTGGCGCACTATGACAGCTGTCCTGGGTGACTTCCTCGGCCCGGCCAGCGAGCACCTCGCCGCCGCAGTCTCATTCGGTGACGACCTGCCCTACCCCGCCGCGTGCGGCGCGATCCGGGAACTCAGCCGGGTGATCTCCGCGATGGCCCGCTACCTCGGCGACCTGGCCCTGCCCGACGGCGCCGACCAGGCCCGCCCGGCCGACACCTGGCTGCGGATGGCGACTGCAACGCGGCTGGCGCTGCGCCGGTCCGCCCTGCGGCTCCAGTCGGCGGCCGGAGCGGTCTCTCGCGTTCCCGCCGATGAAACTCACCCCGTCGTGGCGCACCTGTCGGCGGCCGCTGACCAGCTGGCCGTCAGCCGCGATCTCCTGCAAGGCCGCCTGCAGCCCGGCCGGCCCGCCGCGCCGGACGGGCACGCTTACTGGGCCGCCGTCGCCAGCTCGCCGCCCGTCACCGCCGCGCTGCTCGCCGAGATCACCGGCCACGCGCGCACCCTGGCGCCCTGGGCCGCGCAGCTCTCCCTCGCCGTCTCCGCGGACTCCGCGCGGCTGCCGCTGCACGACGCGGCCCGGTGGCTGTACGCCGCTGCCGGCACCGCAGACGCCTGGCAGCAGCACCAGGAACTCCCCCCGGCGGCCCGCCAGCAACTGCACGGCATCCCCGTCCCCGTGCTGCCCGCACGCCACCCGCCCGTGACAGCCGAGACGGTCCCCGGACTGTGCGCGGGTATCGCCGCTACCGCCACCCGGCTCCGGTATGCGGCCCTGGCCTTCGCCCCGCACGCGCGGACCTCACCCGCCGCGAACTCACTGTCGTGGCGACGCGACGCCGCCGCAGCCGCGATCACCACCCATGCCAGCCACCTCATCCTGACGGCCCTCGCCGAACGCGCCAGCCAGATCGGCGCCGAGCCCGCCCTCCGCGCACAGATTGGCAGCGCAGCCGCGGCCGCCCAGCGAGCGTGGCCAGCATGGCGCGCCGTCACCCACCACTGGGACATCATCACCACCGCCACCCGCCCCGACACCATCCTCACCCCTGTCGCTGCCGAGATCAGCGACCTGATCCTGCGGGCCGGCAGGCTCGCCTTCGCCAGCCCGCGCTGGACACCCGCCAGCGCAGACGCTGGCCATGTCCGCGACCCAGCCGACCTCGCACTCGCCGCCGGGGACATCACGACCATCACCGCAGCCATCCACCACGCCGCCGACGCCATCACCCTCATCGCCGCGACCGACCGCCAGGCAGTCCGCGAAGCCGCACACGGCAGCCGCCTCTACATCCCGACCCGCCTGCGCTCCGAAACCTGCGACACCCCCTACCGGTACACCCACTCCCCTGCCTCGTGGACCTGGGAGCTCCTCGCCAGCTACGACACCGCGACCCAGGCAGCCACCACGCTCACGGCAGAGCTAGACGAGCTCGCGGTCCTGACCTCCGCCCCCAGTCAGATACTCGCAGCGCCCCGGCGTAACAGCCCGCCCACCCGGCCAGGACACGGCGAGCAGCACGCTGCGCCCTACGTCGCCCGCACCGATATCGGCATCCCCCAGCCAGGCCAGCTCGAAAAACTGCTCCACTCACTCCGCATCACCGAGCCCGCCATGCTCACCCGCGCGCAGCTAGCCGACGCCACCGCACACGACATTCTCGCCGAGGCAGCAGCGAAGACGCAGAGGCGCCAGAACCCGTACTACCGCATTCCCGAGCCGCTCCGCCCTCAGGCAAACTTGCGAAGACACGCCCGCTAGCCAGTCCGGACAGTTACCAGATGACCCTGCCAGCCGATCCGGCCAGGGATGCCTGAACGCTGGTAGAGCAGCACGCCGGCCTGCAATCAGATCGTCGATCCACGGCAAGCGGGGCAGCGATGACCAGACGGTGCGCGCCTGGGACCTGGCCACTGGCGCTCCCGCTCTGAAGCCGCTTACCTGCGGGGTACCAGAAGTCCGCTCAGCCACATCGCCCTGCGGGAGCCCAGGCGGCGCGCCGAATTCCTCAATGGTCAGCTCGGCCGGCTCGATGAGCCAATCGTCCCCTCGTTACCTGCCTGCGCCCGGCCTGCCGTTTGAGGCCACCGCCGGGCCACCGCGGCGGGCCCGCCGTCACCGGCGGCGGATCGAGGCCAGCGGCGAGCTGCGGCAGCTGGTCGCCGAGCTGCTGGCCCAGCGGTGGAGCCCGCAGCAGATCAGCCGGCAGCTGCGGCTGAAGTTTCCTGGCACGGCGGGGATGTGGCTGTGTCACGAGAGCATCTACCAGCCGGTCTACCAGCCGGGATCGGCGCTGCTGCGCCCGTCGCCGCTGGCACCCCATCATCGGTCCCCGCTGCGCACTGGACGTGATCACCGCCGTGCGCACCAGCGCGCGGAGCGGCGCCGGCCCCGGTTCGAGCAGCCGATGCTCACCATCGGCCAGCGGCCCTTCCAGCCCGCCGACCGCTCCCAGCCTGGCCATTGGGAGGGAGATCTCATCATCGGCAAGGACCAGGGCTCGGCCATCGGCACGCTCGTCGAGCGGCAGACCAGGAGGTCCGGCTGCTGCACCTGCCCCGGCGCGACGGCGATACCCTGCACCACACGCTGAAGGCCCGGATGGCCGACCTGCCGCCAGCGCTGCTCCAGTCGATCACCTGGGACGAGCTGATCCCCTCAGCCCTGCACACCGTCGAGCGGTACGCGAACAACCCGGTCGAGACTGATCATGGCCGGCTGAAGGCCCGGCTGCGGCCGATGCGCGGCCTGAAGAACCGCCGGTCCGCACGGATCATCGCCGCCGGGCACGCGTTCGTCCAGAATCTGCACCGCGGCCACTATGAACTCGCCACCAACG
>DATCEO010000215.1:0-34330 GCA_036510065.1 Streptosporangiaceae bacterium | reverse complement strand
GGCCGTGCGGCAGAGCCCCACCCTCATCCACGTCGCCAGTCCCGCCGAGGTGGCGCAGGTCATCGCCTACCTGGCCTCCGACGCCGCGGCCCTGATCACCGCCAACGTCATCACCCTGCGCTGAGCCCGCGCCAAGCCCGGTGGCCACGGATGGTATCTGCGCGCCCGCTTACCGCTCCTAGCTGCTAGTGACAGCGTGCCTGGGGATCCGGACCCGGCCTGGGTGGCGGAGCGGCACGCGCTAGGAAAGGGGACCAAGATGGCCGATCAGTTGTGGCAATACCGGGAGTTCCCGGGCCCAACCGGCGAGCAGGACGCCGTGGTGTTCCTGAATGCTGCCCCCCGGCAGGGTCCCGGCGATTCACGGCTCCGTCGTGTCGCGGCTCGCTCCGGCCCGCGTCTCGCCCCTAGGGTGACGCTCAGGCATATCGACACGAAGGGGTGCGCAGCCGATGAATCCCACCGTATTACTGGTGATGGACGTCCAGCAGGGCATCGTGGAGCGCTTCGGGGACGACGACCGTTACCTGGCCCGGGTAGCCGACGCTATCTCCGCGGCCCGCGCGGCGGGCATGGCGGTGATCTACGTGACCGTGGTGTTCCGTTCCGGCCACCCCGAGATCAGCGCCCGCAACCAGAGCTTCGCCGCGATCGCGGGCTCGGGCAGGTTCGTGGACGGCGACCCGGCGGCGCGGATTCATCCCGCCGTCGCCCCCGCGCCGGGCGACGTGGTAGTCACCAAGCGGCGGGTATCGGCGTTCACGGGCTCTGATCTTGAGGTCGTCCTGCGCAGCCTCGGCGCGGACACGCTCGTGCTCTGCGGCATCAGCACGAGCGGCGTGGTGCTGTCGACGCTGCGGCAGGCCGCCGACCTCGACTACCAGCTGGTAGTCCTGTCCGACGGCTGCCTGGATGGCGACCTCGAGGTGCACCGGGTCCTGGTCGAGAAGGTGTTCCCGCGGCAGGCCGCGGTCCGCTCCGTGGCCCAGTGGACCGCGGAGCTGTCCTGGCTGGCCCGGCCGGCCCGGTCCTGAGGCCAGCCGGGCTCGGCTCGCGCTCGGCCTGGGCCCGGGCTGGGCTCAGGCGACCGAGGGGGCGGCCAGGTGATCGAGCGCGGTCAGGATCCGCTGCTCGGACACGCGGACCGGGGTGCCCAGCGTCTGGGCGAACAGGCTGACGCGCAGCTCCTCGATCATCCAGCGCACCGTCCCGTCGTCGTCCCCGCTCCGCCCGGCTGCCGCGAGCTCCCGCCTGACCTGCTCGTAGGCGTCGGCGACCCGGTGCACGGCCGCCGTCCGCTCGGCGTCCCGGCGCAGGTCATCCGGTGCCTTCTCCAGTCGCCGGCTCATGGCCCGCAGGTACCGGACCAGGTCGGGCAGGTGGCGGGCACCGGTCTGCGACACGAACCCCGGATAGATGAGCGCGGCCAGCTGGGCCCGCATGTCCGCGACGGCCGGAGCCAGGGCCGGGCTGGCGGCGCGGCCCAGCAGGACCTCCACCTCGTGCGCCTCCCCGAGGGCCCGCGCCACGGCGCCGACGACCTCGGCGGTCGTGGCGCGCAGCCCGGAGCGAGCGGCCTCCGCCAGGCGCTCGAAGCCGGCGGCGTCCCAGGCCGGCCCGCCCGCGGCGGCGATGACCTGGTCGGCCGCGCAGGCCGCGCAGTCGTCCAGCAGCGCGCCGGCGCTGGGGTAGGGATGCCGGCTGATCGACAGCTTGACGCTGACCGGCAGCTCGCCGGCGACGGCTCGCACTCCCGAGGGCACCTGCAGCAGGAGGAGCCGCCGGGTGCCCTGCCACATGGCCGCGCTGGCCTGCGCCTGCGACTCGAACAGGGCGATGCCGACGCTGTCGCCCGCGTCGGCCAGCGCGGGGTAGGCGCGCACGCGCCCGTCATCGAACACTCGCGGCAGCGCGCCGAAGTCCCAGGTTCGCAGCCCGGAGCGGGTGATGCCGCGGGCCGCCTGGCTGAGCGTGGCCTGCAGGCGGGGGCGCAGCTGCTGGCGCAGCGCGGCCAGGTCCTTGCCCGTCGCGAGCGCGTCCTGGCCGTCGGTGACCCGGAACGTGACCCGCAGGTGCGCAGGGAGCCGGGACAGGTCAAACGCGTCGCGGGGGATGTGCACCCCGGCCAGCCGGCCCAGCTCGGCGGCCAGCGCCTCCAGCAGGTCGCCGCGGGCCGGGCCGAGCCGGGCCAGCACCACCCGGGCGGTGTCGGGGGCCGGCACGAAGGCCGTGCGCAGCTGCTTGGGCAGCGAGCGGATCAGCTCGGTCACCAGCTCCTGGCGCAGGCCGGGCACCTGCCAGCCGAACTCTGCGCCGTCCACCTGGTTGAGCGTCGCCAGCGGGACATCCACCGTGACCCCGTCATCCGGCTCGCCCGGAGCGAACTCGTACGACAGCGGCAGCCCGGCCCAGCGGCCGGGATAGTCGGCCGGGCGGATCTGCTCGGCGGCCGGCCAGACGAGCTGCGCGGGGGAGAAGGTCAGCAGGTCCGGGTCGGCCGAGCGGGCCTTCTTCCACCAGCTGTCGAAGTGCCGGGCAGAGGTGACGTTCGCGGGGATCCGGCGGTCGTAGAAGTCGAACAGCGCGTCGTCATCGACCACGATGCCGCGCCGCCGCGCCCGCCGCTCGAGGTCCGCGGCCTCCTCGAGCAGCTCCCGGTTGCGCTGGAAGAACTTGTGCCGTGTCTGCCAGTCACCCTCGACCAGCGCGCTGCGGATGAACAGCTCGCGGGCGGCGGCCGGATCGATGCGCCCGTAGCTGACCTGCCGCGCGGCCACGATCGGCAGCCCGTACAGGGTCACCTTCTCGGCTGCCATGGCCGCGCCGCGCCGGGCGTCCCAGCGCGGCTCGCTGTAGGTGCGCTTGACCAGGGGCCCGGCCAGCGACTCGGCCCATTCGGGCTCGATGCGCGCAGCGGTCCTGGCCCACAGCCGGGAGGTCTCCACCAGCTCGGCCGCCATCACCCACGGCGGCGGGCTCTTGGCCAGCGCCGAGTCCGGGAAGATGGCGAAGCGGGTGCCCCGGGTCCCGGCGAATTCGGCCGGGCCGCGCCGCTGGCCGCGAGCCGGCTGGCCGCCGTTCTTGCTCTCGACCGCCTTCATCCCGATGTGCGAGAGCAGGCCGGCCAGCAGCGAGATATGCACCCGGGTGGCGAGCTCGGCGGGGAAGCGCGGCTCGCGGTGGCCCGCCGCGTCCAGGTCCGCCTGCGGGCCGGCGGGGTCGCGGTCCGGGCCGACGTGGATGTCGATCTCCCTGGCCGCCTGGCGGAGCTGCCCGTACAGGTCCTGCCACTCCCGGGTCCGCAGGTAGTGCAGGTACTCACGGCGGCACAGCCGGCGGAACGCCGACGAGGACAGCTCCCGCTGCTGGTCGCGCAGGTAGTCCCAGAGGGTGACGAAGGTGAGGAAGTCCGACCCCGGCTCGGCGAAGCGGGCGTGCCGGGCGTCGGCGGCCTCGCGCGCGTCCGTGGGGCGCTCGCGGGGATCCTGGATCGACAGGGCGGCGGTGATGATCAGCACTTCGCGGGCGCATCCGTTGCGGGCCGCCTCCAGGATCATCCGGCCCAGGCGCGGGTCCACCGGCAGCCGGGCCAGCTTCCGCCCGGTGTCGGTCAGCCGGAGGCTGCCCCGGCCCGGCGCGAGCGCGCCCAGCTCCTCCAGCAGGCGGACGCCGTCGGCGACGTTGCGCGCGTCGGGCGGATCGATGAACGGGAAGGCGGCGACCTCGCCGAGGTCGAGCGCCGCCATCCGCAGGATCACCGACGCCAGGTGCGTGCGCAGGATCTCCGGGTCGGTGAACTCCGGCCGGGAGGCGAAGTCCTCCTCGCTGTACAGGCGGATGCAGATGCCCTCGGAGGTGCGGCCGCACCGGCCCGCGCGCTGGTTGGCTGACGCCTGGGAGATCGGCTCGATCGGTAGCCGCTGCACCTTGGTCCGGTGGCTGTACCGGGAGATGCGCGCGCGGCCCGGGTCGATCACGTACTTGATGCCGGGGACGGTCAGCGAGGTCTCGGCCACGTTGGTGGCCAGCACCACCCGCCGCCCCGGTGCTGTTTTGCCTCCGGCAAAAACCCGGTGCTGCTCCGCGGCCGAAAGCCGGCCGTACAGCGGCAGGACCTGCAGGTCCGGCTCCCCGGCCAGGGCCTCGGCGGTGTCCCTGATCTCCCGCTCGCCGCTGAGGAAGACCAGGATGTCGCCGGGTCCCGCCGCGCGCAGCTCGGTCACGGCATCGGAGATGGCCTGAACCTGGTCGCGCGGCTCACCGCGGCGACCGTCGCGGTCGACGTCGGGCTCAGCCAGCGGCCGGTAGCGCACCTCCACCGGGTAGGTGCGCCCCGACACCTCGATCACCGGCGCCCCATCGAAGACCTGGCTGAACCGGTCCGGGTCGATGGTGGCCGAGGTGATGATCACCTTCAGGTCGGGACGGCGGGGCAGGAGCTGGCGCAGGTAGCCCAGGATGAAGTCGATGTTCAGGCTGCGCTCATGCGCCTCGTCGATGATCAGGGTGTCGTAACGGAGCAGCTGCCGGTCACGCTGCATCTCGGTCAGCAGGATGCCGTCGGTCATCACCTTGACCAGCGTGCCGTCGCTGGCCCGGTCGGTGAACCGGACCTTGTAGCCGACCGCCTGGCCCAGCTCGGTGCCCAGCTCGTCGGCGATCCGCTCCGCCACCGTGCGGGCCGCGATCCGGCGGGGCTGGGTGTGACCGATCTGCCCGGTCACGCCGCGGCCGAGCTCGAGGCAGATCTTCGGCAGCTGCGTGGTCTTGCCCGAGCCCGTCTCGCCGGCCACGATGACCACCTGGTGGTCGCGGATGACCTCGGCGATCTGGTCCTTGAGCTGGCTGACCGGAAGCTCGGGCGGGTAGGAGATCTGCGGCACCGATTCCCGCCGGGCCGCCGCGCGCGCGGCGGCGGCGTCCAGCTCCGCGACGACCCGCTCGATGGCCCGCGCGCGGGCCGCGGGGTCGCGGGTGGCAGCCGCGTTCTGCACGCGGGCGCCCAGCCGGTGCTGATCGCGCAGCATCAGGCCGGGCAGGCGAGCGCGCAGCTCAGCGAGCGAGGGCGTCAAGGCGGCAGTCTCCATGGCAAAGCGGGGCCATAGCAAGGATGGCGGGGAAGGGCCCTGGAGTCCTAACAATTTAGCGGCGCGGCTGCTTCCGCCCCGCCGGACGCCGGCTTCGCCGGCCGCTAACGGCCGCTGGTGACGTCGCGGCCGAGGCAGGCGGCGAGCCGGTCGATCGCGGGCGCGCCCGGGCCAGGTCCCAGCCGTGCACGAGGGCCTCGGCGAGCCGGTCACGATGTGACTGACCAGGTCGCAGACAGTCCCCCTACCGGCGGCCGCCGCCGGCCGCGGCGGTCCGGCGCTGGCGTCGCAGCAGCCGGCGTTCTTCCTCGTCACACCCGCCCCAGATACCGAACTGCTGCCCGGTGGTCAGGGCGAACTCCAGGCAGGCCTGCTGGACGGGGCAGCTGGCGCAGATAGCCTTGGCCCGCTCGATATCCGGCAGGGCGGTGCCGGTCGTCCCGATCGGGAAGAACAGCTCCGTGTCGGCGTACCGGCAGGCGGCCGATTCGCGCCACCCGTCAGGCTCGTAGTCAGCTGCAATCATGGGGGCTGGCTCCCTCAGTGTGTCTCGGCGAGCTTGATCGCGTTGCCGAGGGCCATGAACGTCGGCGCCCACAGGCCGACGTAGATGCCCCACCGGTCGGCCTTCTCGCCGGGAGCGTCCTCCATGTTGCGAGAGGCCGTCCAGGCCGCCACGCTGGCCCCGATGGACAGGACGGAGGCGAGGTAGGCGATGTCGCTGGTGAGGCCGAGGCCGCGCACGAACTTGATCATGATGGGTGGGTCCTTTCGTCGGGTCTGCATCGAGGCGCTACCCTCTTTATCAAGCTGATTAAACAGGAGTCATCACTATGAAGAACTATACGCCTTCGGACGGGGAGGCCGGCGACGGCCCCGGCCGCCCGGACGGCCCCGGCGGCCTGTCGGATCCCGCGGTGCTGTCCATCAGCGAGGTTTCCCGCCGGACCGGGATTCCCGTCGCCGGGCTGCGGAACTGGGAGCAGCGCTACGGCCTGCCCCGCCCGCAGCGCTCGGCCAGCGGGCAGCGCCGGTACCGGGAGTCCGACTGCGTGCTGCTGGCCGGAGTCCTGCGCGGCCGGGCCGGCGGGCTGTCCCTGCCGGCGGCGATGGCGCAGGCAGTGGCCGGCGCCGGGGGACTGGCCGAGCCATCGATCTTCGCCGGGCTCCGCCGCCGCCACCCCGAGCTGCGCGTCCACGTCCTGGACAAGAAGCACATGCTGGCACTGACGCGCGCGATCGAGGACGAGTCCTGCGCCCAGGCCCAGCGAGCGGTCCTGGTCGGGTCCTTCCAGCGGCAGCAGTTCTACCGGGCGTCCCGGCTGCGCTGGGCCGACCTGGCCCGCACCGCGGAGCAGACCGTGGTCTTCGCCGACTTCGAGCGCGGCCGCGAGCGGCCGGGCCCGCTGACGGAGGTGGCGGTCCCGGAGGGCTCGCCCATGCGCCGGGAGTGGTCCCTGATCTGCGACGCTCCGGGCCACGCGGCGTGCGTGGCCGGCTGGGAGCGGCCGGGCCAGGATCACCGTGCCGACAGTGACCGGATCTTCGAGGCCCTGTGGTCGGTCGACCCGCAGGTGGTCCGCAGCGCGGCCCGGATCGGCACCGGGCTGGCCGCCGCCGCCGTGCCCGACATCGCCACCCGGCTCGAGGCCCGGCTGACCGAGGAGGCCGGCGTCAGCTCCGCCGACCTGCAACGGGCCAGCGGCCTGCTCGAGCGAACCCTCGACTACCTGACCCGGTAACGGCGGCCTACTCCGGCTCGAGTCCCAGGGCGGCGCCGATCTCGGCCGTGACCGCCGGCAGGTCGGCGGGGAGCGCGCCGCCGCCCTGCGCGAACCGGGCGCTGCCGCCGCCGCGGCCGCCCGTGGCGGCCAGGATCTGCTGCAGCAGCGTGCGGGCGTCCAGGCGCGCGTCGGCCGTCGCGGGCACGCTGACGCCGACGCGCAGCGACCCGGCCTCGGCGTCGGGCAGCAGGACCACGATCACCGCGTCGAGCTCGGCGCTGAGCCGCCGCGACTCCCGGGCCAGCTCGGAGCTGACGATGCCCGGATCCACGGCCAGCACGTAGCGCTGGCCGGCGGCACCGACGCGGGCCGCCGGGCCCAGCGCCGCCGCGGCGACCCGGCCCGGCCGCGGCCGGGCGCCGCGCTCCGCCAGGGCGTCGACGCGCTGCGGCAGCTGGTCGACCGACACCCGCAGCCGGCTGGCCAGCCCGCGGAGCAGCTGGTCGCGCTCCAGCGTGTAGTCGACGGCGGCCTGGCCGGTCACCGCCTCGATCCGGCGCACCCCCGCCCCGATGCTGCCCTCGCTGACGATCCGGACCAGGCCGACCTCCGCGGTGGCCTGGACATGCGTGCCGCCGCACAGCTCGGCCGAGAAATCACCGAAGGAGACGACCCGCACCTCGTCGCCGTACTTGTCGCCGAAGAACGCGATGGCGCCGCCGCCGACCGCCTCCTGGAACGGCCGGACCTGCGTGGCGCGCCGCTCGTTGGCCAGCACCTCGGCGTTGACCAGCCGCTCCACCTCGTCGACCTCGCTGTTCGACAGCGCCCGGGGGTGCTGGAAGTCGAACCGCAGCCGGTCCGGCGCGACCAGCGACCCCGCCTGCCGGACATGCTCGCCGAGGACCCGGCGCAGCGCCGCGTGCAGCAGGTGCGTCGCCGAGTGGTTGCGCATCACGGCCTGCCGCCGGGCGCGGTCCACGGCCAGCTCGACGGTGTGGCCGGGCTGCAGGACGCCCCTGGTCACCTCGATCAGGTGCACGTACCGGCCGTCGGTGTTCTGGGTGTCCAGCACCCGGGCGGCCAGGCCGGGCCCGGTGACCTGGCCGGTGTCGCCCACCTGGCCGCCGCCCTCGGCGTAGAACGGGGTCTGGTCGAAGACGGCCAGCCCGGTCTGGCCGGCGGCGAGCTCAGCCGCCAGCCCGTCCGGGCCGGCGTGCTCGCGCGCCGGGGCCAGCGCGAGGACCCGGCCGGGCGCGCTGAGCTGCTGGTAGCCGAGAAACCGGGTCGGCTCGCCGCCGGCAGCGGCGATGAGCTCCGGGTCCACGCTGACCGCCGCGCCCGGCGCGCCGCCCGGGCCCGTCCGGGGCGCGGGGCGGGACAGCTCCCGGTGCTCGGCGAACAGCTCGGCGAACCGGCGCTCGTCCAGCGAGCCGCCGCGGCTGGCGGCGAAGTCGCGGATCAGGTCGACGGGCATCCCGTGGGTGGCGAACAGGGCGAAGACATCCTCGCCGCTGATCTCGAAGCCCGGGCTGGCCGCCAGCGCGGACAGCTGGTCCAGGCCGCGGCGCACGACCTTGCCGAAGTCACGCTGCTCGCGGGCGATCAGGTCGAGGATCCGGTCCTGCTCCTTGCCGACCTGGGGGTAGTGGCGCTCGAGCTGCCCGATCGCCGCGCGGGCGACCTCGCGCAGGTCCATGGAGTCCGCGCCGGCCTGCGTCGCCGTGGCGATCGCCGTGCGCAGCAGCCGTCGCGGGATGTAGCCGCGGCCCTCGTTGGAGGGGGCCACCCCCTCGCCGAGGATCAGCGTCGAGGCCCGGACGTGATCGGCGACCAGCCGGATGTCCCGCTGGCCCGCTCCGGCCAGCTGCGCCCGCGCGGCCGCCACGATCGGGGCGAACAGGTCCGTCTCGTAGACCGACTCGCGGCCCTGCAGGACCATCGCCATGCGCTCCAGCCCGGAGCCGGTGTCGACGCTGGCGAACCGCAGCGGCTCCAGGGAGCCGCCGGGCAGCCGGTTGAACTCCATGAACACGCCGGCATTCCAGATCTCGATATAACGGTCCCTGGTGTCGAAGTCGCCCCCCGGCTGGTACTGCGGCCCGTGGCCGGGCCCGCTGTCGTAGAAGACCTCGGTACACGGGCCGCACGGTCCGGTGTCGCCGGCCGACCAGAAGTTGTCCTCGTCGCCCAGGTAGACGATGTGGCCGGGCGGAATCCCGGCCCGCCGCCAGGCCGCGGCCGAGATCTCGTCCGGCGGCAGGCCCAGCTGCTCGCTGCCCCGGTGCACCGTCACGTACAGCTGCCCGGTGCTGAACCCGAAGCCGTCGGTCAGCAGCCCGAATGCCAGCTCGATGGCGCGGTCCTTGTAGTAGTGGCCGACCGACCAGCTGCCGAGCATCTCGAAGAAGGTCAGGTGATGCCGGTCGCCGACGTCGCCGATGTCGATCGTCCGCACGCAGGGCTGGATGTTGCACAGATCCGGGGACGGCGGCACGGCCTCGCCGAGAAAGTAGCGCTTCAGCGGGGCCATGCCGGCGTTGACGAACAGCAGGGTCGGGTCGTTCACCGGGATCACGGAGGCGGAGGCGATCCGCTCGTGCCCGTGCTCGGTGAAGTAGCTCAGGAACGTCTCGCGAATCTCGTCGCTGGTCGTCGGCCGGTCCATGCGCCCAGTAAACCGGCTGGCCGGCCCTGGTCGCGACGTCATTTCCGGCGCGCCGCGCGCTGCGGGCGCGATCCGCGCAGCCGCTATTGCGTGACCCGGCATAAGAATGCCGGCTTCTTGCGCCAGGCGCCCGCCTAGGTACATTGCTCTTCAACAAGCCCGTTGATCATCTAGTCTTGGGGCCACTCTTATTTCTCACGCCATAAGGAGTAACCGTGGCTCAGCGCACGCAGATCGTGTTTACCGATGACCTGGACGGTGGCCCGGCCGATACCACTGTCAGCTTTGCAGTGGACGGCACCGCCTACGAGATCGATCTGTCCACCGCCCACGCGGAGGAGCTCAGGGCGGCCCTGCAGCCGTTCATCGCCGTCGGGCGGCGCGTGGGCGGCAGCAGCCGGCGGTCCGCCAAGAGCGGCCGCTCCGGCCCGAGCCCGGCTGCGGTGCGCGAGTGGGCCAAGACCGAGGGCATCAAGGTCTCCGACCGTGGCCGGGTGCCGGCCGAGCTGATCGTCCGGTTCCAGGCGGCTAACCCAAGGTAGGCAACCACGGGCATCTCGATGACAACCACGGGCACCTCGATGACAACCACGGGCACCTCGATGGTGACCACGGGCGTGGCCGTGGTCACCGGGGCCGGCTCGGGCCTCGGTCGCAGCATCGCCCGGTCCCTGCTCGCCGCCGGGTGGCAGGTCGGGGTGGCAGGCCGCCGCGAGGATGCCCTGCGCGAGACCCTGGCCGCCGCGCGGGCGCCCGCCCAGTCCGGGCTCGCCGTCGCGACCGACGTCACCGTGCCGGAGTCAGTCGCGGGACTGTTCGAGGCCGTCCGCCAACGGTGGGGGCGGCTTGACCTGCTGGTCAACAACGCCGGGGTGTTCGGGCCGGCCGGCGCGGCCGACGAGCTGCCCTGGGCCGACTGGCAGCGGGCGGTGAACACCAACCTCACCGGCGCCTTCCTGTGCGCCCAGCACGCCGTGCGGCTGATGAAGGCGCAGACCCCGCGCGGCGGGCGGATCATCAACAACGGCTCGATATCGGCGCACGTCCCGCGGCCGCGCAGCATCGCCTACACCGCGACCAAGCACGCGATCACCGGCCTGACGAAATCCCTGGCCCTCGACGGCCGGGAGTTCGATATCGCCTGCGGCCAGATCGATATCGGGAATGCGGCCACCGAGATGACCGAGGCCATGAGCCGCGGCGTCGCGCAGGCCAACGGAACACTGGCGCCCGAGCCGACCTTCGAGGCGCAGCACGTCGCCGACGCGGTGCTCTACATGGCGGGCCTGCCCCTGGACGCCAACGTGCAGTTCCTGACCATGACCGCGACGAAGATGCCGTTCATCGGCCGGGGCTGAGGCCGGCCGGGCCTCACCCCGCGGCGGCGCGGTACGTGGTCCATACGGTGCCCAGACGCTGGACCAGCGGGTGGTACTCGGCAGCGCATGGTCAGCTCGGAGAGCTGGCGCCACATTAGCCATCCCGGCGGTGCTTAGCTGGCAGAGAGGGTGAGAATGGAAGCCAGCTTCGTGACTAGTCCGGGATCGCCGCCGCCAGAGACTTCGTTCTCGGCGTTCGAGAGATTCTTCCGCGAGCACTATCCCGCGGTTGTCCGCATCGCATGGGGAGTCGTCGGCGACTCCCAGGCGGCCCAGGATGTCGCCCAGGACGTCTTCATCGCCGCGCTGCGCCGGTTTCCTGACCCGGACGGATCGGACCACGCGCCGGCCTGGGTCCGGGTCGCGGCGGCGCACGCCGGGCTGAACGCGATTCGCGGCGAGCGCCGCCGCGACCACCGCCAGCAGCTCAGCGGGATTGACGTAGCGCCCGCCGGGCCCGAGGAAGCGGCGCTCGACCGGGAGGCCCGGACCGAGGTCCGGGCAGCGCTCAGGCGCCTGCCCCGGCGCGCGGCAACGGTTCTGGTCCTGCGCCACAGCGGCCTGAGCTATGCCGAGATCGCCGAGGCGATGAACGTCAAGATCGGGCACGTCGGAACGATGCTCCGGCGGGCCGAGACCGCGCTAGGCAAGGAGCTCCGCGATGCGACACGTTTCTGACGCGGTGCTGCGGCGGCTGCTGGATGAGCCGTTCGCAGTGCCCGACGCCGCCCGGCTGCACGTCGAGACCTGCGGCCGGTGCCGGGCCTGCCGAGGTCAGATCTCCGGCGACGCCGCATTCGCCCGGCGCGTGCTGTCGCCGCCGCAGCTGGCCTTCGACAGCGGCCTGGCGTGGACGCAGGTGGAGCACCGGCTGGCCGGGCCGGCCGGGTCCGGGCACCCCGCGTTCAGAGTTCCGCGCCGCCCGGCGCGGCGGCTGGTGAACGCCTCGATCGGCACCGGGACCGCCGCCGCGGCCGGCCTGGTGCTCGCCGGGGTGGCCGCCGCGGCGACGCTCACGACTGTCTTCGCCCCGACGAAGGTGGCCCCGGTCCAGGTCAACCCGGGTGACCTCCGGGCCATCGCGACCGCGCTGGGCATCGGCCCCGTGCACCCTCATGGCGGCCTGTCGCCGGCGGCAGGCTCGGAGCAGCTGCCGTTCGGCACGCTGCGCTGGACCTCAGCCGGGCAGGCCCAGCGCGTGGCGTCGCTGCACCAGGCACGCGCGCTGACCAGCCTGACTTACTCGCCCCCGGCGACGCTGCCCGCGGGCGTGGGCTCCCCCAGCGCCATCATCGTGCAGCCGAAAGAGACCGCCACGATCAGCTTCAGCCCGGCCGCCGGCCGGCCCGTGGGCGGGAGCTCGCTGATAGTGACCGGCGGGCCGGCGGTGCTGGTCCAGTACGGGAGCTCCTCGTCGGGGGCCAGCCTGACCACGCTCGGAGTCCTGACCATGCAGCGGCCCGTCGCGTCCTCGACTGGGACGACGACCAGCCAGCTGGAGTCCTTCCTGCTGTCCCGGCCCGGCATTCCCGCGAGCCTGGCCCAGGAGATCCGGCTCCTGGGTAATCTCAGCGCGGTCCTGCCGGTGCCCACCCCCGCCGGAGCGGCCACCGGGCACGTCCGGATCGGCGGCTCGCCGGGGATACTCATCGCTGAGGCGTCGGGCGCCGCCTCCGGCGTGATCTGGGAGAGCCGCAGCGGCATCGTGCACGTCGTGGCGGGCCTGCTCGACAGGAAGGACATCCTGAATGTCGCCCGCCAGCTCGGCTGAGCCGGCAGCGGCGCCGCGGCACGTGCCCGACCGGGACGCCGGGACCGAGGGGGCGGCGGCCTCCCCGGCGGTCCATGCCATCGAGCTGCGCAAGCGCTACCGGCATGTCGTCGCGCTGGAGGGACTGTCGATGACCGTCGGGCGGGGCGAGGTCTTCGGGTTCCTTGGCCCGAACGGCGCGGGCAAGACGACGGCGGTCAAGCTGCTGCTCGGGCTGGCCCGCCCGACCGGCGGCGAGGCCCTGGTCCTCGGAGCCCCGGCGGGGGACCGCGAGACCAGGCGGCGCATCGGCTACCTGCCGGAGCTGTTCCGTTTCCAGAGCTGGCTGACCGCCCGGGAGGTGCTGGTCCTGCACTGCCGGCTGATGCAATTGCCCCGGCCGCGCTGGCGCGGCGCGGCGGACGACGCGCTGCAGGTCGTCGGCCTGTCCGGCCGGAGTGACGATAAGGTCGGCACGTTCTCGAAGGGCATGCAGCAGCGGCTGGGCCTGGGCGTGGCCCTGCTCGGCGAGCCCGCGCTGATCGTCCTTGACGAGCCGACCAGCGCGCTCGACCCCGTGGGGCGCCATCAGGTGCGGGTGATCATCCGGGAGCTCCGCGGCCGGGGTGCCACCGTGTTCCTGAACACCCACCTCCTGGAGGAGGCCGAGCAGGTCTGCGACCGGGTCACGGTCATCGACAAGGGCCGGTCCCTGGCCACCGGCACGATCGGCGAGCTGGTGGGCCGCCACGCCAATGTCCGGCTCCGGATTAGCGGGCTGGAGGACGGGTGGTGGCAGCGGCTGCCGGGCTTCGGACGCTGGACGGCGGCAGGGGACTGGCTGCTGGTCGAGGGGATCGCGCCCGGCCGGGTTCCAGAGCTGGTCGAGGTGATCGTCTCACTGGGCGGCCAGGTCGAGGCGGTCGTGCCGGAGCAGCAGAGCCTCGAGGCGCGCTTTCTCGAGCTGCTGGGGGAAACGTGAGCGCGACCCTGACCATCGCGTCGCTGACCGTCCGGGAGGCGGTGCGACGCAAGCTTGTGACGGCGTTCACGGTGATCACCGTGGCGCTCGTGAGCCTGAGCGCCTGGGGGTTTTACCGGCTGAGCCACAATCCCCGGATGACCTCGGGCGAGATCCAGCTGGCGCTGCCGACGGCGCTCATCCTGTTCATGTTCATGTTCAGCTTCGTCGTGGCGCTGAGCGCGTCGGCCATAGCCTCGCCCGCCATCTCCGGCGAGGTCGACTCGGGCGTGCTGCAGACCGTGGTGACCCGCCCGATCCGCCGCAGCAGCGTGCTGCTCGGCAAGTGGCTCGGGCTGGCCGTCCTGCTGGCCGCCTATACCGCCATCGTCTGCGGCCTGGAGGTCGCGGTGGTGTACTGGGTCAGCGGATTCCTCGCGCCCGACCCGGTCGCGGCCGCCGCCTTCCTGTTCGCCGAGGGCGGCATACTGCTGACGCTGGTGCTGCTGCTCAGCACGCGGCTGCCGGCGATCGCCGCCGGGGTCGTCGGGGTGGCCCTGTTCGGGATCGCCTGGCTGGCCGGCGTGGTCGGGTCCCTCGGCGCGTCCTTCCACATCAGCGCCATGCGGACGGCCAGCCAGGTCTGCCAGTACCTGCTGCCGACAGATGGCCTGTGGCATGGCGCCATTTACGCCCTCGAGCCCTCCTCCTTCGTCGCGCAGGGGCTGACGGAATCGGCGGGAGTGCGCGGCGGCCCGTTCTTCGCCGCGACTGGCCCCTCGTGGCCGTACCTGACCTGGGCAGGCATCTGGTTCCTGCTGGTTCTGACCGCCGGCCTGGTCAGCTTCGAGCGGCGCGAGCTGTAGCCGGGAGCACAGCCGGGCCGTCGGCCCGTACCAAGACAGCCTGGATAAACGATCCAGCCACGAAAGGGAAACGAGACATGATCGAGGCACGAGGCCTCACTAAGCGATACGGCGGCACGACTGCCGTCGACAGTTTGTCGTTCGACGTGCAGCCGGGGAAGATAACCGGCTTCCTCGGCCCGAATGGCGCGGGCAAGACTACGACGATGCGGCTGATCCTCGGCCTGGATCAGCCCTCCGACGGCACGGTGACGGTGAACGGGAAGCCGTTCGCTCAGCTGGCCTATCCGATGCGCGAGGTCGGTGCGCTGCTGGACGCGAGGGCGGTGCACGGCGGCCGCAGCGCCTACAACCACCTGCTCTGCCTGGCCCAGACCAACAACCTGCCGAAGCGGCGCGTCGGAGAGGTCCTGGAGCTAGTCGGCCTCAAGGAAGTGGCGAAGAAGCGGTCCAAGGGCTTCTCGCTCGGCATGGGGCAGCGGCTCGGCATCGCGGGCGCGCTGCTCGGCGACCCGGCCATCCTCATGTTCGACGAGCCCGTGAACGGGCTGGATCCCGAGGGCATCCTGTGGATCCGGAACCTGATGAAGGCGCTGGCCGCTGAAGGCCGTACCGTCTTCGTGTCCAGCCACCTGATGTCGGAGATGGAGAACACCGCTGACCATCTGATCGTGATCGGGCGGGGCAAGCTCATCGCGGACTGCACGGTCGTCGAGTTCATCGACCGGAACTCCCGGCAGGCCGTCCGGGTGCGCACCCCGCAGGCGGACGCCCTGGCCAAGGTCATCGCGATGGCCGGCGGGACCACGCGCGACGACGGCGACGGGCTCATGATGGTGTCCGGCCTCGCCGCCGAGCGGGTCGGGGACCTGGCGTTCGAGAATGCTGTGCGGCTCCACGAGCTCGCCCCGGCCCAGGCCTCGCTCGAGCAGGCCTTCATGGAGCTGACTGCGTCCAGCGTCGAGTTCCGCGCGGGCGTGCCAGATGATCAAGACCAGCAGGTTTTCACAGGGAGCGGCATCTGACATGGCAGCCACCTCAGCGCCGGCCGCGCCGGCAGTACGCCCCGCATCCCTGCCCGCCGCAACCGGGCAGGCGGGCATCCCGGGCGCGCTGCGCTCGGAATTCACCAAGATCCGCTCGACCCGCTCCACCTACTGGACGCTGCTCGCCCTGGTCGTCGTCACCGTCGGTTTCGGTGCACTGGCCAGCTGGGGCGCGGCGTCCCACGCGAAGGGCCTCGGCCCGGGCTTCGACCCGACCCAGCGGAGCCTGGGGGGTCTCTACATCGGCCAGCTGATCATCGCGGTACTCGGTGCTCTCGCGATCACGTCGGAGTACTCGACCGGGATGATCCGCACCTCGCTGACCGCGATGCCGCGCCGCGGCACCGTATTCGCCGCCAAGGCCGTGGTTTTCGCGACCATCGCCTTCGTTACCGGCCTGATCACGAGCTTCGCGGCCTTCTTCCTCGGCCAGGCACTGATGTCCGGTCAGCACATCAACGCCACCCTTGGCCAGCCTGACGTGCTGCGCGCGGTGATCGGCGGAGCCTTGTTCCTGACCATCTGCGGCCTGCTTGCGTTCGGCATCGGCATGATCCTGCGGCATACCGCGGGTGCGATCACCGCATCGATCGGCCTGCTGTTCGTCCTGTCGATCCTGGTCAATTTCCTGCCCCAGTCCTGGCAGGCGGACATCAACAAGTGGATGCCGACGATCGCCGGCAGTCAGATCTGGGCCACGAGGGCATCGGCCGATGGCGGCGCCCCCATGTTCTCGGCCTGGACCGGGCTCGCGGTATTTGCCGGCTACGCCGCCATCGCCGTGATCGCCGGCGTGATCCTCTTCCGCCGGCGTGACGCCTAGCAGCCGTGCACGATGTCGGTGTGGTGGCAGAAGTGCAGCCGCGCGGCGCCCGTCGACGTCATCCGCCGCACCGAGTCCTGCCAGGCCGCCAGGTCGGTGGCCTGGCCCGGCGGCAGGTCCTCGGTGCCGGTCACCTCGCCGCTGCGCGCCTGGGCGTACTGACGCGGGGTGTAGACGGCGTCTCCGGTCAGCAAGTCCGGTCCGTCGGCGGTTTGCACGAGGACCGACTGGTGGCCGCCGGTGTGGCCGGGCGTGGTGATGACCGACAGGCCGGGCAGGATCTCGGTGTCGCCGTCGAGCAGCTCGAACCCCGCGTTCATGAAATCAAACCAGTGGTACAGGTCTGGCGACTCGCGCTTCGCGCGGCTCAGTTCGGCTCGCTGGACATAAAAGGCCGCGTTCTTGAAGACGGCATTCTGGCCGCAGTGGTCGAAATGCAGGTGCGTGTTGATCACCAGGCCGATATCGCCGGGCGTCATGTCCAGGTCGGCGAGCGCGCCGGCCGCGGTGCGGTTGACCACGCGCCAGTCACTGAGCAGGTCGGCCGGCCCGCCGACGCCGGTGTCCACCATGACAGCGCCGCCGGGATGGGTGATCACGAAGCCGTGCACCGGCCAGTCCAGGCCGTCGGGGCCGCGCAGGCCCGCCAGGTGCAGCCGCTTGATCTCCAGTGGCGGGATCTCCAGTGGCTCGATCTCCGGTGACATGGGGAACCGCCTTCACGTTCATGGCCCGGCGCGGGGCCGGCGGCCGGGGCCCTTCATGATCGCAGCCGGGTCCGCCGCGGGTCCACGGCCGGGCCGGTGCGGTCCGGAGGCTGGTGTGGCAAGGTAGCTAGATGAGCGCGGGCGAGACGCGGGACGGGGTGTCGCTGACCCACCTCGACCAGCCGCTGTTCGATGAGGCTGGCGCGACCAAGGGTGACCTGGTCGAGTACCTGGACGCGGTTGGCGACCGGATTATCCCGCAGCTGGCGGGCCGGCCGCTGTCGGTCGTCCGGGTGCGGCCCGGGCAGCCGCCTTTCATGCAGAAGAACGTTCCCCGCTACACGCCGCCGTGGGTCGCGACGGTGCCGGTCTGGGCGGAAGCCTCCAAGCGCGAGGTGTCCTACGCGCTGTGCGACGACCGCCGGACGCTGCTGTGGTTTGCCAACCAGCGCGCGGTGGAGTACCACCCGACGCTGTCGCTGGCCGCCCGCCCGCACCGGCCGACGCACCTGGTGCTCGATATCGACCCGCCGTCCGGTGAGGCGTTCGAGCTGGTGGTCCGGGCGGCATTCCTGGTCCGCGAGGCGCTGGCGGAGGTCGGCCTGGCCGGCGCGGTCAAGACGAGCGGCGCCAAGGGCGTGCACGTGATCGTCCCCATCGACACCGAGAGCGACGGCGAGGACGGCGGCGACGGCGGGGCGCGGGACGGAGCCGAGGAGGAGGCGCAGGGCTGGGCGGCGGCCGAGGCCGCGGCCGCCGTGACCCGGGCGATCGCGGCCCGCGCGGAGCGGCTGGACCCGGCCCTGGCCACCACGGCGTTCATCCGCGAGGACCGCGGCGGCAAGGTGTTCCTGGACTCGACCCGGGCCGGCGGGGCCACGGTGGCCGCCGTCTACAGCCCGCGGGTCCGGCCGGGCGTGCCCGTCTCGTTCCCGGTGCCCTGGGCCGACCTCGATCGCGTCACGCCGGCCGACTTCACGGTGCACACGGCGGCCGGGCTCCTCGGCGACGGTGACCCGTGGGCCAGCCAGCTGCCCGCCCCGCAGCGGCTCAGCGCCGACCTGATCGAGGAGGGCCGGGCCATCCCGGTCGCCCGGGTCCAGGCGATGCACGAGGGCAAGCGGCGCGCCCGCGCTCGCCGCGAGGCTGGCGGCTGACGGCTGACGGCTGTCTGGCTGGCGGCGGCCCGGGCGCCGAGCGCGGTCAGCTGGCGGTGATCTCGTACTCCCGGCGGCCGTTAATCCAGGGTTATTGCGGCTTTGTCGCGTGCAGCGTCCCGGCCGAGGCGGGCGCGGGCCAGGCGGGGGAGCGCGGCGGCTCCGGTGACCGGGCGGAACTGGTCCGACGCGGCCTGCAGGGCCTGGTACTCGTCGTCGGTGAGGTCGATCTCCGCCGCGGCGACGTTGCTTTCCAGCTGCTCGACGCTGGAGGCACCAGGGATCGCGGTCACGGCGGGGTGACGGATGACCCAGGCCAGGGCGACCTGCGCCGGGGTAGCGGAGTGGGCCTTCCCGACCTCGCGCAGGATCGCGAGCAGCCCGCTGGCCCGCTCCAGGTTCTCGGGCAGGAACAGCGGGTTAGCACCGCGGACCCGGTTGGTCGGCCGGTGATCCCGGTCGTAGCGGCCCGACAGCAGGCCTTGCGCGAGCGGGCTGTAGGCGATCACGACATGGTTCTCCGCCTCGGCGAACGGCAGCAGATCGCGCTCGGGCGCGCGGTCGGCGAGGCTGTAGCGCACCTGGTTGCTCAGCACCCGGCTGCCCAGGGCCTGCTCCGCCAGGCGCCACCGCGCGAGGGAGTAGTTGCTGACGCCGACCTCGGTGACCAGCCCGACTCGCTGCAGGGCGCGCATGCCGCGCATGATCGTCCCGTCCCGGACGACCGGGTTGGGCTGGTGCACCTGGTACAGGTCGAGCCGGTGGGCTCCGAGGCGGTTCGCGCTGGCTACGGCCCGCTGCTCAACCACCGGGGCGACCGGCAGGACCGGGAGAATCTTGGTGGCCAGGAAGACCGACTCGCGGTCGTCACCGAGGGCCTCGCCGAGGATCCGCTCGCTGCGCCCGAACCCGTAGATCTCGGCCGTGTCGAAGAGCGTGACCCCCAGCTCAAGTGCCCGCCGGACGATAGCCCGGGACTGCTGCTCCGCGTACGGGTCGCCGTAGCCCCACTCCCGCGAACCGAACTGCCAGGTGCCCAGCCCGATCTTGGAAACCTGCTGTGCCGTATCGATGTTCAGGTAGCGCATGACTACGTCTCCGTCCCGTCGTTCTCGTCGAGGGCGTTCCTGACTAGGCCAGCCAGGCCGGCCGGCCAGATGGTCTCGTCGGTCGAGTCCAGCTCGGGCAGCGTCCACCACCGCCAGGCGGCGATGCCGTCGGCGGCGTGCATGGCCTCCACGCCCCGGATCTCGCGCCGGTCCTGGTCGGTCCGGGCCAGGTACAGGCGTTCGTGCTGGTGCACCTCGCGTCCCCGCCAGTCAATGACGCGGGTATGCGCGTGAACCTCCCCGAGGAGGGCGATATCGCTCCACCCGGTCTCCTCCGCCAGCTCGCGGAGGGCGCCGGCGCGATAGTCCTCGCCGGGGTTCAGCCCGCCACCGGGGGTGGCCCAGTGGCGTCCGTAGGGCGGCTGATCGTCGTAGCGCATGAGCAGGACGCGCTCATGCGGATCGAGCAGGATGACCCGCCCGGCGCGCCGGAAGAACGCGCCGGGCGGGACGGGATCGGGATCGGGCAGCGCCATGCTTTCTATTGTGGGGGCCGCCCAGTGCAGGCCGGCCGCCCCCGGGTCGGGCGGGGTGCGATGGTTCGGGCGGGCGGGGTGCGATGGTTCGGGCGCTCCGGCCGGGCGTGCGGCAGGATGGGTCACGTGACCGGTGGTGACCTCCTGCAGGAAGCGGTCGGCGAGTTGTATTCGGCTGATCCGGACGAGTTCGTCGCCCGGCGCGGCGAGCTGGCGGCCCGGGCGCGCACGGCGGGCGATGCCGCGCTGGCCAAGCGCATCGGAGCGCTGCGGAAGCCCACCCGGTCGGCCTGGGTGGTCAACCGGCTCGTCCGTGCCGACCCCAGCGTGGCCGAGCAGCTGGAGACGCTCGGGGCCGAGCTTCGCGCCGCTCAGCAGTCCTTCGACGGGCCGGCCCTCCGGGAGCTGTCGCGGCAGCGCCGCCAGCTGATCGACGCGCTCGCCCGCCAGGCCTTTACCGTGTCCGGCCAGCAGGCGCCGCCGGCTTCGCTTCGCGAGGAGGTGGTGAGCACCCTGGGCGCGGCGCTGGCCGATCCGCAGGTAGCGGAGGAGTTGCGGGCGGGCGCGCTGGCCCGGGCCGTGAGCCGGGATGGGCTGGAGACGACGGCAGAGGGGCTGCCGGGTGAGTGGTCGCTGGGGACGGCGGGGCCGGGCGCGGGCGCGGGGCGGCGTCAAGCCGATCCGGGCCGGGCGGGGCGGCGTCAAGCTGAGCCGGAGGATGCCGGGCGGGGAGACGGCATGGCCTCCAAGGTCGTCCCGCTGCCGTCGGCCAGGCGCCGTGCGCCGGGCCGGACCGGCGCGGTCGCGCAGGACAGGCCGCCGGCGAAGGTAACCGCCCTTGCCACGGCCCGGGTGAGGGCGGAGCGGGCGGAGGCAGAGCGGGCGAAGGCGGAGCGGGTCCGCCAGCGCCAGGCGCTCGCCGCCGCCAGGCAGGCCGTGAAGCAGGCTGAACAAGGGGCGCGCAAGGCCGCGAAGGTCGAGCAGGACCAGCAGAATGCCCTCCAGTTGCTGGAGGAGCAGCTCGCGGGCGCCCGTCAGCAGCTGACTGAAGCCAGGATCCGGGCGCAGCGAGCGCGCACAATGCAGCGCCAGGCGCAGCGGGCTCTGGACCGGCTGCTCAGGACGCCTCAGGCCTGAGGCGCAGGGACGCCAACAGGGCCTGAGCGGCGCGGCAGGTGGCATTCTCAGCCTTAGCCGCCTGCGGACCGGGTATCCCTGACTGCGACTGGCGGCCGCACGGTCTGCTAGCCGAGGGCGGCGGGGCATGGGCGTTGGGACGGCGTGGGGCATCATGGTTCAAGCCATGCGGGCCGAGGCGGCAGCCGCCGTCCGAGGGGACGGTGAGGGGTAAATGGCTGCCACCGGCGATCGCGAGGATCCTGCCGGGGCTGCAGGCGGAGCCGGGGGCGCGGCTGCGGGCGGAATGGAGGGCGCTGAGGTGGCCCAGGACGCCGAGCCCGACGCCCGGTTCACTTTCGCGAATGAGCGGACCTTCCTCGCCCTGACTCGGACCGCCCTGGCGTTTGTCGTGGCGGGGCTGGCGATCGTCCAGCTCCTGCCGCCTTTCCCCGACGTGCCCTGGGGCCGGAGGCTGCTCGGGGTCCCCTTGATCGTGGTCGGCGGGGTTATCGCCGTGGTCGGCTACCTCCAGTGGTCGCGTAATCAGCAGGCGCTGCGGCACGGTGCGGCCATGCCCGAGTCAATCTTGCCGCGGGTCCTCTCCGTCACCATCGCGGCCATGGCCATCGTCGCGGCGGTCATCCTCCTCGTGTCAGCCCTCCTGGAGCCTTGATGGCCCCCGCAGCCAAGAACCCGCCGCCCGGCAAGAAGCCCCCGCCGAGCCTGGCCTGGGAGCGCACCAGGCTGGCGTGGAGTCGCACCGTGATCGCGTTTGCCGCGGTAGGCGGCGCGCTGCTGAAGACTGACATTGCCGCCGGAGCCATCGTCGTGGCCATGGCCGTCCTGCTCTGGGTGCTGTTCCGGATCATTCCCGACCAGGCCGGCCGTGCCGCCAGCCCGGCCCGGCTGCGCCTCGTCGCGATGACCGTCGCCGGGGTAGCGGTGGTCGCTCTCGCAGTCGCGTTCCTGGGCCGCGGGGCCTAGCAGCGTTCTGCCAGCCCTGTTGTCATCGCCAGCGCGTATCCGATCTTCAACCGGTCTGAGCCTCTCGCACCTAGAACCTGGGTCTAGATTCGATACAGGTGCCAAATTGTCAGTAGCGGTCGATAGTGTGATCTAAACAGAGCCTTAGACGTCCTGGCGGATGGAGGTGCGGCGGTGCCGGCTGAGTCATCGAGCGATGCGGCTGATGCGGGAGGCGGCGATGAGCTGCGGGGCGGCGGCGGGCCGGGCAGCTATGGCGAGTGGATCGGGGGCGGGGACGACGCCTGGTGGGGTGACGACGATGTGTTCGGGGATGAGCTGAACCCCGATACCGGGCCCCCGGACGGCGCCGATGAGTTCCTCAATGATCTGCCGTGGGAACTGCGGGAAGAGCACATGACTGGCCCGTGGACGGGTGCTGGCGAGGCGATGGCGGCGGGCTTCCTGCATCACGGCCGGGGACGGGCGGGGACGGGGTTCGCGGCGGGAGGCGCGCTGGACCGGCTGTCGCCCGGGCCGGTGCTGGCGGGGTTCGCAGCTGAGGCGTGGGAGGGCGGACTGGCCGGACTGGGGGAGAGCGAGCTGGTCGGGCTGCTCTGCGGGTGGCGGCGGCTAGCGTCGTGGGCCGCGGCCGGGGAGGTCGCCGCAGTGATCACGCTGGCCCGGCGGCGAGCCGTGCAGGCGCGGGAGCGCAAGAGCCCAGCGCTGATTGATCACGTGGGAGACGAGGTGGCGGCCGCCCTGACGCTGACGGGGCGCGGCGGGAGCCGAGTGGTGGAGCTGGCGGGAAACTTAGCTCGGCTGGAGGGGACGCTGGCGGCGCTGGCCGAGGGAGTCATCGACTGGCCGCGGGCGATGGTGATCGCTGACGAGCTGAGCGTCCTGGACGACGCCGATGCGCGGGCCGCCGAGGCGGCGGTGCTGTCGCGGGCAGGCGGGCTGACGACCGGTGCGCTGCGCGCGGCGCTGCGCCGCGCGGTCGAAGCGGTGGACCCGGCTGCGGCGGGGCGGCGGCGCCGGGCGGCCCGCAAGGAGGCGGGGGTGCAGATCTGGCCGGAGGCGTCGGGGAACAGCTGCCTGGCCGGGCGGGAACTGCCGCCTGCCGAGGCGGTCGCCGCTGACTCCCGGCTTACCGCGCAGGCCCGGTGGCTCAAGGAGCGCGGCGCGCAGGGCACGATCGGGCAGCTACGACAGGCGGTGTTCTCCGCGCTGCTGGGCGGCCGGCCGGTAGACAGCCTTCTGCCCGGCCCTGCCGATTCCGGCCGCGACCGACCCGGTCCCGGCCGCCCGGCCCCAGACAGACCGGCCGGAGGCGGACCGGCCGCTGGCGGACCGGCTACAGGCGCGCCGCCCGCAGGCGGAGTAGGCACAGGCGGGTCGGCCGGAGGCGCGCCGGCCGGAGGCGGAGTAGGCACATGCGGGCCGCCGGGACCGCCGGGATGGACCGCGATCACCGGCACAGTCAACCTGATCATGCCGCTCGCGGCCTGGGAGGGCCGGTCGGACGCTCCCGGCGAGGTCCCCGGCTTCGGGACAGCCGACGCGGGGACGTGCCGTGATCTGGCGCGATCCCTGGCCGCGAGTCCGCAGGCACGGTGGTGCGTGACCATCACTGATGGTGACGGCCGCGCCGTCGCGCATGCCTGCGCCCGGCAGGGACCGGGGCCGCCTGGCGCTCCGCTGTCGGCCGGGTGGCTGGCTGGCCAGCGGCTGCAGATTCTTGAGTCCGGGACCTGCGGCCATGGTCGGCAGGCCTCCGGCTACGTGCCACCCCGGTCCCTTCGTCACCTGGTCACCACCCGGCGGCGGACCTGCGGATTCCCCGGCTGCCGCCGGCCTGCGGTCCGGTGCGACGTCGATCACACGATCCCCTACGATCAGGGCGGCCGGACTTGCGAATGCAACCTCGCGCCATTGTGCCGGTGGCATCACCAGGCGAAACAGGCCCCGGGCTGGCATCTCGATCAGCCCCGGCCCGGCGTCCTGACCTGGACCCTTCCGCACGGCCGCAGGTACACCACCACCCCCGATCCCTATCCTGTCTGACTGCCCTCTGCCCGACCCCGGGACCTGCGGTCGCGCCCGCGCATGCTGACCGAGCGCCAGCCGGCGGTCCGGTCACGCACGCTCGCATAAGGTGATCCGGTGCCGGCGCCGGAACTCACTTTCCAGCTCATCGACGGGCTGCTGGCGGCCGAGCACGCCGGGGAGCTCCAGGCGCTCCACGCCGAGGTTTACGCCGACCCGCCCTACGGACTGACCGGCGAGGACGCTGCCTTGTTCGCAGACCGCTTCCGGGTCCAGCGCCGCCAGCCCGGTTTCGTGCTCGCCGAGGCCAGGAGCGGCGACTACCTCGTCGGCTACGCCTACGGGATGCCGCTGCGGCCGTCCACGTCCTGGTGGCGCAGCCTGACCACGCCGCTGCCCGGCGACGTCAGCACCGAGCACCCCGGCCGCACCTTCGCGCTCGTCGAGCTGCTCGTCCGCGCGCCCTGGCGGCGGCAGGGTATCGGACGTGACCTGCACGACCTGATCCTCGGAAAACGTCCCGAGGAACGCGCCACGGTGGCCGTCGCGCCCGCCGCCGCGCAGGCGCAGAGTGCCTTCCAGCGGTGGGGGTGGCGCAAGGTCGCGCGCACTCGCGATCCCTGGCCCGGCTTGCCCCTGGCCGACGTGCTGATCATGACGCTCCCGGCCGGGCGCGCCTAGCCAGCGGCCTGACGGCCGGGCTACCCGTGCGGGCTCCACTGCGGACCGACCGCGCGCCAGTCCGCCTCCCACGACGTCAGCCGGCCGCGATTCAGCCGCCAGCGGCAGATCAGGCTCATGCAGGCTAGGGCGGCCGCGAGCGCGGCCAGGGCGGTCACCGCCGCGACGATGACGCGATCGCGGGCCTGACCGGCGGTCAGCGGTGGCAGGCGCACGTTGCCGTCGTGGTCCAGCCACACGGGAACGACGCTGCCCGCCCTGGTGCCTGAGACGGCCGGGACCCTGCCTGCCTGCGGCCGGCCCGCCGCCGTCCAGCGGGCAGGGACCCAGACGACCCAGGAGTTGGCGCCGTTGTCAGACATCAGCGGACCGGGCGCAGCGGCGAGGACGACCCCGGGAACCGGATCCAGCGAGCGCTGGGCATAGCGGGTGGCGGCGTTATCCAGATGAGCCAGCCAGACGGCCAGGCTCGCGACTAGCGGGCCTAGGGCCAGGAAAACGATGACGGCGCCGGGCAGAAGCCACGCATCGATCAGATCAGAGCGTCGACGCAGCGGGTTGTGGTCGGCACCTAGCCGCCGCGTCAGCCTCGTCCACGTCATTGTGGGCGTTGTCATTCAGTCACTCCATGGGCGAACCCGACCGCCGCGCTGCGGCCGCATCCCTCCAGGATTGTCTCCCCGCTGCCGCCAGATCGCCATACCCCCGTGGGGCAAACTGGCCTGCTTCCGATGTGGAGTTTTCCGCCGGTTAAACGTAACATCGTCCCGTAACGGAGTTACGATATTGCCGCCTCTGCAGTCGACGCTGCCCTCCGGGCGAAGGGAACCCCGTCATGGGAACGCTGATCTCGTACCGCCTGGAGAACTCCGTCGCCACGATCGCGATGGACGACGGCAAGGTGAACGCGCTGTCGCCGGACATGCTGTCCGAGCTCAACGCCGCCCTGGACCGGGCGGCAGCCGACCGCGCGGTGGTCGTGCTGACGGGCAGGCCGGGCGTGTTCTCGGCCGGCTTCGACCTGACCGTGCTGAGGGCCGGTGGCCGGCCGTCGGCGCTGATGGTCGCGGCGGGCTTCGAGCTGGCGGCGCGGCTCTTGTCATTTCCGGCGCCCGTGCTCATTGCCTGCACCGGGCACGCGATGGCGATGGGCGCGTTCCTGCTGATGTCGGGCGACTACCGGATCGGCGTGGCCGGCCCCTACAAGTTCTCGGTGAACGAGGTCGCCATCGGCCTGACGGTCCCGCAGGCCGCGATCGAGATCTGCCGTCAGCGGCTCACGCCGGCGCACCTCTCCCGGGCCGTCCTGCTCGCGGAGGTCTTCTCGCCGGAGGATGCCCTGGCCGCCGGGTTCGTGGACCGCCTGGCGGCAGACGGCGAGCTAGCAGATCTGGTGGCCAGCACCGCAGCCCGGCTGGCCACCCTGGATCTCGACGCCCATGAGGTGACGAAGCTGCGGGCCCGGCAGCCCGCGCTGGCGGCGATCCGGGCGGCCATCGACACGGACTACGCCGCCGTGCGGGCCTGACCAGCGCGGGGGCAGGACCGACGGTGCCGAGAGCCAAGCAGCGCACGCCGGAGCTGCGCGACCATGTCCTGCGGGTCGCGGTGGCGACGCTGGCCGCCGACGGTGTCACCGGGTTCACGACCCGGCGGGTGGCCCAGCAGGCGCAGACGTCCACCCCGGCGGTCTACGAGTTGTTCGGCGACAAGGCCGGGCTGGTCCGGGAGATCTTCTTCGAGGGCTTCCGCCTGCTGCGCGATTACCTCGGCCAGCTGGGGGAGTCCGATGACCCGCTGGCGGACCTGGCCGGCGTCCTGGAGATCTTCCGGAAGTTCGCGCGGGAGAACCCGGTCCTGGCGGAGCTCATGTTCTCGCGGCCGTTCGCTGACTTCGATCCGGGGGACGACGACCGGATGGCGGGGGACGCCGTGCGGGAGTTCATCGTGGCCCGGGTCCGGAGGTGCACCGGGGCGGGAGTGCTGCGCGGTGCCGATACCGACATCGCGCACATCCTGCTCGCGCTCGGGCAGGGCCTGGCGGCGCAGGAGGGCGCGGGCTGGCTGGGCACGTCGCCGGAGGCGCGCGACCGCCGCTGGGCCCTGGCTATCGGGGCCCTGCTGGACGGGCTGACCTGACTCGGGCGCGCCAGCCGGTGCCGGCGCGCCCGAGTCAGCCCCCGCGGGGCAATCGGCGATCAGGAGCTGAACAGCGGGATCCCGGTGCCGCCGATGGTGGTCGAGACGCTGAGGTACCTGGGGCCGCGCTTCTGGCAGGCCCGGAATGGCAGCGGGACGTACTGGGCCAGGAAATCGTTCGGCGGGTAAACGCGCAGCCCGCTGGCCGTCACCGGGTGGCATGCCGCCGCCGGGTAGGCCGTGACGTCGGCGATCCTGAGCTCGACGTGTGCGGTGGCGCCGCGGCCCAGGGTGATCAGCCGGACCGGGTGCGAGGGGCTGCGGATGGCGGCGCTGCCCAGCTGGTTGCCGTGCGTGCCGACCGCCGAGACGCCGGGGTACCCGTACAGCGAGCAGGCGTGACGCGAGGTGTTCGACATCTCAAGCTGGTAGGTGAAGCTTCCGGCGGCGCCGCTGGCCGGGACGCCCGCCCAGACGACGAGGTCCGCCGCCGCGCACCGGGGGGCCGCCGCGGAGGCGGCCGCGGCGGATGCTGAAGCGGTCCGTCCGGGGGCGGCCAGGGCGACGGCGGGAATGAGGATCGCGGTGCACGCAGCGACGGTCGCGGCGCCGATGCGCCGGGCCGCTGGGCTGTTCAGTTTCATGACCTGTTCCGTTCTCTTCCTGACGGGAATGCCAGGCTGGTCGGGTCTGCACGAGATAAGAAGGGTTGTCGCGCGGGCTTCCGGAAGCTCACCAATTACGACATCGCGGCGACCCATTCGGTTGTGACCAATTACGGGCCGGACGCGCCAGTCAGCCCAGCCGGGCCAGGACCTGCTCGAGCCCCGCCTCCGCCGCGCTGGTCAGCAGAAGATCCGCCGCCGCGAACCGCGCCGGGCTGGCATGGCGGTTCGGGATGGCCACGCACCGCATCCCGGCCGCCTGGGCCGCGGCCACTCCGTGCGGCGCGTCCTCCACGGCGATTACCCGCGCCGCGGGCAGTCCCAGGCGCTCGAGGGCGAGCAGGTAGACGCCCGGATCAGGCTTTGGCTGGCTCACCTCGTCGCCGCAGGCCATGAGCTCGAACCGGTCCAGGCAGTGCACCCCGGCCAGCAGGCCGCGCACCCACGATCCCGGGGAGCTGCTGGCCACCGCCAGGCGAATCCCCAGCTCCTGTGCCTGATCCAGCCACCCCGCGATGCCCGGGGCCAGTCCGAGAGTGGCGAGCAGCCGGTCGCGGTAGGCGATCCGGCGGGCATGGCTGGCCGCCTGGTCGAAATCCGGGCCGACGGCCCGCGCCAGCCTGGCATACCGCTCCGGCGTCACGTCACCGCCGTGATCGGCAAAGAACGTGTCCACGTCGAGGTCGAGGCCGTGCTGCCGCCATTCGTTCCGCCAGCTATCCAGCATGGGGCTCTCGGTGTCCATGAGCAGGCCATCGAAATCGAATATCACCGCCTCGACCGCCACGTCATCATTATCGGCCCGGGCCGCCCCGGCCCTTCGGGCCCCGGCTGGCACTGGGCGTTACGCTGCCAGGGTGGCGCGCCGATTCGATACCGTCCGGACCGCCCGCCTGGTGATGCGGCGCTGGCGTGACGAGGACCGCGAGCCGTTCGCCGCGATGAACGGCGACCCCGAGGTGATGCGCTACTTCCCGGCTGCGGTCGACCGCGCCGCCAGCGACGCCGGCATCGACCGCGCTGAGCGCCGCTTCGACGAGCAGGGGTTCGGGCTCTGGGCGCTGGAGGTGGCTGATACCGGCGAGTTCATCGGCTTCACCGGGCTGAACCCGATGCCCGCCGGGGTCCCCGGCGCGGGCGGCATGGAGGTGGGCTGGCGGCTGGCTCGCCGCGCCTGGCACCAGGGCTATGCGACCGAGGCGGCCCTGGCGGCGGTCGACGTGGGCTTCGCCGGTGTGGGCCTGGGCGTGATCTGGTCGATGACGGCCGTTCTCAACCTGCCCTCACAGGCGGTGATGCGGCGGATCGGGATGAGGCTGCACTCGACGTTCGAGCACCCGGCGGTTCCGGTCGGCCACCCCGTGCGCCCGCATGTGGCCTTCATCCTCCAGTCTCCAGCCTCCGACCTCTAGCCTCCGTCCGTGGGAAGGCTCTCCTCACCCGAGGGAGCTTGGCGCGCCACTAGGTAGCTCAATGACTCTCCGACAGCGGATCCTTATCCTGGCGATTCCCGTATACGTCATGGGCGTAATAGTCTGGCGGTTCGCACTCCATCAGTCCTGGACGCTAAGTTTGCAGGCGTTCCGCTCGGGCTGTTTATCGGAGCAGTTATTTATTCCCTCATAGTCTCCTTTTACCAGCGCCGCCGCATGACCCGCCCAGGGCGGGGAAGGCGGTAGCCGAGCACGTTGCTGTAACAGTCCGGGCTGGGCGACACGACCCCGAGGGGATGCGTCTATTCTTTCTCCTCGGGCATACTGGGCTGGGAGCGGCCGGCCTTCCGGCGGTCGTGATCGGCCACCCAGTGGGCAGCCTGTTGCCTAGTCTCTCCAGCTGTCGCTCGCTGGCATCAAGCTCAGCCAGCCGGGCTCCCGGATCGAGGCGCTGCGGATTGCCCAGGCGCTGATACCCGCTCCCGTTTTTCCAAAGGTCTGCGAGTTATAGATTCCCCAATTGCCTCTACGGAGGATAGTGGCGGTATAGGCCAGCTATCCTTGGGCCGAGGAACCGCCTTATCGCCATTATCCGGGCGTTTCGACAAGCAGTATTGGGGGAGCCGTGATGAGTCTCTGCGCCTCGTGTGCCGCTGAGGTGGAAGCCGCGACCTGCCCGCAGTGTGGGAGCCTCCAGCCCGGGGCGCCCGCAGAGGAGCGGGTTACGACCGTCATGGCAGACCAGCGCTCCGCCGAGGGTGACGGCGGAGCAGTCGCTGCTCCGCCCTGCGTGCCAGCAGAGGCTGGCATCGCCCCTGCGCTGGCGAACGTCGGCCCGGCGGTCGCCGCACGACAGCCAGCGCCGGCGGTCGCGAAGCCAGACGCACCTCCGGCCATCGCGCCAGAGTCAGAGCCCACCGGGATAGTAGGTGCGAACGACGACGAAGAAGTCGCGTCGGCGGCCAGGGAGCCGTACGAACCCGCCGACGACCGGGATAGGCAGGGCGAAAAGCTGCTCAGTGTGACGTTCAAAAGGCGTCGGCTGGTCCTGAAGGGCCTGAAATTCCCGCTGAACGTCTTCATGTACGCCGCCATTGTCCAGGCCATTATCGTCGCGGCCCTCCTGCTCACGCAGAAACTGCCCCAGCCGCAAGTGAACAGCGGAGTGCAGGACCAGGCAGGCGGCACTTACACCGTCCCCCTGGCTGCCTTTGCCGTCACGGCTATCTCGATCGCTGCCGGATACTGCCTGGCCCTGGCCGGCGCGCTGCGAATTCGCGCGGCGGCGGGACTGCCGATCGTCCTGGCGGCCACCGTTGGGCTGGCGACCGTCCCGATCTCCAAGCTGCGGGTTGGCGGCGCTGACATTGAGCCGCATGTGACCGAGGTGGGGCTGCGCTGGGGGCAGCTCGGCGTCCTGACCCTGCTGTGGGCCTGGCTGGCCTGGCGGGCCGCCGCCCGACGCCGGGCCGTGCGCCGCGCCCGGGCCCGGGGCTACGCCAGCCAGCCGGCCGCCCAGCCCAGCTACGGCCGGCTGGCCCTGGTGGGCGCGCTAGCCGTCGTGGGGGTCTACTACCTGCTGGAACTTGGCGTCTGGGCGGCCTACGCACGGGCCGGCCAGCGGGCCGCCGGGACCGGTTTCCTGCTCGACGACCTGAGCTTCCAGACGGTGCTGCTGCCGTTCTTCCTGACCCTGGTCGTGCTGCTGGGCAGCACGGACCTGCTGGAATGGGGCGAGCTAACCGCTCGGTGGACCGTCGCCCAGGTCAGGCGGGTCCAGCCCCGGTGGGTCCTGATCCTGACGCCGCTGGCTGCCCTGGCGGTGGTGGCCAACGTGCTGCGGCTGGCCCCCCGTGCGGTCCCGCTGGAGCTGGTCATCGGGGGCATCCTGGCCGCGCTGGTCAGCCTGCTCGTCCGCTCGGCGCGCGGCTTCGCCGCCTGGTCGGACGATCTCCGGTCCCGCGCGGTGTTCCTGGGCGCCGTCGCCATCTTCCTCTACACAACGATGTTCTATGACGCCCTCTCCTACGTCGGCAGTGCCCTGGGGCTGGCCCCGGCGCTCGTTTTCAGGCTCTACTGGCTCGTGAGCGTTCCCGTCCTGCTGGCCGCGCTCATCGCGGCAGCCGTCTGGCTGCTGCGCGGCCGGCCGGCCAGGCGAGAACGGCGGACCATGGGCCTGTTCCTGGTGCTGGCCGGAATGCTGACCCTGGTCGCCGGGCTGCCCAGCTTCCTGGGCGCCAGTCACCTTCCGGCCGTCTACCCACGGCACTTCTCGCTGTTGAGCGCTATCCAGCTGGTAGCCGCGCTGGGCGCGCTGATCTGGACCGGCCGTCTGCTGGCCCGCAAGAAGAAGCAAGCACCGGCCGCCCCGGTGGCACGCGCCCTGCTCCTGCTGGCCGGGCTGCAGCTGGTGACTCTCATCATCAGCCTGCTCAACGGGATCGCGAGCCTGAGCGCGCTGTCCGCCTTCTGGCTGGCCGGCCTGTTCCTCCTGCTCGGGTTCTGGGGCCTCATCACCTCCGGCGACCAGCTGAACGCGGACCAGCCTGCCGGCGCTCACTATCCGCGCGACGGGCGCATCATGCTGTTCGCCAGCTACACGCTGATCGCCAACGCGACCCTGCTCTACCTGGGCGCACTGCGCGTGCCGGGGACCGGCGGCGGCCCGACGGCCATCCTCACCAGCGACTACGTCACCCCGGCGGGCCTGGGCATCCTCGGCGCCTCACTGGTAGTGCTGGCCTTCCTGCTGCGCCGGCCACGCCGAACTCTGACCCCCCCGTCGCCCGCGCCCGCGGATTCCGAGCCGCCCCCGCCCGCGACGGATGCGGCGTCGCCGCCCGCCCACGCGCCGCCCGCGCCTCCGCCCGGCCCAGCTCCCGCCCCGGCCCGGGCCTCGGAGGTGTCCTCCCGTACGGTCCGCCACCGCCTGTTCCGGGGCGCAGTCCTGCTGACCGCGCTCGGGCTCCTCTTCGTGTCCGGCTGCTCCACGGCCAGCCAGCTCTCGCGGACCAACGCCAAGCTGCTCAGCCAGCCCTACCACACGCCGGTTCCCGGGCCTGGCTGCGACGCCCGCGGGGCTAACTGGTCGCTGCCGCCGGGCGACGCGCTCACGACCCGCTGCCTCAAGTCCGGCCTGCAGGTCGTGGCGCTGCACCAGGGATCGGGGGACGTGCAGTTCCTGCCGCCCGGCGGCTCCTTCCCCGGCAACTACCGCGTCTCGGTACGGGTGGAGCTCGGCCAGTTGCCGGACGGCTGCGTCAGCATCTACACGCGCTCGAGCGCGGCCGGCCACTACGCCAGCTCCATCTGCGCCGGCACGGCCGGGACGCAAGCACGCACGTGGAACATCCAGCGCAGCCGCCCGGCGGCCGGACAGTGGCTGCTCGCCATCGGCGCGCTGGGTGTCTCGGCCGCCTTCACCCTCACCGCCACTACCGAGAACTCAGTTCAGCAGATCACCATTAACGGCGCGACGGCAGCCGCCGCCGACACGGTCCTGCCCGCGACCAGGTACGTCGCGCTAGGCATCAGCAACTCGAGCCCGCAGGCCGCGTCCGTCGTCTTCAGTGACTTCCGGTTCACCCCGCTGCCCGCGCGCGGGTCTCCCGGCCCGGCCGCCACGGCGCTGCCCGTCACCACCAGGGACCGGGTCGTCGTGTGGTACGTCGACACCGGGCAGGCCGAGCGGGCGCTGCTCACCGCCCGGGTCGAGGCGGTTGACCTGGCCAGGGGCCTGCCCGCGCGGGGGCTGGCCTGCGCGAAGCTCGGCGCGGCCGTGACGGCGGCGCGCGCCGATCCGCCCATTCCCGATGCGGCCGCGCAGCCGTGGCTGGCCAAGGCGCTCGATGAGTTCGCGAAGTCGGCGGCGGACTGCCGGGCGGGAGCGTCCGCGCATAGCTCGGCGCTGCTGGGCCGGGCCGCGGCGGCCACCCGCGCGGGCGTCGGCGACATCCGGCAGTTCGACGCGGCGGTCAGCCACGACTGAGCCGCCGGCCCGCGCGCGCCAAAGCCTGGCCCCGGCACTGGCGTGACACCCGGCATGCCCGTACGCTAGGAATTACTCGCGAGTAACTTAGCGGGCCGAGCACGTAAGGAGCAACATGACCGCTGATCAGGAGGTCACGGGATTCTCGCTGGACCTGACGCCCGACGTGCGCGAGATGCGCGACTGGGTCCGCGAGTTCGCCCGGGACGTGATCAGGCCGGCCGGCGCCGAGTGGGATGAGCGCGAGGAAACGCCGTTGCCCATCATCGAGCAGGCGGCCAAGATCGGCCTCTACTCCCTCGATTTCTTCACCCAGCAGTCGCTCGACCCCAGCGGCCTGGGGCTGGTAGTGGCGTTCGAGGAGCTGTTCTGGGGGGACGCCGGGATCGGCCTGTCCCTGGTGGGCAGCGGCCTGGCGGCGGTAGCGGTCGCGAGCAACGGCACGCCCGAGCAGGTGGGCGAGTGGCTCCCGCTGATGTTCGGCAGTCCCGGCGACGTCAAGCTGGGCGCGTTCTGCGCCTCCGAGCCCGACGCCGGCAGCGATGTCGGGGCGATCAGGACCCGGGCGGTGTATGACCAGGCGACGGACGAGTGGGTGCTGAACGGGACGAAGACCTGGGCCACCAACGGCGGCATCGCGGCCGTGCATGTCGTCGTGGCCTCGGTGGACCCGGTCCTGGGCAGCCGCGGCCAGGCCTCGTTCATCGTCCCGCCCGGAACGCGCGGCCTGTCGCAGGGGCAGAAGTTCCGCAAGCACGGGATCCGGGCGTCGCACACGGCCGAGGTGGTTCTGGACGACGTGCGGGTTCCGGGCCGGTGCCTGGTGGGCGGTAAGGACAAGCTCGACGCGCGGCTGGCCAGGCTGTCCGAGGGCCGCAGCGGCGGCGAGCAGGCCGCGATGAAGACCTTCGAGGCGTCCCGCCCGGCGGTGGCGGCGATGGCGGTCGGGGTGTCCCGCGCCGCGCTGGAGTTCGCGGCCGACTACGCGGCCGACCGGGTGCAGTTCGGCCGTCCGATCGGGCAGAACCAGGGCGTCGCGTTCATGCTGGCCGACATGCAGGCCGCCGTCGACGCGGCCCGCCTGCTGACCTGGCGGGCGGCCTGGATGGCGCGCGCGGGGCGGCCGTTCACCCACGCCGAAGGGTCTATCTGCAAGCTGGTCGCGGGGGAGACCGCGGTGCGGGTGACCGAGCAGGCCATCCAGATCCTGGGCGGTAACGGCTACACGCGCGACTACCCGGTCGAGCGCTGGCACCGGGACGCGAAGATCTTCACCATCTTCGAGGGCACCTCGGAGATCCAGCGGATGATCATCGGTCGCGCCGTCACCGGCCTCGACGTGCGCTAAGGCCTGCCGTCCGGGCCGGCTCGGGCTGGCAGCGACCCGTCCTCAGCCGCTCGCGGAGAGGGAGCAGTCGTCGAGTTGGAAGGTGGCGCCGCCGGTGGTGGCGTTGGTGAAGGTGTAGAAGGGGATCATGTTGCCGTTGCCGGTGGCGGTGTCGCTGGCTGAGAGCTGGTACCAGGTGGTGGTGGTGGGGAC
>DATCEO010000214.1:0-16316 GCA_036510065.1 Streptosporangiaceae bacterium | reverse complement strand
CGGGGTACCTTCTGAGGTGATGGGCGGTGCCTAGCCGCCCCTCGGGAAGGCCCTCGAGATCCTCGAGCTTCGCGTCCTGGTACGCAGGCGAGATGAGCGAAGGGCCGGCGCCCGGCCCTCAGCTGGCCGGCCCCGGTCCCGCCGACACATCTGTGTCCAGAGGTGGCGCCGTGCCAGGCGCCCAGGGGAGAGCGAGTGCCCACTTCCGCAGCGCGCCGCAACTCGCGGCGCATCCTCACCAGCACGGGCGAGCAGTCAGGTTCGTCGAGGCGTACGTATGTCCTCGACACCAGCGTGCTGCTCGCCGACCCGGCTGCCATCGGCAGGTTCGCCGAGCACCGGGTGGTCCTGCCCGTCGTAGTCATCACCGAGCTGGAGGCCAAGCGCCACCACCCGGAGCTGGGCTACTTCGCCCGCCAGGCCCTGCGCTGCCTCGACGACCTGCGTATCGAGTACGGCAGGCTGGATGCCGACCTTCCGGTCGGCGACCTGGGCGGCAGTATCCGGGTCGAGCTGAATCACTCGGACCCGTCGGTGCTGCCGGCGGGCTTCCGGCTCGGTGACAACGACACCAGGATCCTGTCGGTGGCTAGCAGCCTGGCGAGTGAGGGTGACGACGTTGTACTGGTGAGCAAGGACCTGCCACTGCGGGTGAAGGCGGCGGCGATCGGGCTGACGGCCCAGGAGTACCGGGCCGAGCTGCCGCCCGACTCCGGCTGGACCGGGATGGCGGAGCTGGATGTCACGCCGGCCGAGATCGACGAGCTGTATGAGACCGGGAAGCTCGACAGCGCGGCCGCGCGCGAGATGCCCTGCCATACCGGGCTCGTGCTGATCTCCGGCGTGTCGGGCTGCGGCAGTGCCCTGGGGCGGGTGCAGCCCGACAAGTCCGTCCGGCTCGTCCGCGGCGACCGGGAGGCGTTCGGGCTGCACGGCCGCAGCGCCGAGCAGCGAGTGGGCCTGGACCTGCTGCTCGATCCGGACGTCGGCATCGTGTCGCTCGGCGGCCGGGCCGGGACCGGGAAGTCGGCGCTCGCGCTGTGTGCCGGGCTCGAGGCCGTGATGGAGCGCAAGCAGCATCGCAAGGTGGTCGTCTTCCGGCCCCTGTACGCGGTCGGCGGCCAGGACCTGGGCTACCTGCCCGGCTCGGAATCCGACAAGATGAATCCCTGGGCCCAGGCGGTCTTCGACACCTTGTCCGCGGTCACCTCGCAGGGCGTGATCGAGGAAGTGATCGAGCGGGACATGCTGGAGGTGCTGCCGCTCACCCACATCCGGGGCCGCTCCCTGCATGACTCCTTCGTCATCGTGGATGAGGCTCAGTCCCTGGAGCGCGGCGTCCTGCTGACCGTGCTGTCCAGGATCGGGTCTGGCTCACGGGTCGTGCTCACTCACGACATCGCCCAGCGCGACAACCTGCGCGTCGGCCGGCATGACGGCGTGGTGGCGGTCATCGAGAAGCTCAAGGGCCATCCGCTGTTCGCCCATGTCACGCTCGTCCGGTCGGAACGCTCGCCCATCGCCGCCCTGGTAACCGAGATGCTGGAGGACGCAACGCTCTGAGGACTTTAGGACCCGAAAGCCACTGTCAGTCATAAACCGTTCACTCAGAGTGCGCGTTTAGCCCTCCGGGCGGTCGCTGGAGCGGTACCCTGCCACGGTCATGAGCTACATGTCCGAGCAGAAGGCGGCTGCTCCCGCGCCACGGGCGGGCGGGGCACCGGCGGTCGGGATGCCGCCGAGCGGGCTGGCGGGGAACGCGGCGGTGACGACCACCGCGCCTCCCGTGAGCTTCACCGACCCGGTCTCTGTGGTCATGCCCGTGCTCGACGAGGAACGCTACCTGGCTGAGTCAGTCCGGCATATCTTTGTCCAGGACTACCCGGGTCAGATCGAACTGATCCTGGCCCTGGGACCCTCCCGCGACGGCACCGACCAGATCGCCCGGCGGATAGCAGCCGCCGAGTCGCGCGTCACGCTGGTGGACAATCCCACCGGCAAGATACCGGCGGCCATCAATGCCGCCATCAAGGCGGCCCGGCACCAGATCATCGCCAGGGTCGACGGGCACTCGCTGCTGCCGCCCGGCTATCTCCGGCAGGCCGTAGCGACGCTCACCGAGACCGGCGCCGTCAACGTCGGCGGGATCATGGCGGCCGAGGGAGTCTCCCCGTTTCAGCAGGCAGTGGCGTGGGCCATGACCTCGCCATTCGGGGTGGGCGCGTCCCGGTTCCATACCGGGGGCAGCCCCGGCGCAGTCGACACCGTTTACCTGGGCGTGTTCCGCCGCGAGGCCATCGAGCGGGTCGGCGGTTACGACGAGGAGTACCTGCGGGCCGAGGACTGGGAGATGAACCACCGGATCCGCCAGGGCGGCGGCCTCATCTGGTTCCAGCCGGCCCTGCGGGTGACGTACCGGCCGCGGGTCAGCGTAGCTGGCCTCGGAAAGCAGTACTTTCAGTACGGCCGCTGGCGCCGGGTCGTGGCCCGCCGCCATCCTGGCACCATCAACCTGCGGTACCTGGCCCCGCCCGGTACGACACTGGCCATGTCGCTGGGGACGCTGGCCGGCATCGCCGGATTAGCCGGCCTGCTCACCGCGGGCGGTCTGTGGCCCATCATGGCTACCTGCGGCTTTGCTGCTCCGGTCTGCTACGGAGCCGGGGTACTCGCGGTGACCGCCCGGGCCGCCCGACAGCTGCGGCCCGGCGTCGCGGCCTGGCTCCCGATCGTCCTCGCCACCATGCACCTGTGCTGGGGGACCGGATTCCTGACCAGCCCGCGCCGCCTGATCTGTGCCCTCCGCCGCCCCGCGGGCTGACCGCTCCGGGATGGCCACTGCCTGGCATGCCGCTGCCGGGTGACCGGATGACGGCGGCGCCGCACTCCCGTCCGGCATGCGTTGCGCGCGGGCCTTGGTCAGCAGGCGGGCGCCGGCCCGCTGAGCTGGGCGAGGAGCGTCTCGGCCACAGCAAGGTCGGCCGGGTAGGTGATCTTGATGTTGTGCTCGCTGCCCGGAACGGCGCCGATCGGCACATCCGGGAGGTAGCGGCGCACGACTCCGCAGTCGTCGGTCGCGCTGATCGCCGCGAAGCCAGGGTCCGCGGCCGCGAGCTGGTAGGCGCGGCTGATCACCGACAGCCGGAAACCCTGCGGCGTCTGGCAGCGAGCCAGCGAGTCCCGGGGCAGGACCCGGCCTAGCACCCCATCGGACACCTCGACGATCGTGTCCGCTGATGGCACCACCACGCCGATGGCCTGCCAGGTGCGGAGTGCCGTCACGCAGTCAGCGATGATCCGCTGGTCCACCAGCGGACGGGCGGCGTCATGGAACAGCACATTGCAGTCGGCGGTGACAGTGCCCGCGGCGTCGACGGAGCCTGCGGCGCTCGCGAGGTCCGCAGCCGATCCGGAACCGGGGCCGACGGCGGAGCCGGTGGCCGTGGCGGAGCCGATGGCGGCGATGGCCTGCCTGGTGGAGTCGGAGCGGGCGCTCCCGCCGGCCACGATCCCGGTCAGCTTGCCGTACCTCCGCAGCTGCCCGGCGATCTGATCGGCGAACTCCGCGGCCGTGACCACCAGCACCTCGTCGACGTCCGGCGCCCGATCGAACGCCGCGACGCAGTGCTCGACGAGCGTGTGACCTGCCAGCGGCTGAAGCTGCTTGGGCATGCTCCCGCCGAACCGGCGTCCGCTGCCGCCGGCCAGCACCACCGCCACCGTCCGCATGACCGGACCCTACCGGTCAGACCCCGCTGCCCCGCGCGTGCCTGCCCACGTGCCCCATCGATCACGTCTGCCCCGTACGTCCCGCCTCGCGGGTACGAGGGCCCCGGTCACGATCCTGGATGGCCCGTTGGTAGCACCCCCGCGTTAGCGACGGGACATCCACGATTCGCGGCGGCCCGATCCGGCCGACTGCGGTGGGTGGAACGCTGTTCGGTGGCCGGGGTGGGCTGGCGGGCGGGGCTGCCGCTGAGAGGGGTGAGCCGATTTGAGCCGCCTGAGGTTATTTCTGCAGGCCCCGCGTTCGGCGCGGCGTTCTGAGCGGCGGTCACTGGGTATCTAAGCTGAGTATCCAGGGGTGCCGCCGTACTTTCGGTAGCGTGTTACCGCCTGAGAGTTACCGGGCCCTTCTGGCGCACCTTTACGGAGGATCCGATCGGCGCAGGGCTGAACGGGCCGGCCGACGGATCGGCCGAGGGTACCGCCGACGGCGTGATCGGCGGAGTATCCGCAGGCCCGGCCGGCGCCGTCGCCGCGACTGTCGCCGGTCTGCAGCGCTGGATCTCGGACTCGTCGGCCGCCCGGTCCCTGGCCCCCACTTCCCTGTCCGGCATCGGCCTGCTCCTCGGGATCTGCGCGGCGGTCTGGTTCACCGCGGGGACCAGGGCTGGCAACCTTAAGGGCGCGCTGGTGCTCGGCACTGGTTATCTCGCCGTACTGGCGGCGCGTGAGCTGGCGGCGCGTGAGCTGGCGGACCCGGCCGCCCGCCGCCGGGCCCTGGCCGTCCGCTCGCGCTGGCTGGCCGCCCTGGCTACCCGCCTGTCGGCCTGCGCGGTCTATGCTGGCCTCGCGCTCGGGGCAACGGCGCAGGGCTGGACCGGCATATGGCCCCTGGCCATCTCGGTGCTAGGCCTGAACGCGATCCGCGACACGATGACCGCCTGCGGCCGCCCGGCCCGCTCAGGCTGGACAGCGGAGGAGTCGCCGCCGGAGGGCCTGGCGCAGCGCGCCATCTGGGCCTTCCTGAGGATGCCGTTCGGTGGCATCGCGCTGGTCATCGCGGTGGTCGCGCCGGTCTGGGGCGCGCGGGCGAGCCTGATCGGGCTGCTGGACTGGGCGATCATCGCTATCGGCTGCGGGATCGTCAGCACGACCGCGGCGCTGCGGCAGGACCAGGTGCGGCGTGACAATCAGGCGCGGGACCGGGACAGGGACACGGTCCGGAAGCTGCGCCGCCATCCGCCGCGCGCCCAGGCCGAGCCGGGAAGCCTGGCGGTGCTGCTGCAGCCGCTCCGGCCTCCCGAATGGAGCGAGAGCCAGGCCGCCCGGCCGAACGGGCAGTCGATCCCGGTCCTGCGGATGGAGCTCAGGCGGCCGCCGCCCGTTTTCCGGCCGCCGGCCGAGGCGGGGCTGGCCGATGCCCAGCCTAGCAACGCCGGGCTGGCTGGCCGCGGCCCGTCCGACGGCGGCCCGGCCGATATCGGACTCGCCGACCCGGGCTATCCCGACACCGAGTCCCCCGACGCGGCGCACGCTGACACGGCATACGCCGACGCGGGTTACCCCGATACCGAGTTCCCCGACGCGGCCCACCCCGACACTGGATACGCCGACGCGGGTTACGCCGACGCGGAGCCGGCCGACTCCGGATTCATCGACTCGGCTCTCACCGGGTCACAACGCGCTGACGCCGGATCCGGAGCCGCAGGCTCGGCCAGCCCCGGCTCGCGTCAGCGCGCCGAGCGGCGGCGAGATCGCGAGCGCGGGCACCCGGCCGTGCTGCGCTGCCGTGATGACGGGGCCATCTCCCGCTGGTTCGGCCGGCTGGCCCACGGCCAGCTGATGCCGCTGCCCGCCGCACTGCTGGCGCTGGCTGCTGTCGCGACGCTGGCCCACCTCGGGCTGCGGGACCTGCCTGGCCTGCTCATCCTGGCGCCGGCCATCGTGATGCTGGTGGCCGCGCCGGGCTCCAGCCACCCGCACGGCGGCCGGCTCGACTGGCTGGTCCCGGCCGTGCTGCAGGGCGCCCAGTACGTCTACATCGCCGCGCTTGGCTTCGCCGCCGGGGTGCCGGCGCCGCTCACATTCGCGCTGTGCGCGGCGATCGCGCTGCGCTACGCCGACCTGGGCAGCGCGGGCTCCCCGGTGCTGGTCGCGCGCCGCCGCCGCGCCTCCGGCGCGCCGGCTCGGCCTGCTCCCGGTCAGCCCGTCCGCGAGCAGGGCAGCTGGCTGGGCTGGGAGGGGCGGATGATCGCCTGCGGGCTGGGCGCCGCGATGGGCATCGCCATGTTCGCCTATGCCGTGCTCACCGCGTACGTGGCCGGGCTCGTGTGCTGGAAGCTCGTCACCTGCTGCCTGGAGTTCCGCGAGGGAGAACGCCGGTGATCGGCATGGTTCTCGCCGCGGGGGCCGGCCGGCGCCTGCGCCCCGACACCGACAGCCTGCCGAAGGCGCTGCTGCCCGTGGCCGGGGACACCACGATCCTCGACATCGCGCTGCGCAACCTGGCCGCGGTCGGCCTGACCGACGTCGTCGTGGTCGTGGGCTACGCCTCGGCCGTGTTAGCTCGTCGCGCCGCCGAATTGGAGGACCGGCACGGCGTCCGGCTCGAGCTCGTCCACAACGACCGGGCCGAGGAATGGAATAACGCCTACTCGCTCTGGCTGGCCCGTGAGCATTTCGGCCGCGGCGTCCTGCTGGTCAACGGCGACACCGTGCACCCGGTGAGTATCGAGAAGACGCTGCTGGCCGCGCAGGCCGCAGCCCACCGGGCGCATCTGATCCTGGCCATCGACACCATCAAGAAGCTCGCGGACGAGGAAATGAAGGTGGAGCTCGACGAGCGCGCCCGCCTCGCCCGGATCAGCAAGCAGCTGGACCCGGCGCGAGCGGACGGCGAGTACATCGGCGCCACCCTTATCGAGGCCGCCGCGGCGGTGCCGCTGGCCGAGGCGCTGGAGGCGACCTGGCGCCGCGACCCCGGGCTCTACTACGAGGACGGGTACCAGGAGCTGGCCGACCGCGGCGGCGACATCGCGGTGGCCCCCATCGGCGACGTGCAGTGGGTCGAGGTCGATGACCACCAGGATCTGAGACGGGCCCGCGAGATCGCCTCGCGCTGCTAGTCTCACGTTCGGTGTTGGTGCGGTAACCAACCGTGCCCTATCGAGGAGATTCATGCCGCTCCTGGCCCGGATGTTAGCGGCGCCGCTGGTCATTGACGTGCGCCCGGGCGCGGTGGCCACCCTCGGTGCGCTGCTGGCCGACCGCCGCATCGCACCGGCGGGCCGGGTGGCGGTCGCGGTGGGGCCGAGCCAGGGTGCCAGCATCGCCGCCGAGCTGGAGATCGAGGACGCAGAGATCTTCCCGGTCCCCGACGGCAGCCATGACAGCGCCGTCTTGCTGGGCAAGCGGCTGCGTTCTGGCGCCTATGAGGCCGTGGCCGGGATCGGCGGGGGCAAGACCATCGACGTCACCAAGTTCGCCGCGCACATGGCCGGCATCCCGATGGTCGCGGTCGCGACAAACCTGGCCCACGATGGCATCGCCTCGCCGGTCAGCTCGCTGGAGCACGAGTCCGGCAAGGGCTCCTACGGGGTGGTCATGCCGGTCGCGGTGGTCGTGGACCTGGAGCGCGTCCGGTGCGCCCCCGACCCCATGGGCCGGGCCGGCATCGGCGACGTGGTCAGCAACCTGTCGGCGGTGGCCGACTGGGAACTCGCGGCGGCCGACACCGGCGAGCAGCTGGACGGCCTGGCCGTGGCCATGTCCCGCTCCGCGGCCCAGGCCGTCGTGCATCAGCCCGGCGCGGCCCGGTCCGATGAGTTCCTGACCGTCCTCGCCGAGGCGCTCATCCTGTCCGGCATGGCCATGGCGGTCGCCGGGTCCAGCCGTCCGGGCAGCGGTGGCGATCACGAGATCATGCACGCCATCGACCAGCTCTACCCCGGCACGGCCAGTCACGGCGAGCTGGCGGGCGTCGGGGCGCTGTTCTGCGCCTACCTGCGCGAGGACGACGGCCAGGCCAGGCTCATCTCCGCCTGCCTGAACCGGCATGGCCTGCCGCGCACCCCCGACGACCTGGGCCTGTCGCGCGCCGACTTCGCCAAGGCGGTCGCCTTCGCGCCCGGCACCCGGCCCGGCCGGTACACCATCCTGGAGCGTCTCGCGCTGTCCGACTCCGAGATCAACGACCGAGTGGAGGACTATGCCCGGGCCATCTCTGGCTGAGCTCAGGGCGGACGGCCAGCCGCAGGCGGTGATCGACCGGCTGAACGACGAGCACTGGGCCGGCCGGCTCTACATGCGCAAGGTCTCGCCTGCCGCGACCTGGATCTTCGCCCGGCTCGGCTGGTCGCCCAATACCGTCACCGCCGCCTTCATGGTGTGCGGCATCGCGGCCGGCGTGGTGATCGCGTTCGGCGGGCTGGCCGCCGCGATCGGCGGCGCCGCGCTCATCCAGGCCTACCTGCTGTTCGACTGCTCCGACGGCGAGCTCGCGCGCTGGAGCAAGCGAACCTCGGCCACCGGCATCTACCTGGACGGGATCGGGCACTACCTGGGCGAGGCGGCCCTGCTCGCCGGACTGGGCGTGCGGGCCCAGGGTCACCTGGCCGGCTACGGGCCCTACGTCTGCGCGGGCCTGGCGGCCGCGCTGCTCGCGATGCTGGTCAAGGCCGAGACCGACAACGTCGTCGTGGCGCGGGCCAAGGCCGGCCTGCCGGCCGGGACCGACGACGACGCGCTCCGGCCCCGGGCCGGCGGCCTGGCCCTCGCCCGCCGCCTGGCCAGCGTGCTGCGCGTGCACCGGATCGCACACGCCGTGGAGCTGTCCCTGCTGGTGCTGGTGGCCGCGATCGCCGACCAGCTACGCGGCGGCCTGCTGGCGACCCGGGTCCTGCTGCTGGCCTGCCTGGCGGTGAGCGCGCTGATGGTCGTCGCGCACCTGGCCGCGATCGTCGCCTCGCGGCGGCTGCGGTGAAGCTGTCCTGCGTCATCCTCACGATGGGCAACCGCCCCGCCGAGCTGCGGCGGGCGATCCAGAGCGCCGAGGCGCTGCGCGGCGACGGGGTCGAGGTCGTTGTCGTAGGTAACGGAACCGATGTGCCGGCCGTGCCTGCCGGGGTGACGACGCTCCGGCTCGACCAGAACGTCGGCGTCCCCGCCGGCCGCAACGCCGGGGTGGCCGCCTGCACCGGCGACATCGTGCTGTTCCTGGATGACGACGGCTGGTACCCCGACGCGGATCTGGCCGAGCACCTGGCCGGCCGGTTCGCGGCCGACCCGGCCCTCGCGGTGCTGTCGTTCCAGGTGGTCGATCCCGATGGCGGCTTCGGCGGCCGCTGGCATGTGCCCCGGCTCCGGGTCGGTGATCCGGGGCGGTCCAGCGCGGCGACGACCTTCAGCGGGGGAGCGTGCGCGATCCGCCGCTCGGCTTACCTGGAGGTCGGCGGCCAGCCGGGCGGGTTCTTCTTCCTGCACGAGGAGATCGACCAGGCCTGGCGGCTGCTGGATCGCGGCTACCGGGTCGAGTACGACGCCGCCGCGCGGATGTGCCATCCGGCGGTGCCCAACAGCCGGCACGCCGGCTTCTATCGGCTCGAGGCCCGGAACCGGGTGCTGTTAGCCCGGCGGAACCTGCCCTGGCTGCTGGGGAGCCTGTTCCTGCTCAACTGGTTCGTGCTGACCGTCATCCGGGCGCGGTCGGGGGCCGCGCTGCGCCAGTGGCTCGGTGGCTTTGCCGAGGGCTGGCGCATGGACCCGGGCCAGCGGCGGCCGATCTCGGCGCGCACCGTCTGGCGGCTGACCAGGCTGGGGCGCCCGCCCGTGGTGTAGCTAGCCCGTGGTCTAGCGACACGGTCAGCCGCTGTCGGGACCAGCGAACGCGCTGTTGTCCGTGCAGATCCTGGTGTTGCCGGTGATGCCGCCGAAGGTATGGGTCAGGCCGGAGGTGGAGGTCGACCTGGTGCCGGAGGTCACGCTCTTCAGGGCGGTAAAGGTGGAGCCGAGGATGACGTCGATCGTGCCCGGCGACACCGACGGGCTCTGCAGTATCTCGGGGTCGGTGAACTGCTGCTCGACGGTCTTGGCCGCGGCCAGGTCGGCCGGGGAACCGTACTCGACCACCGGCCTGGTGTAGTTGAAGTTCGGCGCGTTGCCGCTGCCGATGACATCGAAGCCGCGACCGGTCAGGTCGGCGGAACCCTCGGCAGCGATCCCCTGGAGCCCGGAGCCGTTGAGCACCATGACCTTGATCGTGGCCGGGCTGACCGACACCGCCGGGGTGGCGTGGGCGGCAACCGCGCCGGTCCCGGCCTTAGGCCGTCGGAGCTTGGCCGCCGCCGGGACCCTGGTGTCGTGCGCCACGGCGGAGAAGAGCTGGGGAGCCTGCGGAGTCCACTGCACCCAGTTCGGGTTGGCCGCATAGGTCTGGGTCGGAACCTGAATGAACTGGACGGACTTCGAGGTCAGCCCGCGCGCGCCCTCGGCGATGTGCAGCATGCGCGACTGATCCAGGCCGCTGTCGGTGGTCATGTTCCGCGCGGCGTCGCCGACGACCGCGCTCAGCTTGGTGACGCTGTTCAGCAGCCCGCTCTTCTCGATGCCCTGGAGCAGTGCGGCCATCAGGAACTGGTCCCGCTGGATCCGCTGCAGGTCCGAGCCTTCGCCAAGGTCTTCCCTGGTGCGCCAGAAGGCCAGCGCCTCCCGGCCGAATACGTGGTGACGGCCGGCCGACAGGTCCAGGCCGGACTTCGGGTTGTTGACCGCGGTCGGCAGGCAGATGGTGACGCCGTGCAGGTCGTCGATGACCTTCTCGAAACCGATGAAGGTCAGCGCGATGAAGTCGTTGATATGAATGTGGGTGGTTTCCTCGATCGTCTTCCACAGGCAGCCAGGGCCGCCGTTGGCGAACGTCGTGTTGATCTGCTCGACCTGGCCGGGGCTCGCGGTCTGGCCGCTCGCGCCGCTTTCCGCGGTGCAGGACAGGACCGGCACCACGGAGTCCCGCGGGAAGCTCAGCACCACCGAGCTGTGCGCGCCGGGCGACAGGTGCACGACCATGACCGTGTCCGAGCGCTGGCCCGCGACTCCCTGGCGGCCGCCGATGGCGCCATTAATGCCCGCGCGGCTATCCGAGCCGATCAGCAGGACGTTGATGGCGTTGGGGTCGGCCGGCGGCTCCTTGATCTGATTCAGGTCGCCGGAGACGTCGACGCGCTTGATGCTGTCCCAGACCTCCCGGTACTTGGCGTAGGCGTACAAGGAGCCGCCCACCAGGACCAGGGCCACGGCGGCGGCCAGGATGCCTGAGGCCTTCATCACCGGCGACCGGCGGCCGGCCGCCGCGGGGCCTCCGCCAGCGGGGCGTCGCCCGGTCAGCCGGCGCGGCTCGCGCCCATGCGGGTCCTGAGGCTGCTCCTGCCGACGCGGCTCGCGCCCACTCGCCTCGTCGGAGTCCTCTTGTCGGCGCATTACTCCCCGGTACGTCGGTAGTCGGGGCCCGGAACAGGCCTGGCCGTAGGGATACTGATGATGCTACGTGGTCCTAAACGGTGGGAATCACTAGCACTGGTAAACCTCGCGGAATAACTACGTAACTCGCCGGGCCGCTCCCAGGTGCCCAGTACGCAGCGGATATATCTCGGCGGTCCGCTTACCTGCGCAACCGTCGTCGCTGACGCGGGCGGACGGCGACTCAGCGGTAGGTGGCAGCAGGCGGCCGCCCCTCTACAGTGGGTTCCGTGGGCCACCCAGACCGTCCGGACCGGCGCAGCGCTGCGGCCGACCATGAACTCGCCGGGCCCGCTCCAGGCCCTGAGTCCGCCAGCGGCACCGATGCCGCCGGCCGGTCACGGTCCGCTGACCACTCCGAGGTCGGCGCTGACCACGAGCGTGGCGATAACGGCTCCGCTGACCCCGCCGAGCGGCCTCAGACTAGCGAATCCGGGGCGGCGCCGGACGCCAAACGGCCGCCTGGGCCGCCGGGACTGGCCGGGCTGCTCCCGCGGGCCGGCGCCGGGCTTGGCCGGGTCGGCGAGCGGCTGGGCCGCAGCCTGCGCGCCGCCCAGCGGCGCACCGCGGGTGCGGACGGCGTGTCGGCCAGCGCGGAGGATGTCGCCGGCTCGGCGATGGCCCGGCTGACCACCCTGCCCGTTCTCCTGATCATGGCGTGGCTGCTCCCGGGCCTGCCCTTGCTGCTCGCGGGTGACTTCGTTCCCGTGCCCATGCTGCTCATCTCCGCGCCGCTGCTGGTGGCGCTGGTGGCCAACGGACTGCGGGTGGTGCCGAGCCGGTGGCCGCGGCTGATCCCGGGCCGGCCGCGCGATCGCGGGTGGGCGTCGTGGTTCGGCCTTATGGCCACCGTGGCCGTCGCGGCGGGATTTGCCGCCTGGCAGCTCGTCGAGCATTCCGAGTCCGTCGTCGTGCTCCGCGATCAGGGCACCTACCTGCAGACTGGCTACTGGCTCGCGCAGCACGGGTCGCTTCCTATCCCGCAGTCACTACGGGCCTTCGGCGGCCCGCACGCCGGACTGGGCTTCTCGAGCATCGGCTTCTTCGCCCACGGCACCTCGGTCGTGCCGTCGCTCACCTCCGGGCTGCCCATGCTGCTGGCGGGCGGCTTCTGGGCGCAGGGAGTCTCCGGCGCCGCGGCGCTGGGTCCCATACTCGGCGGCCTGGCCGTGCTCAGCTTCGGCGGCCTGACCGCCAGGCTCGCGGGACCGCAGTGGGCGCCGGGGGGCGCCATCGTGCTGGGCCTGACACTGCCTGAGCAGTACGCCAGCCGGTCGGCGGTGGCCGAGATCGCCCTGCAGATCATGGTGTTCGGCGCCCTGTGCCTGCTGATAGACGCGCTGACCGTGCACTCCGAGCCGCTGATCAGGACGGAGCTGATCAGGGAGCTGCCGGCCCAGGGCTGGCGCCGTCTGGTCTCGGCGCCGTTCTGGTCGGAATGGCTAGTGCCCGAGCGCGCGCTGGCCGCGCTCGCCGGGCTGGCGCTGGGCCTGGGCGTCCTGGTGAGCCTGGACTCCCTGCTCGACCTGCTGCCCGCCATTCCCTTCGCGGGCTTGCTGCTGGGCGCCCGGCGGCCGGCGGGCGGCCCGTTCTGCTGGGGGCTGGTGATCGGGGTGGCCTACGGCCTCGCCGATGGCTACCTGCTGTCCCGGCCGTTCCTGGATTCGCTGTCGCACAGCGTGGAGCTGGCCGGGGTCACCGCCCTGTGGCTGACCGCGCTGACCGTCGCCACCGTCCAGTTGCTGCGCGTGCCGAGCGCGCGGGCCTGGCTGCACCGGATGGCAGCCCGGCGCCTGGCCCCGTGGGTGCCCCTGCTGGGCAGCCTGATCGCCATCGCCGTGCTGGTCGGGCTGGCGGTGCGGCCCTACGTCCAGACGGTTCACGGCACGCCCGGCGTCGGACTGTTTCACTACCTCGCGCGCCTTCAGCAAGCGCAGGGCCTGCCAGTGGACCCGACCCGCACCTACGCCGAGGACACCTTGTACTGGGTGATCTGGTACATCGGCCTGCCCGCGGTGCTGCTCGGCGGGTTCGGCGTGGCCCTGCTCGTGCGCCAGTGCACGCGGGCCCTGCTCACCTGGCAGGACCCAGCCAGGGCGTGGCGGAACTGGGGGCTGCCGCTGGCGGTCATCGCCGCCGGGTCGGTCGCCGTCTTGTGGCAGCCCGACATCGTGCCCGACCAGCCGTGGGCCAGCCGCCGGCTGATCGTGGTCGTCCTGCCCGGGCTGATCTTGTGCGCGCTGTGGGCGGCCGTCTGGCTCACCGGGCACGCCCGCGAGCGCGGCGCCCGGCCGGTCACGGCGTCCGTGGCCGGGCTGTTCTGCGTGGCGGCGCTGGTGGTCCCGACCGCGGCGACGACGTTCGGGGCCGGCTTCACCCACACCGGCCGCTCGGGCGGACTACAGCCGACCGCCGAGGGCATGGCGTTCAAGCGCACCGGGGCGGGCGAGCTCAGCGCCGTCGCGCAGCTCTGCGGATCCATCCACCGTGACTCGTCGGTCGTCATCCTTGACCGGCTAGTCGCCCAGCGATTCACTCAGGCCATCCGGGGCATGTGCGGGGTCCCGACCGCCTGGATGGTCGGGCAGCCGGACTCCGCCGTGAGCAGCGTCATCAGCGCGATCACGGCGGCTGGGCGCCATCCGGTCCTGCTCGGCAGCCGCCCCGCCCAGCTGACCGCGTTCGGCGGGAGCCCGGTCAAGGTTCTCGACCTGCGGACCACGCAGGATGCCCACGACCTGACCGGCCCGCCGACCGCGCCGGTCCCGATCCGCTTCGTCCTGTGGATGCTGGTCCCGCAGTCCGCGGCGGTCGGCGCGTGACCGGCGCGCTCGCGGCCGAGCTGTGCGGCCACGACGCGATCACGCTCGCAGGCCTGCTGCGCTCCCGCGCGGTGTCGGCCCGCGAGGTCGTGGCCGCGCACATCGAGCAGGTCGAGGCGGTCGATGGCGTTATCAACGCTGTTGTCACGCGTACGTTCGAGACGGCGCTGGCCAGGGCGGCGGCCGCGGACGAGGCGCTGGCGCACGGCGCCGAGCCGGGCCTGCTGCACGGACTGCCGGTGGCGCATAAGGACCTCCTCGATACCGCCGGCGTCCGCACCACATACGGGTCGCCGCTGTTCGCCGAGCACGTGCCCGCCACTGATGACCTGGTAGTGCGCCGGATGGCCGCGGCCGGGGCGATCAGCCTGGGCAAGACCAACACGCCCGAGTTCGGGGCCGGCTCGCACACGGTGAACCCGGTCTTCGGGGCGACCCGCAACCCGTTCGACTCCAGCCGCAGCGCGGGCGGCAGCAGCGGCGGTGCCGCGGCGGCGCTGGCCGCGCGGATGATCTGCCTGGCCGACGGCAGCGACCTCGGCGGCTCGCTGCGCAATCCGGCCAGCTTCTGCAACGTCGTCGGCCTGCGGCCCTCGCCCGGCCGGGTGCCGGCCTGGCCTATTACGGAGGTGGCCGACACCCTGGGCGTGAGCGGACCCATGGCGCGCACGGTCGCGGACGTCGCGCTCCTGCTGGCTGTCCAGTCCGGGCCCGACCCGCGGGTCCCGCTGGCGCTCGACCGCCCGCCGCCCGCGCTGGTCTCGCCCGCTCAGCTAGCCGGCCTGCTGCAGCGGGAGGCCCGGGGCCTGCGGGTGGCATGGAGCGCGGACCTTGGGCTGCCTGTCGAGGCGGCCGTCCGGACGGTGCTGGCCCCGGCCCGGCAGGTGCTGGCCGACCTGGGCTGCGAGGTCATCGACGCCGCCCCCGACCTGACCGGCGCCGACGAGGTGTTCCGCACCTTCCGGGCCTTCCGCTTCGCGACCAGGTTCGGGCCCCTGCTGCGGGAGCACCCCGGCCAGCTCGGGCCCAACGTGACCTGGAACACCGAGCGAGGGCTCGAGCTGACCGTCGCCGACCTGAGCCGGGCCACCACGCTGCGGGCCGCGCTGGCGGAGCGGGTTAGTGAGTTCTTCGCCACGATCGACGTGCTCGCCTGCCCGGTCAGCCAGGTCGCGCCGTTCGACGTGGAGCTGGACTGGGTGCACGAGATCGATGGCGCGCTGCAGCTGACTTACCTGGACTGGATGGCGTCGGCCTACCTGATCTCAGCCACCGAGCTGCCGGCCATCTCGGTCCCGGCCGGCTTCACCCCGGCTGGCCTGCCCGTCGGCCTCCAGCTGGTGGGCCGCCGGCGCGCGGACTGGGAGCTGCTGAGCTTCGCCCGCGCGTTCGAGACCGCGACCGGCTACGGCAAGGTCGCGCCCGGGCTGGCGAGCGCCCGGTCCTAGCCAGCGCCGGTGTCTCGGCCGGTCAGCAGGCTCGGCGGGCTGGCTGGCGGAGCGACCGGAGGAGCGATTTGCCAGCGGTGCCGCGTGGCCCTAAAGTTAAGGGACAGCGACGCGGGGTGGAGCAGTTCGGTAGCTCGCTGGGCTCATAACCCAGAGGTCGCAGGTTCAAATCCTGCCCCCGCTACCAAATAGCAGGTCAGCAGCCTCTTCCGATCATGGAAGGGGCCTTCTGCATGTTGGTTGCTAACGGTGGGCGGTCGCGTTGCACCGGACGGCTCAGCGCAGAAAGGGCTCTCTTGGTCAGCCGCTGCCCCGCAGGACGGGGCGCAGCGCGTCGAGGGTGGCAGGGTCGTCGATGGTGGAGGGCACGAGTTCGTCGTTGTTGCCGTTGGCGATGCCGCGCATGGTCTTGCGCAGGATCTTGCCCGAACGAGTCTTCGGTAGTCCCGCCACGACGTCGACCCTGCGCAGCGAGGCGACTGCGCCGATCCGAGCGCGGACTAGGCCGACCAGCTCGGCGCTCAGCACGTCGGGGCTGGTCTCGATGCCCGCTTTGAGTACTACGAATCCGCGCGGGATCTGGCCTTTGAGCGGGTCATTGACGCCGATGACCGCGCATTCGGCGACGGCGGGATGACTGGCGAGTATCTCCTCCATCTCCCCGGTTGAGAGCCGGTGCCCGGCGACATTGATGACGTCGTCGGTACGGCCCATCACGTAGACATATCCATCCCTGTCGCGGAATCCGCCGTCCCCCGTAATGTAGGCGCCGGGGTACTGCACCAGGTAGGACTCGATGAACCGCTGG
>DATCEO010000213.1:0-201651 GCA_036510065.1 Streptosporangiaceae bacterium | reverse complement strand
CGGGCTGGCCATCAGCTCCTCCGGGCTGATCACCGGCACCCCGACCACCGCGCAGACCGCTAACGTCACCGTCACCGCCAAGGACGCCACCGGCGCCGCCGGCTCCGCCTCCTTCACCTGGACCGTCAACGCCAGCGGCGGAGTCTGCCCGACCCAGTCCAACACGCCGAACTTCGGCCCGAACGTCGACATCTTCGACCCCAGCATGTCGTCGACGACTATCCAGAACACGCTGAACTCCGTGTTCAACACCCAGAAGCTCAACCAGTTCGGGACCCAGCGCTATGCCCTGCTGTTCAAGCCGGGCACCTACAGCGCCGAGGCCAACATCGGCTACTACACCTCCATCGCCGGCCTGGGCCAGAACCCGGACGACGTGACCATCAACGGTGACGTCACCGTCGACGCGTTCGACGGCACGGGCAACGCCACCCAGAATTTCTGGCGGTCGGCCGAGAACATGGCGATCAACCCGTCCGCCGGTTCGGACCGCTGGGCCGTGGCCCAGGCAGGCCCCTTCCGCCGGATGGACATCCACGGCGGGCTGAACCTGGCCCCGGCCAGCAACGGCTACGCCAGCGGCGGCTACATCGCCGACAGCAAGGTCTCCGGCACAGTCTCCCCGATATCCCAGCAGCAGTGGTACTCGCGGGACAGCAACTTCGGAGGCTGGGGCAACGCGGTCTGGAACATGGTGTTCTCGGGAGTGAACGGCGCCCCGGCGCAGAGCTTCCCGAGCCCGCCGTATACCACGCTGGCCACCACCCCGGTGTCCCGCGACGTGCCTTACCTCTACGTCGACTCGAGCGGCAACTACCACGTGTTCGAGCCGTCCCTGCGGACCAACGCATCCGGTCCCAGCTGGGCCAACGGCCCGACGCCGGGCACCTCGGTCCCGATGAGCCAGTTCTTCGTGGCTGACCCGTCGATGAGCGCGGCGACCATCAACACGGCGCTGTCGGAGGGCTGCAACCTGCTGTTCACCCCGGGCGTCTACAACATCGACCAGACGCTCAACGTCACTCACGCTGACACCACCATCCTGGGCATCGGCTTCCCGACGCTGATCCCGCTGAACGGCGTGAACACGATGCAGGTGTCGGACGTCAGCGGGGTCCGGATCAAGGGCCTGCTGTTCGACGCCGGCACGACCAACTCGTCGGCTCTCCTGACGGTCGGCCCCGCCGGCTCGTCGGCCAGCCACGCGAGTGACCCCATCTCCGTCCAGGACGTCTTCTTCCGGATCGGCGGCGACATCGCCGGCAAGGCCACGGCCAGCCTGGTCGTGAACGCCAACGACACCATCGTGGACGACATCTGGGCCTGGCGCGCCGACCATGGCAACGCCGGGACCGTCGGCTGGACCGTCAACACCGCCGACAACGGCATGGTCGTCAACGGCAACAACGTGGAGGCGACCGGCCTCTTCGTGGAGCACTATCAGAAGACCGAGGTCGTCTGGAACGGCCAGAACGGAAAGATCATCTTCTTCCAGAACGAGATGCCCTACGACCCGCCGAACCAGGCGGCCTGGATGAACGGCAGCTCCAACGGGTATCCCGCGATCGCGGTGGCCAGCAACGTCACCTCGTTCGGCGCATGGGGCCTGGGCAGTTACTGCTACTTCAACGTCAACCCGGCCGTCAACTCGGCCATGGCGTTCCAGTCGCCGACAACTGCCGGGGTGGCCTGGCACGATCTCCTGACGATCTCGCTCGGGAACGTAGGGAGCATCACCCACGTCATCAACACGACCGGGGCGGCGACCCCGACCAACACCACGCCGAGCAACGTGGTGAGTTTCCCGTAAGCTAACCGCCGAAGAGGTCGGCGGACCCGTTGCACCCGGATCCGCCGACCTCGGCGTTTACCCCTTCAGGCGGATAACGGTCCCTTCCCCCCGCCGCCCTCACCCGGCCGCCGCGGTCCCCGGCGATGAGTTTCCGGCGCGGCGGTCGTCAGAGTGTCAGCAGGCTGCGAGATGGTAGTGCCGGGACGAAGGGAAGGGACAAGCGATGAGTGGCGTACGGGTGCTGGTGGGCACGCGCAAGGGCGCGTTCGTGCTCACCTCAGATGGGCGGCGGGAGCAGTGGGACGTCAGCGGCCCGCACTTCCCGGGCTGGGAGATCTACCACGTCAAGGGCTCACCCGCGGACCCGGACCGGCTGTACGCGTCCCAGTCCAGCGGCTGGTTCGGCCAGGTGATCCAGCGCTCCGACGATGGCGGGGTGACCTGGACACCGGTGGGCAATAAGTTCAGCTACGCCGGCGCTGCCGGGACGCACCAGTGGTATGACGGGACCCCGCATCCCTGGGAGTTCGCGCGGGTCTGGCATCTCGAGCCCGCGCTGACGGACCCGGACACCGTCTACGCCGGGGTGGAGGACGCCGGGCTGTTCCGGTCGACCGACGGCGGCCAGGAGTGGCAGGAACTGCCCGGACTGCGCCGCCATGACTCAGGACCGTCCTGGCAGCCGGGCGCCGGCGGGATGTGCCTGCACACGATCCTGCTGGATGCCGCCCAGCCGGGCCGGATGTTCGCGGCCATCTCGGCCGCCGGCGCGTTCCGGTCTGACGACGCGGGCGAAACCTGGCGGCCGGTGAACCACGGGCTGCACTCCGAGGGCATCCCCGACACAGCGGCCGAGGTCGGTCACTGCGTGCACCGGCTGGCCATGCACCCCTCGCGGCCGGGCGTGCTGTACATGCAAAAGCACTGGGACGTGATGCGCAGCGATGACTCCGGCGAGTCGTGGCGGGAGATCAGCGGCAACCTGCCGACCGATTTCGGCTTCCCGATCGACGTGCACGCGCACGAGCCGGACACTGTCTACGTGGTGCCGATCACCAGCGACTCCCTGCACTTCCCGCCCGAGGGGAAGCTGCGCGTCTACCGCAGCCGGACCGGCGGAGACGACTGGGAGGCCCTCACCCGGGGCCTGCCGCAGCGCGACTGCTACGTCAACGTGCTGCGTGACGCGATGGCCGTGGATTCCCTCGATTCCTGCGGCGTCTACTTCGGTACCACGGGCGGCCAGGTCTACGTGTCGGCCGACGCCGGGGACAACTGGGCGCCGATCGTCCGGGACCTGCCGGCCGTGCTGTCGGTCGAGGTCCAGACGCTGCCATGATCCGGGTGGTGCTGCCCGCGCATCTGCGGACGCTCGCGCGCGTCAGCGGCGAGGTGGAACTACGCGTCACAGGCCAGGTCACCCAGAGTTCAGTCCTCGACGCGCTGGAGGCCCGCTATCCGGTGCTGCGCGGGACCGTCCGCGACCAGGACAACGGACGGCGCCGGGCGTTCGTGCGGTTCTTCGCCTGCGAGCAGGACCTGTCCCACGAACAGCCAGATGCCCCGCTGCCGGACGCGGTCGCGGCGGGCGCGGAGCCGTTCCTGATCGTGGGGGCAATGGCCGGCGGCTAGGCGCGAGCCGTCTGTCCTGCGGGTACATGACGTGGCTGTTGCCTCATCCGTCACAGGTGTTGGCGCGGCGAGTCTCCCGGCCGCCAGGATAATGATCAGGCGGGGTGCCAGCCGGGCACCTGGCGGCTGCTTCGGAGCTGGAGGTCGTTCTCATGGCGACCGATCCCGGGACCTGGGCGACGCGCCCGACGCTGGCGGGAACGTTCTCGCGGCGGATGGTGGCCGCGGCGGTCGACGAGGCGAGGGCCATGTCGCTGGCCGTGACGGTGGTGACCGTTGATGAGTCGGGTGTCCTGAAGGAGCTGTACCGGATGGACGGAGCGCCCCTGGTCAGCGTGCAGACAGCCATGAGCAAGGCCTACGCCGCCGCGGCCGTCGGCATGCCGCCCGACGACTTCTACGCGGCGATCGAGTCGGACGGGGCCGCGGTCGCCTCGTTCGCGACGCGTCCCGGCCTGGCGCTGATCGGCGGCGGCATTCCTGTCGTGGCCGATGGCCGGGTCGCGGGGGCGATCGGCGTAGCGGGGGCGATGACCTCTGCCGAGGACCGCAGGATTGCCGAGGCCGCCGTCGATCAGGTGCAGCGGCCCGGCGGGTCCGCCCCATGACCGCGCCGGCGCCGCTACCCGCTGCCCGCCCCCGCCGCGGCCGCAGCCGCGGTGATCTCGACGAACCGGGCTACGGCCGGGTCGGCGTCGCCGGTGCGCCAGGCCACGCTCAGCTGGGTATGCGGGACGTCGCGGCTCGCCACGAACGCCAGGCCGGGCCGCGCGTGAAACGTCTCGGCCGAGGCAGGGCACAGGCTGATGCCCCGGCCGGCAACCACGTACTCGCGCCACTCGTCGATGGTGCGGGCCACGGCTCCGATGATCGGCTGGTCACCGCCGGGCCGAGGGCTGACCAGCCAGTCGTCTCGCCAGCGGGCGGGATCGCAGCCGTCCGTCGCCAGCTCGGCGGCTATCCAGGGCAGCCCGGCCACGTCGCCGAGGTTGAGGCAGTCGCGCCCGGCCAGCGGGTGGCCGACGGGCAGGACGAACACCCGCGGCTCCTCGGCGAGGGATACGAGCCGGACGCCCGGCGCCTGGATCGGCGGGCGGACAAACGCCACATCCGTGCTGCGGTCCAGCAGCCCGGCGGCTGGCTCGGCCAGGTCGAAGGTCCGCAGCCGGACCTCGACCTGCGGGCAGGCGCGCCCGAATGCCGCCAGCGCAGTAGTCGGCAGCTCACCCCCGGCGGCCACACTCAGGCCGACGGACAGCTCACCGCCGATGGCGCGCGCGGCATTCCGGGCGGCGCTCACGCCACGGTCGAGCACCGCCAGCGTCGCATGCGCGCTCTCCAGGAAAGCCGCGCCGGCCGCGGTCAGCGCCACGCCGCGGCTCGTCCGCTCGAGAAGTTGAACCCCGAGCGCGTCCTCGAGCTGCCGGATCTGGGAGCTGAGGACCTGCTGAGCGACATGGACCCGGCGCGCGGCCGCGGTGAAGCTCTCATCCTCGGCCACGGCCACGAAATAACGAAGGTGCCGCAGCTCAATGTTCATCCCAGGCTGATGGTACCGACCAGCACGGCGCTGACAAGCACGGCGCTGACAAGCCCGAGGGAAAGGGAATCATGACCAACGGTGACGGCACGCCAGATCTGCCAGTGCGGGCCGGGCAGGGCCGGCTCGCGCAAGTCCTCGCCACCCGGGGCGGCAAGGCCGCCCCGGAGGCGCCGTTCGTGATCGAGCACCGCGAGGCGCTGATCTACATGCTGTGCGAGGCCGCCGAGCTGGAACACGGCATCATGTGCCAGTACCTGTTCGCGGCATTCTCGCTCAAGCAGGCCGCCGCCGAGGGACTGACGCAACCGCAGCTCGCGGCGGTGACCCGATGGCGCAAGCAGGTCTCGCACGTGGCCACCCAGGAGATGCTGCACCTGGCCCTGGTGCACAACCTGCTGTCCGCGATCGGCGCTGCCCCGCATCTGGCCCGGCCGAACCTGCCGCAGCCCGCCGATCACTACCCGGCGGGCGTGCAGCTGGCCCTCCTACCGTTCGGCGAGCAGGCGCTGCGCCATTTCATGTTCCTCGAGCGCCCGGAGGGGATGGACCTGCAGGACGCCGAGGGACTGGCGGCGGTGGCCCGGGCCGAGCCGATGATGAGCGAGCGCGACATCGTGCCGCGGCGGCAGGACTTCGCCACGGTCGGGCACCTGTACCGGTCCATCGAGGCAGGTATCGCCGGCCTGGTGGCCGCCCACGGCGAGGACTGGCTCTTCGTGGGGCCGCCGCGAGCGCAGGCGACGCAGGACCATTTCCGGTGGCCCGAGCTGGTCGCCGTCACCGACGCCGTCTCGGCGCAGCGCGCGATTGACACCATCCTGGAGCAGGGCGAGGGCCCGCGCGGGGACTGGCGGAACGCTCATTTCGGCCAGTTCGTCGCGATCCTGGACGACTACGAGCAGATGACGCAGGCCGATCCGGCCTTTGCCCCGGTGCGCCCGGTCGTGGCGGCCAACGTCCGGCCGCCCGAAAGCGGCGCTCAGGTCCCGCTGATCTCCGATCCGCTGACCGCGCGGGTGACCGACCTGTTCAACGTCGGATACGAGATCCTGCTGCAGATCTTCGAGCGCTACTTCGCGCATACGCAGGAGACCGACGTCCAGCTGAAGGTCCTCGCCGACGCGACGGTGGCGCTGATGCTGCAGGTCATCAAGCCGCTGGGCGACCTGATCACGACGCTTCCCGTCGGCCCCGGTCAGCCGGGAAGCAACGCCGGACCCAGCTTTGAGCTGTTCTACGAGACCGACTACCTGATGCCGCACCGCGACGCGGCCTGGGCGCTGCTGACCGAGCGGCTGGCCGAGGCAGCGTGGCTCTGCGAGGCACTGCGTGAAGGACGGGGCGCTCAGATCGGCCAGCACCTGGAGCCGGTGCTGGCCGCCCTCCGGCAGATTGCCCGGACCCTCGCGGTGCACTTGCCGGCCGGGAGTGCCCAGGCGCGCCAGGCGCGGCAACCGGAGCCGCTGGCGTCCGCCCAGATCGACGAGCTGACAGCGCGGGCGGCCGCCCTCGCCCGCGGTGTGGCTGGCGTCACGCGCCACGACAAGGTGGGGGCCGAGCTGGCTGCGGTGTTCGCCCTGGCCCATGCGGCGCTCGCGGCGGCCGCCGACGCCGGGTCGGCCGGGCACATCGCCCCGCGGCTGGCCGACAGCGTGCTGCGGCCGCTGGCCGGTGCGCTGGCCCGGTATCCCGGCGAGCCTGCTGGCGCTGCCCCGGCCGCCGACGGCGACCAGTCGGAGCCGCAGGCGGCGGGCGAGCTCGTCTGGCAGGCGGCCCAGGAGGCCACCCGGCTGCGGGCGCGTCTGGGCGCGGCCGGCTCAACGCCGCCGGAACTGGCCGAAGCCACCGCCGCCTTGCAGGATCTCGCCTGCGGGCTGGCGCCGACGGCGGAGCGGGCCGGACGGCTGGCTACCCTGGCGCAGCTGCAAAGCGAACTGCCCGCGCTGATCCAGACGGCCAAGGATGGCCCGTACCTGGTGACCAACGTGCCGCGGCTGCTCAACTACCTGGGTGAGCCGGTCGCGGCCACGCCGCAGGCGGCGTTGTGCCGCTGCGGCGGCTCCGCGATAAAGCCGTTCTGCGACGGCACGCACGCCCGGAACGGATTTAGCGACGTCAAGGAGCCCCGGCGCGTCCCCGACCGCCGCGACTCCTATCCCGGCCAGCAGGTGACGATCCTGGACAACCGCGGCCTGTGCCAGCACTCGGGCTACTGCACCGACCGGCTACCCGCGGCCTTCCGGACGGGACAGGAGCCGTTCGTCGCCCCGAGCGGGGGCCGGATGGACGAGATTATCCGCGCGGCCCGCGACTGCCCGTCGGGTGCCCTGAGCTTCGCGATCGAGGGACACGAGGAGCGGGACATCGTCGACTGGGGCGGCCACCGGGACCCCGCCATCGAGGTGACCAGGGACGGCCCGTACCGGATAACGGGCGCGATCACGCTCGTTGGCGCCGACGGCACCGAGGTCGAGCGCAACGCCGGGGCGTCCCGTGAGCATTGCGCGCTGTGCCGGTGCGGGCACTCGCAGAACAAGCCGTTCTGCAGCGGCATGCACTGGTATGCCGGATTCCGCGATCCGGTACCGGATCCGGGTCATGAGCCGACGCTATTCGAGTGGGCGGGCGGGCTGCCCGCGCTGACCCGGATGACCCGCCTGCTGTATGAGAAGCACGTCCCCGCCGACGACCTGCTCGCCCCGCTGTTCGCCAGCATGCCCCCCGAGCATCCGCGCCGGGAGGCGATGCGGCTGGCCGAGTCGTTCGGCGGGCCCGCCTGGTACAGCGCAGATCAGGCCGGAGCCGATCAGGCCGGAGCCGATCAGGCCAGCGCCGGTCGTAGCGGACCACAGCAGACGACCGCCGCGCACGCCGGCCGGTCGCTGGACGAGCAGCAGCGTGCTCGCTGGGTGACCCTGGCCATCCGGGCCGCGGATGAAGCTGGCCTGCCCGCTGACGCGCAGTTCCGCTCGGCCTTCACCGCGTACGTGGAATGGGACTCCCGGGTCACGGTCGGCATGTCGCAGCCCGACTGGGAGCCGTCCCAGCCCGCAGTCGCGCCCTGGGGGTGGACGGCCGCCGGACCACCGGACACCACGGCCACTGTCCCCGGGGCCGAGCAGGCCAGCTCGTCGGCGGCGCTGCCCGGACCTGGCGAGGCGGTGAGCTTCGGTGCGCACATCAAGCCGCTGTTCCGCGAGAGTGACCGGCAGTCGATGAGCTTTGTCTTCGACCTATGGTCCTATGCAGACGTGCGGGCCCACGCCGCCGATATTCTCGATCGGCTGCGCAGCGGATCGATGCCCTGCGACGGCGCCTGGTCGAGCGCCAAGGTCAAGGTATTCCATCGCTGGGCCGACTCAGGCATGGAGGCCTAGTGCTTATCCTTGTTATTTGCCGGCCCGCGGCCGACGCCGACCAGGTCCGGTTTCAGCACCTGCTGGCCGACGAGCGTGCGGCCCTGCGCCGGCTTCAGGCCGACGGCACGCTGACCCAGGCCTGGAGCCCCGGCCGGCCCGGTGCCGTCCTCATGCTGGAGGTCTCGGGCCCGCCCGAGGCCGCTACTCACCTGGCCAGCCTGCCCCTGGCCGCCGAGGGACTGATCACCACCGAGATCATCCCGCTCAGCCCGCTGGAGCTCTGAATCGCCCGGCCCTATGGTCCCGGCCCTATGGTCCCGGCCCTGTGTTCCCGGCCAGCTCGGGCGAGCGGTCACGGTCAGCAGCCGCCCGCCGGACCCGGAACGCCGGGGCCGGCCGACGGCTCGTCCACGATGCCGTAGGCGGCGCTGCGCAGGACGGCGCCGAAGTGGACGACATACCACCGGCCGCGCCAGGAGATCAGCGAGGCGATCCCGATCGAGCGCAGCTGGCCGTCCTCCCGGTAGACCAGCCGCGCCCCGCCGACGTGCCAGTAGCCCACGGAATTGGCGCACACGCCGGGCCCAACCCAGGCGGCATCCGCCGAGGGCACGATCACCCGTATCAGCCGGGCGTGCCGGGCCTGGCGGCCCAGGAGACGATGGGCGACGGCCACGTCGAGCCCGAAATCGGCGAACAGGCGGTCATGCCAGTCCCCAGCCGGGTTGTAGATCGCCTTGATCTGCTCGTAGGCCGGCAGCGGGAAGAACGCCTGCCGAGCCGGCTGGGGCCTGCCTATCACCACGGCGGTCCACAGGTCGGTCATCTCGGCCTCGAAGACGCGCGTGCGCGCGCTCGGGAACGCCATGGTCTGGTGCAGCCCGGCGGAAGGCGCCGGCACCGAGATCACGCTGGGCGAGGCGCTGGGCGCAGCCGGGGTGCTCCGGACCGGAGTAGGGCTGGGCGTGGCGGTGACCGGCGGGCTCGCGGCCCGGTGCGAGCGGTGCGGCGGCGCGGCCTGGCCGCCGGCCGGCCCCGCACAGCCGGCCAGAAGCATGATCACCGCTGCGGTCAGTGCCCCGGCGAGTCCGGCCGCCCGGCCCCGGCGCCGCAAGCAGCCGTGGCGACGCGCCTCACCCGTCATTCCCATCGCCTCCTGATACCCGCGCCGGATCACCAGGAAGCGCAGGTCACGGTCCCGTTCCAGGCCGACAGGTCCGTGCCGCTCGCGCTGGGCAGCCGGTACCAGTCGCGCCCCGGACTGTAGTAGCCCGGACGGGACTATCGTGCCGGAACTGGCGGCTGCCGGGGTCAGCCAACGGGAATGCGGCCGCACGGGACGGCATTGACCTGATGGTGAACGTACCTGAAGAGTCACTGTCCCTGGCAGAAGAGTCACTGCCCCTGGCCGTGCTGGATTTCGTCGGAATCGAATACGGCGAGGACGCCGCCGCCTCCGTGGCCGGTGCCGTGGGCATCGCCCGCGCCGTGGAAGCGGCCGGCTACCGGCGGTACTGGGTTTCCGAGCATCACAACATGACCAGCCTGGCCTGCAGTGCCCCTGAGCTGCTGACGGCGCACGTCGGCGCGCACACCTCCCGGATCCGGGTCGGCGCCGCCGGCATCATGCTGCCCAACCACGCGTCGCTCAAGGTGGCCGAGACGTTCCGGACGCTGCTGGCCATGTATCCCGGTCGCATCGACCTGGCGCTGGGCCGGGCACCGGGCACTGATCCGCTCACGGCTCACGTCCTGCGGCGGGGGATGGTGGCCGACCCGGCCGCCGAGTTCCCGGCGCAGGTCGGCGAGCTGCTGGCGTTTCTCGGCGACGGCTTCCCTGAGGGGCACCCGTACGCGCAGCTGGTGGCGGCGCCGCTGGTGCCCGAGCAGCCGGAGCTGTTCGTGCTGGGATCGAGCTCCTACGGCCCGCGCTTTGCCGCAGTCAACGGGATGAGTGCCGTCTTCGCTCATCACATGAGCCCCGACCTGGCGTTCGAGGCGCTGCGCGGCTACCGGCGCGACTTTACGCCGCGGTCCGACGGCGGGTCACCGTACTCGGCGATGTCCGTGCTGGCCTTCGCCAGCGATGACGAGGAAGCGGTCCTGGACTTCGAGGCGGCGTGGACGCTGACCATCCAGAACATCCGCCGCGGGATCCGCGAGCCGCTGCGGCCCGAGGAGGTCCGCGACCTTGCCCGCTCCGAGCAGTTCCGGGCCGGCCGGCACGACGACGGCCGGATGGTGACGGGCGCGCCCAAGGCCGTGGCCGAGCGGCTGCTGGAGATGAAGCAGCTCGCCCAGGCCGACGAGATCGTCGTCGTCACCCCGAGCCTGGACCGGTCCCGCCGCGCCGCCAGCTACACGGCCCTTGCCGAAGCCTGGCGCCACGCGGCCTAGGCCCGGCCCCGCCCACCCCCAGCTTCCGCCGCCGCCCCGCCGCCCGGCCCGTCCCCGCCCCGCGCCCGGGCCGCCCTGGCCCCGCCCCGCCGCCCCTGCCTTCATGATCACCACCGAAATGGCGCGCTATGCGCCGAGAAACGGTGGTGATCATGAAAATTGGCTGCGGGCTGCGGGCTGGCGGGGGCGGGACGATCGGCAGGGTGGCGCGCCGGCGCGGCGGCGCGGCGGGTTACGGCGCTGGCGGGGGCAGGATCTGGCGGGGGGGTCCGGGCGCGGGGCCGCGCGGCTGCCACTCCCGCGGGTAGCCGTAGGAGACCTCCTCGAAGCGCACGTCGTCCTGCCAGGTCGTCCGGGGAATGTGCAGATGGCCGTAGACCACGGCCGCGGCGTTGAACCGGACATGCCAGTCGGCCGTCGCCGCGGTGCCGCACCACTGGGCGAACTCGGGGAACCGCAGGACCCGGGTGGGCTGGCGGGTCAGCGGAAAGTGGTTGACCAGGATCGTCGGGAGTCCCGGGTCGCGGGCCGCCAGGCGGCGCTCGCTCTCGGCCAGCCGGGCCTGGCACCACGCCTCCCGGCTCGGATAGGGGTCGGGATGCAGCATCACCTCGTCGGTGCACATCACGCCCGCCGCCCGGGCTCGCGCCAGGCCGTCGGCCTTCGTCTGCGCGCCCGGGGGCCGGAGCGTGTAGTCGTACAGCAGGAACAGCGGCGCGATCGTGACCGGGCCGCCTGCTCCCTCCCATACCGGGTAGGGATCCTCCGGGGTGAGCACGCCCAGGCTCCGGCACAACTCCACCAGGTGCCGGTAGCGCAGCTCGCCCCGTAGCTGCGACGAATCCCGCGGGTGCGTCCACAGCTCGTGGTTACCGGGAACCCAGATGACGGTCGCGAATCGGCCGGCCAGCGTCCGCAGGGCCCATGCGATGTGGGTGGTGAGCTCGCCGACATCGCCCGCCACGAGCAGCCAGTCGCCCGGTGAGTCCGGCCGCAGGGCCGCGACCACCTCCCGGTTCTGCGCATAGCCCACATGTAGGTCGCTGACGGCGAGCAGTTTCGGCGCCCGGGCTTCCATGGGCTCGATAGTAGGGGTCAGGGTCTCGAGACCGAGCCGGACCACCGGGGGGCGGGCGGCACGGCCCGTCGCGGTGGACAAGCTGGGGCGCCTGGTGCGGACGTCATCGATTGGTAACACTCCTGACATCATTTCGTAAACCAGCCCGGCGCAGGATGTGGGCGCACCACACCACTAGCACCGGGGAGCACCTCCGATGGCCAACAGCCTGGACACGCTGACCGTAGCGGCCGCGACCGAGAGCCAGAAGCTGCAGCGCCACTTCGGCCGGTTCGACATCCTGTTCTTCCTCATCTGCACCATCGTGGGCGTCGACACCATCGCCACGGTGGCCCAGGGCGGGGGGCAGGCCTTCACGTGGATGATGGTCTTCGCGGTGGTGTTCTTCGTCCCGCAGGCCCTGCTGTTCTCCGAGCTGGGATCGGCCTTCCCCCAGGAGGGCGGCCCGTACCTGTGGACCCGCCTGGCCTTCGGGCACCTGGCCGGGGCGGTGAACAACTTCCTGTACTGGATCACCAACCCGGTGTGGATCGGCGGATCGCTCACCATCTCCTGCATCGGCGCCGTCGAGGTGTTCTTTAACCACGGCCGCAGTCTGCCGACCGTGGCCTGGTACATCGTGGCGCTGCTGTTCGTGTGGATCTCGATCGTCGCGGCCATCATGTCGTTCAGCTCCGGCAAGTGGCTGCCCACCGCCGGCGCCTTCGCCCGCTTCATCCTGCTCGGGCTCTTCACCATCTCCGTCGTCATCTATGCCATCAAGCACGGCGCCCACGGCCTGGGGGCCAGCGGCTACACGCCCTCAGCGAGCGGCTTCGTCCTCCTGGTGGGCGTCCTGCTGTTCAACTACGTCGGCTTCGAGCTGCCCAGCAGCGCGGGGCAGGAGATGGTCAACCCGCAGCGCGACGTGCCGTTCGCCATCGCCCGCTCGGCGGTGGGCAGCGTCGTGCTGTACGCGCTGCCCGTCATCGGCATCCTGATCGTGCTGCCGTCGGCGGCAATCAGTAACTTCAGCGGGTTCATCAGCGCCATCCAGAGCGTGTTCACCGTCTACGGCGGCCACGTCACCGCCGCCGGCACGGCGACGCTCAGCGGCGCCGGGCTCGTGCTGGGCGACGCGTGCGCCGTCTTGTTCATCCTCTGCCTGCTGACCTCGGGCGCGACGTGGATCATGGGCTCGGACCGGGCCCTGGCGGTGTCCTGCTACGACGGCGCCGGCCCGCGGCTGCTCGGGGTCATCAACGCCCGGTACGGCACCCCGGTCCGGGTCAATATCTTCAGCGGGATCGTGGCGACGATCGTCGTGGTGCTGGCCCGGCTGATCACCAGCGGCGACGCTGCGCGGTACTTCAACGCCGTGCTTGGCGTGACCATCTCGACCACGCTGATCAGCTACCTGCTCATCTACCCGGCGCTGTGGAAGCTGCGCCGCAGCCACCCGGACACGCCCCGTCCCTTCAAGATGCCGGCCTACCGGCCCCTGACGGTGATCCTGATGGTCCTGGTGGCCGTCGCCGCCGTCCAGCTCATCGCCCCCGGTCTCGGCAGCTCCTGGTTCGGCAGTAACTTCATCCCGTCGAACTGGACCTACGCCCAGCGCTACACCTACCTGTGGACCGAGCTCACCCCGGTGCTGGTCTTCATTGCCGTCGGCGTGCTGTTCTGGTGGCTGGGCCGGCGGACCAGGGCCGAGCGCGCCGACGCGCCCCCGGCCCTGACGCAGACGTAACGGCCGTTACTACTGGCCGAGCAGCCAGCGTTCGGGCTTGATCAGCTCGCGGGCCTGGGCCGGTCCCCAGGAGCCGGGCGCGTAGGAGGCAACCGGCGGCGGGCTCGACAGGAGGGGCTCGGCCACGTTCCATACCGCGGCCAGCCCGTCCGGGCGGGTAAACAGCGAGCGGTCGCCGATGAGCGCGTCGTGGATTAGCCGGACGTAAGGCGGCAGGGGATGGGCACTCTTGAGGCCGGACAAGGGGATGGCTGCGTGCGCGACGTCGAGATCCAGCGTCGGCCCGGGCTTCTTGGCCACCAGCGACAGGTCGATCTCGCCGCTGCCCGCCAGCGAGAACGACAGCACGTTCGCATCGGGGGGCAGCTGCCCGGCGAGCGGCCCGGCCGGCTCGCGCAGGATCAGGCTGACCTGCTGCTCGCTGGCAGCCAGCCGCTTGCCCGTGCGCAGGTAGAACGGCACTCCGCGCCAGCGGTCATTGTCGATCCACAGCCGGGCCGCGACGAAGGTGTCCCGGCTGGAGCCGGGGGCCACTCCGGGCACGTCCTGGTAGCCGGCGAACTGGCCCAGCACCACCTCGCTCGGGTCGAGCGGCCGGAAGCAGCCGATGACCTTCTCGCGCGCCGCCTGCAGGTCCAGAGCGTGCAGGCTGGCCGGCGGTTCCATAGCCACTTCGGCGGCCACCTGGAACAGGTGCGTGACGAGCATGTCCAGGACCGCCCCGGTGGCGTCGTAGAACACCGACCGGTCGGTGATGCCGAGCTTCTCGGGCACGTCGATCTGCACGGACTCGACGTAATCGCGGCACCACATCGCAGCGAACAGGCCGTTGGCAAAGCGCAGCAGGTGCAGGTCCTGCGTCGCCTCCTTACCCAGGAAATGGTCGATCCGGTAGACCTGCTGCTCGTCCAGCACCGAGTGGACGACCCGGTCCAGGGCGCGGAAGGCCTCAGGCGAGGTGCCGAAGGGCTTCTCGTAGACGACACGGGCGTCCTTGGCCAGCCCGTGCTGGCCGAAGGCCCTGGTCAGCTCGGCGAAGGCGACCGGTGGCACGGCCAGGTAGTGGACCAGCTGCGGGTCGCCGCCCAGCGAGGCGCGGGCCTTAACCAGCACGTCGAGCAGGCTGCCGGGGTCGTCGCTGTTGAAGCCTCCGCCGGCGAACAGAACGCGCTCGGCGAACGACTTCCACGGGCCCGGCTCCGGGCGCGGGCCGAACTGGGTCAGGACGTCGTGAACGTGGCCGCGGAAGTCCTCGTGCGTGACGCCCCCGCGGCCGTTGCCGACCAGCAGCCACTGCCGGGGCAGCAGCCCCTCGAGGGCGAGCCGGTAGAAGGCCGGCAGCACCATGCGCTTGGCCAGGTCGCCGGTTCCGCCGTAGAGGACGAAGATCGTCGGACTCGGGTCGGGGCTGGACGTTCGGGATGAGGTCGGGGTCGCCATGAGACCCAACCTACGTGAGGGGACGGCCCTCGATCACCCTGGATGGGTGAGGTAGCAGCCAGCCCGCCAGGGGAGACCCCTGGGATGGCTGCGACGGGAAAAGCAGGGCAGGCCGGGGCGAGCCAGCACGCCTACCTGGATGTTGACCAGCGGCGGGATATCGGGGCCGCGGCCAGGGCGAAGGTACCGCCGGGCAGTCACGAGGGCTGGACGCCGCCGCCGGGCCGGGAGCCGGTCACGCTCCTGGAAGAGCAGGACAAGAGCCGCGACCCGGACCTGGTGCCGGTCCGGCATAGCCGGATGCAGGCGTCGCCGCTCACGTTCTACCGGGGCACGGCCAAGATCATGGCGGCCGACCTGGAGTCGACGCCGCGCTCCGGCCTGGAGGTCCAGCTCTGCGGTGACGCTCACCTGTCGAACTTCGGCCTGTTCGCCTCGCCCGAGCGCACGCTCGTCTTCGACGTCAACGACTTTGACGAGACGCTGCCGGGGCCGTTCGAGTACGACGTGCAGCGCATGGCCGCCAGTTTCACGATCGCCGCGCGCAACAACGGCTTCAGCCCGGCGCAGGCCCGGTCGATCACGGCCGACTCGCTGGCCGCGTACCGGACAGCGATGGCGCGCTTCGCGGGCCTGAGCACCATGGACGTCTGGTACGCGCGGCTGTCGGAGAACGACCTGGCCAAGGGAATCGCGGCCGCGGCGGCCAGCCTGGCCAGCACCAAGAAGAACGCCAAGAAGGCGAAGCGGGCGCTGAAGACCGCGAAGAAGACGCGGGCCAATGCCCATCAGCGCGACAGCCTGCAGGCCATGTCCAAGCTGGCCGAGGTGGCCGACGGCCGGCACCGGCTGGTGAGCCAGCCGCCGATCGTGGTGCCCGCCCGGGACCTGGCCGGCATGTACGGGATCTCCGCCGCGGACCTGCACCGGGTGATCAGCGATCAGTTCGCCCAGTACCTGGGCACCCTGCAGGCCGATCGCCGCGACCTGCTGGAGCGCTTCCAGCTCATCGACATGGCGCGCAAGGTGGTCGGAGTCGGCAGCGTCGGCACCCGCGCGTTCATCGCCCTGTTCGCCGGGCGTGACGCGGGCGACCCGCTCTTCCTCCAGGTCAAGGAGGCGACGGAGTCCGTGCTCGAGGACCATCTGCCGAGCCAGTTCGCCCACCCGGGCGAGCGCGTCGTGCAGGGCCAGCGCAAGATGCAGGCGTCCAGCGATATCTTCCTGGGCTGGAGCACCGGGGCGCAGCCCGGCTATTACTACTACTGGCGCCAGCTGAGGGACATGAAGGGCTCGATCGCCGTCGAGGCCATGATCCCCGAGGGGCTGTCCTTCTACGCCGGCATCTGCGGATGGACGCTCGCCCGCGCCCACGCCCGGTCGGGCGACCCGGTCGCCATCGCCGCCTACCTGGGCGGCGACAGCGAGTTTGAGCACGCGATCGCCGACTTCTGCGCCCGGTACGCCGACCAGAACGAGCTGGACTTCCAGGAGTTCACCGAGGCGATCCGCTCCGGCAGGCTGGCCGTCAGCCAGGAGGCCTGACCCCGCTCAGGGGGACAGGGCCGTGCCGAGGAAATAGGCGCCCGTGACCTTGGGGACGCCTTTCTGGTAGAAGGCATCCAGCCGCGTGATGGTAAAGCCCGCCGCTGTCAGCAGCTCAGCGATGGGCTGAGTGAAGCGGCACCCGCCGGCCAGTGCCATCTCCACCGGGTCGAGGCGGCGCTGCCAGCGGCGCACCGGCTCGTCGGGGGCCAGCCCGTGCTCGAGGAAGTGCAGGGTCGCGCCGGGCCGCAGGACGCGCCGGACCTCGCGCAGGGCGGTGCCGGGATCGGGGATGGTGCACAGCGACCAGGTGGACAGCGCGGCGTCGCAGCTTGCCGCGGCCAGCGGCAGCGACTGGCCGTCCAGGCCGGCCCGCTGCACCGGGACAGCGGCCGCGCTGACGCGCCGCGCGGCCAGCTTCCAGCCGAGGTTGGCGGGCTCGACGGCGGCGACCCGGGTCACGCCGGGCGGGTAGAAGGGAACGTTGAGGCCCGAGCCGAAGCCGATCTCCACGACGTCCCCGGCCAGGCCCTCGCAGACCCGGCGCCGCAGCGGGGCGGACCACCAGCCCCCGCAGGCGACGTTGATGATCCGCGGCAGCACCAGCTGGTCGTAAGCGCGCACGTCATCATCATGCCCGGCCGCCCCGGCCCGCGCCGCGCCGGGAGCGCCGGCCAGCACTGGCTAACATCGTTGCTGTGCGCTCCCGCCTCGGGTCACCGGTGCTGCTCGCTCGCCGGGCCCTGATGATCGTCGCGGCGGCCGGCTGCGCCGCGTGCGGCTCAGCCCTTCCCGCCGCGTCGCCATCATCCCCTGCCCCGGCATCGGCCGCCGCCAGTCCAGGGACCAGCACGGGCCCAGCGGCCAGCACGGGGCCATCAGCCAGCCCGTCGCCGGTGGCCGCCGCGCCCGCGCACACGGTGGTCGTCGTGATGGAGAACCACTCCTACGGCCAGGTGATCGGCAACCCGCAAGCGCCTTATATCAACCAGCTGGCCGGCGCCGGTGCGCTGCTCACCGGGTCCCGCGCGATCACCCACCCCAGTCAGCCCAACTACCTGGCCCTGTTCTCCGGCAGCACGCAGGGCATCACCGATGACAGCTGCCCGCACCGCTTCAGCTCCGGCAACCTGGCCGCCGAGCTGATTAGCGCGGGCCGGACGTTCGCCGGGTACTCCGAGGATCTGCCCGCAGCCGGATCGGGCGTGTGCACCAGCGGCGGATACGCGCGCAAGCACGTGCCGTGGATCAACTTCACCAATGTGCCGGCCGCCGCCAGCCTGCCGTTCTCCGGCTTCCCCGGCGGGCAGTACGCGCGGCTGCCGACGGTCTCGTTCGTCATCCCGAACCTGTGCCATGACATGCATGACTGCTCGATCGCCATCGGCGACTCCTGGCTCCGAGCGCACCTGGCCGGCTACGCCGCGTGGGCCAGGCAGCACCACAGCCTGCTGATCGTGACCTGGGACGAGAACGACGACCGCCCCGGCAACCAGATCGCCACGATTTTCGCCGGGCAGATGGTCCGCCACGGCCGGTTCGGCCAGCCCGTCACGCACTACAACGTGCTGGCCACCCTGGAATCGGTGTACCGGCTGCCGCTGCTAGGTCACGCGCGGACCGCCGCGCCCATCAGCGGCATCTGGATTCCGTGAGTCAGGCCGCCTGCTCCGGCTCGGCGATGGTCTCCACGGCCACGGACGCGAGCAGCAGCAGGGCCAGTGCCCACGGCCAGTCCCGGGCGTGCGTGGCGGCCACGATCGCCTGCTACCGACGACGTCCCCGCCCGGCCGGCCGCGTTGCCGGCATCAGGCGATGTTTCAAGACGGACGACGGGGAACATGTCGGGGCGCGAGCCTGGCTCCCCTGAGGGTGCACCCACCGTCAGGCAACCTATCCTCTTGCTAGGAGCAAGCAGTGATCATCCTCGGCATCATTCTCCTGGTCATCGGCTTCGTCGCGAAGATCGCCATTCTCTGGACCATCGGCATCATCCTGGTCGTCATCGGCGCGATCCTGTTCCTCCTGGGTTCACTCGGTCACGCCGTGGGCGGCCGCCGGCACTACTTTTGACCCGGCCCGCTGATGACGGGCCCCGTTAGCCACGGGCCCGCTGACCACAGAGCGGCTGACCACGGGCAATAAACCAGTTGCCCGTGGGCTCGCCAGCTGCTGAAATCCTGGCGGCAGCCGATCCACCAGGGAGACGAAGATGCGCCGAGCGTTCATGTCCGTCCAGAAGGGAACTTCCGTCTATTCGGAGGACATGACGCTCGGTGCGTACGCTCAACCTGGGAATCGTGGCCCATGTCGACGCCGGTAAGACCAGTCTGACCGAGCGGCTGCTCTATGCCGCCGGAGTCATCGGCGAGATCGGCAGCGTCGATGATGGCACCACTCAGACCGACTCCCTGGCGCTAGAACGACAGCGCGGCATCACGATCAAGTCCGCGGTTGCCACCTTCGCCATTGATGACGTCGCGATCAACCTGCTCGACACGCCCGGCCACCCGGACTTCATTGCCGAGGTGGAACGGGTGCTGGGCGTGCTCGACGGAGCCGTCCTGGTCGTCTCCGCCGTTGAGGGCGTGCAGGCGCAGACTCGCGTGCTGATGCGGACGCTGCGGCGGCTGCGCATTCCCACCCTCATCTTCGTGAACAAGATTGACCGGGGCGGCGCCTAGGATGAGGGCGTCCTGCGTAGCATGGCGCAACGGCTGACCCCGGCCGTGGTCGCGATGGGCTCGGTCAGTCAGCTGGGTACCCGCGCAGCGTCCTTCGTGCTCGGCACCGGGGCCGACGCCGGCTTCGCCGCCCGGCTGATCGACGTGCTCGCCGGCCACGACGACGCGCTGCTGGCGGCTTACGTCGACGACGAGACGGCCGTGTCGGCCAGTGACGTGCGCCTCCAGCTGGCCGCCCAGACTCGCCGGGCCCTCGTGCACCCGGTGTTCTTCGGTTCCGCGGTCACCGGCGCCGGCGTGACGGCGCTGATGGCCGGCATCACCGAGCTGCTGCCCGCGGCGGCCGACGACTCCGACGGCCCTGTCTCCGCCGCGGTCTTCAAGGTCGAGCGCGGCCCGGCGCGGGAGAAGATCGCCTACGTCCGGATGTTCTCCGGCACGCTGCGCGTGCGTGACCGGCCGCAACTGGGCTCCGGCGGTGCCAGGAAGGTCACCGGCATCCGCGTTCTGCACGCCGGCTCGGACCTTGCCCAGGCGTCCGTCTCGGCCGGGCAGATCGGCAAGCTCTGGGGCCTGGCTGACGCCCGGCTGGGCGACGCAATCGGCGTCCCGCACCTGGCGGCGGGCGGGCGCCACTTCGCGCCGCCGACGCTGGAGACGATCGTGGTGCCCGTCCGCCCCGCCGACCGGGCCAGGCTGCACGATGCCCTCACCATGCTCGCCGAGCAGGATCCGCGGCCGCTCGGCGCCGGTGCCGCCGCCGAAGTCATGCACGAGGGGGAGAACCCGTTCCTGGCCACCGTCGGGCTGCGCATCGAGCCGGCCCCCGCCGGAGCCGGCCTGGAGTTCCGGCTGGGAGTGGAGCTAGGGTCCATGCCGCTGGCGTTCATCAAGGCGGTCGAGGAAACCGTCACGGTAAGCCTGCGGGAGGGACTACACGGATGGCAGGTCAGCGACGCCATCGTCACCATGACGCAGTCCGGTTACGCGCCGCGGCAGAGCCACGCTCACGGAACCTTCGACAAGAGCATGTCCTCCACGGCCGGGGACTTCCGCAACCTGACCCCGCTGGTCGTGATGAGCGCGCTGCGGCAGGGTGGCACCCGGGTGTTCGAGCCGGTGCACCGGTTCAGCCTGGAACTGCCCGCGGACACGCTGGCGCCGGCTTTGTCCCTGCTGGCCAGGCTGCGGGCCACGGTGCGAGCGCCGACGATCCGGGGCGCGTCCTGCCTGCTGGAGGGACAGGTCCCGGCCGCCTGCGTGCACGAGCTGGAGCAGCGGCTGCCCGGAGTCACCCGAGGTGAGGGAACGGCTGACTGCGCCTTCGACCGTTACCAGCCGGTCAGCGGCGCCCCGCCGACCCGGCAGCGGTCAGACCACAACCCGCTCGACCGCAAGGAGTACCTGCTGCGGGTCGTGCGGCGGGCCGGCAGTCCGGCCTGACGGGTCGGTCGGGGCACCTGAAGATCAGTGCACAGTCAGGCTGGCGTGCAGGCCTCCCACTGAGCTGTCGCCGACGTACACGTCGAAGCCGCCCGGCTCGACCAGGAACTGGCCCTGGTTGTTGTAGAAGCCAAGGCTGGCCGGCCCGAGCTTGAAGGTCACCGTCTGCGTCTGGCCGGGCATAAGCGTGACCCGCCGGAATCCGTCGAGCCGGCGGACCGGCTGCAGGATGCTGGCCACCTGGTCGTGAATGTAGAGCTGGACCACGTCGTCGCCCGGCCTGGTTCCGGTGTTGGTGATGCTCGCGGTAGCGGTTACCGTGCCCGCCCGGCCGATGCTGCTGGCCGACAGGTGCAGGTTCGACAGCGCGAACGTCGTGTAGGACAGGCCGAATCCGAACGGGTACTGCGGCGTGTTGAGCACGTCGAGGTACTTGGAGGTGTACTTGTTGCTCGGATCGTAGGGCCTGCCGGTCGGCAGCTCGTTGTAGGAGATCGGGATCTGGCCGACGTTGCGGGGGAAGCTCATCGGCAGCTTCCCGCCGGGGTTCACCTTGCCGAACAGCACGTCCGCGACCGCGTTGCCGCCCTCGGTGCCGGGGAACCACGACTCGAGCAGGGCCGGCGCGTGGTCGGCGAGCCAGCCGATGGTCAGTGGCCGGCCGTTCATCAGGACCACAACGTACGGCTTGCCGGTCGCGGCGATCGCCTGGACGAGCGCGAGCTGGTCGCCTGGCAGGTCAATGTTGCTGCGCGAGGAGGCCTCACCGGTGTCGGCCGCCGGCTCGCCGACCACGACCACGGTCACATCCGACGCCTGGGCCGCGCTGACCGCCGCGGCGAACCCGGTGGTCGAGGTACAGGAGGTGTCGCAGCCTTGCGCGTAGGTGACGGTCGCGTTCGGCACCGCGGCCTTGATGCCATCTAGCACCGGGACGACCTTGCCGTCAGCGATGGAGTACCCGATCGGCACGTCCGGACCCAGCTGGTCGGCCGGGTTGTTGGCGAGGGGCCCGACGACCGCCACTGACGAAACGCTCGTCTTCAGCGGCAGAGCGTTGCCGTTGTCATTGAGCAGCACCATCGAGCGGCCCGCCATGGTCCGCTCGGCGGCGAGGTGCGCCGGCGTGAGCTCCTCGTGCAGCACCCGGGCCGGGTCGGTGAGCGGGTGGTCGAACATGCCCGCCAGGTACTTCAGCGTCAGGACATGGCGCACGTCGTTGTTGATCGTGGCCAGGCTGACCTGGCCGCTGGACACGAGGCCTGGCCCGAACGCCGGGTAGGTGGCGAACTGGCTCGGGATCTGGACACCCATCTCGATGTCCACTCCGGCGTTCAGCGCCAGCCGCGCGGCGTCCGCGCCGTCCGCCGCGAAACCGAAGGCGATGAGCTCCTGGATCGCCTGGTAGTCGCTCACCACCGTCCCGCCGAATCTCCATTCCTTGCGCAGGATCGTGGTCAGCAGGTCCGGGTTGGCACTGGCGGGCACGCCGTTCAGGGAGTCGAACGCGCTCATCACCGATGCCGCGCCCGCGTCGATGGCCGCCTTGTAGGGCGGCAGGTAGTCGTTGAACAGCTGCTGCGTGGACATGTCGACGGTGTTGTACTCCCGTCCTGCCACGGGCGCGCCGTAGGCGGCGAAGTGCTTCACGGTCGCGGCCATCTTGTCCGGCGCGCTGAAGTCACTGCCCTGGTAGCCCGCCACCTTCGCCGCCGCCATCGCTGATCCGAGGAAGGGATCCTCCCCGGCGCCCTCGACCACGCGTCCCCAGCGCGGGTCCCGGCTGATGTCGACCATCGGGTTGAAGGTCCACTTGATCCCGTCTGCTGTGGCCTCGTCCGCCGAGATCGCCTCGTCGCTGCTGACAGCAGCCGGGTCCCAGCTGCTGGCCTCGGCGATGGGCACCGGGAAGATGGTCTTGTAGCCGTGGATGACGTCCAGGGAGAAGATGACCGGGATGTGCAGGCGGGACTGGAGGGCCGCCTGCTGCACCTGGTTGATGTTGGCCACGCCGACAAGGTCAAGGACCGAGCCCACCTGGCCCGCGCGCACCTCGTCGAGCAGCGTCTGGCCGGGCGCCCCGTTCGCGCCGGTCGGCCCCGACATCTCCAGCTGCCCGAACTTCTCCGCCAGGGTCATCCGGCGCAGCAGTGCGTCGACCTTGTCCGAGATGGAGGCGAGCCGCAGCTGGGCCGCGCCGCGAGCCGCGCTGCCGGCCGTGCGGGCGGGCGCCACCGGGCTGGCGCCTGCCGCGGACACGGAGATCAGGACCGCGGCCACCGCGAGCGGAGTAGCGGTCACCAGGGCCTTGCGGCCGCCGGTCAATCGTGGGAGTGGTCTTTTCATGACGGCCGTCCTCTTCGTTGAGGTGACTAGTGGATCGAGGTCACTAGTGGATCGACATGGTCTCCATGGACAGGTAGGTCTTCGCGGCCCAGGACGCCGGGTCGCGGGCGAAGTCACGCTGGATGGCGTGGTCATTGAGGGCGTTGTCAATCGCGGCCATGATCATCGACTGGTCGAGCACGAGCCGGCGGTGGCCGATGGCGCCCGTGGTCGGGTTCACGGCGTCGTAGAAGCCGCCGTCGGTGGTGTAGATGCCCGGGTAGAGCCGCCGCAGGGCCTCGATGTTGGCGTAGGCCTGCTGGGGCAGCACGCCGAGCGCGAGGAACGACGCGTGCGGGGTCACCACGTCCTCGGTCGTGCCGGGGTTGACCGACTGAGAGAGTTGCTGGCCGGCCGGGAAGCGCAGGCCCTCGACGCCATAGGCGGAGTAGTCGCCGGTGTCGTCGGCGGTGCTCGAGGGTGACATGCCCCAGACGGGGTCGTGCAGGACCTGGGTGTCGTACTTGATCTGCACCTGCGCATTGCGGAGGTCATTGAGGCCGAAGCTGCGGGTGCCCCAGGTGGTCTCGGGCACGACCTCGTTGGCCATCTGGCCCTCGAACATTCCGCCCGCCCAGGTCGGCACGTAGGTCAGCGACGTGCCCGGATAGGTGTAGTGGCCCTCCCAGACGCGGAATTTCCGGCCCGACTGCGGGTCGGTGTAGGTCTGCCAGTAGCCCGCCACGGGCCACTGGCCCTGCCAGGAGAAGTCAGGGTCGGTCGGGCACTGCTTCGGCGGCAGCGTGCGCCAGGTGCGCCACCAGACGTCACCGGGCATCTGGTGCAGGCCCATGCCGAGGTAGATCGCGATCCGGGGGTCGCTGTACAGGGCGCCGTTGTGATAGCCGGCGGGCCCCTGGTCGACGTAATAGCCGCCGTACATCTGACCGGTGGGCTGGTTGCCCGGGATAGCCGGGTTGGTGTTACAGGCCGACTGCGGCCGGCTGTCGTAGAAGATGCCGAAGTTCATCGGCGCGATCAGGCTGTTCACCAGGGGAGCCAGCTCGGGCAGCGCCTGCCGCACGACGATCAGGCCGGAGGCATACCAGCCGTTGTCCACCGCGGACAGGAAGTAACAGTTGTCCTGGGCGGGAGTGGTCTCGGACTGACAGTGGATGTCGCCGGGATTGCGTAGGACGTCCCCGGTCGCGGTGTCGTACCACTGGTACAGGAATCCGTCGGTGCGCTTCAGGCCAGCCACCTCGGTGAGGGTGGCGGTGATCAGCGCCCGGGCCCGGGCCCGGCTGATCAGGTGCAGGTCGCGGGCGGCGACGACGGCCCAGAGGTACACCCCGATGTTGGCCGCCGAGGTGTAGGCGCCGCGGACGGTGCCCGGGCCGAGGTTGTCCAGCGGCAGGTGGGTCGCGGGATCGACATCGGCGGTGTAGAACTTCCAGGTGGAACGGGCGATGTCGGCCAGCGCGGAGCGCTCCCGCGGGCTCAGGGACGCCGCGCTGCCCCGGCCGCTGACGGCTTCGGCCCGGGTTCCGGTTCCCGCGCTAGTCCTCGCGCTGGTTCCGGCGCCGGCCGGCGCCGCCAGGGTCAGGCTGGTGACCACAATCGCGGTGGCGGCTACGATGCCGCGCATCCAGGCGTTACTGCCCATTCGACGCGCCTCCTCCAGACGCCGGCTCAGCCGGGTCTCCGGATGGACCCAGCAAGTGCCCGGAAATGTGGAGAACATTCATCGCCGCAGCAAAATCGGAGGAACCTCATGACGCCGCGCCCGCCGCTGGCCGAGCAGCTGGACCTGTCGCCGCATCCCGAGGGTGGCTGGTTCCGCCAGACGTGGCGGGCCCCGGTGTCGTTCTCCCCCGAGGGATACGCCGGCCCGCGCAGCGCGGCGACCGCCATCTACTTCCTGCTCCATCCGGGGGAGCGGTCGCGCTGGCACCTGGTCCGCTCTGACGAGCTGTGGCTGTGGCACGGCGGCGGCCCGCTGGAGATGCGCCTAGGCGGCACCGGCGAGGAGCCCGCCGCCGCCACCGTGTTGCTGCTCGGAGCCGACCTCGACGCCGGGCAGCAGCCGCAGGCGCTCGTCCCCGGCGGCGTCTGGCAGTGCGCCGCGCCCGCCGGCCCGGTGCACGTGCTGGTCAGCTGCGTAGTGGCGCCGGGCTTCGACTTCGCTGACTTCCGCCTGCACTGACGGTGACGCGGCGGTCAGTCCGCGGTGCGGGCTGCGGTCCGGGACACGCGGCCTGATCCCGGTACTGGCACTGACCCGTCTATAGGTTAGGTATAACGATGGTGTAATCCTGGCAAAGTTCTCGCGCGCTCTCGCCAGCGCGCGCCGGCATCTCACGTTCACAGGAGGCCATCGGATGAGTGCCGGTGCCGGGACCGCTGCCGCCGGCCCGCCAGCCGCCGCTGCCGGGGGCGGCCCCCCAGCCGGCTCCGCGGACACTGCCGGCCGGCTGCTTCGGCGGCTGACCGTGCTGCCCGCGCTGCTGGTCGCGGCCTGGCTGCTGGCCGGACTGCCGCTGCTACTCCTGGGCCGGTTCACGCCCGTGCTCATGCTGGTGGTCGCCGTGCCGGTCGCCGGGCTGCTCGCCGGGGGTGGCCTGCGCTGGATCCCCGGCCGGCGGGCGGCAGCGCTGCCGAACGCGGCTGCGGGGCCGGCTACGGGACCGGCCCCGGGCGGGAGGCCGGGAAGGGCGGCTACGCCCTGGTGGGCGGTCGTGGCCCTGGTCGCGGTAGCGGTCGCGTTCGGGGCCGAGCAGCTCATCTATCACTCCGAGCAGATCATCGTGATGCGCGATCCGGCGGCCTATATGCAGTTCGGGAACTGGATCGCCGGCCATGGCTCACTTCCGATCCCGCAGGGCGACGCGGCCTTCGGCGGCGCCCATGGCCTGCATTTCTACAGCTCCGCGTTCTACCGGGTCGGCCAGTGGGTCGTCCCGCAGTTCATGGCCGGACTGCCGATGATCCTGGCTGGCGGGTTCTGGGCTGGCGGGGTCGGCGCTGCGGTGGCGATACCGCCTCTGCTGGGGGCCTGCGGGGTGCTGACCTTCGGCGGCCTGGTCGCCCGGCTGGTCGGCCCGCGGTGGGCTCCGCTGGGCGCGCTCGTCCTCGCGCTCACCCTGCCCGAGGAGTTCACCAGCCGGTCGGCCTACAGCGAGCCGGCGGCGCAGATCCTCTTCCTGGGCGGCTTGTGCCTGGTGATCGACTCCTTCGCCGCCGGCGGGATCGGCGCCAGGATCACCGCGGCGCTGGGTGGCCTCACCCTGGGCCTGGCTCTCCTGGTGCGCGTGGACGCGGCGAGCGACTTGGTGCCGCTCATCTCGTACTGCGGGCTGCTGCTGGTGGGCCGGAGGCCGCAGGCGCTGCCGCTGATCGGCGGTGTCGTGGCCGGCGCCGGCTACGGCCTCGTGGACGGCGTGATCTTGTCCCGGCCGTACCTGGCCAGCATCAGGACCTCGCTGATCCCGCTCCTGCTGGCCGGCGCGGCGGTCCTGCTGGCCACGGGGGCGGCCGGGGCGCTCTGCTGGCGCCGCGGCCTGCCGCGGCTGCGCGCGCGATGGCTGCCCGACGCCGCGCCGGCGCTGGTCATCGTCGTCATGGCCGGTTTCGCCGTCCGGCCTCTTGTGCAGACCGTGCACGGCAGGGTGACCCCGCTGGAGCTGCGGGTCATGGCCCGTTTCCAGCGCGCTGATCACCTGCCGGTCGATCCGTCCCGCCTGTATGACGAGCTCAGCCTGCGGTGGGTGGTCTGGTACCTCGGCGTGCCGGCCGTGGTGCTCGGCACGCTCGGGGCCGCGTTGCTCCTGCGCCGCTGCCTGCGGGGCCGGGCGCCGATGTGGACGCTGCCACTGCTGAGCTTCGCCTGGATCACCGTGCTGACCTTGTACCGGCCGGCGATCACCCCGGACCAGCCCTGGTCGAGCCGCAGGCTCGTGCCTGCCGTGCTGCCCGGATTCATCCTGCTGGCCAGCTGGGCCTCGGCGTGGCTGGCGGGCTGGCTGGCCAGCTGGGTCCGGCAGCGAGGCTGGGTCCGGCTGGTCCCGGGCGGCGTGACCGCCCTCTGCGCCGCGGCCCTGGTGCTGCCGGCCGCGAGCACGACGTTCGACCCGGATCAGCCGGGTGGCGGCCTCGCGACTAAGGCCACCTACCGGGGCGAGATCGCGGCGGTCAGCGCCATGTGCGCGGCCATCCCGAGCCGCGCATCGGTCGTCATCGTCAGCATCGGGACCGCCAACCGATTCGCCGAGGTAATCCGCGGGATGTGCGGCGTTCCGGTCGCGCGACTTGGTCACCCGCCAGTCGCCGCCCTGCATCAGGTCACACGCGACATCCGGCAGGCCGGCCGGACGCCGGTGCTGCTGGGCAGCGAGGCAGCTCAGCTCACCCGCTTCGGCGGCTCGGCCCGGCAGGTCATGGCCCTGGAGAGCACCGAGGACGAGCACTCGCTGACCAGGCCGCCGCGGCGTACCGAGAAGCTCACGATCAACGTCTGGCTGTCCGAGCCATCCGAATTATGACCGCCCGCCCCTGACCGCCCGCCCCTGACCGCCCGGCCCTGGCCGCCCCGGTTCCTGGCCGCCCCGCCCGGTGCGCCGCGCGGCCCACGGGCTCGGCTTCCCTCAGCACGGGGATTTCTCGGTCGAGTCCGCTGAGAAATCCCCGCACTAAGTGAGCCGGGCCGGAGAGCCCATCAGAAGAGGGACTGGAGTGGCCTGCGTGACTGAGTGGATCGGTGCGGCTGAGGCGGCTCAGCGGCCGGGGCGGCCGGGGCGGCGGCGGGTCGGTGACGGTCACCGCCCTCGCAGTACACCGCCGCGAACAGCACCGGCCTGGAGAACACCAGTGACACCGGGGGCGGCCAGGACGTCGGCTGGATCAACAACAGCAGCTGGCCGGAGTACTCGGGGGTCAACTTCGGCAGCGGCACGGCCTCCGTCACGGTCCGCATCGCCTCGCCGCTGACCCAGTCCGCCACCGGAGGCCAGATCCAGTTCCGGCTGGACTCCCTGACCGCGACGCCGTTCGCCACCGTCCCGGTGACCGACACCGGGGGCTAGCAGAACTGGGTCACCACCCCCGCCGTCACGGCGTCTCCGGCGCCGAGCGGCACCCATACGCTCTACGTCACGTTCACCAGCGCGCAGGGCGGCAACTTCGTCAACGTCAACAAGTTCACGCTGAGCGGCGGATAGCTGGCCGCCCCTGGATAGCCGCGGGCCTGCGGCTATCCAGGCCCGGCCCGGCTGACCGGGGAGCCGCCGCTATGACGAGCCGGCCGCGGCCCGCGGGGCCCCGGCGTCCTCAGGGATATCCACGGCGATCTCGCCGCCGAGCGCGAACCCATCGGCCAGGGCGAGGTCATCGCCGCTCCAGAAGCGGCCGGCGTCGTACCAGTTCGGCCGGTGCCGGCCGGCCAGCAGCCCCATGGCCTGGTAGGTGACGGCCAGCACCTCCGCACAGTACGCGGTCTCCAGGGCGCCGTCGCGCGGTCGTCGCCGCAGGGCGGGCACGCGGCCCGATACCCACCGCGACGCGAGCCGCGCAGTGGAGGGAAACGGCGTGCCGTCCATCCGGGCGATGGTCTGCATCACGGCGTCCTCCATCTCCCGGCTGACCGGATGGTCGAGCTGGCGCAGCCACGCTCGCTGGCCGTACCGGGTCGTCCAGACTTCCACGGCCGCTCGCAGGTCGTGCAGCTGGACTCCGCGCTGCCGGTTCCCTGACCACATGTCGGGCAGGGACCGGCCGAGCTCGGCGTGCCACATCAGCGGCGGCAGGTCATCGATGACGACCGACATGCCGACGTGGTTGACCGGGCTGTTGGTCGCTACCTGGATCGCCCGGTCAGCGATGGTGCGGCCGCGGAACAGCCACACGTCGCCCGTGCGCGTTAGGTCCAGGGCCTGCTCTAGCGTGATACTCACGGGGGGCACTCTCGTAGCCTAGGCAGATGGGCTGGCGGAAAGTACTCGGACTGGCAGGCTTCGCAGGCGTCGTCGCGACCGGCGCGGTGATCGCCAGGGCGCAGCGGCGGCGGCGCGCCTATACCCCGCAGGAGATCCGGGAGCGGCTGCACGCCCGGCTCGCCGAAGCGGCTGCGGCCGCCCCGGACGTGGCCGACCGCACCTGAGCCGGGGAGCCCGGTCGCGGGCGTCGCTGTCAGCGGCGACACCGCCATCCCGGAAGCCTGGCGAGTCAACATGCACGTGCTCTGGTAGTGAGGCTGATCTGCCTCCGGCTACCAGCTGACGGGGCCGTAGCGGTCGGCGAAGGTGCCGGTGGGGCCGTCCGCGCCGATGCCGGCCAGCGCGGCGATGGCGTCGGTGCCCTTGGTGACGGTCTGGGTGCCCCGGTTGCCGTTGAGGTCGGTCGCGGTGAACCCGGGGTCGGCGCGTTGATCCGGATGTGCGGCAGCGCCTTGGCGTACTGGGTCGTCAGCATGGTGATGGCCGCCTTGGATGCGGCGTACAGCGGCGAGCGCACTCCCGATTCCAGCCGGGCGGGGTCGTGGGTCACCGCGAATGAGCCGACTCCGCTGCTCACGTTGACGATGACCGGGGCCGGCGACTTGCCGAGCAGCGGCAGGAACGCGTGCGTCACCCGGACAATTCCGGCCACGTTGGTGTCGAACACCACGCTGGCGTCCGCGCCGGTGAGGTCGGGGACTTCCTTGCCCGGCCCGGTGATGCCGGCGTTGTTGATGAGAACGTCGATGCGGCCCTCGCGGCGTTCCAGCTCCGCCGCCGCGGCCGTCACCGACTCGTCGTCGGTCACGTCCAGCCGCACGAACCCGGCGCCGAGCTCGTCGGCCGCGGCCTGGCCGGCCACGGGGTTGCGTGCGCCGATGTAGACGCTGTGGCCGGCGGCGAGCCGCCGCGCCGTCTCGTAGCCGAGGCCCTTGTTGCCCCCGGTGATCAGCGTGCTCTTCTCGGCCGGCATGTCAGGGCTCCTGTCTCTTCATGTAGCCGCAGTCGGCGGCGACGATGTACCTGATGTGCTCCAGGGCCTTCGGCACTGCGACGAGGTCGGTCTCGGAATGTGCGCCGTGAGCCGCTCTGCCCACCCGTCGAAGTGCGCTTCCATGCGGGCCAGGGTGGCGGCGCCGGCCTCGGTCAGCTCGAGCCGCTGCTTGCGGCGGTCGGACTCGTCGGCCGTGTACCGGGCCGACCCTTCGGCGACCGCTCGCCTTACCCAGGGCTACCAGGCAACATGGTGACGATAGTCAGGGTGGTGGCCCCAGCGCAGCGCCCAGACAGACCGGTCAGTCGTCTGGCGGGCCGACGAGGTGAAACTCGATCCGGTACAGCAGCGTGTTGTCGGTGATGGGGCCGGCGTGAGCCGCCCGCTGCCGCAGGGACTCCCGGTCGCGTTCCCCGGACCGGCCGATATCGGCCAGGGTGATGGCGGCGAAGGGCATCAGCTCCACCGAGTCGACCTCGATCTGCGCCGGGCCGACCCGGTACTGGCCGCCCGGCCGGACCCTGGGCCGGCGCCACAGCCGGAAGGAGACGGTGATATCACCTGACAGCACCGCTTCCCGCAGCTCCCGGCTGAACTCCATTCACTCGGCTCCCGGCTGGCTCAGCCGCCAGACGACCGATTCCCAGGGCTGCAGCTCGATGTCGGGCAGGGGAGGGCCCGGCTGTTGCTGATGGGTCCGGAGAATGGCCGGGGCGGCGGCCCAGGCCTGACCGAGCGGAAGGGGCGCGGTAACGGTCTGCCCGCAGAGATTGGCCGCGACGAGCAGGACGGCCTCGGCGTGGCGGCGGAGAAAGACCCACAGGGCGGGATGCTCGGGAAGCAGGAGCTCGAAGCGGCCGTCGGTCACGACCGGATCGGCGTGGCGCAGCTCGATGAGCCGACGGTAGTGCGCGAACACCGAATGGGGGTCGTCGACCTGCGTGGCGGCGTTCACCGTGACGTAGTCGGGATTTACCCCGATCCAGGGGGTGCCCGTCGTGAAGCCGGCGCCGGGCGTGGTGTCCCACTGAACCGGGGTGCGTCCCTGGTCCCGGCTCATCCGTCCCATGTTGGCCAGCAGCCCGGCGAGGTCGACGTCCCCCCGGGCGACCGCCTCGGCGTGGAAGTTCAGGGCCTGGATGTCCCGGAAGTCCTCGATGCCGGCCACCGGCGCGTTGGCCATGCCCAGCTCGTCGCCCTGGTAGACGAACGGGGTGCCCCGGTGCAGGTGCAGCACCGTGGCCAGGGTTTTGGCCGAGGCGACCCGGTGCACGCCATCGTCCCCGAACCGGGACAGCGCGCGGGGCTGATCATGGTTGCCCCAGTACAGCGAGTTCCACCCCCGCTCGGCCAGGCCGTCCTCCCACGCGGCCATGACCGCCTTGAGGGTCGGCAGCGCCAGCGGCCGGGGGTCGTAGCGGTGGGCGTCGAAGTCCAGCGAGACATGCTCGAACTGGAAGACCATGTCGAGCTCGTGCCGCGCGGGATCGGTGAACAGCACGGCGTCGGCGATGGTCGCCCCCGGTGTCTCCCCGACGGTGAAGACGTGGGCGTCGCGGCCCGCGAACACCTCCCGGTACATCTCCTGGAGGAACTCATGGTTGCGCGGGCCGCAGACGAAGTACCGGTCGCCCGGGCCATAGCGGGAGCCGGGGCGCGGCTCGGCGTCGGGCAGGGCCGGGTCCTTGCTGATCATGTTGATCACGTCCATCCGGAACCCGTCGACCCCGCGGTCCAGCCACCACCGCATCATCGCGTAGACCGCCTGGCGGACCTGCGGGTTCTCCCAGTTCAGGTCGGGCTGCTTGGCGGAGAAGATGTGCAGGTAGTACTGGCCGGTGGCCTCGTCCCACTGCCAGGCCGGTCCCGAGAAGTAGGATTCCCAGTTGATCGGCTCGGCGCCGGGGGTGCCGGGCACGGTCCCCGGCCGGGCGTCGCGCCACCAGTACCAGTCGCGGCGGGGGCTGTCGCGGCTGGACCTCGACTGCACGAACCACGGGTGCTCGTCAGAGGTGTGGTTGACGACCAGGTCCATGACCAGCTTCATCTGCCGCTCGTGCAGGGCCGCGATCAGCTCGTCCAGGTCAGCGAGCGTGCCGAACACCGGGTCCACGGCCTGGTAGTCGCTGATGTCGTAGCCGTTGTCGTCCATCGGTGACTGGTAGACGGGCGAGAGCCAGACGACGTCAACGCCGAGGCGTTCCAGGTGATCGAGGTGCGCGAGCGTCCCACGCAGGTCACCGACCCCGTCCCCGTCGGCGTCGGCGAAGCTGCGCGGGTAAACCTGGTAGACCACCCAGCGCCGCCAGTCCGCGGGCAGCGACCGGCCGCTTCCCGCGCGATTGCTCTCGGTCAGGTTGGTCTCGGTTAGCTCGGCCATCAGGTCTCCCCTCGTCCCGGTCCGCTCGCTGCAGGAACGGCTGCCTCTGCCGGGCGCGGACTGCCCCGGCGCTGGCTGCTTATGCGGCGGTGTCGCGACCGTAGGTGACCCAGGTGTCGGCCACCGTGAATCCGACCTTCCCGTAGACCCCGAGCGCGCCCGTGGCGTTCTCGGCGTCGACATCGAGGGACGCGGTGCCGAACCCGCGCTCCCGGGCCCCCTGCAGCATCGTGACCAGCAGCGCAGTCGCGATTCCCAGCCCGCGGGCGCGCCGCAGCGTGGCCACGTTGTTGAGGTGCGCGTCCCGCTGCCCCATCGCCGCGGTCTGCGCCTGGTTCAGGTGCGTGATGACGAGGCCGACGATTTCGCCAGTAGCGGCGTCGACCGCGAGCGGCGAGAGTTCGGGCTGGAATTCCGGGCCGGTGAACCGGGAGCGCCACATCTCTGGCGGGGTGGGGGTGCTGTCCCAGTGCTCGGCGAACGCCTCATTCTTCGCCACCCGCATCGGCTCGTCCAGGTCGGCGCGGTAGCCGACGATCTCGAACCCGTCCGGCATCCGAGCGGGCGGCAGGTTATCGCGCTCCAGCCTGCGGGTCATCCTGCGGAAATAGCGGACAGGCGTGAACCCGTGCTCCGCGAACAGCACCGCCGCCCGGTCATCTGACTCCGGGAACCCGCACTGGAGCGAGAGCGGCCGCCCGGGGAAGCGGCCGGCGTGGATGACGCCGGCCGCGCCGGCGGCCCAGTCCAGCAGAGCCGTGCCCAGGCCCCGCCCCCGGTACGCCGGGTGAACGCCGCCTTCGTAGCGCATGGCGCGCACGGGATCGGCCTGGTCCCGGGCGGCCAGCACGCCAGTGGCGACAATGCGGCCTGCGGCGAACGTCCGCGGGCACGAGCGGGCGCCACTGCCACGGACCGGCCATGTCCATCTTGCGATCATGTCCAGCCCGCGGCGCGGGCAGCAACCAGTTTTCAGCCGCCTGCCGGCCCGGCCTGCTCAGCCGCCTGGCGGCGCAGCCACGTCTGCGGCTGCCCCGACTCGGCGGCGATGGCCGTCCAGGTCCAGCCTGCGGCCCGCTGCTGGGCCACGTACGCGGCCACGGTGGGATAGCCAAGCTCGGCCGCCACCCGCGCGGCGCGGAGCCGGGCCTGATGACGCTTCGCCGCGTGCGCGACGCGCTCCAGCCCGTGCCGGCGCAGCGCGGACTCGACGGCGTGCTGGGACACTCCCAGCTCCGTTGCCATCGCGCTGACGGTGCGGTGCTGCACCAGATGCCGTTCCCGCAGGTAACCGGCCACCTCGCGGAAACCGAGGTCGCGGACCGCCGGCCGCAGTGCGGAGTCTGCTCGGTGCGGTGCCCGCCGCGCGGCGTCGGCGGCGGGGGGGTCCACCTGGCCCAGGTGCCGGGACAGCCAGTCTTTGTGCAGGCCTGCCTCGCGGCTGATCGCCGCCAGGCTGGCCCCGGCTCCGGTCCGGGCCACCACCAGCGAGCGGATGTCCGGGTAACCCAGGCGCTGCGCGGCCCCCGCGGCGGCCTGGGCCAGCCGCCGGTCGGCCCGGTCCCGGATCGCCTCGGCGGCGGCCGCCCGGCGGATCTCCCCGAGAGGTCGCCGGGCCTTCCGGCGGCGCTGCTCCGGGAAGGCGCGGCCCCGGGCGGCCGCGGCCGCGTCGCGGGCCAGCTCACCTGCCCGGGCTCGCTCGCGGCCGGCCGCGCTGCCGTCCCGGATGGCGGGGTCGAAGATGAGCCGGGCGCTCAGCGCCGCGGCGCGGAGCTTGCGGGTCGCCGGCCCTTCGAGGGACTGGCCGCGCTCCAGGCCGAACGCCGCGCAGTACTGCTCCCTTGTCCAGCCGTGCCGGGGCAGGTGCGCCGCCACCGAGCGCAGGGACCGGCCGCACAGATGACAGGTGACCAGCGAGCCGTCCACCGCGACCGCGCCGATAGGCGCGTAGAACGGCGTCCCGTCAGCCAGCGCCCCGAGGACAGGGCGGATCACCCGCTCCGGCCCTCTCCCGGCGGCCGCCCGCGGGCCGGGAGGCGGGGTAATGATCTCGGCGGACATGACTGGCCTCCCGAGCAGATCGCTAGTCACATAGAGACTACTAGCCAGCCCGGCGCTCGTCACCGACGGCCCGGCGCCGGGGTCGTAGCCTGGCCCCATGCCCGAGTCCGCTGAGCCGTCGCTCTCGCTGGCCGAATGGCTGGTGCTGTGCCTGGTCTGCGAGGAGCCGCTGCACGGTTTCGCCCTGGCCCGGATCCTGGGGCCGGACGGGGACATGGGCAGGGTCTGGCGGGTACCCAAGCCGGTCGTCTACCGGTCCCTGCAGCGCCTCGAGCAACTCGGGCTGGTCCGGACCACCGGACAGCAGCCCTCTAGCCAGGGTCCGGTCCGGTCGCTTCTCGATGCGACCAGCGCGGGCCGGGAGCTGGCCTCGGCGTGGCTGACTCGTCCCGCCAGCCACAACCGCGACGTCCGGTCCGAGCTGCTGGTGAAGCTGGCCCTGCTGGACCGCTCCGGCGCTGACTCCCGGCCGCTGCTGGATGCGCAGCGCGCGCGGCTTATCCCCGTGGCCAGCGCGCTGGCGGACCGCCTGGCCGCGACGGACGGCTTTGACCGGACGCTCATCCTGTGGCGCTGCGAGACGGTGTCGGCCACCCTCCGCTTCCTCGACGCTCTCAGCGCGCGGGCGCTGGCGCAGGCCCCGGCCCAGTAGCGCCGCCGCCCTGCGGTTCCGGGCGCGGCGGCGCGGGCCCTTGTGCGGGTTCCCGTTTCGTAGTCTCATTGTGACTACTGGGAGCGCTGCTGCTCCGCGCTGACTGCACGGCGCGGGCCGCATCGCGGAGCCGTCATCAGGCCGCAAGGACGCGGCTGCCTCCGCCCCGCAGGCAAGGAGATGAGAATCCATGACCGTGACCCTGGATCGCAGCGTGGAGGAGTTCATCGGCGCGCCGCGGCAGCTGTTCATCGACGGGCACTGCGCCGACGCAGCGTCCGGCAAGACCTTCGAGACGCCCAACCCCGCGACCGGCGAGACGCTCGCCCGGGTCGCCGAGGGCGACACCGAGGACATCGACCGGGCCGTGCGCGCCGCGCGCCGGGCGTTCGACGAGGGGCCCTGGGGCAGGATGACCCCGTCCGACCGCGGCCGCATCATCTGGCGGATCGGCGACCTGATCCTGCAGCACGTCGACGAGCTCGCGCAGCTGGAGTCGCTGGACAACGGGAAGCCGTTCGCCGTCGCCCAGGCCGCCGACGTACCGCTGGCCGCTGACCTGTTCCATTACATGGCGGGCTGGGCCACCAAGATCGAGGGCAACACGATCAACATCTCGGTGCCGTACATGCCCGGCGCCAACTTCCACTCCTACACGCTGCGCGAGCCGCTCGGCGTCGTGGGGCAGATCATCCCCTGGAACTTCCCGCTGCTGATGGCGGCCTGGAAGCTGGGGCCTGCCCTGGCCACCGGCAACTGCGTCGTCCTCAAGCCGGCCGAGCAGACGCCGCTGACCGCGCTGCGGCTGGCTGAGCTCATCGCCGAGGCCGGCGTCCCGGCCGGCGTGGTCAACGTGGTGCCCGGCTTCGGCGAGACCGCCGGTGCCGCGCTGGCCATGCATAACGGCGTCGACAAGGTGGCGTTTACAGGTTCCACCGAGGTCGGGAAGCTGATCGTGGCCGCCGCCGGGGCCAGCAACCTGAAGAAGCTCACCCTGGAACTGGGCGGCAAGAGCCCCAACATCGTGTTCGAGGATGCCGACGACGGCGCGGTCGAGGGCGCGGCCAACGCCATCTTCTTCAACCACGGCCAGTGCTGCGTGGCCGGCTCCCGCCTGTTCGTGCACCAGAGCCGGTATGACGAGGTCGTCGACGGCGTCGCGGAGATCGCCAAGTCGATCAAGCTCGGTTCCGGGCTGGAGCCGGGCACGCAGATGGGCCCGCTGGTCTCGCAGGAGCAGTTCGCCCGGGTCAGCGGCTACCTGGAATCCGGCCGCTCCGACGGCGCGACCGCCCTGGCGGGCGGCGGCCGGTTCGGCGACCGCGGTTACTTCATCGAGCCGACGGTGCTGACCAACACCCGCCCGGACATGAAGGTCGTCCGCGAGGAGATCTTCGGGCCCGTCGTCGTCGCGGCGCCCTTCAGCGACCTGGACGAGATCGCCGCCGAGGCCAACGACAGCGAGTACGGGCTCGGGGCCGGCATCTGGACCCGGGACATCTCCAAGGCGCACGCGCTGGCCAAGAAGCTGCGGGCCGGAACCGTCTGGATCAACTGCTACAACGTGTTCGACGCCGCGCTCCCGTTCGGCGGGTACAAGCAGTCCGGCTGGGGCCGCGAGATGGGCCACGAGGTGCTGAACAACTACACCGAGGTGAAGGCCGTGACGACCCAGCTGTAAGCCCGGCGCCCGGCCGGCGCCGGCGGTGTGCTGACTCGGCACGGCAACCTACCTCCCCGACGTCGCGTGCTGCGGCGCGTGCTGCCCTGGCCCAGAAGGCTGCGCGGGCTCGGCCACGTGCTGTCCCGGCTGGCGCCGGCGGCCGACCGCCAGCGCGCTGACCGCGCCCAGGACCGACAGCCCGGCCGAGACGGCCAGCGCGGGCCGGAACCCGGCCAGCACGGCCGCGGGGGAGCCGAGGTGCCCGTGGGCCGCGAAGACCGCGGTCGCGATGGCGACCCCGAAGACCGCGCCGAGGCGCTGCAGCGTGTTCTGCACGCCCGAGGCCCGGCCCAGGTCGCCCGGCGGGACGGCGCCCAGCGCCGCGGTCGGCGTGGCCGGCAGCGCCATCGAGATCCCGACGCCCGCGATTACCAGCGGCAGCACGAGCTGCAGGTAGCTCACTGTCGTGGCGGCCGCGACGACGATCCAGGCCAGCCCGGCCGCCTGCAGCAGCAGGCCCGCGGACATCAGCGGCCGCGGCCCGATCCGGTCGGCCAGCGCGCCGGCACCGACGGCGATCACCACGGGGGTCGCCGTCCACGGCAGGAACCTCAGCCCGGTGGCCAGCGGCGAGTATCCGAGGCCGAGCTGGAAGTACTGCGACATGAGGAACGCCGCCGACGTGATCGCGGCCGTCATGAAGAACCCGGCCGCGTTCGACGCGGCGAACGCGCGGATCCGCAGCAGCCGCAGCGGCAGCAGCGGCTCGGGCGCGCGCCGCTCCCAGGCCACGAACGCCGCCAGCGCCGCCGCGCCGAGCCCGAGCGAGCCGAGCACCTGCGGGCTGCCCCAGCCGGCCTCGGCGGTGCGCACCAGGCCCCAGGTAACGGCGACCGCGCCGCCGGCCACCAGGATGACGGCGGGCAGGTCGAGCCTGCTGGCCGGGCCGCGGCTTTCGGGCAGCCGGGACGCCGACGCCGCGGCCGCCGCCAGGCCGATGGGCACGTTGATCCAGAAGATCCAGTGCCAGTTCAGGCCCTGGACGACGGCGCCGCCGACGAGCGGCCCGGCGGCGACGGCCAGCCCGCCGATGGCGCCCCAGACGCCGACGATGGCCCCGCGCCGGGCCACCGGGAACACGGTGGCCAGGATGGTCAGGCTCAGCGGGGTGACCAGCGCCGCGCCGATGCCCTGCAGGACGCGGGCCGTGATGAGCAGCCCGCTCGTGGGCGCGAGCGCGCACGCGGCCGAGGATGCGGTGAAGATCAGCAGCCCCGCGATGTACACGCGGCGGCGGCCGAGCCGGTCGCCGACCGCGGCCGCGGTGATGATGCCAGCCGCGAAGGACAGCGTGTAGGCGTTGACGGTCCATTCCAGCGTCGAGACGCTGCCGCCCAGGCTCGCGTGGATGGCGGGCAGGGCCGTGAGCACCACCAGGGCGTCCAGCGCCACCATGAAGAAGGCGACCGAGGTCAGGCCGAGTGCCCAGCGGCGATCTCGCGGGCTGGCCTCGGTCGCGTGCGTGACAGGCATGTCGAGCCTCCGGGCCGGGGCGGCGGTGCCCAGCGGCACCTGGTGACCTCCCGACGTCACCCCTCCTACGGGCGGCGCGCGGCCAGATCGACAGCTGGTCGCGGAAATTTTCTGCTAACGGCAGGGTGGGCCAGTCAGTCGGGCAGCGGCCCGGCCGTCCGGCGCTGGAGTTCCTCGCGCAGGACGCTGTTGTCGATCAGCTGGACGGCCCGCTCCCAGGCGGCAGCGGCGGCGTCCGGCTGGCCCGCGCGCTCCAGCAGGTAGGCGTGGGCGGCGTGCAGCGGGCCGTAGTCAGCTAGCTCGCCGGCGGCCAGCCGCGGGGCCAGGATGGCCAGGCCGGCTGCCGGGCCGTCGGCCATGGCCACCGCCACCGCGCGGTTGACCTCGACGACCGGCGACCGGGAGCGCCGGGCCAGCTCACCATAAAGGGCGGCGATCTGCGGCCAGTCGGTCTGGTCGAAGGACGCCGCCTGCGCGTGCACGGCCGCGATCGCCGCCTGGACCTGGTAGAGGCCGGGCGAGCGCCGGGCCACGGCCGCATCCAGGATCGCGGTGCCCTCGGCGATCAGGTCGCGGTCCCAGGCGGACCGGTCCTGCTCGGCCAGCCGCACCGGCCGCCCGCTCTGGTCCACCCGGGCCGCCGCGCGCGAGTGATGCAGCAGCATCAGCGCGAGCAGCCCGGCCGTCTCGGCGTCACCGGGCAGCAGCCGGTGCAGCACCCGCCCGAGCCAGATGGCCTCGCCGCAGGTGTCGACGCGCACGAGCTGGGGGCCGAAGGCCGCCGCATAGCCCTCGTTAAATACCAGGTAAATGACGGCCTGGACGCCGGTGAGCCGGGCCGCCAGGGCGGCGGAATCCGGCGGCTCGAACCTGATCCCCGCCGCGCGGATCTTGCGCTTGGCCCGGACGAGCCGCTGCGCCAGGGTCGGCTCCGGGACCAGGAACGCGCTGGCGATCTCCCGTGTCGTCAGGCCGGCCACGTAGCGCATGGTCAGGGCGACCCGCACCTCCATGGCCAGGGCCGGATGGCAGCAGGCGAAGATCAGCCCGAGCCGGTCATCTTCCAGCCGGTTCTCTTCCAGCGGGCCGTCGGCCAGGGCGTACCGCGGGCCGCCGCCGGCCGTCCCGCTCGCGGCCGGAAGCTCAGGCAGCTGCGTCCGCCTGGCCAGGTGCTGCTCGCTGCGGACCTGGTCCAGGGCCTTGCGCCAGGCGGTCACCATCAGCCAGGCGCCGGGCCTGGGCGGCACGCCGTCGCGCGGCCAGGTGCGCGCCGCCGCCGCGAATGCTTCGGCCGCGGCGTCCTCAGCGGCCTGCAGATCGCCGACGCGCCGGGAGATGGTGGCCACGATGGCGGTCCACTCCTCCCGGTAGGCCCGCTCCAGCGCGGCGGCGGTTACTCCAGCGGGGCCCGCCATGCCTGGCCCTCCTGGACCGGCCGCACCTCGACCGAGCCGTAGCCCACGACCGGCATCCGCGCGGCCCAGTCCAGCGCGGCGTCGAGGTCGGGGACATCCAGCAGGTAGAACCCGAGCAGATGCTCCTTGGTCTCGATGAACGGGCCGTCGGTCAGCAGCCGCTCGCCGCCGCGGGACCGTACCGTCGTGGCCGTATCGACCGGCCGGAGCGCCTCCGCGCCCAGGGCGGCCCCGGCGCCGGAGAGCGCGGCGGTGTAGTCGAGCCAGCTGTCCATGACCTCGCCGCCGGCAGCGGGAGCGTCTGTCCTGGCGTCCGGGTCGACATAGATCAGCAGTGCGTACTTCATGACGTCCTCCGGTCGGCGCGGGGCCGGGCTGGCCCCGGGGCTATGTCTAGCCACCCAACGGATGGCCCTGGCCCAGATCGACAGCCCGGCCAGAAAATCCTGCCGTCCGGCCCGCGCCGGCCGGCCGATCCGGTTCCGGCTCAGGGCGAGAAGTCGGGGACTGCCGGGCGCGGGGCGGCGGCACGGCCCTTGGGCTCCTCCCATTCTTCCTGCCGGCCCAGCGCGGTGAGGTCGAGAATGGAGTAGGCGCCGCCGAGCATCTCGGTGCCACGGGCGAACGTCGAGTAGGTGTGGAGGACGTCGTCGCCGTCGCGCAGGAAGAAGCTGACTCCGCGCTGCTCACAGGGCTGGTTCTCCAGCAGGACGAGCCAGTCCAGGCCGGCGGCTCGTCCACGCCCGCGGTGCAGCTCGAGCAGCCTTCGTCCCACGACGGGTCGAACATGAAGTGCTGCAGCACGAGCTGGCGATGGCCCTGGAACATGTCCAGCAGGCTCGCGGGGCCCGCCGGTCCCTCGAATACGTAGTCCTTGGTCACCGCCACCATCGGCAGGCGCCGGCGGTCGGCGTTCAGCCGGTCGGTCTGCCGGGTCAGCTCCCTCTCTCGGCCGAGCAGCTCCTTCCTGTGCTTCAGCCACTCTTCCCGCGACTCGATCTCTGGCAGGCTCATCCCTGGCTCCTCCTGCAGGCTGCGGCCCGATCCTTCGGTACTTACCAGATCCGCTGGTGCTGAGACGACCCGGATGGCCGGGATTCATCGGCCGATTTTCGCTGGCTCCGCCGTCGCTACCTGCGCCTTTGACGGCGGCGCCAGCTCGTTGCCAATTTCGCGGCATATCGCGTTTGCGTCGGCACCGACTTCGGGCATACTGATATCGCCGTTACGACGCCGCCCAGCTCCCCGCGGCCCCCGTCACGTCGCTGCTGGTCCCGCGCTTTCGCCGGATCCCGGGGAGCGCCACCTGAACAGTAGTCGGCTGAAGCTACTGCTGGACAGGAGTTACCATGATCATCCTTGGGCTTATTCTGCTGCTCATCGGCTTCATCGCCAAGATCGCTATCATCTGGACGATCGGCATCATCGTGCTCGTCATCGGCCTGCTCCTGCTGGTCCTGGGCATGATCGGCCGGGGCGTCGGTGGCCGCCGGCACTTCTGGTGACTGCGCGCGGACGGACCCGGCAGCTGACGGCCTGCCGGGGCCGCCGCGCCACGTCCGCCCAGGCGCCCCAGCCCCTCCGCTGACCATCGAGACCCGGCTGACCGCGGGAACGGCCACGGTCGTCATCCGCGGTGAGCTGGACATCGCCACCACTCCGCTGCTCGCCGAGCGGCTCGCGGAGATCCTGGGCCGCTCCCCCCAGCGGCTGGCCTTCGACATGACGCAGGTGGTCTTCGTCGACTGCGCCGCGATCCGGCTGGTGGTCGGCGCCGGGCAGCTCCTGCCCGGCGGCCGACGATCGGTCATCCGGCCGAGCGCGCCGGTGCTCAGGATCCTGGACCTCACCGGCATGGACATCTACTGCGATGTGGAGTGACCGCCATGCCCGTACGTGGTGACCTGCCCGAAGGCGCCTTATCAGGGCACGTTGCCGGCAAGCCAAGACCAATAGCGAGCGGACGGCGGCGGTGACAGGGCATGCTCGGAATGTGAGTCGCTTTCCCCGCTCCCACAGCCGGAGGATTTTTCTCGGCGCAGCCGTCGCGATTCCTGGCGCCGCCGCGGTCGCCGGGCTGGCCGGGTGCTCCGCCAGCCCTGTGACGTCCGGGGCCCCTGGGCAGACGTCGTCCGCCCGGCCGCTGCGGAAGGTGGCCGAGAACGACCTGCCCGGCGACCCGAGCTGGGAGATCCGGCACGTCGGGCCGGCCGATGCGATCATGGGCTATGCCGGGCAGGCCAGCGTGCTGCCCGGCGAGGCCGTGACCCTGTTCGTCTCGACCACCTCGCGGTCGTTTCGCGTGCTGGCCTTCCGGATGGGCTGGTATGCCGGTGACCTGGCCCGGCTGGTCTGGCAGTCCGGCAGCGTGCCCGGCCGCCGGCAGCGCGCGGCGTCCGTGGAACCGGGGACCCGGACCGTCACGACGGACTGGGGACCATCGCTCACCGTGCCGACCCACGACTGGCCCGAGGGCTCGTACCTGCTGCGGCTGGACGCCGACTCGGGCGCGCAGCGGTATGTCCCGCTGACCGTCCGCTCGGCCAGCAATGCCGGCCGGGTGGTCATCAAGAACGCCGTGGCCACCTGGCAGGCCTACAACATGTGGGGCGGTCACGACCTGTACAACGGGCCGGCCGGGGTGGCGGACTACGGCAACCGGTCGCTGGCCGTCAGCCTCGACCGGCCCTACGACCTCAACGGCGCCTTCATGTTCCTGACCCACGAGCGCAAGCTCATCCAGCTGGCCGAGCGGCTGGGGATCCCGCTGGGCTACGCGACCAGCATGGACATAGGCGGCTACCCCGGCCTGCTCAGCGGCGCTAGCGCGGTGGTCTCCGGCGGCCACGACGAGTACTGGTCGCCGCCGGAGCGAGCGCACGTCACCGCCGCCCGGAACGCCGGCGTCAACGTGGCCTTTCTCGGCGCCAACGCCCTGTTCCGGCGCACTCGGCTGGCCCGTACCAGGCTGGGTGACCGGCGCCTGATTATCTGTTACAAGACCAGTTATCTCCAGGATCCGATGTACGGCCACGACAATGCGCTGGTCACCAGCGACTGGCGGGAGCCGCCGCATCCCGATCCCGAGTCGTCGCTGACCGGGACGCTGTATGAGTCCAATCCCGTCTCGGCGGCCTTCGTGGTGGTCAGCCCGGATTCCTGGCTGTTCGCGGGGACGGGCGCGGGCCATGGCGCCGCGTTCCCCGGCCTGGTCGGTGTCGAGTACGACCGGGTGAACCCCGGCGCGCCGCTGGAGCGGCCGATCGAGGTCCTCTCCCATTCGCCGCTGACCTGCCGCGGCGTGCACAGCTATTCCGATTCGGCGTACTACACGCACGCCGGGGGCGCCGGGGTGTTCAACGCCGGGACCATGCGCTGGGTCAGGGCCCTCAGCGGCCCGATCGGCTTCGGCACCAGTCAGCGCACGGGGCGATTCACCCGGCGGGTGACCGCCAACCTGCTGCGGGCCTTCGCCGACGGCCCGGCCGCGGCCAAGTTCCCGGCCCGCGACAACCTGGCCAGCATGCACGAATGGCCCGGTGACCCGATCGCCGCCCAGCACAACCTCTGGTAACGCCCGCTCCGCCGGGCCGGAGACTGCGCACTGTAACATCGGGGTCACGCCTGGCAACGGCGGACTCGGGAAGTGCCGCTTCGTGACATTATGTCCGCTTGGGGGAGGGCAACCGCGGTGACGCGCTCGTGATGGCGACGCTGGAGACCCTCACCCACGGCCTGGACATCGCCGGAGTGGGCGCCAACGCGGTACTGGGCGGCGTCAAGGCCCGCGAGCACCGCTTTGACATCGTGGGCTTCGCGACCCTGGCGATCACCTCGGGCCTGGGCGGGGGGCATCATCCGGGACACCCTGTTACAGCACGGGCCGCCGCTGGCCCTGACCGACCGGCTCTACCTGATCACCGCCGTGGCGAGCGCGCTTGTCGCCTACCTGCTGCGCATCCACGGCCGCCTCTGGGAGCACGGCTACCGGTTCGTGGACGCCCTGGTGCTGGGCTGCTGGGCGGCCGCCGGCGCCCAGCTGACCCTCTCCGACAGCCTCAGCTGGCAGGCGGCGGTACTGCTGGGCACAGTGACGGCCGTGGGCGGCGGCGTCGTGCGGGACGTGCTGCTGCGGGACGTGCCGCAGATCTTCGGGGGAAACCGGCTCTATGCCACCAGCGCCGTCCTGGCCAGCATCGTCCTGGTGCTCTGTCATGGCCTGGGCCTGGCCAGGCTGGGCATCCTGGCCGGCACGGTCGTCGGGGCCGGCCTGTGCCTGATCAGCTACCAGCGCGGCTGGAGCCTGCCGCGCCGGGAGGCCTGACTAGGTCCGGTTCCGGGCGCCCGCCATGGCCGCGATCGCGCCGACGATGAGCCCGAGGGTGAGCGCGGTGGTCTGCGTGATCGCGTCGCGCAGGTCGGCGAGCCCCTGGGCCTGGTTCCCGGCGTCGATCGTGGTCAGGCCGCGCAGGGCCAGCGCCCCGACGGTCAGGGCGAAGAACCCCCCGAGGATCAGCACGATCCGGGGCGGCCGCCGCGCGGACCGCTCGAGCAGGCCGGCCACCACGGCCAGCGCGGCGGCGGCGGCGAAGGTGCCGGCCGTCGGGCCGACCGCCCTGGTCATGCCCTGCTGAACGCCCCAGGCGATGTAGACCAGGCCGAGAATCCACGGCACGTCGCGCATCCTGGCGCTGAAGGTCCAGGCCAGGCCGATGGTGAACGGTATCCACGACACCACGAGCACCCAGCCGGGCAGGGCGCTCGGCACCCGGGCCTCGAACAGGCTGCGGGTACCGGCCCCGGTGATCTCCGCGGCGATCACCACGCCCGCCGCCAGCTCGACCAGGGTGAACGCGGCCTGGGCCAGCCGGACGGCCCCGGGGGTGATCTGGCCGACGGCCAGCTCGACCGTGGCCGCGCACAGGAAGTCACCGGGGATCAGCACGAACAGCGCCGGGATCATCAAGATCACCGGGCCGCCCGGGGCCCGGTCGGCGTGCAGCGCCTCGAAGGCAATGACCGCCACCACCAGGGGCCCGACGATGGGGAGCAGCGTCCGCAGCACCCGGAGCCGGTCGGCGACGACGAACAGCACGCCCATCACCGCGCCCAGGATGACGCTGCTGCCCAGCTCGCGCCAGGTGGCCTGCACGCTGGGCGCGAACCCGGCCGCGAACAGCGTCACCCCGATGATCCGCAGCCAGGCCGGATAGGACTCGCGCCGGGCCGCCAGGCCAGCCAGCTCCCGGTCGGCGTCCGCGGCGGTCAGGCCGCCCGCGCTGATCCGGCCGGCCAGGAACTTCCCCTCTGCGACCAGGTCGAGCCGGGCCAGCTCGGGCGCGACATGCACGGTGTCGGCGTGCTCCGACCCGTCCGGGTGCCGGACGACCAGGACCGCTCCCTCGGCCACCGCGAGGACGTCGGCGTCGGCCTGGTAGGCAGCGCCGACCGAGCGGACGGTCTCGCGCAGCTCAAACCCGCCCTCCGCGCTGTAGAGGAGCAGGAACCGGGTAAACCGGGTCAATAGCCTGTCGACGTCCGCGCTCACGCCTTGGCGGACCCCCGTCGCCGTCATATGCCGATGGTCGTACCCGCTAGCCGGCCCATCGCCACGTGAGCGGCCGGAGCGCCCCGGCGCGGCCGGTGACCGGGCGGTGGTGACCCTGGACGGGAAGTTCCTGCCCTATTCAGTGGTCCTGACCGGGCTGGGTGCGGCCGCGGGCGAACACGGCGGCGCGCCGGGCCGCGAACGCCTCCGGGTCGGTGATCAGCACGCCGTCGGCACTGAGCGCTTTCTCCGCCGCCAGGGCCTGCGCCCCGGTCTGGTCGCGGGCCAGGTCATACACCTCGCGGATGCGCGCCGCGGTGGCCTGGTCGGTCGAGGTGACGCTCGCGGCGAGCTGGACGGCGCGCTCGAGGAGCGAGCCGTGCGCGACCAGCTCGTTGATCAGGCCGATCCGCAGCGCCGTCGGCGCGTCCACGAAATCGCCGGTCATCGACATCTGCCGGGCCCACGACTGGCCCACGGCCTGGCAGCCGTGCGGGCAGCCCCCAGGCCGGGGTGACCCCGACCCGGGCGTGGGTGTCGGCGAAGCGGGCCCGCTCGCTGCCGATCCGGAAGTCGCACGCCAGCGCCAGCTCAAGGCCGCCGGTCACGGCGACGCCGTTGATCGCCCCGATCACCGGGACCGGAAGCGCCAGCAGGGGCGCCAGGTCGCCGGGCGGGAACTCGGCACCCGCGCCGAGCTCGATCAGGTCCAGGCCCGCGCAGAAGGCGGGGCCGGCGCCGGTGAGAACGACCGCGCGCAGGCCGTCGTCCTCGGCGAGCTCGCCAAGCAGCCGCTGCAGGGCGGCGACGAGCTCCGCGGTGAGCGCGTTATATTTCGCCGGGCGGTTCAGCGTGACGACGGCGATGCCGCTCGCCGGCCGGTCCACCAGCACGAGGTCGGTCATGATGCTCTTGCCTCCTCCGGTCACTGTCGCGCAGCAGTTGTCTAGCAGGAAAAGCGCTAAATTGGTGGCTCCGGGGACCGGTCAGCGGGAGGCATCGTGACGACGGCGCAGGCGGGCACCACGCCCGAGATCACGGTCCGGCGCGAGGGAGCGGTCGCGATCGTCTCGCTCAGCCGGCCGGACGTGCTCAACGCGATCACGCCCTCGATGGCCGCCGCCTACGGCGATGCCCTCCGCGCCGCCGACGCCGGGCCCGGCGTACGGGCCGTGGTCGTGACCGGTGCGGGCCGCGGCTTCTGCGCCGGGGCCGACCTGGGCATCCTGTCCGAGGGCGCCGCGACTATCCGCGGCTTCCTGCCCCGGCGCGAGGACCTGCCCACCGTCGCCTTCCGTATCCGCAAGCCGGTCATCTGCGCCGTGAACGGCCCGGTGGCCGGCATCGGCTTCGCCTACATGATGGGCAGCGACGTCCGCTTCGCCGCGGCGGACGCAAAGATCAGCACCACCTTCGCGCGGCTCGGCCTGGTGGCCGAGTACGGCCTGTCGTGGCTGCTGCCGCGGGTGATCGGCACGGCGTGGAGCCTGGACCTGCTGCTGAGCGCCCGCACCATCACCGGCGAGGAAGCCGCCCGGATCGGCCTGGTGCAGTACGTCAGCAGCAGGGAGTCCGTGCTCGCCGAAGCGGTCGGCTACGCCACCAGGCTCGCGGAGTCCTGCTCCCCGTACTCGATGGCCACGGCCAAGTCGCAGGTCTACGCCGACCTCGAGGCCACCGACGACGCGGCGCTGCGCCGGACTCTCGCACTGATGGACGAGTCTTTCGAGCACCCCGACCTGGCCGCCGCCCTGGCTGCCCGCGGCGAAGGTCACGCGCCCGAGTTCCCGCCGCTGCCCGCGGGCTGATCGCCCTCACGCGGGAAGCTCACGTCGATGTCGAGGCCGCCTTCCGGCCGGGCGCGGGGACGGACCGCGGCACCGTGGGCGGCGGCGATGGCGTGCACGATGGCCAGGCCAAGCCCGTGTCCGCCACTGCGCCGGACCCGGTCCGGGCCTAGCTGCTGGAACGGCCGGAACAGGCGCTCGACCTCGCCGGGCGGGATCACGGTTCCGGTGTTGCTGACCCAGATATGCGCCCCTCCGGCGGTCGCGGCAGTCGAGATCTCCACCTGGCCGCCGGCCGCGTTGTGCCGCAGCGCGTTGTCGACCAGGTTGGCCACCAGGCTCTCGGCCAGGCTCGGGTCACCCGCTGCCGGAGCCGCGGCGAGCCGGGTGCCGACGCTGATGCCGCGGCGCCCGGCCTCCTGGCGGCGGACCAGGAGCACCCGGCGGGTGATCTCGGCCAGGTCAAACGGTTCCCGCACCTGGATGCCCCGCTCGCTGCTGGCCAGGGTGAGCAGCGCCTCGATGAGGCGTTCCTGCTGCTCGCCCAAGGCCAGCACCTGCTGGCAGGCCGCTCGCAGGGTCTGCTCGTTACCGCCTGGATCGGCCAGTGCCACCTGGATCAGGGTCCGCTCCGCGGTGAGCGGGGTGCGCAGCTCGTGCGAGGCGTTGGCCACGAAATGCCGCTGCGACTCAAACGACGCCTCGAGCCGCCCGAACAGGTCGTTGAGCGTGCGGGCGAGCTCGGTGAACTCGTCGCCGCGGTCGCCCGGGCGCAGGCGCTGGTGCAGGTTGCTGGCGGAGATGTCCCGCGCGGTGGCGGTGATTGTGCGCAGCGGTCGCAGCAGCCGGCCGGCGATCAGCCAGCCGAGGACGAGGGACAGCACCACCGTGATCGCCAGCGCCACGGCGGAGCCGATGACCTGCTGGCGGACGTCGGTGCCGTGCTGGGCGATGGCCGACGCGCTGCTCCGGGTCCCGGCGTGAACCGTGCTCTTGACCCCGATCAGCGCGATGCCCGGGATGGCGAGCAGGGCGACGCCGGAGACGAGGAAGACGCCCGCGTAGAACAGGGCGAGCTGCAGCTGCAGCCGGCGCCGGGGAAAGCGGAACACCGACGCCGGCGGGCCAGGACGGGCCATTAGCTGCCCCCGATTCGGTAACCGCCGCCGCGCTCGGTATGGATCACGGGCGGCTCGCCCAGCTTGGGCCGAAGCCGGCGGATCGTCGTCTTGACCGCGGTGGTAAACGGATCCGCCGCCTCGTCCCAGACTCGTTCGAGCAGTTCCTCGGCCGAGACCACCCGGCCCGCCGCAGCGAGCAGGTACTCCAGGACCGCGAACTCCTTCGGGCTCAGCTCGAGGCGCCGGCCGGCCCGGAACGCGACCCGGCGGGCCGGGTCGAGGGTCACGTCGCCGCTGGCGAGGGTGGGAGGGACCGCGGCGGCGGAGCGGCGCCCCAGGGCGCGAACGCGGGCCACTAGCTCGGTGAAGTCGAAGGGCTTGGGCAGGTAGTCGTCGGCGCCCAGCCCGAGGCCGTCCACGCGCTCGGCGACCGTGCTGGCCGCGGTCAGCATCAGCACCCGGCTCGGCGACCCCGCCGCCATGATCGCCCGGCAGACCTCGTCGCCGTGCACGCCCGGCAGGTCCCGGTCCAGCACCACGACGTCATAGCGGGTGAGCGCCAGATGGTCGAGCGCGTCGTTACCGTCCAGGACCACGTCGACCGCCATGCCCTCGCGGCGCAAGCCGGTCCCGATCGTCGCGGCCAGGATCTCGAAATCCTCCACGACCAGCACTCTCATGCTCTTCTCGACCCTTCGCCGGCGGCGGCCGCTCCGCCGCCTCGGGGCAGGACGATCCCCGTCCTACCCTGCCAGCCCGCCGGTGGCAGCGCGGTGTCAGCCGGTGACACCGCGGTGCCACCATCCCGGGCGTACAACCTCCTCCAAGCGGATCTGCCCTCGAGGGGGGGTTCGGGCCGGCACTGGCGCTGGACGGGATGTCGTTCACGGTCAGACCGGGGCTGGTGACGGGCTTCGCGCGGGCCGAGCGGGGCGGTCAGGACGCACATCGGGAACATGGCATTTTCTTCGCCCTGATGAGCGGGGTGGCTGTTCCGCTCTGCTGCGGTGCGCGTATTCCGCAGATAGCGACCACTGCACCGTTATGGTATCATGCTGGTATGGCTATGACACTTCGCTTGCCGCCTGAGGTGGAGAATCAGCTCAAGCAGGTCGCTGAAATCGAGCATCGCAGCATGCAGCAGACGGTTCTGGTCGCGATCGAAGAGTACCTTTCGATGCGCGAGACCGCTGAGATTCTCGCCGACCCAGCCGCGCTCAGGGGCCTGGCGGAAGCCCGCGAGTCCGAGCAGGCTGGCGACGTGGTCTACGGAGCCGACGCCGCGCGTGCCCTGCTCGCTGAGCGCCAGCGGTGAGTGCCGGGCCTTATGAGCTCGGACTGACCCGCCCGGCCCGGCGCGCGATCTCCGAGGTGCTTCCCGAGGACGTGGCCGTCGCAGCCGTCGAATTCATCACCGGCCCGCTTCTGGAGGCGCCATACCGGGTCGGCAAGCCACTTCGGGAATATCTAGTCGGCTCCCACAGCGCACGGTTCGGTACCCAGTGGCGCATCCTGTACCGGATCGACGAATCAAAGCGGGTTGTGGTCGTGCAGGACATACAACATCGCTCGGATGCTTACCGTCGGCGGTAGGGATCAAGGTCAGGCGCTGAGCGGTACGCTCAGGCGGATTTGGCGGTGACCTCACGGTGACCGTGAAGCGATGCCGTGTCGGCGGCTGCCCGGCCGGAATACCAGCCTTCGGAGTCGCTTACGCGGCTGCTTGCGCTCCTCTCCTGCTTCAGCCGCCGCTGCGCAGCGGCCCTGCCAGCTCGCCGGTGGCAGCGCGGTGTCAGCCGGTGACACCGCGGTGCCACCCTCCCGGGCGTACAACCTCCTCCAAGCGGATCTGCCCCCGAGGAGGACGACCATGACCCAGGCCACCATCGAAGTCAGCGGGCTGCGCAAGAGGTTCGGGCCCGCGCTGGCGCTGGACGGGATGTCGTTCACGGTCAGACCCGGGCTGGTGACGGGCTTCGTCGGGCCCAACGGGGCGGGCAAGTCCACCACCATGCGGGTGATTCTGGGCCTGGACACCCCGGACGCGGGCAGCGCGCGGGTCGGCGGCCGGCCGTACCGGAGCCTGCGGCGCCCGCTGAGCCACCTCGGGTCACTGCTGGACGCCGGGGCGCTGCAGCCCAGCCGGACCGCCCGCAACCACCTGCTGTGGCTGGCCCACTCGCAGGGCCTGGGTGCCCGCCGCGTCGACGAGGTCATCGAGGCGGCCGGCCTGCAGCAGGCGGGGCGGCGGCGGGCGGGCGGTTTCTCGCTGGGCATGCGGCAGCGGCTGGGGATCGCGGCGGCCCTGCTGGGCGACCCGCCGGCGCTGATGCTGGACGAGCCGTTCAACGGCATGGATCCCGACGGCATCACGTGGATGCGCGGGTTCCTGCGGTCGCTGGCCTGGCAGGGGCGGGCGGTGCTGGTGTCCAGTCACCTGATGAGCGAGCTGCAGGACTGCGCGGATCATCTGGTGGTGGCCGGCCGCGGCCAGGTGATCGCCGACGCCACCGTCGCCGACCTGCTGGCGGCCGCTTCCGGTGACCGCGTCACGCTGCGCACCGCGGCGCGTCCGGCGGCGGCGGCGGTGCTGGAGCGGGCGGGGGCCGCGGTCACCGTCGCCGGGCCGGACACCCTGACGGTGTCGGGACTGGCAGCCGGGCGGGTCGTAGCCCTGCTCGGCGAGCGCGCGGTGCCGTTCTCCGAGGTAGCCGGGTACCGGGCGAGCCTGGAGGAGGCCTACCTGGAACTCACCCGCGATGCGGTCGAGTTCCGTGCCGGGGCGGCGGGGCGATGATCACTCCGGTGACGACGCCCTACCTATCCAGCCAGCGGGCCGGGCGCGACGGCTTCATGGCCCTGCTGCACGCCGAGTGGACCAAGTTCGTGACCGTTCGCGGCTGGGTCATCGGCCTGCTGCTCGCGGCCCTGGTGACCGTAGGCATCGGGCTGCTCATCGCGCAGGGGGCGGTGTGTTCCTACGGCCCCTTCCCCGGCCAGCCCACCGCTGAGCCGTGCACTGGCCCCATCGGACCCGATGGCGAGGCGGTGTCCGACAGCTTCTACTTCGCGCGTCGGCCGCTGGCCGGCAACGGCAGCATTATTGTCCGGGTCACCGCGCTGACCGGCCGCTATTCGGCCAGCGGCGCTGTCCAGCCCGGCCAGGACCCGCTGGCGGGCATGCAGCCCGGCCTCCAGCCGTGGTCCAAGGCCGGGATCATCATCACGGCGAGCACCCGGCCCGGATCGGCCTATGCGGCCATGATGGTCACCGGCCGCCACGGGGTCCGGATGCAGGACGACTACACGCGCGATGTGGCTGGCGTGGCTGGCGCGCCCACCGCGGCCGCCCCGCGATGGCTGCGGCTGACCCGGTCCGGCGACACGCTCACCGGCTACGACTCGGCCGACGGCAGGAGCTGGATCAGGGTGGGCATCGCCCGCCTGGCCGGGCTGCCGCCGACCGTGCAGGCCGGCTTGTTCGCCGCGGCCCCGCCTGACAGCGTGGCGAGCAGCCAGGCTCCTGGCGCGTCCCGCGAGACCGGCGGCCCGAGCCAGGCCACCGGCCACTTCGATCACGTGAGCCTGCGGGGCCGGTGGCCCCGGGGCGCGTGGCGCGGTGGCCAGGTCGACGGCAGCGGCGAAGGGTCGGGCTCGCCGTCTCTGGGCGAGCTCAGCCAGGCCGGCGGCCGCCTCACTGTGGCCGGGTCCGGCGACATCGCGCCCGTCGTGAGCGGCGGAGCGGCTCCCGGCATGCCGATCGAGAACACCCTCGTGGGGGCGTTCGGCGGCCTGATCGCGGTGATCGTGGTCGGGACCATGTTCAGCACCGCCGAGTACCGGCGGGGCCTGCTGCGCCTTACCCTGGCCGCGACGCCGCGGCGGGGCCAGGTACTGGCGGCCAAGGCCACCGTGATCGGCGCCGTCACCTTCGCCGCCGAGCTAGCGGGATCGGCCGTCGCCGTCCCGCTCGGCGCGCGGATGCTGCGCGCGCACGGTAACTTCATCCTGCCGGTTTCCCTGCCGACGCAGCTGCGCGTGGCGGCCGGCACGGCGGCGCTGCTCGCCGTGGCCGCCGTCCTGGCCCTGGCCATGGGCACGGTGCTGCGGCGCAGCGCCGGGGCGGTCACCACAGTCATCGCAGTGCTGGTCCTGCCGTATGTCCTGGTCACCGCCGGACTGCTCCCTGCGGGCGCGTCGCAGTGGCTGCTGCGGGTCACCCCGGCCGCCGGCTTCGCCATCCAGCAAAGCGTCCCGCAGTACCCGCAGGTCAGCAACGCGTACACGCCGTTCAACGGCTACTACCCGCTGGCGCCGTGGGCTGGCTTCGCCGTGCTGTGCGCGTGGACCGTCGTCGCCCTGGGCCTGGCCGCCTGGCTGCTGCGCCGGCGGGACGCATGAGTAGCCCGGTGCCCGCTGGGCAGGCCCGCCGCAGCGCAGTCGCCGGCCAGCCGGGCCGCCTGTCCGGCGCGGTGCATGCGGAGTGGACCAAGCTCCGCACCCTGCCGGGGACCAGCTGGCTCCTGGCCGCCACCATCGCGGCGACGGCGGCCGCGAGCGCCGCGGCGGCGGCCGCCACCAGCTGCCTGCCCGACGTCGCCTGCCCGGCGGACATCACCAGGCTCAGCCTCGCCGGGATCGACCTCGGCCAGGCCATGGTCGCCCTGGTGGGCGTCCTGGCGGTCAGCAGCGAGTACAGCACCGGCATGATCGCCGCTACGCTCACGGCGGTGCCGCGCCGGCCAGCCGTCCTGGCGGCCAAGGCCATCGTCGTCAGCGGGCTGGCCCTGGCCGCCGGGATTATCGCCGTGGCTGGCTCCCTGCTGGCCGCGCGGCTGCTGCTGCCCGCCCGCGGTTTCACCGCTGCCCGCGGCTACCCGCCGCTGTCGCTGGCCGACGGCCCGGTGCTGCGCGCCGCCGCCGGATCGGTTCTCTATCTCGCCCTGATCGCCCTACTCAGCCTGGGCGTGGGAACGCTCGTGCGGGACGCGGCGGCCGCCATCGGGGTGGTGCTCGGCCTGCTCTACCTGTTCCCGGTCATCGCCAGCGTGCTGACCGACCCGACCTGGCGGCGGCACCTCGAGCAGATCGCGCCCATGACCGCCGGCCTCGATATCCAGGCCACCACCGGCCTGAGCAACCTGCCGCTGAGCCCGTGGGTCGGCCTGGGCGTGCTCGCCGCCTGGGCCGCCGCGGCGCTCCTGGCCGGCGGGCTGATGCTCCAGCTGCGCGATGCGTGACGGGCGGGCGGGGACCGTTACCCGGGTAACGCGGCCGTTGGCCAGGACACCCGATGCGGCCGGTCAGGCCCGGAACGACCGCTAGCGGCCGGGGGCGCCGGGCCGGCCGTCGAGCCAAAGCGCCCACGGCTCGATGGAGCCAACCTGGAGCAGTCCGTGGACCGCCCACGGATCCTCGCGCAGGCGGGCCCGGATCTCGTGCTCGCTGATGGCCTCGACGGCATGCAGGGTCTGCAGGCCGTTCCCGACCGGGCCGCCCACGATGATGAACCCGTCGTCGACCAGTCCATCCATGAAGGCCGCATGGGCATCCCAGCCTGCCTGGTCCCGGATCGGCCGCGCGGGGTCCCAGTTCGGGCCGGGCACTAGTATCAGCGCGAAGTTGGCCATGCCCGCGACCGTACCGGCCCCTGCCGACAGCTAGCCCGGCCGCCGGCGATGCCGCCCGTCAGTGCCGTACGGCGGCGCTCGCCAACGTCGTGCCGACGTCGTGCCGACGTCGTGCCTGGGCATCCGCTGCCGTTCCGGCGGCCCCGTCAAGATGTCCCAACGACGTGGCTGGGCATCTCCTGCTGTTCCAGCGGCAGGAGCGGCCCAGTCATGTCGCTGGAAAGGTGCGCGGCCGCATGATGATGGGCGGCACAGCCGAGCGGCTGGCCCATGAGCCCCGGGCGGCCCGTCCGTCACATTGGCCCCGCCGCCTGCGCCCGGTCGCGAGTGCGAGCCTCCCCAGCGGCAGGCGCAGGAAGCGGAAAGAGGAGCGGGAAGCCGGGGCGCCCGGACCCGGCGAAAGGAAACAGGCGGCCCGGCAGGAACTTACGTTCCCCGCCTGAGGGTACCCTTCCGCGCAGTGGGCGAGCGCCGGGCGGGAAGGGACGCTGAACATGCAACGTGACCTGTATGACGCTGACCACGAGGCTTTTCGCGCCGTCGCCCGCGAGTTCGTGCAGCGGGAGGTCGTGCCCCATCAGCAGCGCTGGGAGACCGAGCGCTTCATCGACCGGGCGGCCTGGCTGGCCGCGGGCAAGCAGGGCCTGATCGGGCTGCCGGTGCCCGAGGAGTACGGCGGGCCCGGGGCCGCCGACTTCCGCTTCCGGTGCGTGCTCATGGAGGAGCTCGCGCGGGTCGGCGCGGCGTCGCTGAGCTCCGGTTTCGGCCTGCAGGACGATATCGCGCTGCCCTACCTGATCGACCTGGGGACCGCCGAGCAGAAGGAGCGCTGGCTGCCGCCGATGGTGTCGGGGGAGTCGATCGGCGCCATCGCCATGACCGAGCCCGGCGCGGGCAGTGACCTGCAGGGCATCGCCACGACGGCCGTCCGCGACGGCGATGAGTGGGTGGTGAACGGGGCGAAGACGTTCATCACCAACGGCATCGCTGCCGACCTGGTCATCGTCGCCGCCCGCACCGATCCCGCGGCGGGCTCGCGCGGCATCAGCCTCATCGTCGTCCAGCGCGGTGCCGCCGGGTTCACCCGCGGCCGCAAGCTCGACAAGCTGGGCCTGCACGCGCAGGACACCGCCGAGCTGTTCTTCGATGACGTCCGCGTCCCGGCGTCGAACCTGCTCGGTCACCTCGGGGGCGGGTTCGTGCACCTCATGGAGCGGCTGCCGCGCGAGCGCATGTCCATCGCCGTGCAGGCCAGTACCTCGGTGCGGGCCGCTATCGACTGGACCATCGCCTACACCCGGGAGCGGACCGCGTTCGGGCAGCCGATCGCGGCGTTTCAGAACACTCAGTTCGAGCTGGCCAACGCGGTCACCGAGGTCGACGTTCTCGAGGCCTACCTGGACAAGGCCACTCGCGCGCTGAACGCGGGCACGCTGTCGGCCGTGGACGCCGCGAAGGCCAAGCTCTGGGCCACCGAGGTGCAGAACCGCGTCATCGATCGCTGCCTGCAGCTGTTCGGCGGATACGGGTTCATGATGGAGTACCCGATCGCGCGGGCGTTCGCCGACGCCCGGGTGCAGACCATCTACGGCGGGACCTCCGAGATCATGCGGACGATCATCGGCCGCGACATCACCGGACTGCGGTGAGCGGCTGGTCGCAGGCCGGCGAGTGGCAGGCGGGCGGGTCGCAGGCTAGCGGGTCGCAGGCCGGAGCCGGCCTGCTGGACGTGCTGGCCCTGGAGCCGATCGAGCAGGACCTGTACCGGGCGAACCTCGTGTTCGCGGAGGAGCACGCGCTGTACGGCGGGCAGGTCGCGGCCCAGGCCCTGCGCGCCGCGGGCCTGACCGTCGCCCCGGAGCGGCACGCGCACTCGCTGCACGGGTACTTCCTGCGGCCGGGCGACTCGCAGATCCCCACCGTCTTCCAGGTCTTCCGCGACCGCGACGGGCGCTCGTTCTCGGCCCGGCGGGTGATCGCGATCCAGCGCGGCGCGGTCATCTTCAACATGTCGGCCTCCTTTCACGTCCGCCAGGACGGCTGGGCATCGCAGACCGAGCCGATGCCCGCGACCGAGGCGCCGGCGGACCTGCCGGCGGGCGGCCTCTACCGGCTGTTCTCGATGGAGGGCCGGATCCCCACCCAGCCGTTCGCCGAGGCCACGCCGCGGCCCACCCGGTTCTGGGCCCGCGCCACCGTCCCGCTCGGCAAGGATCCGCTGATCCACGCCTGCGCGCTGACCTACCTGTCCGACATCCTGACCGGCGTGCTGCCCGCCGCGGACGGCAGCGCCGGGCCGGGGCCGAGCCTGGACCACGCGGTCTGGTTTCACGGTCCGGTCGACATGAACGACTGGATCCTGTCGGAATACCACCCGCGGGTGTCCGGCCACGGCCGCGGCTGGTACACCGGCTCGATCTTCACCGCCGGCGGCACGCTCGCGGCCAGCATCGCCCAGGAGACCCTGTTCCGCTGACCGGCGAGCCCTGCGCCAGCTCAGCTCAGCAGCGCAGGTAGGCCAGCGACGTGTCCCACGTTCCGTGCCTCCATGCGGGTCCGGCGCGGGTGGCTAGCCGCGCCGCCGGGACAGCGACAGCGCGAAGTCACCGCCGGGATCGGTCCAGAACCGGACGAGGTCCAGGCCGGCCGCGGCCAGCTCGGCCTCGACGCCCGCTCGGCGGAATTTGGCGGAGATCTCGGTACGCATCTCCTCGCCCTCGGCGAACGACACGGTCAGGCCCAGGTCGGCCACGGTGACGCCCTGGGCGGCCAGCGACCGCAGCCGCATCTCGATCCACTCGTGCTCGGCATCCCAGACCGCGACGTGCTCGAATGCGGTAACGGAGAAGTCGGCGCGCAGCTCCCGGTTGATGACGACCAGCACGTTGCGGTTGAACTCCGCCGTCACCCCGGCCGCGTCGTCGTAGGCGCGGTGCAGCCGGGCGGGATCCTTGACCAGGTCGGTGCCGAGCAGGAACGTGTCGCCCGGCTCCAGGGCGCCGGACACCCGGCGCAGGAACGCGGCGCGAGCCGCCGGGTCGAGGTTGCCGATGGTCGAGCCCAGGAAGGCGAGCATCCGCCGGCGGCCGGCCGGGACACCGGCCAGGTCCTGCTCGAAGTCGCCGACCACGGGCGCCACCCGCACGTCGGGATACTCGGCCGACAGCGCCTGGCCGGCCTGGGCCAGCACCGTCGGGTCCACGTCGAACGGGACGAACTCCCGCAGGGTGCCGGCGTCCGCGAGCGCGCGCAGCAGCAGGCGGGTCTTGGCGGACGTGCCGCTGCCCAGCTCGACCAGCGACTCGCACCCGGACAGGCTGGCGATGTCCGCCGCGTGCCGGGTCAGGATGGCCGTCTCGGCCCGGGTCAGGTAGTACTCCGGCAGCCGGGTGATGTCATCGAACAGCTCGCTGCCCCGGGCATCGTAGAAGTACTTGGGCGGCAGGGTCTTGGGCACCGAGGTGAGTCCGGCGCGCACGTCCGCGCGCAGCGTGTCGAGGTAGGAACCGGGTCGGGACTGCAGGTGAAACTGCGTCGCCATCGTCTCAGCTCTCCAGACTAGTCAGGGTCACGGTGCCACCTGTCACGTCGACGAGGTGGTGATCGGGAACGTCGGTCCAGCGCGTGTCGTCATCGAACGGCTCGCTCGCGAGCACGACGCCGTCGCCGGCGCGCAGCACGCTGAGCGTGTCGTTCCACCGGGTGGCCAGCATCCGCTGGCCGTCGGTGACCAGCAGGTTCAGCCGGGCGGCCGGGTCCCGCGCGGCCACGCCGGCGATGAACTCGCCCAGCCGTGCGGGGCCGAAGTCGAACAGGTGCGCGGCCAGCAGGGCCGAGTCGCACACCGATTCCGCCGCGGGGTGCGGGCCGAGCACGGAGCGGTCGACCCGGCCGTTGTGCGAGACCAGCCAGCGGCCGTCGCTGAAGGGGGCGGTCGCGGTCTCGTCGATCGGCATGCCCGCGGTGGCCGATCGGACCGCGGCCAGCACGCAGCTGGAGGAGATCGCCGGCGCGACCGAGGCGAAGGACGCGTCCCCCCACAGCGGCCGGCTCGATCGCCAGCGAGCGGGCTCCGGCCGCTGCGCCGGGTAGAATCCCACGCCCCACCCGTCGGCGTTAAGCAGCCCGTGCCGCTGGCGGCGCGGGCGGTAGGACTGCACGAGCAGGCCGTGCTCGGGCCGCAGGACCAGCTCGCCCAGCGATCGCGGCGCGCCCAGCCAGCCGAGGTGCCGGCACACCGTCAGTTGTCCCAGGCCAGCCGCAGGCCCGTGAAGATCTGCCGCCGGATGGGGTGATCCCAGTTCCGGAAGGACGGCCGGATCGTGGAGCTCGCCACCGCCCACGATCCGCCGCGCAGCACCTTGTAGTCCCCGCCGAAGAACGGCTCGCTGTACTGGCGGTAGATCATCGGGACGAACCCGGGCCACGGCCGGAAGTCGGACGACGTCCATTCCCAGACGTCCCCGATCAGCTGCTCGACGCCGTAGGCCGACGCGCTACGAGAGTAGGCGCCGATCGGCGCGGGCCGCAGTCCTGCCCCGCCGAGGTTGGCCAGCTCTGCACTTGGCGCCAGGGAGCCCCACGGCCACGGGCGCCGCTGTTTGCGGGCCGGGTCCCACGCGCAGGCTTTCTCCCACTCGGCCTCGGTGGGCAGCCGGGCGCCGCACCAGGCCGCGAACGCTTCCGCCTCGAAGTAGCAGACATGCTGGACCGGCTCGTCGGGCGGCACGTCCTCCTCGACGCCGAAGCGCCTCCGGGTACCCTCCGCGCTCCAGAACATCGGGCGCTCCAGGCCGGCCTCCACCCGGTGCGACCAGCCGCGCGGCGACCACCAGCGAGCATCGTGGTAGCCGCCATCGGCGATGAACTCCTGCCACTGCCGGTTGCTGACCGGCGCCCGGCCGATCCAGAAGGGGCCCAGGTCGACGGCGTGCGCGGGGCGCTCGTTGTCGAGCGAGAACGGCTCGTCCGCCGCGTCGACGCCGAGCACGAACTCGCCGCCGGGGATGAAGACCCGGTCGCTGTGCAGCCGGCGTCCGGCGGGCAGGCGCTGCCCGATCAGGACGGGCGGTCCCTGCCGCAGCTGGAGCGTGGCGTACATCGTCTCGTCGTGCTGCTGCTCGTGCTGCACCACCATGCCCGCGGTGAACAGGTCGCCGGCCGCGACCTGCTCGAGCGCGTCCAGGACGCGGCCGCGCACCTCGTGGCAGAAGGCCCGCGCCTCGACCGGGGGCAGCAAGGGCAGCGACGGGCGATCGGCGCGCGGGTGCTTGAACGCGTCGTAGAGGGAGTCCACCTCCGGGGCCAGCAGGCCCGGCCGGGCCTGGTCGCCCCCGCGCAGCAGCCAGAGCTCCTCCTGCTGGCCGATGTGCGCGAGATCCCACACCAGCGGGCTCATCAGCGGATCGTGCTGGGCCACCAGCGTCGGCTCGTCCAGGTCGGTCAGCTCCAGGGTCCGGGCGCGGGCGCGCATCAGGTCGCTGACGACGTCCTCAAGCATGAGCTAGCTCCTCGAAGGCGGCCCGCGGGCCGATCTCGCCGATCCGGTCCGCGAGCAGGTCACCCGGGCATCGGCCCGACTCCACCAGGTCAGCCAGGTCGGCGATGGCGAACGCGAGCTCGCCGGGGGCTCGCTCGGCGGCGATCCGAAGGCACCGGCGGGCGGAGTCGGCCAGCACGGCGTTGCCCAGCCCTTCCCGCGCCGCCTCGGTCCAGAGCAGGGCGGTGCGCTGCGTGGCCTCCGTCGCGGCGTCGGCAGCGACCGGATCGTCCATCAGCGTCGTGGCGACCGCTGCGATGGCCGGCCACCATCGTGGCGGCGTCATGTCGAGGTAGCGCAGCTCGAGGTACCCGCGCAGCCGGACGGGCGGGAACAGCGTCGTCAGGTGAGTATCCAGGTCGGCCGCGGTCGGCGGCCGGTGGCCCAGCTCGACCGCGCCGCTGGCCCAGCGCTCGAACGGGACGCAGCTGCGGACGGCTTCCACGTCGTCCCCGCGGGTCCGGACGAAGGCCACCGGGGCGCGCAGCGCGTAGCGAGCCCAGGCCGAGGCCGGGTCGAGGTCGGCGCCAGCCGCCGGGCCGGCCGCGAAGGCGCCGGGCACGGGCCCGCAGGCGCGCGGATCGAGGCCGTGCCAGGCGCGCTGACGCGCGGACTTCCAGCCGGTGTCGCGCCCGTGCAGCCACGGCGAGCTGGCCGAGATCGCGACCAGGGTGGGGCCCAGCCGGTGCGCCCGGGCGACCCGCTCGGCCCACCCGCGGGCCGGGCCGGCCTGCAGGTTGACCTGCATCGCCGCGGTGGAGTTCATCATCACCCGGCCTGCGGCGCCCCGGCCGGTGGCCGCGAAGTGCTGCTCCATGGCCCGGTAGCGGGGCCGCGGATTGACCCGCCGGGACGGCCGGAGCGGGTCGGCGCCCGCGTGCGCCAGCCCGAGGCGCCGCTCCGCGAGGGCCAGCCGGACCCGCTGGGCGTCGCGGCGCAGCTCGGTGACGGCGGTGCAGATGTCCGGCGCCGGGGGACCGGACAGCTCGAACTGGGCGCCAGGCTCCAGGGTGACCGCGCTGCGTCCGGCCGCGGCGGCGACCAGGCCCGGAAGCTGCCTGACCAGCTCGCTGGCCACGGGATCGGCCACCGCGTCCAGGTCGACCAGGTGCGTCTCGATCTCCAGGCCGACCTGGCCGAGCGCGGAGTCGGCCAGTGCCGCCTGCCGGGCCCGGGCATAGGCGGCGTCGACCGTCAGCGGCTCGGCTGGATCGAGCGGCTCGGCCCCGAGGTCTGCCGCCCTGCGGTTAATTGCTCCGTGATCTAGTGCGCTGTGCGGGACGGTCATGATGGCCCCCTCCAGGTCCGGGCCGGCGGACTGTCGATGTCCGCCGCGGGTCGGTGCGGGGCGACCAGGCTGCAGTCGTCCTCTTTGGCACTGTTATGTCATAGGGCTATGACACTCGGCCGGTTTCGCCAGCCCAGCACCGCGGCGAGCATGCCGCGGACCCGCTGGGATCCAGCGCGGTGGCTGATTTGGCCGGGACTACGAAGCAGGAACCTCCCTGTCGGATGGGCTGGTAACGCCAAGTTTACAAGCCGCCAGAAATCCGGCCTGGGCACCCGGTGCCGGAAGGGGGCCGTGGACGCCTTCGTTCCAGCGCAGGCCTGAGTCTCGGTCAGGCGGGCAGGCCGGTGAACCGGTGGCCCGGCTGGCCGCGCAGCCGCCCGGGCGGCAGCCTGCGGCCGGACAGGAGCAGCGCGAGATCCTGCGCGTCGCCGGCCAGCGGCGTCCCGGACCCGAGCGACCAGCCGATGTCGTCGGCCCGCAGCTCGACGCCGCGCAGGTCGGCGCCGAAGTAGCGCAGGCTGCGAGGGGTGCTGAGCCCGGCCAGCACGATCCGCAGGCGGTCCTGCGGGACCCGGCGCTCCAGGCCCAGCGGCGTCGTGACGTCCAGGCCGTGGACGACGACGTGGACCAGCGCGCCCTCATGCCCCCCGCCGGGCGGCTTCCAGGCCGGCAGCCGAGTCCCGCGCAGCACGCCGATGAGCTCATCGGCGGGCAGCGCGCCGTCGCGCCGGGCACTGCGGTCGGCCATCCGGTGGAAGCTGCCCCGCGCCCGGGCCAGCTCGGCGATGAACCGGGCGGTCGTGTACCGGGCCGGCATCGTCAGGTGCGCGACCACCTCGCGCACTCGCCACCCCGCGCACAGCGAGGGAGCGTCCCACGCTTCCGGAGGCAGGCCGCTCAGCAGGTCCGCCAGCGCCAGGCACTCGGCGGCGACCAGCTCCTGAACGTCAGTGTCCGTCCCGGGGGCCATGGCCGGTCACCTCCTGGCCGTGACGCGCCAGCACCGCCAGGTAGGCGGCGCAGCGGTCCAGTGACGTCGCGAACCCGGCCCTGGCCTGCGGGCTGGTGAAGCTCGCGGGCACGTTAACCTGCCGGATCTGGACCTGCGTGCGGGCGCCGTCAAGGTCACTGAAGGTCGTGGTGGTGACCACGCCCGTGTCGGGGTCGCGCCAGACGAGCCGCTCCGGCTCCGCCACCTCGATGTAGACGGCCCGCGTCGGGTACTGGCTGCCGTCGGCGTCGTTGACCATGATCGTCTCGAAGACGCCTCCGGGCCGCGGGTCGACCCGGATGCTCGCCAGCGGCGTGCTGACGCCCGCCGGTCCCCAGAAATGGGTCAGGTGCTCCGGCTCGATCATGCAGCGGAAGACCAGCTCCCGCGGCGCGTCGAACACGCGGGTGTAGGTCAGCTCGGCTGCTGGGCCTGGCTGGTCAGTCATGAGACCTCTCCTCGTTTCCCGGCGGCGGCTGCGGGGGGCTGGTGCGCTGGACGTCGCGCAGGTGCTCGTCGAGCTTGTCGAACCGCTGCGTCCAGATCCGCCGCTGCTCGGCCATCCAGTCCACGGCCGCGTCGAATGCGTCCTGCTCGAGGTGGCAGGGCCGGAACTGGGCCCGGCGGGTCCGGGAGATCAGCCCGCAGCGCTCGAGCATCTTCAGGTGCTTGGAGATCGCCGGAAGCGTCAGGTCAAAGGGCGCGGCCAGTTCGTTCACCGTGGCGTCTCCGCGCGCCAGGCGGGCCACCATGGCCCGCCGCGTCGGATCGGCCAGCGCGGTGAACGTGGCATCCAGCTGATCCTGGGCCGTCGTCACGTCGGGCTGCCGGGGTCGTCCATGGCAAGTAGTTCACCATGTAGTTAATTAACTGTCAAGTCAACTAAGGTCGGGACCGCGCGGCCAGGCGGGTCGCTGCGCTGCGGGTCTCAGCGCGGGGGGTCTCAGCGCGGGGGGTTGCCGCGCGGGGGATTGCCGCGCGCGGGTCGCCGGGTCCGCGCAGCTCGTCGAGGCGGACCAGCGCGACCCCCGCGAGGATGAACGCGCCCCCCAGGAACTGCACGGCGGAGGGCAGCTGGCTCAGCAGCAGCCAGGCGAACAGCACCGCGAACAGCACCTCGGCCATCCCGACGAAGGAGGCGAGCTTGGCGCCGAGCCGGCGGGCCGCGCCGATGCCGGCCACGTAGGCGATCGCCGCCGCCACGAGGGACAGGCCGAGAACCGGCACGAGCCAGCTGACCTGGTGGTGCAGGAAATCGACGTTGCGGGTCGTGGCGGTCATGGGCAGCAGCCCGGTCCAGCCGAGTACGCCCAGGGCGGCCGTGCCGGTGAGCATCCCGGCCCAGGCCATGGCGATCGGCGGCAGCGGGTCCGCTCCGGCCGCCGCCGACAGCAGGAAGTAGGCGGCCAGGCCCGCGGCGGCCAGCAGCCCCCACGTCACCCCGATCGGGCTGAGCCGGGCCGACCCAGCCAGGTTGAGCACCATGGCAAGCCCGGCGATCGCTGCGACCGTGCCGGCGATGGTGAGACGGCGGGGCCGCTGGCCGTGCCGCAGCCAGAGCCAGCCGACCACCAGCACCGCGCCCAGGTACTCCAGCAGCAGGGCGACGCCGACCGGCATCCGCTCGATGGCGTTGAAGTAGCACAGCTGGCAGCCCGCCACCGCCACCAGGCCGTAGGCGGCCACCTGCGGCGCCGCCCGGCGCAGCTGGGCCCAGCGGCCGCGCAGCTGGAGCAGGGCGGGGAGGGTGAGCAGCAGCGCCGCCACGGCGACCCGGGTGACAACGGCCGCGGCCGGGCTCCAGCCCGCCGCGATCAGCGAGGCGGCGAACGTGCCCGAGGTCCCGAAGGTCGCGGCCGAGACCACGGCGAGGACGAGGCCGCTGCCGCTGGAGCTGGCGTTACCCGTGGAACTGCCGCCAGCGCCGGCCCGGGCGTTCCGGCTGCGGGTGACGGTCACGGCGGCCCTCCGGTAAGTGGTAAAAAGTAAGTGGTAAACGTGCCTGACGCTAGTGACGCTAACGGTCGGCGGCGAAAGGAGTCAAATTGCTTTTTGCCCATGACACCGAGGTGGCGCTGATCGCGGCGGCCGCCCTGGTCAACACGGGCCGCGGGCCGGTCGAGCTGCTGCCCGGCCCGGCCGCGCTGGACGATTTCGTGACCAGCTGCCGATGGACGGGGGAGCGCACCCACGACGAAGCCGAGCTAGATGCGGTCCGGCGGCTGCGGCCGCGGCTGGAGCGGCTGTGGGAGAGCGGCCCCGATGACGCCGCCGGCCTGGTGAACGCGCTGCTGCGCGAGGCCGGGGCGCTGCCGCAGCTGGTCAAGCACGATGGCTGGGACTATCACCTGCACGCCACCCGGCCGGATGCGCCGCTCGCCGACCGGATGGCGGTGGAGGCGGCGATGGCGTTCACGGATGTCATCCGCACCCAGCAGCTCGACCGGCTCCGGCTGTGCGCGGCCGACGACTGCGGCAACGTGCACGTGGACCTGTCCAAGAACCGGTCGCGCCGGTTCTGCGGCACGTCATGCGCCAACCGCACCAACGTGGCCGCCTACCGCGCCCGCCAGGCCGCCCGCCCCGCGCAGGCCGCCCCCTCCGGTTCGGTCGTGATCACCGGGAGCAACAGCCTCCGGACGAGGGCCGCCCGCCAGGCGCCCCCGATCGGGGGAAGCTGACGGGCCATTACGATGGGGGCACTGGCGAAACGGCCGGATGGAGGCATGGGTGTCACTGGCAGTGCTCGCCATAGTTCTTGGGGTCATCATGCTGGCGGGCGTCCCCGTCACGCTGATCCTGACCGGGCGCGACGGCCGGACGCTGCCCGGCCGCCTCAATCGCTGGCAGGCCGAGAGCGTGTCCCTGGCGGCGAGCGGGGCGATCGTGGCCGTGCTCTCCCGCGCCAGCAGCGGTCAGTCACCCGCCGGGCACGACATCATCGTGGGGGTCGCGATCACGCTGTTCGTGACCGCCTTGCTGTGCTCGCTCGCGGGCGCGGCCGCCGCGACCCGATCGCAGCGCCGCGGCCCGGTAGCGGCCGAGCTCGCCTCCGACGAGTCGTTCCGGCTCACCGACTGACCCGGCGATCCGGGGGTCAGGCGCTGGCCTGCAGGAGCTGCAGCGACCGGCCCGCGAGGGTGACGGCCTGGCCGGGACTGACGCCGGCGGGAGAGCCGGCCCCGGCCGGCGAGCCAGGCCCGCCGGGAGAGTCGGCCGCGGTGTCAAGGACCACGGTCCAGGTAGCGGCCCCCAGCGCCGGCAGCGTGACCGGCAGCGGCTGCCACCAGCTGTTGACGATCAGCAGGAACCGGTCATCGGACACGCCAGAGGTGGGCCTGAGCAGCAGCGTGACCGCCCGGCTCCACAGGTTCTGCCAGTCCGCGGCGGTCATCGGCGAGCCGTCGGGCCGGAACCAGGACTCAACCGTGCCGGCGTCGGCGACCGCGCCGCCGTAGGCCCCCGGCCGCAGAGCCGGATGCCCGCGCCGCAGGGCGCACAGCGCGGCGACGAAGCCGGTCAGGTCGTCGGCGGTGCCGGCCAGCGTCCAGTCGTACCAGCTCGCGGGGTTGTCCTGGCAGTACGCGTTGTTGTTGCCGCCCTGGGTGCGGCCGATCTCGTCCCCGCCGCCGATCATCGGCACGCCCGCGGACAGCAGCGTGGTGGCCAGGAAGTTGCGCCGCTGCTGGCGGCGCAGGGCCCGGATGCCGGGGTCGTCGGCGGGCCCTTCCACGCCGCAGTTCCAGGACCGGTTATCGCTGGTCCCGTCGTTGTTGTGCTCGCCGTTCGCGTCGTTGTGCTTGCTGTCGTAGGCGACCAGGTCGGCCAGCGTGAAGCCATCGTGGCAGGTAACGAAGTTCACCGAGGCCGCCGGGGTCCGGCCCGCGTGGCCGTAGAGGTCGGCCGAGCCGCTGACCCGGGTGGCGAAGTCGGCGAGAGTGCCCTCGGTGCTGCGCCAGAAGTCGCGGACCGTGTCGCGGAACTTGCCGTTCCACTCGCTCCACCCGGCCGGGAACGCGCCCACGTCATAACCGCCCCAGCCGGTGTCCCACGGCTCGGCGATCAGCTTCACCTGCGACAGCACGGGATCCTGCCCCACGGCCTCCAGGAAGATGCCCGCGCCGTCGAAATCACTGGCGTCGCGGGCCAGGGCGGCGGCCAGGTCGAACCTGAACCCGTCCACGTGCATCTCGGTGACCCAGTACCGCAGTGAGTCCATGACCAGCGCCAGGCCGGGCTCGCGATGGGCGTCGAACGTGTTGCCGGTGCCGGTGTCGTCGACGTAGCCGCGGTTGTCCGGGCTGAGCCGGTAATAGGCCGCGTTGTCGATGCCCCGGAAGGACAGCGTGGGCCCCCACTGGTTGCCTTCCGCGGTGTGATTGAAGACGACGTCCAGGATGACCTCGAGCCCGGCCGCATGTAGCGCGGCGACGAGCCGCTTGAACTCGGTCACCTGGTCGCCGCCGTCTCCCGCGGAGCTGTAGGCGCTGTGCGGGGCGAAGAACCCGATCGACTGGTATCCCCAGTAGTTGGCCAGGCCCTGGCTGATCAGCGTTCCGTCGGACACGAACTGGTGCACGGGCAGCAGCTCGACGGCGGTGATCCCCAGGCTGGTGAGCTTCGCGATGGCGGCCGGGTGGGCCAGGCCCGCGTAGGTCCCGCGGAGCGGCTCGGGCACCTCGGCCAGCAGCTTGGTGAAGCCCCGGACATGCGTCTCGTAGATGATCGTCTCCGCCTGCGGGATGCCCGGGCGCCGGTCGGCTCCCCAGTCGAACCGCTCATCGACGAGCACGCCGTGCGGGGCGAACGCGGCCGAGTCGGCGTCACTCGGCGTGTCCGCATCGCCCGGCACGTGCCCGAGTATCGCGTCGTTCCAGGTCACCGTGCCCGACACCGCCCGAGCGTAGGGATCGAGCAGCAGCTTCGACGGGTTGCACCGCTGCCCGGCCGAGGGATCCCAGGGCCCGTGGACCCGGTACCCGTAGCGGGTCCCGGCCGGGACCCCGTCCAGCCGCCCCTCCCACCGGTAGCCCTCGCCGGCGTTCAGCTGGAACCGCTGCTCGGAGCCGTCGTCGCGGCGCAGGCACAGCTCGACGGCCTGCGCCACCGAGCTGAACAGCGCGAAGGTGGCGCCGGTGGCGTCCAGGTGCGCGCCCAGCGGCGGCGGGACGGCGGGCCGGGGCAGTGTGGGCGACGGCAGTGTGGTCGGCGGGCTGGTCATCGGGTCTGGCCACCATCCTCGCGACGCGGTCGTGAGACGAGCCGCATCGTATCCCGGGAGCGGGCGGGCGGGGCTACGCCAGTGACAGGCCGCCGTCGACCGCCAGCACCTGGCCGGTGACGTAGCCGGACAGCACGAGCCCCAGCACCGCGTCGGCGACGTCCTCGGGCACACCCGTGCGGCCCAGCGGCGCCTGGGCCCGGACCCGGTCGCGGGCCGCGTCCCAGTCGGCGGTCCACGGCGTGTCAACCAGGCCGGGAGCCACCGCGTTCACCCGGATCTGCGGGCCGAGCGCCTTGGCCAGGAGCAGGGTGAGGTGGTTGATGCCGGCCTTGGAGACCGCGTACGGGATGGAGCTGCCCGTCGGCCGCAGGCCGGCCACCGAGGTCACGTTGATGACGACGCCGTCGCCGGCCGCGCGCAGCGCCGGCACGCTGGCGCGGGTCATGTGCCAGGTGCCGAGGACGTTGACGGTCAGGATGTGCTGCCAGATCTCGTCGGTCGCCGCGGCCAGGTCCTCGTGCGGGATGACCTCCGTGGTTCCCGCGTTGTTGACCAGGATGTCCAGGCGGCCGAACTCCGCCAGGGTCTGCGCCACCAGGGCCTGGCACGCGGCGTCGTCGGCGACGTCGCCCTGGAGGTAGCAGGCTCCCGGAAGCGAGTCCGCCACGGCCTGCCCGGAGGCCACGGAACGGGAGGAGTTGACCACGACGCGGGCTCCCGCGTCTGCGAGCGACCGGGCCACCGCCGCGCCGATCCCGCTAGAGGAACCGGTGACGACGGCCACCTTGCCCGCAAGGCTCATGTCCGCATTCCCTCACCGTCACGAACGGGCGTCTGCTGCTCCAGTACCTGAGCCAGCGACAGCAACCGTACGCCCACGTCGTGGGCGGCAACCCTCGGGTTCGGCCGCCCGCTCCGTGGCTCTCGGCTGGCTTGGCCCGCTTGAAACGTCATCGACGTGCATCCGCTGCTGATACAGCGTCAGTAAGCGCCGGGCCATGTCGTCGCCCTGGGCTTTAGCGGCCGCTCGACAACGTGAGTGGGCCTCTCCTGCCGTGCCAGCGACAGCTCCGGACCAGCCATGTCGTTCGGCCTGGGGTTGGACGGCTGACCGTCAGTCGCCGAGGCCGGACACCAGGGCACGTAGCAGGGCAAACAACTTGGCGTCGTCGAGACTTCCCTGATGATAATGGCGGAATCGGCTGACGCGGGCCGCGATGTCGGCGAGGTCCCAGCGGATGCGATAGAGGTCGAGTACTGCCGGGAGCGGGGTCACGCCAGTCGCGTCCGCGTAGGCGGCCAGGAGGGATCCGTCGCCGGGATCCAGGCTCCACAGATCACGCTCCGGGGGTGCGCGGAGCGCGGTGTCCCAGTCGATCAGCAGCCAGCCGACGGAGGTCAGCATCGTGTTGCCCGGATGGGGCTCGCCGTGGGTCAGCACGTCCGGGCGGGCCGCGAGCCGGCCAGCACGACCAGTTCGTCATAGCGGGCGAGCAGTCGCCGCAGCGGCCCGGCGTGCTCGGCGATCAGCCGGGCGGCGGCCCGCGCGTACGGACCGCGGCCCGCGCCGCGTCGGGCCCCGTCACCGTCGCCGAGAGATCCACGCGGTCAACGCCGTCAGTGCCCTCATCACCGTCGGCGGGGGAGCGGAGCGCCGCTTCCAACTCGTCACGGTGCAGGATCGCGAAATCATCCGCCAGTACGCGTCGCCCGGCCGAGCCGGGCGCGGTATGAATCGCCACGATCAGGTCCAGCATGGGCCGCCGGTGCTCGGGCCCGGAGAAACTCGCCCCACTCAAAGCTCCGCTCGTCAACGAACGGATAGACCGCCACGGCGAACTGTCCGCCCGCGCCCGTCTCCGCGCCCGCGCCCGTCTCCGCGCCCAGCCCCGCCCCGCTCCCGCCGGTCTCCGGACCCACCCGCGCCAGCGGCTGTCCGTCGCGCGCCGCGCCCGGCGCGAGCACGAACGTGTTCCCGCCGGCGCGCAGGTCCCCGGCCGCGGCCAGGGCGGCGCGCAGCCGGCCGAACACCTGCTCCAGCGGCTCGCTCCGCGAGTGCCGCTTGACCTCCAGGTCATCGGCCGTGACGAACCACCGGGCGCCGGTCGTGTCGGTGACTTCCCAGTGATGGCTGCCGAACCCGGCCGCCCGGTAGGCCATCGTCGACACCGTCAGTGCCCAGCCGCGCGCCAGGGCCGCCGCGAGCACCTCCGGGGCGAGGTCATCCGGCGGGCTGAGCACGTCGTCAGCGTAGGACGATCGCGCCGCCAGGCGCTCCCCCCCGCCGGCCCTCACCCCGCCGGCCTCTCATTTTCGGCTGCCGAGGTATATTTTAGAATCCTGTTCTATTACACTGGACGACGCTCGCTTCCTGGTGGTTAATGGCACCAGTGATGCCCTGGGTAGCGCCCACGGGCACACGATCGGCTGTGGAGGACGCGGTGGCCTGGGATTTCTCAACGGAGCCGGAGTTCCAGACGCAACTGGACTGGGTCGAGGAGTTCTGCCGCGAGGAGGTCGAGCCCCTCGATCTTGTCTTCCCCGGCGCGGCCTACTCGCGCGACCCCAAGGCCAGGGCCCTGGCTGATCCGCTCAAGCAGCAGGTGAAGGACCGGGGGCTGTGGGCGCTGTTCCTGGACCGGGAGCTCGGCGGCCCCGGCTTCGGGCAGCTCAAGCTCGCCCTCCTCAACGAGATCCTGGGCCGCTACCGCACGGCCCCGGTGATCTTCGGCACGGCCGCGCCCGACACCGGGAACATGGAGATGCTGGCCGCCTACGGCACGCCGGAGCAGAAGCAGCAGTGGCTCTCCCCCCTGCTGAACCAGGAGATCTTCTCCGCCTACTCCATGACCGAGCCGGCAGGCGGCTCCGACCCGACGCAGTTCGTGACCCATGCCACGCGCGACGGCGATGAGTGGGTGATCAGCGGCGAGAAGTGGTTCACCAGCGCCGGCGCCCGGGCCGACATCATCTTCGTGATGTGCACCAACGGCATGTTCGTAGTGCCGCGCGAGACGCCCGGCGTGCAGCTCATGGAGTACCCCGCCCCGCACAACCACATCCGCTACACCGACGTGCGCGTCCCCCTCGGAAACCTGCTGGGTCCGGAGGACGGGGCCAGGGTGCTGGCCCAGCGCCGCCTGGGCGGCGGCCGCATTCATCACGCCATGCGCACCGTGGCCCAGGTCAAGCTGGCGTTCGACATGATGTGCGAGCGAGCGCTCAGCCGTCAGTCGCACGGCCGGGTGATCGCCGAGCACCAGATGGTGCAGGAGGCGATCGCCGACTCCTACGCCGACATCAACATGCTGCGACTGCTGGTGCTGTGGACGGCCTGGACGATTGACCACTCCAGTACCCAGCAGGCGCGCACCCAGATCGCCGCCTGCAAGTACACCTGCGCCCGGGTGCTGCGTGAGGTGTCCTACCGGGCCCTGCACATCATGGGCTCCCTGGGCACGACTAACCTGACGCCGCTGCAGGCCATGTGGGCCGCGGCGCCGACCATGGCCATCGCCGACGGCGTGGACGAGGTGCACAAGGTGACCGTGGCCCGCAATGTCCTCAAGGGCTACGAGCCGCACCCGGGCCTGTGGCCCACCGAGTACCTGCCCGCCAAGCGCGACGAGGCGCGGAAGAAGTACGCCCGCGTGCTTGCCGCGGATCCCGAGCTCGCGGCCTGGGCCGACCGGGCCGCGCGCGGCGCGATGCGGGCCTGATCATGAACATCGGCGGGCGGGTCGCGGTCGTTACCGGAGGCGGGAGCGGAGCCGGCCGCTCGCTGTGCCTCGCTTTCGCCCGGCAGGACGCCGAGGGCGTGGTCGTGGCCGACCTTGATGGCGATACGGCGGCCGAGGTCGCGGCGGAGATCGAGGCCGAGGGGCATCGGGCCATCGCAGTGCCGACGGACGTGGCCGCCGAGGCCGACGTTCAGGCACTGACCGCCCGCGTGATGGACGAGTTCGGGCGGATCGACCTGTTCTGCTCCAACGCGGGGATCATCGTCGGCGGCGGCGTCGATGTGCCGGACGCGGACTGGACCCGGATGTGGGCCGTCAACGTGCAGAGCCACGTCTACGTCACCCGGGCGGTGCTGCCCGCGATGCTGGAGCGCGGGGCGGGCTACCTGATGCTCACCGCGTCGGCGGCTGGCCTGCTGACCCAGCTCGGCTCGGCGCCGTACGCGGTCACCAAGCACGCGGCGGTGGCACTGGCCGAGTGGCTGTCCATCACCTACGGGGACCGGGGGCTTACGGTGTCGTGCCTGTGCCCGCAGGCCTTCACCAGCAACCTGCTGACGACCAGCCGCCGTCAGGTCGATGCCCGGCAGCCGTCACCCGGCAGCGAGGTCGGCTCGCCGCAGGCGGCGGTGGACGGTGTCCTGACCGCTGACCAGGTCGCGGCGACCGTGCTGGAGGGACTCGCCGATGAGCGCTTCCTGATCCTCCCGCATCCTGAGGTGGCGCTCTACGAGCGCCGCCGGGCCGGCGACCGGGAACGCTGGCTGCGGGGCATGCGCCGCCTGCAGGCCCGGCTGACCGGCAGCAGGTGACGCCGTGACAGCGGCCGGCATCCCCCAGGGCATCAATACCCCCGTAGTAACGCAATGGTTGCTCGATCACGTTCCCGACCTCGCGGCCCCGTTCGCCTTCCAGCTCGTGGCCGGCGGCCGTTCCAACCTGACGTTCCAGGTGACCGACGCCGCGGGGCGCCGGGTCGTGCTGCGCCGGCCGCCCATCAGCCATGTGCTGTCGACCGCCCACGACATGGGCCGCGAATACCGCATCATCTCCGCACTGCGGGACACGCCCGTGCCCGTGCCGGCCGCCCTGGCCTACTGCGACGACGAGTCCGTCAACGAGCGGCCCTTTTACGTCATGGACTTCGTCGACGGGTACGTCCTGCGAGACGCGGCGCAGACGCGGGGGGCGCTGGACGAGGCCACCCGGCGGGCGGCGGGGCAGGACCTCGTCGATGTCCTGGTCGCGCTGCATCAGGTGGACATCGATGCCGTCGGGCTCGGTGGCCTCGCCCGCCGCGACGGCTACATCGAGCGGCAGCTCCGCCGGTGGCACGGGCAGTTCCAGCAGTCTGCGCAGCAGGCGCGCGAGGCCGGCGTGTACGAGCCGGTGCCGCTGGTCGACGAGGTCCACCAGCAGCTGGCCGCCTGCGTGCCGGCGCAGCACGGTGCCGCCATCGTGCACGGCGACTACCGGCTCGACAACACCGTCCTGTCCGCCGCCGGCCGGGTCGCCGCGGTCCTGGACTGGGAGCTGTGCACGCTGGGCGACCCGCTGGCCGACGTGGGCACCTTCCTGATGTACTGGGCGCGGCCCGCGACCAAGCTGCCCGGCTTCCCCGCGGCAGCGGAGCTGGCCGCGCGGTACGCGGCCGGCTCGGGCCGGGACCTGAGCGACCTGCCCTTCTACCTGGCCTTCGCGCACTGGAAGCTGGCCTGCATCATGGCGGGGGTCTACGTCCGCTACGCGGCCCACGCCATGGGCGCCTCCCCAGCCGACGTCGCGGAGCTGGGCGCGAGCGTCCAGGACAACGCCCGGGCGGCCCGCGAAGCGCTGCGGTCCTGAGGCAGGCGGCGCCTACCAGGCGGCCCGCATCGGCCAGGCCGGTGCCTCCACGCCGGTGTAGACCGGATACGGCAGCCGGGTGATCTGGCCGGTGGCCAGGCTGAGCCCGGCGAGGTGCCCGCTGACGTAAGGCGCGCCGGCGTGATGGGCGCGCACGCGCCGGGCGCCGAGGGTGAACAGCAGCGCGCCGCCGTCGAGGGCGGCCGGAGCGGCCTGCGCCGCCTGCGGCCCGCTGAGCAGGACGCGGCTGATCTTGCCGCTGGCCGTGCCGATCACGACGAGCCGGCTGACCTGGCTGACCTGTCCCCCCGAGACCTGGCCGGCGCTCCACGAGCGCCGGACGCCGGTAGCTACGTTCTGCACGATGATGGTCGGCTTGTCGAAGCCGTCAATGGGCGGAAACAGGCCTGATGGGGATTAAGCCAGCTCCTGGTCGTCGGGCGAGATCGCCAGCGGAATGATGGTCGCCCCGTTGCTCGTGGCCGGCACCGGTACCAGCAGCGGAGGTCCAGGCAGTCGCCGTGGCACGCTCGGGCGGCCGTTCGCGTCCAGCACCAGGCGAAAGCACTCGACATTGACGGCCGAAGGACCGGCGAAGGTCATCCCGATCAGGTAGAACACCCGGTCGCCGGGAGCCGCCGCGACCCCCTCGACAGTGAAGTCGCGGGCAGCCGCTGGGATACGGGCCAGCACCCGCCCGGTCGCCGTGGCTCGGACGTACCCCGGCCCGCCGCCCGGCACGAAGCTGGTGCCATTGCCGTAGGTGACCAGGTAACGCGGCAGAGCCGACCGGGCCGGCGGGGGTGTCAGCGGCTCGATGCGCGAGCCGGCCCGGGGCGCCAGGATGATCACGCCGACGACCGCCAGCACCGCCGCCGCGGCGCCCGCCGGGATCAGCCAGGCCCTGGCGCCGGGCGGCGGCCGCGCCGACGGCCCGGGGTCCCCCCTGGACCCTGGGTGCCCCCTGGACCCGGGACGACCTCTCGGCCTGGGACGGCCCGGCGGCCCGGCTCCGGCAGCCGCAGCCGCAGCGGCGGGATGTCCCCGGGCTGGATGGTCTGCCCGAGCGCGGTCGCGGCGTCGCGCAGTCGCTCTTGGGTCGTCCCCGTGGTGCCTGTCATGACTGCTCCCCGAGAAGCTTTCGTAGCGCGGCCAGGCCCCGGGCCACGGCCGACTTGACCGTGCCGCGGCTGATCCGCATGGCGTCGGCCGTGTCGGCTTCGGACAGGTCCAGGTAGAACCGCAGGACGAGGGCCTCGCGCTGCCGCGCGGGCAGCCGGGTCAGGGCCTGCAGGACCTCGCGCCGCTCGGCGCTGGCCTCCGCCTCCGACTCCGCCGACCAGGCCGGCGGGAGGTATCCCTCGTAGCCGTCGCGGCCCGACCGGTCCCGCCTCTGGCGCCGGAACTCCGACCGGCAGCCGTTCAGCACCGCGGACCTGACGTAGGGCAGCGCCCGGTTCTTGTCCCGCAGTCCGGGCCACAGCCGATGCAGCCCGCAGAAGGCGTCCTGGACGATGTCCTCAGCGGCCTGCCGGTCGCGGACCATCACCAGGGCCAGCCTGGTCAGGCCGAGCGCATGCTCGGCGTACAGGGCAGTGACCGCGACCGCCGGGTCGCCGGGCCCGCCCGGGCCGCCGGCCGGCTCACCGACGGTCGCCCGGACACGGCCCGCCGGGCCGGGAAGGTCGAGGCTCATGGTCCAGAGACGTGCGGCACGAGTCCAGGTTGCCTCACTGGCGAGGATTTCTGGAGCGCGCAGCCGCACCGGCTACCAGCGCGCTGGCAGAGATCAGTACGGTCGGCTGTACGGCTGGGCGCCAGGCATCGGCCCGCTCACCCGAGGAGGAGTTCGTGGCGGACTTTGTGGGGGCAGTTGATCAGGGGACGACCAGCTCGCGGTTCATGGTGTTCGACCACGCGGGCCGCGAGGTGGCCCGGCATCAGCTGGAGCACGAGCAGATCCTGCCCCAGGCGGGCTGGGTGGAGCACAACCCGGTCGAGATCTGGGAGCGGACGACCTCGGTCATCCAGACCGCGATGAACCGGGCCGGCCTGGGGCCCGGCGACCTGGCCGCGTTGGGGATCACCAATCAGCGCGAGACCGCCGTCGTCTGGAACCGCAAGACTGGCCGCCCCTACTACAACGCCATTGTCTGGCAGGACACCCGGACCGACCACATCGCTAGCGCGCTGGACCGCGACGGCCGCGGCGACCTGATCCGGGCCAAGGCGGGCCTGCCGCCCGCGACGTACTTCTCGGCCGGCAAGGTGCAGTGGATCCTGGAGAACGTCGACGGGGTGCGCGCGGCGGCCGAGGCCGGCGAGGCCATCTTCGGCACCACCGACTCCTGGCTGATCTGGAACCTCACCGGCGGCGCCGACGGCGGCGCGCACGTGACCGACGTAACGAACGCCAGCCGGACCATGCTGATGAACCTGGAAACGCTGGACTGGGACGAGGAACTGCTGGGCCTGTTCGGCATTCCGCGGGCCATGCTGCCGCTGATCCGGCCGTCCTCGCTCGCGGCCGGCTACGGCGAGGTGCGCGGGCCCGCCGCCGTCCGGAGCGTCCCGCTGACCGCCGATCTGGGCGACCAGCAGGCCGCGACCGTCGGCCAGGTGTGTTTCGCCGTCGGCGAGGCCAAGAACACCTACGGGACCGGCAACTTCATGCTCCTCAACACCGGCCAGGAGCTGGTGCGCAGCCGGCACGGGCTGCTGACCACGGTGTGCTACCAGTTCGGGGAGGCCAAGCCGGTGTACGCCCTGGAGGGGTCGATCGCCGTCACGGGATCCGCCGTGCAGTGGCTGCGAGACCAGCTGGGCATCATCTCCGGCGCGGCCGAGACCGAGTCGCTGGCCCGCCAGGTCACCGACAACGGCGGCATCTACTTCGTGCCGGCGTTCTCCGGGCTGTTCGCGCCCTACTGGCGCAGCGACGCCCGTGGCGCCATCGTCGGGCTCTCCCGGTTCAACACCAACGCTCACCTGGCCCGGGCCACCCTGGAGGCCATCTGCTACCAGACCCGCGACGTCAGCGAGGCCATGGAGGCCGACTCGGGCGTGCACCTGGAGGTCCTCAAGGTCGACGGCGGGGTGACCGCGAACAACCTGTGCATGCAGCTGCAGGCCGATATTCTCGGCGTGCCGGTCAGCCGGCCGGTCGTGGCCGAGACGACCGCGCTCGGCGCCGCGTATGCCGCCGGCCTGGGCGCAGGGTTCTGGTCGGGCACCAGCGAGCTCAGGGCCAACTGGAACGCCGGCCGGCGCTGGGAGCCACAATGGAATGGTCGGCAGCGGGAAGAGGGTTACGCAGGCTGGAAGAAAGCGGTTCAGCGTACGCTGAACTGGGTGGAGGTCGACTGACCGGTGGTAGCAGACGCGTGGTAGCGGCACTGTGGTAGCGGCACTGTGGTAGAGGCACTGTGGTAGAGGCACTGTGGTAGAGGCACTGTCCCCGGCGTCCCGTGCGGACGCGGTGACTGCGATGACCGAGTACGAGGTCGACGTGCTCGTCATCGGCGGCGGGGTGGTGGGCGCCGGCTGCGCGCTCGACGCGGTGACGCGCGGCCTGACGACCGCCCTGGTCGAGGCGCGGGACTGGGCCAGCGGGACGTCCAGCCGGTCGAGCAAGCTCATCCACGGCGGCCTGCGCTACCTGGAGATGCTCGACTTCGGCCTGGTCCGCGAGGCCCTGACCGAGCGCGGCCTGCTGCTGGACCGGATCGCCCCGCACCTCGTGCGGCCGGTGCCGTTCCTGTATCCGCTGCGGCACCACTGGGAACGCCCCTACGTGGGCGCCGGGATTGCCCTGTACGACGCGATGGCCTTCACCTCGGGCACGGCGCACGGCCTGCGCCACCACCGGCACCTGACCCGCAAGAAGGCGCTGCGCGAGGCGCCGTGCCTGCGCGGCGATGTCCTTACCGGCGCCGTGCAGTACTGGGACGCGCAGGTCGACGACGCCCGGCACACGCTGACCGTGGTGCGGACCGCCGCGTCCTTTGGCGCCATGGTGGCCAACCGGGTCCAGGTCACCGGCTTCCTGCGGCAGGGCGAGCGGGTGACGGGCGCGACGATGACGGACCTGGAGACCGGGGCCAGGTTCGAGGTGCGCGCCCGGCAGGTCATCAACGCCACCGGCGTGTGGACCGATGACACTCAGGCTCTGGCCGACACCCGCGGCCAGTTCCACGTCCGCGCCTCCAAGGGCATCCACCTGGTGGTGCCCCGGGACCGGCTGCAGTCCAGCACCGGGATCATCCTGCAGACCGAGACGAGCGTGCTGTTCGTTATCCCCTGGGGACGGCACTGGATCATCGGGACGACCGATACCGACTGGGCCCTGGACAAGGCCCACCCGGCCGTCAGCTCCAGTGACATCGACTATCTGCTGGAGCACGTCAACGCCGTCCTGACCTCGCCGCTCACCCGCGAGGACGTCGAGGGCGTCTACGCCGGCCTGCGGCCGCTGCTAAGCGGCGAGTCGGAGGAGACCTCGAAGCTGTCGCGCGAGCACATCGTGGGCCACCCGGTGCCCGGCCTGGTCGTCGTGGCCGGCGGCAAGTACACGACCTACCGGGTGATGGCCGCCGACGCCGTCAACGAGGCGGCCCGCGGCCTGGACGCCCGGGTCCCGGACTCCTGCACGGACGCGGTGCCGCTGATCGGCGCCGACGGCTACCGGGCCCTGTGGAACCAGCGCCGGGCGCTGGCCGTGACCGTCGGCGTGCATCCCGTCCGCGTCGAGCACCTGCTCAACCGCTACGGGTCGTGCGTCCACGAGCTGCTGGCCATGCTGGCGCAGGACCCGTCGCTGGCCGAGCCGCTGCCGGGCGCGGACGACTACCTGCGGGTCGAGGCTCGCTATGCCGTCACCCACGAGGGCGCCCGGCACCTGGACGACGTGCTGGCCCGGCGGATGCGGATCTCGATCGAGTCCTGGGACCGCGGCGTGGCCGCCGCCGCCACCGTCGCCGACCTGATGGCAGGCCCGCTGGGCTGGGATGACGAGCACCGGCAGCGGGAGATCGACCACTACCTGGCCCGGGTGGCAGCCGAGCGCGACTCGCAGACCAAGCCCGACGACCACACCGCCGAGGCCGCCCGGCTCGGCGCGCCCGATATCGCGGCCATCCGCTGGGGTTAGGACCCCGGCCAGGAATAGCAGGCCGCGGCGCGCTGCTGGCTCCCATAGGCAAGATCGGATCGCAAGATCCCCGTTCACCGACGAGATGGGGCTGGGCAATGGCCAGGGCAGTGCGATTTGACCAGTACGGAGGCATTGACGTCCTGTACGTGGCGGACGTCGAGGTGCCGTCGCCGGCGGCGGGCGAGGTAGTCGTCCAGGTACGGGCCGCCGGGATCAACCCCGGCGAGGCGTCGATCCGCAAGGGCTACCTCGACTCACGCTGGCCGACGACATTCCCCTCGGGCGAGGGCAGCGACCTGGCCGGCGTGGTCAGCGCGGTCGGTGACGGCGTCACCGGTTTCTCAGTTGGCGACGAGGTGCTGGGCTGGTCCTGGCAGCGGTCCAGCCACGCGCAGTACGTCGTGGTCCCCGACGGCCAGCTCATCCGCAAGCCGGCTGGCCTGTCCTGGCCGGTCGCGGGCTCGATGTACGTGGTCGGCGTGACCGCGTACGCGGCAGTGCGGGCCGTGGCGGCCGGCCCGGGCGACACCGTGGTGGTGTCCGCCGCCGCGGGCGGCGTCGGCTCGGTGGTGGTGCAGCTGCTGAAGATCCGGGGCGCCAGCGTGATCGGCATCGCCTCACCGTCCCACCACGACTGGCTGACCTCGCTCGGCGTGACGCCGGTGGCCTACGGCGACGGCCTGGCCGACCGGATCCGGGCCGCCGCCCCCGATGGCGTGGACGCCTTCATCGACCTGTTCGGGCCCGACTACGTCAAGCTCGCCGTGGATCTCGGCGTGCCGCGGGACCGGATCGAGACCATCATCGCCTACGACGCGGCCAAGGAGTTCGGCACCAAGGCCGAGGGCAGCTCCGACGCCTCGACCACCGACGTGCTGGCCGAGATGGCCGGCCTGGTGGCTGCGGGCCAGATCGAGATCCCGATCGCGGCCACGTACCCCCTCGAGGAAGTCCGCCAGGCCTACGCCGAGCTGGAGAAGCGGCACACCCTGGGCAAGATCGTCCTGATTCCCTGACCCGCTGGCGGGGCGGTCGCTCCGGCCGGGCCGGGTCACCCGGGTCACCCCGGCCGGCCGGGCGGCCGCTGCGGGCGGTGCGGCTAGTATGACCGCCCATGAGGCGAATGCTGGTCACCGGCGGGGCCGGGTTCATTGGCGCGAACTTCGTTCAGTACACGATGCGTCAGCACCCGGACTACGAGGTGCGCGTCCTGGATGCCCTGACCTACGCGGGCAACCCCGCCAGCCTGTCCCCGGTCGCCGCGCAGGTGTCGCTGGTCGAGGGCGACATCTGCGATGCCGAGCTGGTGGATGCCCTGGTCGCCGAGTCGGACGTGGTGGTGCATTTCGCCGCGGAATCCCACGTCGATAACTCCCTGCTCGACCCCGGCCCGTTCATCCGCACCAATGTCGTGGGCACCTACACGATCCTGGAGGCCGTCCGCCGCCACGAGCGCCGCTTGCACCACATCTCTACCGACGAGGTGTTCGGCGACCTGGCCCTCGACTCGGCCGACCGGTTCACCGAGCGGACCCCCTACGACCCGTCCAGCCCGTACTCGGCAACCAAGGCCAGCTCCGACATGCTGGTGCGGGCCTGGGTCCGGTCCTACGGGGTGGCCGCCACCCTGTCGAACTGCGCTAATAACTACGGGCCCTACCAGCACGTGGAGAAGTTCGTCCCGCGCCAGATCACCAACGTGCTGGCGGGCAGCCGGCCCAAGCTCTACGGCGCCGGGGCCAACGTCCGCGAGTGGACGCATGTCGATGACCACAACGCGGCGGTGCACCTCATCCTGGACGGCGGCCTGACCGGGGAGACCTACCTCATCGGATCGGGCGACGAGCGTAGCAACAAGGAGATCCTCGAGCTGATCCTGGAGCAGATGGGCCAGCCGTCCGACGCCTACGACCATGTGCCCGACCGTCCCGGTCACGACCTTCGGTACGCCAACGACTCCACGAAGATCCGCACCGAGCTGGGCTGGGAACCCCGGTACGCGGACTTCCGGGCCGGCCTGGCGGCGACCATCGACTGGTATCGCGCCAATGAGTCGTGGTGGCAGCCGCAGAAGGACGCCGCCGAGGCCCGGTACGAGCTGCTGGGCCGCTAGTTCCCGCAGCCCGGGACGGCCGCTAGCCGCCGGCGCCGGCCCCGTGCCGGCGGACGAGCTCGGTCAGCGTGCCAAGTTCCCTGGCCAGCGCCTTGCGGCCCTGGCCAGTGATGCGGACCCAGGTCCGGGGGCGGCGCCCGGCATAACCCTTCTCCACCTCGACCATGCCCGCCTCCTCCAGCACGGTGAGGTGCCGGGACAGGTTGCCCGGTGTCAGGCCGAGCGCCTCGCGCAGGTAGCCGAACTCGGCTTGCCGGGCTTCCGCCGTGATGGTGAGGATGCCGAGCCGGTGCCGCTGGTGGACCGTCTCGTCCAGGCCGTTGGTCGGGTGCTCATCGGCCCGCTCCGCCTGTGCTGGTTCTGGCGGCGCTGGCCCTGGTGGCCTCGCCTCGGGAGCAGCATCCGGCGGGCCCGGTTCCGGGGCGGTCACGCCGTGGTCCGGTGGAGCCGCCGCGCCGCCAGGGTGCCGGCCCCCGCGAGCAGCAGCACCGCGGCGGGCAGCAGGACATTGGGCAGGGACTCATCGGCGATGGAGGTGTTCCACCCCACCCGGTACAAGAGGTTCGACACGTCGTACAGGCTCGCCAGCAGCGCGGCTCCGGTGTAAACGACGGCGATGACGGTCAGGGCCCGGCTCCGCTCGGACCAGGCGAGGGCCAGCAGGCCGACGGCGATGATGAGGAAGGGAAAGGTGCCCCGCAAGACCAGGTCGCCCGGCCAGAGCACCCGAAGCCCGTTCAGCCAGCGCCAGCTGGGCGGGTACTTCGCCACTGACAGTAGCGGGAGCACGATGGCGGCCACGGTGAGCACGACGGTGGTGATCAGGTAGGCGCGGGCGGGAGTGGCCAGGCCGACCCGCCGGGCATGCCACCGGTACCAGAGCTGAGTGGCCAGCAGACCGCCCAGCAGGGCGGCGATCCAGTAATACGGCAGGTAGCGCGGGGGGAGGAAGCCGGAATAGCTGCCGAAGAACGGCAGTGTCGGCCCGCCTGACCTGATCGCGAAGACGCCGGACGCCCTGGGCACCTGCTGAACGTAGAACGGCACGGACGCGCAGGCCAGCAGGCCGAACAGGACCAGGGGGAACCAGTAGGCATGCCGGGCCGCTCTGGCCTGGCGGCGCAGCACCTTCATCTCGGCCAGCAGCTCCGCCTGGCTGCCGAGCCGCTCGCGGGCTGCCTCGCTGGCGGCCTCGGGACCGTCGTCGGCCATGGTTGCCTCCCTGGCTCGCACCTCGCCGAAGTCGCGCAGACCTCAGGTGGACTTTCACCAATAGCTTTGCATGGCCAATCTATTGGCGCAAGTGGAGGTTGCGGCGCGGTGTGAGGGCGCGGTGTGAGGGCGGCGCGGGCAAGTGAGGTCCTGGGGGAGGGGCGGCCCGGGCTAGTCCGGTAGTCCCGCTGGCAACGCCAGCCCGGCGTCGGTCAGCACGTCCGCGGTCGGTCGCGGGCTCGTGGTTACCCCGGCGGCGATGCCCCGGACGAGGGCCGATCGCAGGGCTGCCCGGTCACCGGACTTCGCGTAGGTGCGGGCCCAGCGGCGCACGGTCGAGCCGCCGTACAGGACCCGCTCGGCCGGGGCGAGCGAGCGCGCCCGGAGCGTCCAGACCTTGTTCCGGACCTCGTAGAAGAAGCGCGGCCCGGGATCGGCGTCCGTCGAGCCGAAGGCCGCCGTCTTGTGCACGACCACGCTCGCCGGGCAGAGCAGGCCGATGTTGCCGCGCAGCAGCCGGGTGGTGAACTCGAAGTCGTCGTTCCACAGGAAGTAATCCGCCTGCGGCAGGCCCCGGCCACGGCACTGGGCGGCGTCGACGAGGATCGACACGAACGATGCCGAGCGGATCGGCAGGCATCCGGCGGCGTCCGCCGCCGCCCGCTCGGACCTGGTCACGAGCGGCTTGGTCCGGGGGGTATTCATTGGGTGCGCGCGGCCGTCGGTCCAGACCGCGCGGCTGGCGATCACCGCGGGCGGCCGCCCGCGGTAGGCCCGCCGGGCGGCCAGCAGGGCGGCCAGCGCCCCCGGCTCGGGCACCGTGTCGTCGTCCATGAGCCAGATCAGGTCCGCGCCGTCGGCCAGGGCCAGCGCCATGCCGCCGGCGAAGCCGCCCGCCCCGCCGGTGTTGTGCGCGAGCTCGGCCAGCTGCACGGACGGGTAGCGCTTGCGGACCGCGGCCGCGCTCTCGTCAGCCGAGGCGTTATCGATCACGATCACGGCGTCGGGCGGGCGGCTCTGCGCGTGCACCGCCGCGAGGGCCTCCAGCAGCAGCTCGCGCCGGTTATAGGTGACGACGACGGCGATCACCGCGGGGTGGTCGCTTCCTGGCTCGCCAGCCGGCCCGGCCGGGGGCAGGCTAGCGGCGTCCTCGGCCGGGGGCATGCTAGCGGCGTCCCTGTTCCCGGCGCCGCTCAACCGCCCGCCACAGCTGGATCCGCAGCTGCCGCACGGCCGGGAAGCGGCTGCTCAGCTCGCGCACCGTGTTCTTGACCCGCGGTGAGGAGATAACGCTCGACCCGACCCGGCGGACTAGCCTGCGGGGGGCGACCCGCTGGGCCAGCCCGCGGGGCGCGGCCGGCCGGTGCTGTGGCCGGGCCGCCGGATAAGCCTTGCGGTACATGTGGGCCACCAGCGCGGCGGCGGCGGCCACCGCGGCGTCGCGAACCTGCTCGGCGGGCAGGTCGGCCGGGCTGGTCGGCGGCTCGGCGACCGGGCGGGGCAGCAGGTCCGCGACATCGCCGATGATGTCGTACTTGGACTCGCTCAGGGCGGCCGCGACAGCCTCGGCGTAGCTGCGGGCCCAGGCATCCCGGCTGGCGGGCAGGATGAGGCGCGGACCGTCCCGGCGAGCGGCCAGGGCCCGGTGCGCGAGCGTTTCCTTGACATTCCACATGTAGAACCAGTCAGGCACCTCCTGCGGAAGCACCTGGTTCAGCTGGCGCAGGAACTCGACCTCGGGCATCCCGAGGGAGGAATTCGGCCGGGCCCGGCTGAGGTCCACGCTGGCCGGGTCGATGTCGAGCAGGGACGCGAAGCGCTGCCACAGCAGGTCGTTAGCCGATCCGCGCGGCGGGACCACGATCACGTGCACGTGCTCGGGCGGCACGTGACGAGACCAGATGTCCAGGATGGCCAGGGTGTCGTGGACGCGCCAGAACCACCACTGGCGCCGGTCGGCATCGACGGACTCCCGGTCGATCACGTCCGCGAGCCAGTCCTCCCAGCTGCGGGAGTTGCGGTGCTTGATGGTCTCCTGCCACTCCGCGGGCAGCAGCGACGCGATGTCTCGGACGGTGATAACGAGGTGCACCTCGGCCGGGAGCAGGGATCTCACGGCCCGGTCGGCCTGGTCGGCGTCCGCCGCGGAGAAGAGCTCATGCGAGATAACGGCGACCCTCGAGGCCTGCCGCGCCTGACCGGCCAGGATTTCCCACTCGCCGGTCCAGGACGCCGCCGGGTCGTCGGGCCGCTTGGGGATGTCGCGCAGGTCCTGGGTGGCGCGGTAGTGGTCTTGCGGGTGATGGCCCGGCAGCCCGACGCCCTGGGCGGCCAGTTCGGCCCGGTTGCGCCACATCACGTGCTGCAGGAACGTGGTCCCCGTCTTGGGCTCACCGATATGCAGGATGACCTTCGGATGCGGGCGGGTGAGAGCCGGGTCGCTGTCAGTAACGACCGGAACCGGGTCAGTCGTGCCGGTCGTCCTGCTCTGCTCTGTGACGTTGCGCGCTGTCACGGGTACACACCTCTAGTGACGTAGGACGGCGGCGCCAGCACCAGGGCGCCCGGCAAAACAGTATCTAGGGCAACATAGACCCAAGTTGCATGTCAGAAAACGTGCGCCTCTGGACCCGTACAATTTAAGGTTAAAGCCTTCTTCTTGCCCACAACGACTGGCTACGATCCGTCGTCGACGGCCCTTGTCTTCCTGACGAAAGGCGGCTCCCGCGTATGCATGAGCCCTTCGCGCTCCTGCTTTCGGTCTACGACGGCGACCGGCCTGACTTCGTCCGGCGGGCGTTCCGCAGCGCGGTCGACGATCAGCTCGTGCGGCCGGATCAGGTGGTCATCGTCCGCGACGGGCCGGTTCGCGAGGAACTCGCCACATGCCTGGATGACCTGCGGGCGACCAGCCCGGTGCCGGTGACCTTCATCCCGCTCGAGCGTAACGGCGGCCTGGGACCGGCCCTGGACCGGGGTCTGGCCGCCAGCTGGTTCGACGTGATCGCCCGCATGGACGCCGACGACGTGGCCATGCCGCACCGCTTCGCGGTGGAGCTGCCGCTCATGCAGGACGCCGACATCGTCGGCGCCGGCCTGCTGGAGTTCATCAAGGACACCGACGACATCGTGGGGCGGCGGGTGCCGCCGACCGATCCCGACCAGATCCGCCGCTACGCCCGGATGCATGACCCGTTCAACCACCCCACTGTCGTCTACCGGCGGAGCGCGGTCCTGGCCGCGGGCGGCTACGGTGACCTGCCGCTGATGGAAGACTACGCACTGTTCGCGCGGATGCTCGATCACGGCGCGCGGGCGGTCAACGTGGCCGAGCCGCTAGTCTTCTACCGCGTCGGCGCGGACGCCTTCAAGCGGCGGGGCGGCACCAAGCTGCTCTCCTCCGAGCTGCGGCTGCAGCGCGAGTTCCGCAGGCAGGGTTTCACCACGCCGGCCCAGTACGTGCGCAATGTCCTAGTGCGCGGCGGCTACCGGCTGATTCCCTGGTGGTGCCGCCGCGCAATGTACCGTCCGATCGTCAGGCGGTACACCGACCACCTGGAGCCAGAACTGATGACGGGGACGCAGCCAGCGGGCACGACCGAAGCGGACGCGGCGGAGTACACGCAGGGATGGGAGCTACCCGCAGACGGCCGTCCGGAGCCGACGCCGCGGGTGCGCTCGTGAACATCGATCTCGCGATTGTCGGCTCGGGCTTCTTCGGGCTCACCGTCGCCGAGCGGTGTGCCCGCGACCTGGGCCTGCGCGTCCTGGTCATCGACCGTCGCGAGCACATCGGCGGGAACGCCTACAGCGAGCCCGAGCCGGAGACCGGCATCGAGATCCACCGCTACGGCGCGCACCTGTTTCACACCTCCAACGCCCGGGTGTGGCAGTACGCCCGCCAGTACACCGACTTCACCGGCTACCAGCACCGGGTGTTCTCTATCTACCAGGGCCGGGTGTACCCGCTGCCGATCAACCTGGCCACCATCTGCGAGTACTTCGGCGCGGCCATGTCCCCGGACGAGGCGCGGGCCCTGGTGGCCCAGCAGTCGGCCGAGGTGCCGGCCGGCCGCGCCGCTAACCTCGAGGAGCAGGCCATCTCGCTGATCGGGCGGCCGCTTTACGAGGCATTCATCCGCGGCTACACCTTTAAGCAGTGGCAGACCGATCCGGTCGAGCTGCCCGCGGAGATCATCACGCGGCTGCCGGTGCGCTACACCTTCGATAACCGGTACTTCAGTGACACCTACGAGGGGCTGCCGGTCCAGGGATATACCGCCTGGCTGGAGCGCATGGTGGATCATCCCAACATCGAGGTGCGGCTGGACACCGACTTCGCCAGCCTGCGATCGGACCTGCTGGGCAACCTGCCGGTGGTCTATACCGGGCCGCTGGATGCGTACTTCGACTATGCGCAGGGCGATCTCGGCTGGCGTACCCTGGATTTCGACCTGGAGGTTAAGGGCACCGGGGACTTCCAGGGCACCCCCGTGATGAACTACGCGGATATCGACGTTCCGTTCACCCGCATTCATGAGTTCCGGCACTTCCATCCCGAGCGTGACTGGTATCCGAAGGACAAGACGGTGATCATGCGCGAGTACTCGCGTTCTGCCAGCCGCGGCGACGAGCCTTACTACCCGATCAATACCGCCGCGGACCGGGCCCGGCTGCTGGCCTACCGGGAGATGGCCCGGCGCGAGCCCGGCGTGCTGTTCGGCGGCCGCCTGGGCACCTACCAGTACCTCGACATGCACATGGCGATCGGATCCGCGCTGAGCATGTACGAGAACCGGCTGCGCCCGCACTTCGCCGAGGGCGCGCCGCTGGCCGAGGCGGGGGTCAGGTCATGAGCGACGAGCCAGGCGCGGACAGCGTCCGGCGGGTGCTGCAGCGGGTGGTCTTCCCGGCCGGGGACCTGGACGTCCTGCCGCTGTACGCCGAGACGAACATGGAGCGCGGCGCGGCCGAGCTGGCCTCGGAACGGCTGACCCAGTCGCTCACGAAGACCAAGGCGATCGCCACGGCGGCGCCGGCCGCCAACGCCGTGGTCGGCGAGGCCCAGTCCACCATCCGCTTCGGTGACGGGCTGCCCGCGGACGAGGCGGCCGAGCTCGATCGCCGCCGCAGTGCGCTGATCCGCGCGGATCGCCGCGTGTCGTTCGCCACGTACTTCAACGCCTTCCCGGCCAGCTACTGGAGCCGGTGGACCACCGTGGACGCCGTGACGCTGCGGGTCCGCCTCGCGGGCGCGGCGACGCTCATCGTGTACCGCTCCAGTGCCAAGGGCCTCAGCCACGCGGTCGAGACGATCGAGGTGGAGGGCGACGAGCCGGAGACGATCGAGCGCACGCTGCCGCTCACCCAGTTCATCGACGGCGGCTGGTACTGGTTCGACATCGTGGCCGGCTCGCGGGGCACGACCCTGATCGAGGCGGAATGGGCCGCGCTGACCGAGCCCGCCGCGCCCGGCCGCATCAGCATCGGCATTACCACCTTCAACCGGCCCGAATTCATGGCGGCGCAACTGCGGACGCTAGGCGACGCGGCCGAGGTGATAGAGCTGGTGGACGCGATCTACGTCGTTGACCAGGGCACCAGGCGGACCGCCGAGCACCCGGACTTCCCCGACGCCGCCAAGCGCATCGCCGACCGGCTGCACCTCATCGAGCAGGGCAACATCGGCGGCTCGGGCGGGTTCTCCCGGGCCATGGACGAGACACTGCGCGCCAGCCAGAGCGACTACCTGCTGCTGCTCGACGATGACATCACCCTCGACCCCGAGGGCATCCTGCGAGCCGTGGCGTTCGCTGACCTGGCCCGCCGCCCGACCATTATCGGCGGCCACATGTTCAGCCTGTATGACCGGTCGGTGCTGCACGCGTTCGGCGAGACCGTTGCCCCCTACAAGTGGTGGTGGGGAGCGGCGCCGCACACCAAGCAGTTCCACGACTTCGGCCGCCGGAACCTGCGGAACACCCCGTGGCTGCACCGCCGCGTCGACGCGGACTACAACGGCTGGTGGATGTGCCTGATCCCGACCAAGGTCATCGAGGAGATCGGCCTGGCCCTGCCGGTCTTCATCAAGTGGGATGACGCGGAGTACGGGTTGCGGGCCCGCAAGAACGGCTTCCCGACGGTGTCGATGCCGGGCGTCGCCGCGTGGCACGTGCCCTGGCAGGACAAGAACGACGCCCAGGACTGGCAGGCGTACTACCACCTGCGCAACCGAGTCGTCACCGCGCTCCTGCACTCGCCCTACGACCGGGGTGGCCGGCTCGTGGCCGAGAGCGCGGAAACACAGGTCCAGCACCTGCTGTCGATGCAGTACTCGACCGCCGTCCTGAGGCTGCGGGCCATCGAGGACGTGCTGTCCGGGCCGGAGCACCTGCACCGCGAGCTGCAGACCAAGATGACGGAACTCCGCGATATCCGGCAGCAGTTCAGCGACGCTCGAGCGGAATCCGACATCGAGCGGTTCCCCCCGGTACGACGGCGTAAGCCGCCGGGCAAGGGCAAGGAAATCTCCGGCCCGACCAACAAGATCGGCCTGCTCACCAAGGCGGCGGCCGGAGCGGCCCGTCAGCTGACCAGGACGCGGCCCGAGGCACAGCGCCGGCCTCAGGTGGCCCTGCCGTACCAGGACGCGTCCTGGTGGATGCTGTCCAACCTGGACAGCGCGCTGGTGTCGGCCCCGGACGGAGCCACCACCGCGTGGTACCAGCGCGATCCGCAGCTGTTCCGGTCGCTCAGCCAGCGCAGCCTGCTCCTGCACGCCCGGCTGCTGCGTGACTGGCCGCGGCTGGCCACGGAGTACCGCGCCGAGGCGGCCCGATTCACCTCGCCTGCTCAGTGGCGGCAGACGTTCGGGGCATCGGCCGGTGATCCCCGCCATGAGCCGTGAGCTCGGCGGCTGCTGAGCACCGCAACCCCGCGCCCGCAGCGATGGTGCCCGCCGGCCAGTCGGCGCGGCGGGCCGGAGCGCGGTCGCTGGACGCCTACGGGCCGGTGGTCATCGCGGCCGCGACAATGGCGGCCCTGGGCCTGTGGGGGCTGGCCCGCTTCTCGGCCATGGGCAACGACGAGTCGGCGACCCGCTGGGCGGCCCGGCTCAGCCTGCCGGGGCTCGGCCACCTGCTGGTCCATCTCGACGTCGTGCACGGCCTGTACTACCTGCTGATGCACGGCTGGATGGTCCTGGGCACCAGCCCGACGATCATGCGCGTGCCCTCGGTGATCGCCATGACCGCCGCCGTGGCCATGACCGTGATCCTCGGCAGGCGGCTCACCGGATCGGGCTGGGCGGGCCTGCTCGCCGGCCTGATCGTGGCGCTGACCCCGGCGATCAGCTATTACGGCCAGACCGCGCGTTCGTACGCGCTGGTCTTCGCGTGCGTCATCGGGCAGACCCTGGCCCTGCTGCGGGCCATGGCGGCCGAGAACTCCGGCCCAGCCGAGAACTCCGGCCCGGCGCAGGCCGGGGAAGCGGCCGGGGCCGCCAGGACCCGGGTGGCCGGCCGGTGGGTGGCCTACGGCGCGCTGGTCGCGCTGGGCGGCTACCTGAACGAGCTGTCGCTGCTGGTCCTGGCCGCCCACGCGGTCACGGTCCTGCTGGCCCGCTACGGTCGGCGCGCGGTCACGCACTGGGCCATCGCCGCGGCGGCGGGCGCCGTGGCCGTCACGCCCGTCGTCGTGCTCAGCGCCCGGGAGTCCGGTGCCGTCTACTGGATTCCGCGCCCGAGCGCGGCGGCCCTGGGTCTGCTCTTCCGTGACTACTTCGGCATGGCGGCCGGGGCGTCGGCGCTCATCGTCGGCTGCGCGGTCGTGGCCCTGCTGCCCCCGTTCGGCGCGCGGGCCGAGCCGGCCTGGTGGCGGCATGGCGGATTCTCGGTGCCGTCCGTGGCCGCTCCGCTGCTCGTGCTCCCGGCCGGCCTGCTGATCCTGGAATCCCTGGTGGCCCGGCCGTTCTACGTCGATCGCTACGTCCTGTTCGGCGAGGCCGGCGCGGCGCTGCTGGCCGCCGCCGGGGCCTGCCGGATCGGCCAGTGGCTGGCCGGGCCGGGCCGCCGGCGCACGCTGGTCTGGGTACCGGGGGCGATCGTGTGCGTGTGGGCGCTGCTGCTGCAGATCGGGGCCCAGCAGTTCGTCCGCACGCCGGCCAGCCGCACGTTCAACTACGGCGGCCCCGCCCGCTACCTGGCCGCTCGCGCCCAGCCGGGCGACGGGGTGCTGTTCCTCGGCTCGTTCTACCGCACCGTCCGGCTGGGCTACCCGGGCGACTTCGCCCGGACCAGGGACTTCGCCATGGCCGTCTCGCCAGTGACGTCGGGCACCTTCCAGGGCGTCGACAAGCCGTTCCCGGTCATCCGCCAGCTCATGCTCGCACGCCAGCGGATCTGGGTCGTCGGCAAGTCGCCCCTGGTGCCGCTGCCCGCGGGGCTGATGACAGCCGAGAGCAGAGTGCTACGGCACCGTTATTCGCTGGTCTCTCACCGGCGGTTCCGGGGCGTCGTCGTCACGTTCTGGCTCCGCCGCTGAGGCGGCAGCCGCTAGGAGGGACTGAGCGGGCAGCCGCTAGGCCAGCGTGGCCACGCTGGGCGCGCTGTGCACGGGGGCCGGGCCCGTTGATCCGCGGACGACCAGCTCGGGCTCGAAGAGCAGTTCCTCCGGGTAGACCGAGACGCTCCCCATCTGGCTGACCAGCAGGGCCACCGCCGCCTTGCCCATCGACTCGATCGGCTGGCGGACGGTGGTCAGCGGCGGGTCCGTGCAGTTCATGAAGCCGGAGTCGTCGAAACCGACGATCGACACGTCACCGGGCACCGTCAGCCCGGCCCGCCGCACCGCCCGGATCGCGCCGAGCGCGAGGACGTCGCTGCCGCAGATGACCCCGGTGATCCCGTGCCGCAGCATCCGGGTGGTCGCGGCCTGGCCGCCCTCCAGCGAGAACAGCGCGTGCTCGACGGGCGCGATCTCGTTGCCGCTGCGCTGCGCGTGCTCCCGGAAGGCGGCCAGCTTGCGGCGCGACGGCATGTGGTCCTCCGGCCCGATGACCAGGCCGATCCGCTGGTGGCCGAGCGAGGCCAGGTGCCGGAAGGACTGCCCGGCCGCGGTGATGTCGTCGGTCGACACGCACGGGAAGTCCAGGTTCTCGATCGCGGCGTTCAGCAGCACCACCGGGATACCGCGGCTGTGCAGCAGCCGGTAGTGGTCATGCGGGGCCGCCATCTCGGCGTAGTGGCCGCCGGCGAACACCACCCCCGAGACGTGCTGGTCCAGCAGCATGGAGACGTAGTCGGCCTCGGACAGGCCGCCGGCCGTGCGCGTGCACAGCACCGGGGTGAAGCCGCGCTGCGCCAGGCCGCCCCCGATGACCTCGGCCAGCGCCGGGAAGATCGGGTTGATCAGCTCGGGCAGGACCAGGCCGATCAGCCGGGCGCGCTCGCCGCGCAGCTGGGTCGGCCGCTCGTAGCCGAGGACATCCAGCGCGGTGAGCACGGCCTCCCTGGTGGAGTCCGATACGCCGGCCTTGCCGTTGAGCACCCGGCTCACGGTGGCCTCGCTCACCCCGACCTTCTTGGCGACCTCGGCGAGCCGCCGGGTGGGTGTACGCGTCATGTCGCAACAATACGACATCCCGCAGAAAGCCTTGCGCGAGATGCCGGGTCATTTTCCGCAACTCCCGGCCCGTCCGCCTCGCCTCTTGCGTCGCGGCGGAGGTGTGCCGCCGCGTGACCCGGCTGGCGCGGACCGGCTAGTCGGGAGACTCATCGCGGCGGCCCGGCCGGCTGCCCGACTCGTCCCCGATTCCCGGACATCTCCGTAACCAAGTTGTGTCCTTGCTAAGTTTCATCGATATCTTGCTGTCTTGTGTTGTCCTAAGTAAGTTGAGCTATCGCCATGTTCCAGCCCAGCGAAGGGATCGATCGATGAGCAGACAGCTCCACCGACGGGCCGGCTGTCGCCAGATAGCCGGGGTCGCCGCCATAGCAGCCGCAGGGCTAGCTCTCGCGGCGTGCTCGAGCAGCAGCAGCTCCGCAAGTTCCTCTAGTGGCGGCCACGTCACCATCAGCGTCGACTGTGCGCCCCCCACCAGCTCGCCGGTGCAGCACAAGGAGTGGACCGAGGACGTCGCCACCTTCGAGAAGCAGAACCCCACCATCACCATTCAGAGCATCGACACCAGCCCGTGCGAGGTGCCGGCAACTTTCACCGCCATGCTCAGGGCAGGCACCGAGCCCAACGTTTTTTACACCTACTTCACCGACCGCAACCAGGTCCTCGACGCTGGCCAGGCCGCGGACATCACGCCCTACGTGAACACCAAGGCCGTGCCGGCGCTGACCGACATCGTGCCGTCGGCGATGGCCGCGGTCACCGCGGGCAAGACGATCTACGGGCTGCCGACCTCCAACTACACCCAGGGCCTCATCATCAACCGCAAGCTGTTCACCGAGGCGCACCTCAACCCGGACCAGCCGCCGACCACCTGGGCGGCCGTGGCGACGGACGCGAAGGCGATCACGGCGCTGGGCCATGGCATCTACGGATACGGCGACTACAGCGCGGGCAACAATGGCGGCTGGCACTTCTCCTCGGAGATCGACGCCATGGGCGGCCAGATGGTCAGCGCCGACAACACCAAGGCCACGTTCGATTCCGCGCAGGGCCAGGCGATCCTGACGGCGCTGCACCAGATGCGCTTCGTTGACCACAGCATGAGCCCCACCCAGCAGCTGCAGTGGGGCGCCCTGCAAAAGCAGATGGCCGCGGGCCAGCTCGGCATGTACATCGCCGCGCCGGACGACATCTACAACGTCATCGTCCCGCAGGACGGCGGCCACATCAACGACTACGGCATGGGCCCGCTGCCCAGCGCGAGCGGCACCCCGGCGGGATCACTGTCGGGCGGCAACGACTACATGTTCGCCAAGCGCGACACCCCGGCGCAGATCAAGGCCGGCATCAAGTGGCTCAACTTCGAGAACCTGACCCCTGGCGTGGGCCAGTTCAACTACGTCCGGCAGAAGAAGGACGGCTTCCCGGCCGGCTTCCCCGAGCCGCAGCTGTTCAGCGGCACCACCCAGCAGCAGAACCAGAAGCTGCTGGACGCCAGCGCGACGATCAACCCCTCCTACTACTCCACCTTCACCGCGGCGCAGGAAAAGGGCATGGGCGAGCCGCACGACGCCCAGGCGGTCTACAAGACGCTCGACCCGGTCATGCTCGCCGTGCTGACCAACCCGAGCGCCAGTATCAGCAAGCTGCTGTCGACTGCCGCCACCCAGGTCAACCAGATCCTGGCGAACGGCTAGCACAGGGCCGGGCGGGGATGGCCGGGCGGCCCCTCCGCCCGGCCATCCCTCCCCTCAGCAGCGCCGGCCGTGCCTGCGGGCGGCGACCCGCGGCAGGATTAGCAGGAGAATAAATGGCGGACACCCTCGTCAGGCCCGGCAAGGTCCGGGGCGGTCCCGAGTCGATGAGGTCGCTCGCCGGCAGCAGGATAGGCCGGAAGATCAGGCGTAACCTCTCCGCCCACGGGTTCCTGATCGGGGCGGTGGTCTGCTTCGCCTTCTTCTCCTGGTACCCGATCGTCCGCGAGATCATCATGAGCTTCCAGTCCCAGCGGCTGGGCGTTACCACCTGGGCCGGCTGGAAGAACTACAGCCGCATCTTCCACGATCCGACGTTCTGGCAGGCGTGGCGGAACACGCTGGAGTTCACCGTCCTGGCGCTGATCCTCGGGTACGCGGTGCCGTTCGTCGTGGCCGTCCTGCTCAACGAACTGCGGCACGCCCGGGGATATCTCCGGGTCCTGGTCTACCTGCCGGTGATGCTGCCGCCGGCCTCGGCGCTGCTGCTGTTCGCCTACTTCTATGACCCGAGCTACGGGCTGTTCAATCACATCCTGCACGCGGTGCACCTGCCGACCTCGCAGTGGGTCCAGTCGCCCGGCACCACGGTGCCCACGGTCGCGATGATCTCCGTGGTGATCGCGGCCACCTGGATGAACATGGGCGGCGCGACGCTCATTTACCTGGCCGCGCTGCAGAACATTCCCGGCGAGCTGTACGAGGCGGCCGAACTGGACGGCGCCGGCCTGTGGAAGCGGATCTGGCACATCACGATCCCGCAGACCCGGCTGATCCTGTCCATGCTGCTGGTGCTGCAGATCGTTGCGACAATGCAGATGTTCGTCGAGGCGTTCATCCTGACCAACGGCGGCTCCGGGACAACGGTCATCTCGGTCGTCAACCTGATCTACCAGTACGCGTTCGCGCTGAGCGGCGCGAGCAATTACAACAGCGCCTCGGCGCTCGGCGTGGTTCTGATGCTGGTACTGGCCATCTTCTCCGGCGCCTACCTGTGGCTGACCCGCGACCGCGACTAGGAGAGGAGCTCCCGTGGCAGGGCTCACCGCCCAGGCACCCGTCCCCCCGGCCGCGCCGCGCCGCCAGGCCGTGCGCGAGGCGCAGACCAGGACGCTGATCTCCAGCGCCCAGCTGAACCGGCCGCGCGGCCGGATCGTCTACCGGATCGTGCTGACCCTGGTCATCATCGGGTTCACGCTGGTCTTCATCGGCCCGATGTACTTCCTGTTCACCGACGGGCTCAAGTCCACCCACGAGGCCGTGCAGGTCCCGCCGACGATCATCCCCGCGCACCTGCACCCGGCCACCTACGTGAAGGCCTGGGACGTGGTCGGGATCGGGCGGCTGCTGTTCAACACCCTGTATTACGCCTTCGGCGCGCTCGCCCTCCAGCTCATCTTCGACGTGGCCGCGGCCTACGCCTTCTCCAAGCTGCGGCCCGTGCTGGGCAACGCGATCTTCGCCATGATGCTGGCGACGCTGATGATCCCGTCCGTGGTCCTGGTCGTCCCGCAGTACATCACCGTGGCGAACCTGCCGATCTTCCACCTGAACCTGATCGGCACCCCGGAGGCGATCTGGCTGCCGTCGGTGGCCAACGCCTTCAACATCTTCCTGCTCAAGCGGTTCTTCGACTCGATCCCCGATGACCTGATGGCCGCGGCCGCCATCGACGGCGCGTCCCCGCTGCGCATCCTGCGCAAGATCGTGCTGCCCATCTCGCGGCCGATCCTCGGCGTCGTGTCCATCTTCGGGGTCGTCGCCGTCTGGAAGGACTTCCTCTGGCCGCTGCTGGTCGAGGACGGGTACAACCCAACGCGGGAGACGCTGAATGTGGGAATCTGGCAGGCCGCGCAGAGCAATCCGCAGAACCTGATCATCGCCGCGTCCGCCATCGCCGCGGTGCCGACCCTCGTCTTCTTCCTGATCTTCCAGCGCAACATCATGTCCGGCCTGACCGCCGGCAGCCTCAAGGGCTGAGCCGCGCTGCCCCCGCCATCCGCGCAACGTCGCCACGTCCTCTCGCGATAGAAAGCAGGTTTTCCGTGCACGACCTCGGATCCCACGGGCGCGGCGAGCAGAGCACGCCGGAAGAACCATGGTGGCGTGGCGCCGCGATCTACCAGCTGTACGTGCGCAGCTTCGCCGACGGCAACGGGGACGGCATCGGTGACCTCGCCGGGGTCCGGGCGCGGCTGCCTTACCTGGCGGAGCTGGGCATCGACGCGATCTGGTTCAACCCGTGGTACCCGTCCCCGATGTCCGACGCCGGGTACGACATCGCCGACTACCGGAACATCGACCCGGTTTTCGGCACGCTCGCCGACGCCGACGCGCTGATCGCCGAGGCTCACGCGCACGACATCAAGATCATCATTGACGTGGTGCCGAACCACGGATCGGACCAGCACCCGTGGTTCACCGACGCGCTGGCCTCGGCGCCCGGGTCGCCGCAGCGAGCGCGGTTCTGGTTCCGGCCCGGCCGGGGCCCGGGCGGCGACCTGCCGCCCAACGACTGGCCGTCCATCTTCGGCGGCCCCGGCTGGACCCGGATCACCGAGCCGGACGGCACGCCCGGTGAGTGGTACCTGCACCTGTTCGCGCCCGAGCAGCCCGACTTCAACTGGGGCAACCCGGATGTCCGCGCGGAATTCGAGGACATCCTGCGCTTCTGGTTCGACCGCGGCGCCGACGGCATCCGGATCGACTCCGCAGCCCTGCTGACCAAGGACCCGCAGCTGCGCGACGCGGCCCCGGACGAGCCCTACGGTGCCACGCACCCCTACACCGACCGCGACGACGTTCATGACATCTACCGGTCGTGGCGGGTGATCGCCGACGAGTACCAGGGCCGCGTCCTGATCGGCGAGGTGTGGCTGGAGGACGCCGCCCGGTTCGCGCGGTACCTGAGCCCGGACGAGCTGCACACCGTCTTCAACTTTCCCTACCTGTGCTGCACCTGGGATGCCGCGCAGCTGCGCCGGGTGATCGACAACACGCTGGAGCTGCACGCGCCGGTCAGCGCCCCGGCCACCTGGGTGCTGTCCAACCACGACGTCGACCGGCATGTCTCCCGCTACGGCCGCGCTGATACCTCGTTCAGCCTGCAGGCGCGTGACCACAGCCAGCCGGTCGATCTGGAGACCGGCACCCGGCGCGCCCGCGCCGCGGCCCTGCTGACCATGGCGCTGCCGGGGGCGGTGTACGTGTACCAGGGCGAGGAACTCGGCCTGTGGGAGGTCGAGGACATCCCCGGCGAGCGGCGCCAGGACCCGATCTGGCACCGCACCGGCGGCGCGGATCCGGGGCGTGACGGCAGCCGGGTGCCGCTGCCGTGGTCGGGCCTGGAGCCGCCGTTCGGCTTCTCGCCGCCGGACGCCACAGCAGAGCCCTGGCTGCCCCAGCCCAAGGAATGGCGTGACCTGACGGTCGAGATCGAGACCGGCGACCCGGACTCGGTGCTCGAGCTCTACCGCAGCGCGCTGGCCATCCGGCACGCCGAGCCCGCGCTCGGCGACGGCCCGATGACCTGGTGCCCGGCGCCCGACGGCGTGCTGGCCTTCGAGCGCGGCGCGGACCTGCGCTGCCTGGCCAACCTCTCGCCGGTGCCGGCCGACCTGCCCGAGCACGCCGCCGTGCTGCTGGCCAGCGGCCCGCTGGCCGACGGGCGGCTCCCGGCTGACAGCGCCGTGTGGCTGCGCATCGGGGCGGCCGGAGAGTGACCCAGACGTAACGACAGCTTGCGGGAATGCGTCATTTCCGTCCGGGGAGCGATGGCATTCAACAAGGCATTCGCGGCATTGAACATCGCGAGTCACTTTGACATCAAGGGCTTGAACCTGGACCATCTCAACATGGCAAAGACTGTGAGTGTGGTCGTCACTGACGACCTAGACGGATCGTCCGATGCGCAGACTGTGACCTTCGGCTTCGATGGCCAGAGCTACGAGATCGACCTGGGAAAGAAAAATCTCACTAAGCTGCAGAAGTCGCTTCAGCCATTCGTCGATGCCGGCCGCCGGACCGCGCAGCGCAGAACGGCCAGGGCGGCCAGGGGCGCCGGATCAAGAGTTGACCGCGCAGCGGTCCGGACCTGGGCCGCCGAGCAGGGGCTGCAGGTTTCCGAGCGCGGCCGGATCAGCTCCGAGGTCATGAGCAAATACGAGGCCGCGCACTAATTCCCGGCGGCCGGACGGAAAGCAACCGCGAGCCCCGGGCTGGAAAGCGCCGGTTTCTGCCCCAGTAGGGTAGGGCGATGGCGGAAATATCGCTGGCCGCCGCCACCAGGGAGGTCGCGGCTCGCGACCCGGTGCTGGCCCGGCTGGTCGCCGCGGCCGGCCCGATCACGCACCGGCCCCGGAGCGAGGACGGCCCTTTCGGGGCGCTGGTCCGCGCGATCGTCTTTCAGCAGCTGGCCGGACGGGCCGCGCAGGCCATCCTCGGCCGGGTCCTGACCGCCGCCGGCGGCAGGCTCACCCCGGAGGCGCTGGCCGCCGTGCCGGACGAGGTGCTGCGCACCGCGGGGCTGTCGGGCCGGAAGCTGGCCTCGCTGCGTGACCTGTCGGCGAAGGTCCTCGACGGCACGCTCGACCTGGCCCCCTCCTCGCGGCGCAGCGACGAGGAACTCGTGGCCTCGCTGCTGACCGTCCGCGGCATCGGCCAGTGGACGGCCGACATGTTCGGAATGTTCGAGCTGCGCCGCCTTGACATCTGGCCCGTCGAGGACCTCGGGGTCCGGCAGGGATACGGCCTGGCCTGGGGCATCGACCCGCCGCCGCGCGCGAGGGAGCTCGCCCCGCTCGGTGATCGGTTCCGGCCCTATCGCTCGGTCGTCGCCCGGTACTGCTGGGCGGCGGTCCCGCTGCTGCGCGGCGGAACCGACGTCAGTCTCCGCTAGCCCGGCCCGGCTGCGGCAGGTCGCCGTTCTCGATCGCCGGTCGACGCCGAGCACGGCCGCCTCGCCGTTGTCCCTGGCCCGGTAGCCGGCCAGGATCTCCACGGTCGTGGTCTTGCCCGCACCGTTCGGGCCCAGCAGGGCGAAGATCTCGCCGCGCCGGATGTTCAGGTCGATGCCGTCCACGGCCGTGACGTCCCGGTACCGCTTGCGCAGGCCGCTGACGCGCACCGCCAGATCCGCTGTCTCAGTCATGCGGCCAGCATCTCCGGGCCGGGCCCCGGCCCGCGTCGCCCAGCCGGGTGGACCGCTGTCAGCCGATCGGCTGACACGGGCTCTAGCGCGGGGGCCCGTCCGGCGCCGGGACCTCCTCGAGCAGTTCCACGGGGTCTCCCACGCTGATCACCGCCCCGGCGGCGTCGGGGATGAGGTTCATCCCGAACCAGGTCTTGCCGTCCCAGCGCCGGTGCCGGGCCAGGGTGGCGATGGGCTCCTTCCCCTTGACCGCGGTGTCCGGGTGGACCGTGGTCAGCACGCACCGGTCACAGCCCTTGACTGCCCGGAAGCTCGCCGAGCCGATGCGCAGGCGGCGCCAGCCGTCCTCGGCCCAGGCCGGGGCTCCGGAGACGACCACGCTGGGCCGGAAGCGCCGCATCGGCAGCGGCCCCTCCGCCGCCAGCGGCCCGGCGGCGATGAGGTCATTGAGGGCGGCCAGCGAGCTCTCGCTGGTGAGCAGCAGCGGGTAGCCGTCGGCGAGGCTCACCATGTCGCCGGCCGCAGCGAACCGCGGATTCGGCCGCCGCTGGGTCGGATCGGCCAGGTAAACCAGCCGGGCCGGGGTGCCGGCCGCCGCGGTGAACCAGCAAGCGGCCGCCTGGCCGGCGAAATCGGCCAGCAGTTCGCTGCCCCAGACACTGACGGCCAGGGGAGCCTGCCCCGGAGGGCTGACAGTAAGGGGCGGCTGCCCCGGGGCGGTCACCCGGACGCCGCCGCCGGATAGCAGCTCGGGCCGGATCAGGATCATGCGCGGGCACGTCCGGGCGGTCACGTGCGCCCCGGCCTCGTCGACGAGCATCCAGCGGCGATCCCCGGCCAGGCCCCAGGGCTCCACCACCGCGGACGACAGCGACTGCCCCCGGCAGGACTTGATGGGATAACGGTTCAGCGCGCTCAGCACCAACGACACCAGGGCACTGTATGCGCAGGCGACGCGGGACGGTGCGGCCGCCGGTCCAGGCCCGCCGGCCAGGGGAGGTGCCCAGCTCAGACGAAGGCAGCGGTGCCGGTGATGGCCCGGCCGACGATGAGCGTGTTGATCTCCCGGGTGCCCTCGTAGGAGTAGATCGCCTCAGCGTCCGCGACGAACCTCCCGACATGATGCTCAAGCAGGATGCCGTTGCCGCCGAGCAGCTCGCGAGCCAGGCCGGCCGTCTCCCGCATGCGCACCGTGCAGAACGCCTTGGCCAGGGCCGAGTGCTCGTCCGCCGCCTGCCCCGCATCTTGCAGCTGGGACAGGCGCACGCACATGCACTCTGACGCGGTCACGTTGGCGAGCATCTTGACCAGCTGGTCCTGGACGAGCTGGAAGCCGGCGATGGGCCGGCCGAACTGCTGCCGTTCCTTGGCGTAGGCCAGGGCGTGCTCGTACGCGCCGCGGGCGCAGCCGACCGCCTCCCAGGCCACGCCGGCCCTGGTCATCCTGAGCACGGCCGCGGTGTCGGCGAACGAGTTCGCGTTCTGCAGCCGGTTGGCCTCCGGCACGCGGACGCCGTCCAACGTGATCACGGCGTTCTGCACGATCCGCAGCGCGATCTTGTCCTGCATCGCGGTCGCGGCCAACCCGGGCGTCCCCTTTTCCACGACGAAGCCCTTGACCTGGTCATCCTCAACATCCCGGGCCCAGATGATCACGTAGTCGGCGAACGTGCCGTTGCCGATCCACTTCTTCTGCCCGTCCAGGACCCAGTCGTCGCCGTCGCGGCGGGCCGTGGTCGTCAGTCCGCGGGCGACGCCGGACCCCACGTCGGGCTCGGTCAGGCCGAAGGCCCCGATCTTCTCCATCCGGGCCATCTCGGGGAGCCAGCGCTGCTTCTGCTCCGCCGAGCCGCAGAGGTAGATCGACCCCATGGCCAGCCCGCTGTGCACGCCCATGAACGTGGCGATGGAGGAGTCAACGCGGGCGAACTCCATGGACACCATGCCGGCCAGCAGGCTGCTCTGGCCGCCGCAGCCGTAGCCGGAATAGGCCAGGCCCGCCACCCCGAGCCCGGCCAGCGCCGGAATGAGCTGGAACGGGAACTCCGCGCGCGTCCAGTAGTGGTTGACGACCGGCTCGACTTCCTTTTCCATGAAGGCCCGGATCCGCCCAAGCAGCTCCCGCCCGCCGGGATCGAGCAGCAGCTCAAGGGAGTAGAAGTCGCTCTCCCGCGCAGCGGTCATGAATCCTCCTCCACCAGCCCGCGCTGGCCCGGTGATCAGACTCCCTTGCCCGCTGTGCCGGCCTTCAATCTGGGGCCGGAGCCGCCAGTCCTTAGCGCGGCTCCGGGACGCCTAGTCGCTGCCGCCGTCATGGCCGGCGAGCAGGTCCCGGCCGCGGCCGATCCGGGCATCGAGGTCGGCCAGGAAGCTCTCGAGAGCAGCCCGCTTGGCCTCCACCGTCGCGCGCAGGTCCTCGTGCAGGGCCAGGCACTCGCGGGTGAGCCGCCGCCGCTCGCTAGCGCTGGTGCGCTCGTCGGCGAACATCCGGCGGATCTCGGCCAGTCGGTCCTCGTTGCGGAGCACGACCGCGATCTCGTCGAGGTTCAGGCCCAGTACGGTCTGCAGCTCCCGGATGCGGGACACCCGGTCCAGGTCGGCGGGGGAGTAGCGGCGCAGGCCGCCGCGCGTCGTGCAGGCTGGGACGATCAGGCCCAGCTGCTGGTAGTACCGCAGGGCCCGCTCCGACACGCCGAGACGGGTCGCCGCAGCGCCGATGCCGAGAAGCTCCTCGGCCTGCGGCGGCTGGTCCTCGGTGACCAGCCCTGCAGCGCCCGTCCGGGGCGTGGTGTTCATGGGCTCAGCTGCCTCCGCGTGACGCGCCGAGTCCCTCGTCGGACTCGGTCACTGGCGATCTGGCCAGCATGCCATCCGCGGCTGGCGCAGCGGGAGTGCCCGTGCCATTGGACGCCGTGCCATTGGACGCCGTGCCGTTGTGGCCGTTGGTGGCGCTGCCGTTGGTAGCGCTGCCGTTGGTGGCGCTGCCGTTGGCGGCGCTGCCGTTGGCGGCACCGGCTTCCGGGAGTACCGCCGTCTCGTCGAGGCCGAACAGGCCGGCCTCCAGCGCTGCCCCTTCCGCCAGCTCGGCCGCCACCGGCTGAGCGGCATACATGTAGCGCTTGCCGCGGAGGGCCGAGGCGATGATGGCGATGACGGTCACCCCGGCGGCGAAGCTGAACGCCAGGTGCAGGCCGCTGGCAAACGGCTGCTCGATCAGCCTGGGGAAGAACGAGCGGCCGGTGATGTAGGCGGCCTGCTTGGCCGGCAGCTTAGCCAGCGCGCCGGTGGGACCGAGGAGTTCCTTGATCGGGTTAAAGCCAAGAAAGGCCGAGAACAGGCTGCCGATCGGCGGCTCGCTGGCGACCGTGTGGGCGGCGGCGGGGGCTACGCCTGCCGCAACCAGGCCCTTATACAGGTGACTGGGCAGGCGGGAGGCAAGCCCCAGGGTGACGATGGTGAAGAACAGGCCCATCGACAGCACCGTGGCCGAGTTCTGGAAGGTGTTGAGCATCCCGGCGCCGGCGCCGCGCTGGTCGGGCGGCAGGCTGTTCATGACCCCGGCCTGGTTGGGCGAGAAGAACAGCCCCATGCCGACCGCGAACATGAAGACGAGCAGCGCGAACCAGACATAGCTAAAGTTAATTGGCAGCAGCTCCAGCAGCAGGAAGCTGGCTCCCGATACCACCAGGCCGGCGGTAGCGAACGCCCTGGCGCCGTACCGGTCCGACAGCGCTCCGGCCACGGGCCCGGTCAGCAGGAAGCCGACGGTCAGCGGGACCATGTAAATGCCGGCCCACAGCGGCGTCTGGGAGAAGCTGTAGCCGTGCTGGGGCAGCCAGATCCCCTGCAGCCAGATGATGAGCATGAACTGCAGGCCGCCGCGGCCCAGCGCGCCGCCCAGGCCGGCGACGTTGCCCGCGGTGAACGCCCGGATCTTGAACAGGTCCAGGCGGAACATCGGCTGGGCCACCTTCGTCTCCACCCAGGCGAACAGGACCAGGACGGCAATGCCGCCGAAGATCCCGGCGAGCACGTAGGGGTTGGTCCAGCCGGTCGGGTGGCCGCCGTAGGGGAGCAGGGAGTACACGATCCCGGTGAGCAGCGCGATCAGCCCGATCGCGAACAGCGCGTTGCCCAGCCAGTCGATCCTGGCCGGGATCCGGATCCCGTTGTCGCGCAGCTTGAGGTAAGCCCACACCGTCCCGAACAGGCCGAACGGGACCGACACCAGGAACACCAGGCGCCATTCGACCGGGGCGAGGACGCCGCCCAGGATCAGCCCGAGGAACGAGCCGCCCACCGCGGCGATGCCGTTAATCCCCATCGCCTTGCCCCGCTCGTCCTGAGGGAAGGCGTCGGTCAGGATGGCGGTCGAGTTGGCGAACAGCAGCGCCCCGCCAACCCCCTGGAACACGCGCATGATGATGATCCACAGCGCCCCTGCCGTGCCGGTGAGCCAGGTCACTGACAGCAGGACCGAGAAAAACGTGAAGACGGCGAAGCCCAGGTTGTACATCCGCACCCGGCCGTAGATGTCACCCACTCGTCCCAGGCTGACGACCAGCACGGCCGTCACGAGCATGAAGCCCATGAAGGTCCACAGGAAGTAGGACGTGTTGGCCGGCACGAGCGGGTTGAGGTTGATGCCGCGGAAAAGCGCCGGCAGTGAGATCAGCAGGATCGACTGGTTGATCGTGACCATCAGGATGCCGAGCGTGGTGTTCGACAGGGCAATCCACTTGTAGCGGTCGCCCCTGTCATCCGCCGCCGAGGGCGGTGCCTGCGTTTGTCCAGCCACCGGCATGGACTCTCCCCACTGTGTCGTCATGGAACGTGTCGTCATGGGCTGTGTCTGACCCGGTCGGCGCTGACGTGATGTTCGCGTCCAGCATACCTAACCTTGACGTCAAGGTTAGATGCAGGCCCTGGGCCGCGGGGACAGCGCCGGCCCACAGGCCGCCCGGCGTGGCGCTACCCCTGATCGGTTCGCAGGCCAGGCGAATCATCACCCCCACCGGCAACTCAGCCCGCCGGCGCGGATCCTGAATGTCCCGCTGCTAACACAGGGGCGTTACCAACCGGACATCTACGATTGGCCGATCTTGCTTGGCCGCCCATGACGGGGACTGGATCATGACGGGGAGTGAGGGCACGCGGAGTCGGAAAGCCGGGCCGATCGCGAGGCACTCGACAGCGACTCCGGCTGGCGGTCGCTGCCGTAGATACCGCTGACGAGCGGCGAGTGGGCCAGCCAGTACGCCCCGGCGAACATGACCAGGAGCGAGATCGCCTCCAGTGGCCCCCAGGGGGCGCCGGTGCGCAGGTTGTCGCCGAACAGCCCGACGCCGATCAGGATGCTGGCCAGGGGATCGACCAGGACGAGGGTCGACTGAGAGGCCACGATGGGCCCGGCGTGGAACGCGTTCTGGGCCAGGAAGACCGCGAGCGCCCCGAAGCAGGCCAGGGCGTAGGTCTGCCAGTGCCGGTACAGCGAGACCAGGTCCGAGGCGGCGAAGTCGGAGACCGCCTTGGTGCAGGCGGAGGTAAAGGCGAAGCTGATCGCCGCCGCCGTCCCGAACATGGCCGCCCGCCACCAGCCCGGCCCGCGCAGCGCCGCCAGGACGGCCATCGCGATGGCGGCCGTGCACGCGCCGCCCGCCACGATCCACTCCCAGGTCGGCGGGGACTCCATGCCGTACTCGGGATGAGCGAAGTACAGGAAGCCGGCCAGGCCGCCGCTGACCGCCAGCGCGCCCAGCCACTCGCGGCGCCCGATCGTGAACCCGAACCAGGTGCCCAGCACCACCACGAGGAAGACCAGCTCGGTGGTCAGGATCGGCTGGACCTCGGACAGCCGGCCGATGTGCAGGGCGACGGCCTGGAGCAGGAATGAGACGATCATGAGGGCGAACCCGAGGAGCCAGATCCGCCGCCGCAGCGCGTAGCGGATCAGGCTCAGCCGCAGCGTCGTCCCGGCGGGCGCATTCTCCACGCCGAGACGCTGAAATACGCTGGTCAGGGCGTTGGCCAGCGAGGCACCCAGGGCCAGGACAACGATCATCTGGTCCCGCTCATCGTATCCCGCTCATGGACCCCGTCTCCAGCCAAGATACATGTATCATACAGATACTTGGGAGCATTCTACACGGAGAGTGAAGTCCTGCGGGGATGGGGCCGGGGATGGATGCGGCGAGCGACGGCGCGGGCGATGAGCCGCGCGGCCCCGACGTGATGGGCACCGACGCCATCGGCGTCATCGAGCTCGAGCTGATCAAGTTGGTCCGCCACCTCGAGACCTTCGGCCGGCGCAGCTCGCTGTACGTGCGCGTCGATCGCGCGGGCTACCTGGTCATGCGGATGCTCGACGAGCTGGGCCCGGTGACCGCCAATGCCCTGGCCCGCTCCCTGCGCCTGGATTCCTCCACCGTTACCCGGCAGATCACCGCCCTGGAGAGCCAGGGATTCGTCGAGCGCTGCGCTAACCCCGCCGACGGCCGGTCATCGACGATCGTGCTGACCCCGCAGGGCCGCCAGTCGATGCGCGACGTCGAGGCGGAGCGGCGGCGGCACATCGAGGCGCTGGTCAGCGGCTGGGAGGATGCCGGTCAGGTCGACCTGGGAATCGCCCTGACCAGGCTCAACAACGCGCTCGTGGAGAGCGTGCTGCCACGCTAGGCCCGGCAGCGCGGCGTCCCGATGCCCGCGCCGGGCTGCGGAAAGCCTCAACGTCGGCGACACTCGGTGGTAAGGGACATCAGCGACAACCGAGGTCGCCGAGTCCCGGCATGAGGTGAGGCCGACGATGACTGCCATGGATTCCGCGCCGGTAACGCCTCCTCCGCCCGTGCCGGGAGCACTGTACGACGCTCGTCGCGGACTCTACTACCGCAAGCCCGTGCTGCGGGGCTGGCTGCACCTGCTGTGGTTCGAGGCGTCACTGGTCGTGGGCACCCTGCTGCTGGCCCGCGCGCACGGGGCGACGCGGATCGTGGCCATCGCCGTCTACGCGGCCAGCGTAACCTCGCTGTTCGGGGTCAGCGCGCTCTACCATCGCGGCAACTGGAGCGCGGTGTGGAGCCGTCGGCTGCAGCGGATGGACCACGCGATGATCTTCTTCCTCATCGCCGGCACGGCCACTCCCGCTTTCCTGCTCGCGATGCCGGGCTCACTCGGGCTGGCGTGCCTGGCCGTGCTGTGGATCCTCACGATCGCCGCCGCCACGATTCACCTGACCTGGATGAGCGCGCCGGAGCGCCTGGTCGGGGCGACGTTCATGGCGCTCGGCTGGGTAGCCGGCCTGGCGCTGCCGGGGGTGTGGATGCACGCCGGCGTCGTAGCCGGGGTGCTCATGCTGGTCGGCGGGCTGCTCTATACGGCCGGCGCGATCTTCTATCACCGCCGCCTCGACCCGTATCCTGCGGTGTTCGGCTATCACGAGGTCTTTCATGCCTTCGTCTGCGCCGCGGCCGCCTGCCAGTACGTGGCCATAGCGCTGTTCGTGGTGCGCACCGGGCGCTGAGGCCGGGCCGGCCCTACGCGTGCCGCGGGCTGAAGTAGATCACTGCCACTCCGACCGCCACGATGGCCGCGCCGAGCCAGTCATAGTTGTCGGGCCGCTGCCCGTCAATGGTCCAGCCCCACAGCAGGCTCATGATCACGAAGACGCCCCCGTAGGCCGCGTACACCCGGCCGAAGTCGGCCGACGGCTGGAGCGTCGGGATCACGCCGTAGACGACGAGGATGACCGCTCCGGCCATCCCGACCGGCCAGCCAGCTCCCTCGCGCAGCGCCCGCCAGACGAGGTAACCGCCCCCGATCTCGGCCAGGCCCGCGGCTACGAAAAGGCCGATGCTGCGTGCGATGTTCATGACCTGCGACCTTAGCCAGGCCGGAAAGCGCGCAGAAGGCCGGGCGAATGCCCGGCCGGCGGGACCTGCGGACGCGGTCCGGCGGGCCCCGGGAAACGGCCGGCCGGCCTCCCCGTCCAGGCATCGCGCACCGCCGTGCCAGCCGGCCGGGTGTCCCGTAAACGGTCGACCCGGGGCTATTGACGGTGGTTATTATATGACGTAAATTCGCGGCAGCTAATAGGAAACTTTCCTTTTAGTTCGGGCGGGGAGCCTGAGAACGCGGAGGTAAGACAATGACCGGAAACCGGTCCCCCGGCCGCGCGGCCGACCCGCGAGCGGCCTGGTGGCAGCGCAGCCGCCGCCGGCTGGCCGCACTCGCGGCCGTGAGCGTGGCGATCATGGCACCCGTGGCGGCCGCCGCACCCGCGGCCCACGCCGCCCTGACCTCGGCTAGTGCCGCGGGGAGGGTGGCCGCCCGCCAGGCGCCGGCCCGCCAGGCCGCCGCCGTGGCCCAGACCAGGGCCGCGGCTCCCAGTGCCGTTCCGCCGGCTCCGTCGGGCTGGTCCACCGTCTTCGGCGACGACTTCAACGGCGCGGCGGGCAGCGGGCCGTCGTCAGCCTGGAAGTACGACACCGGCCCGGGCTCTAGCTTCGGCACCGGCGAGATCGAGACGATGACCAACTCGTCGGCCAACGTCCACCTGGACGGCAACGGCAACCTCAACATCACGGCGCTGGGATCGGGCGGCTCGTGGACGTCCGGGCGGATCCAGACGACCACCGCGAACGTCGGCGCGCCGGCGGGCGGCCAGCTGGAGGTCACCGCGTCGATCCAGCAGCCCAACCCGGGCAACGGTCTGGGCTACTGGCCCGCGTTCTGGATGCTCGGCCCCGGCCAGTGGCCCGAGAACGGCGAGATCGACATCCTGGAGGACGTCAACGCGCTGTCAGAGCACTCCGGCACGTTCCACTGCGGCACCGACCCCGGCGGCCCGTGCAACGAGACCAATGGCCTCGGCAGCGGCCTGCAATCCTGCCCGGGATGCCAGACCGGTTACCACACCTACACCGTGATCGTGAACCGCACGAACACCTCGAACGAGTCGATCACCTGGTACCTCGACGGGAACCAGTTCTACACCGTCAGCGAGAGCCAGGTCGGCACCTCGACCTGGCAGGCCGCGGTCGATCACAACTACTCCATCATCTTCGACCTGGCCATGGGCGGCGGGTACCCGAACGGCGTCTGCGGCTGCACCTCGCCTAGCAGCGCCACCACCTCGGGCGGGACCATGAGCGTGGCCTACGTCGCGGCGTACTCCACGTCCTCGTCATCGCCGCCGCCTCCGCCGCCGGGCGGCGGGGCGATCGTCGGCTACGGCGGCCTGTGCGTGGACGACCGGGCCGCGAGCACCGCGAACTTCAACCCGATCCAGGTCTACACCTGCAACGGCACGCCGGCCCAGCAGTGGACGGTGGTGCAGGCAGGCAGCACCCTGCACGTGCTCGGCAAGTGCATGGATATCAACGGAGGCGGCACCGCCAACGGGACGAAGGTCGACCTGTACGACTGCAACAACACAGGCGCGCAGGTCTTCATCCCGCAGTCCAACGGCTCGCTCTATAACCCGCAGTCGAATAGGTGCCTCGATGACACAGGCTGGTCGACGACGCCGGGCACCCAGCTGCAGATCTGGGACTGCACCGGCAACGCCAACCAGAAATGGACGCTGCCCTAACCAGAGCCGTTCGCGGCGGCCGGGCCTGAGCCCGGCCGCCGCGCCGCGTCCTGGGCCGCGAACGTGGCCTCGAGATCGGCGCGGCTCAGCGCCTCGTGCGGCAGCGCCGAGGGGCCGCCCGTGGCGATGCCGTCCAGGAAGATCTGCTTGTGCCGCCGGGCCACCCGGTCCCAGTCCGCGACCGCCGGAAGCGGCTGGGCGAACATGGCCCCGGCGATGATCACGTCGGTGCTCGTCACGTCCGGCCGGATGCTGCCGTCCCGCTGCCCGCGCTCGACGATGCGCTGCAGCACGTCGCTGATCTGCGTCCGCAGGGTCACGCTGGCCGGGTCGAGGGACGCCGGGGCGCCGTGCATCGGCAGTACGAGATCGCCCCGGTGCCCGATGGTGGCCTCGAGGAAGCGATCGATCGACGCGAGGCCGGGCTCGTCCAGGCGCTCGACCTCGGCAGCGGTGGCCAGCACGATCCGGTAAGCGCGGTCTTGCAGCGCGGTGAGCAGCGCCTCGCGGGTCGGGTAGCGGCGGTACAGCGTTCCGATCCCGACGCCGGCCTGGGCGGCGATGGTTGCCATCGGCACCCTCGGGCCCTCACGCAGGATCGTCGTCACCGCGGCGGCCAGGACCCGCTCCTGGTTGGCCTGCGCGTCGCGGCGCAGCTGAGTTCCGCCCTGGCCGGCCGGGCTGGTGCCCGGGCCGCCGGGGCCTCGGCGCAGTGCCATCCGCAAGCCTCGCTTAGGGGCAAGCCCCGGTCAGTGCACGAGCAGGATGTTGAAGTCGGGCGACTTCCGCGCCTGCATGAGCGCGGCGAACATTTTGCTCCCCCGCCTAAGCGGAAGATTTCGTCCGCTTAGGATAGGCTACAGCGAGTGACCAGGTCGGGCAAGCTCACGACGCGAGGACCCAGGAGGATGCATGGGAGCACCAGTAACGGCAGCGGACGGCCTGACGGTGTACCGGCCGGGATCGGCTGAGTATGCCCGCGCGACCGCACCGCACAACCCGAGCGGCACGCAGCGGCCGGCGGCTGTCGTGGTCCCGCAGCGGGCAGCCCAGGTCGCCGCGGCGGTCACCCTGGCGGCCGACCAGGGCTGGGCGCTCGCGCCGCAGGCCACCGGGCATGGCGCGGCCGGCGACATCGGACCGGACACGCTCCTTCTCGATACCTCGGCCCTGGACGAGATCGCCATTGATCCGGCCGCGGGCCTTGCCCGGACAGGGGCTGGCGCAACGTGGTCGCGGGTGAATGCGGCGGCCGAGCCGCACGGCCTGCTCGGGCGGGCCGGGACCTCACCCAGCGTGGGCGTCGCGGGCTATACGTTCGGCGGCGGGATCGGCTGGCTGGTCCGGCCACATGGGCTGGCCGCCGCTCACCTGGAGACCGTGGACTTCGTGGACGCTGGCGGCCGGCAGCGGCGCGCCAGCGCGGATGCGGCGGACCCGATCGACCGCGACGCCTGGTGGGCTTTCCGAGGCGGGTACGGCGCCGGGGTGGCGACCAGCCTGGAGTTCGGGCTCGTCCCGGTCTCCGACCTGTGGGCGGGTTACCTGCTCTGGCCGGCCAGCGCGCTGGACGCCGTGACCGCGGCCTGGGCCGGCTCCCTGCCCGCCGCCGGTCCCGCGCTGGTGACCTGCATCTCGCTGCTGCGGGCCGCGCCCGGTCCGCCATTCCCCCCCGAACTGCAGGGCACGGCCGTAGTGCACCTCTCGCTGGCCTCGGCCGCCGGCGAGCCAGACGCCGCGGCGCTGCTGCGGGCGCTGCGGGCCGCGCCGGCCCCGGTGGTCAACACCTGGGGACCCGCCAGCGCGCAGCGGCTGGGCGGAATCCACCTGGACCCCCCATCGGGCATCCCGGCCCTGGGCGGCGGCCGCTGGCTGGCCGCGGGGACCCCGGACGTCACCGCTGACCTCCTCCGTCTCGGGCTGCGCGGAGGCTCGCCGCTGATGATGATCGAGGTCCGCCATGTCGCCGGGCCCGGCCCGGCCGACGATCTCGCCGGCGACGGGGCGATGACCCGGCCGCCGGGGCCCTTCCTCGTGCATGCCGTGGGCGCCGCGGGCACGCCGGAGCACCGCGCCGAGCTCGACGGCGCGCTGCAGTCGGTCTGGGATGCCGCGGCTCCGGTCGACACCGGCCGGCCAGCCCCGCCGTTCGCCGAGGGGCAGCGGGCCGCGGGCACCGCGCTGACCGCGGCAGACGAGAAGCGCCTGACCGCTACCAGGGCGGCCCTCGATCCCGGCAGCCTGATCCGGTACGCCCGCGTCCTGCCCTGACCGCGATCCATTCCCGGCGGCGCGCCGCCGGTCAGCTGAGCATCAGGACGGCGTAGGCCGCGAGCCAGTGCTCGACCATGTAGTCGTCGCCGACGACATGCGCCAGGACGGCCGCCGCGTGCGCGCGGGCGGCGGCGAGAGCGGGCTCGATGCGCGCGTCACCGCCGGGCAGGCTTTCCGCCAGCCGCCGCCAGCACCAGGCCCGGCTGGCGTTCAGTCCGTGCAGGTGCGCGATCTGGCCGTCGCTGGAATCGGACACGGCCACCGGGGTGAACAGCGCCGCGGGCTCACCGTGCCCGATGCCGGGCAGGAACAGCCCCAGCCAGCCGGCGAACTCCTCCAGCGGCAGGATCTGGGCCATCAGCTCCGCCTCGGTCAGCGCCGGCGACAGGAAGTCGTGCCCCGAGGGCTCCCATGCGCCGGGATAGAGCATGTCGGCGCCGAACCAGTCACGGGCCTTAGCCGTGATCGCCCGCAGCAGCGCGGAATCCCCCGACCGGGCCCGCGCGGCCGCGTGCGGCAGCGCCCGGGAGAGCCCGAACGCGCTGTTGGGATGCACTCCGTGCCGAACGGGGTAGGCCGCCTGGTCCAGCCAGTCCACGAACATGCCGCTGAGCTTGTCGGCCATGGGTGCCAGGGCGGCGGCCCATTTCCGGCCGTACTGATCATCCCAGCTGGCGGTCTCGTGAATCAGCGCGAGCGCCCAGCCCCAGCCGTAGGGGCGCTCCCGCCCTCCGTCCGGGCCGGTAATGAAATCCTCCTCGGCGGCCAGCGCCACGCGCTCGAAGTGCGCGCTCAGCACGGCGCGGATCTCGTCGGCGGGCACGTCGCCGGCCGCGACGCGCAGGAGCCGGACCAGCAGCCAGTGCATCTCGACCGACGAGTGCCAGTCGAAGCTGCCGTAGAACGCCGGCGTCAGGGCCCGGGGGCGGTACGGGAAATCCCCCGGCGCCTTCATCGTGTGATAGACGCCAGACGGGAACTCGCGCTTGATATTGGCCAGCGCCACCCGGGCGTACGAGCCAGCCTCGGCGTGCAGGACCTGCGTCCAGTCGTCCATGACCCCCAAGACTCCTCCTCAGCCGCCGCCAGGTGCTCCCCAGGGCAGGCTAGCTTCCGGAGTGTCCGGGCCGCGGGCGAGCCGCGCCCTAGCGACCGACGGGCGAGTCCCGGAGGCGCCCCTAGCTGCGGGTGAAGGCTGCGTGGATGGTCACCGTGTTCTTCATGGAGGCCATGCCCAGCTGGTTCCAGGTGAGGCCGAACTCGGATCGGTCCACGGGCACCGTGGCGTCGAGCCCCACGGTGCCGTCACCGCTCACGGTCGCCGTCACCAGGAAGGAGATCGGCTGGCTGCGGTCGCGGACGGTCAGGGTGCCCGAGACCGTGGCGCCCGTATCGGTGAGGGTCGCCTTCTCGAGGCTGAACGTGATCGCCGGGTATTTCTCGCTGAGGAAGAAGTCGTCGGAGCGCAGGTGCGTGTCGCGCTTGGCGTTCTTGGTATCCAGCGATCCCGTGGCCACCGCGAACTGCCCGGTCACCTCGCCCGTCGGCGAGACCGACCCACTGCCTTCCAGATCCCGGAAGACGCCGTTGACGGGCACCAGCCCCCACACGCTCCTGGACTTGAGCGTGGCGGTGGACCGGGCGGGATCGAGCGTCCAGTCGCCGGCCAGCGTGCCGCCCGCCAGCTGGGCCTGCAGGGTCGCCGTGCTCGGATTCTGCGGTGTGGTCATGATCAGGCCTCCGGGTAAATTTAGTTAGAGAGCAAAAATATCTTGTCCTGCAAATAGTTTGCCTGACAGCAACATATAGCATGGGCGATGCCGGCGGCGGAGCCGGCCACACTGTCGGTACGCCAGAGCGGTGCCACGGCCAGCGGCCGGGCCGCCCGCCGCGAAAGCGAGCAGCGGCAGTGGCGGGGGCGGCGAGCCAGGGGGAGGGCACGGTGGCGGAGGAAGCGGACTGCGGGGGTCATTCCGCTTTGTGCCTGCGCCTGATGCGAGTGTTCCCGCGGGTGGTGCGGGGGATGCGGCGCTACCAGGATCAGACCACGCCGCAGACGGCGGCGCCGCTCGGCCCGCGGCACGTAGCCGCCCTGGAGCAGCTGCGCGATGGGCCGCTGAGCGTCGGGGCGCTGGCCACCAGGCTGGGCCTGACGCTGTCTACCGTGAGCGGCGTCATTGCCGCGCTGGATCAGGCCGGCTTCGTCGAGCGGTCCGCCGATCAGGCGGACCGGCGGCGCACCAACGTCGAGATCGCGCCGGCCGCCCGGCCGGCCGTGCAGCGCTGGCTCGACGGGGCCGCCGCGCCGCTGGCCCGGGTGCTGGATCGGCTGGCGCCCGAGGAGCGCGCGGCGTTCCTCAAGGCCATGGACATGCTCGAGGCCGAGTTCCGGGCGGCGGACCCGCCGCCGCCGCTGCAGCCCCAGCCGCCCCAGCCTCAGCAGCAGCCGGGATCTCCCGCCCCCGCTGCCCCGTAAGCGGCCCATGACGCTGGCGACCGGGCCCGCCGGGCCAGCGCCGGGCCCGGGCCGGGTCCGGGTGGCTAGGTGGCGATCAGGAATGGTCGTTACTGTGGTGGCGGCGCGGCGGCCGACGAGGCCGCCGGCGGGACGGGCCCGCGGCCCGGCGGGTGATCGCGGGATGACGACGAGGAGACCGGATGACGGACAGGTCGGTGGCGATCGTCGGGGGCCGCGTGGTCCCGATCGCCGGTGAGCCGCTGGACGGCGCGACCATCCTGGTGGCGGACGGCAGGATTGCCGCCGTGGGAGTTGACCTGGCCGTTCCCGAAGATGCCGAGGTCATTGACGCGCACGGCTGGTGGGTGCTGCCTGGCTTCATCGAGGCCCACGGGCACGTGGGCGTGCATGAGGAGGCCGAAGGGTGGGCCGGCCAGGACACCAACGAGCTGACCGATCCGGTCACGGCGCAGGTCCGGGCTCTTGACGCCATTAACCCCGCGGACCTGGGTTTCCGGGACGCGATCACGGGCGGCGTGCTGGCCGTTAACGTCAACCCGGGCTCGGGCAATCCCATCGGCGGCCAGACGGTCGCCCTCAAGTGCTGGGGCCGGACGGTCGACGAGATGGTACTGCGCGAGCCGTCCGGCCTGAAATCCGCCCTCGGCGAGAACCCCAAGCGCGTCTACGGCGATCAGCAGCGGACGCCGAGCACCCGCCTGGGCACGGCCGCGGTCATCCGCGGGGCGTTCGTCGACGCCGCTAACTACCTGCAGCGGCTAGACGCCGAGCAGCGCAAGCCCGAGGGCGAGCGCAAGCCGGTCGACCGCGACCTCAAGCTGGAGGCGCTGGGCCGCGTGCTGCGGCGCGAGATCCCCTGGCGCCAGCACTGCCACCGCGCGGACGACATCGCCACCGCGATCCGGATCGCCGACGAGTTCGGCTACGACCTGGTGATCGACCATGGCACCGAGGCGCACCTGATCGCCGACATCATCGCCGACCGGGGTATCCCGGTGATCATCGGGCCGCTGATGGTCAGCCGGTCAAAGGTGGAGGTCCGCAACCGCTCCCTGGCAAACCCCGGCCTGCTGGCGCGGGCGGGCGTCACGATCGCCATCACGACCGACCACCCGGTCGTGCCGATCAACTTCCTCGCCCATCAGGCCGCGCTGTCGGTCAAGGAAGGGCTGGACCGGGAGACCGCGCTGCGGGCCCTGACCATCAATCCCGCCCGGATCGCGGGCATCGATGACCGGCTTGGCTCCATCGAGGTCGGCAAGGACGCGGACCTGGTGCTCTGGTCGGGCGATCCGCTCGATGTGCTCAGCCGTGTGGAGATCGCCCTGATCGAGGGCGCCCCGATCTACTCCTACTCAGGCGGCGAGGCCACCTTCGCTGACCGGTGAGGACGCCCCCGGCCGCGATTCCCGGCGGTTGACCAGGCCAGCCTGTTTGAAGCCGAGTCGGCGGGGGCAGGGTCAGCAATCGTGCCAGGTGATCCAACGGAATGAGGTGCTGACTGTGCTGACGCTAACTGACCGGGCCGCCGAGACCATCCGGGCCCTGACTTCCCAGCCCGGGCTGCCCGCCGACGCCGGACTGCGCATGTCGCTGGAGGACAGTGACGCGGGCATGCTGGCGCTCTCGCTGGAGAGCCCGCAGCCAGATGATGCCGTGGTCGAGGACGCGGGTGCCCGGGTCTTCGTGCAGCCCGACGCCGCGGGCATCGTGGCCGATAAGGAACTCGACGCCCAGCTCGATGAGCAGGGCCGGGCATCCTTCGTGTTCGGCAGCCGGGCGGAGTGACGCCCGACTGAGAAGGCCGTAACCGTAACCGTCCTGCCGTGCTATCGGCGGCAGGACGGTCACGATCGCCTAGCTCAGCGACCACCTAGCTCAGTGGTCGGCCTGCGTGCCCGGCGTGAACGACACGCCGCGCAGCGCCTGGCCGAACCCGGCCGCGCGCACGGTGCTGAAGGCCTCGGCGGGCGGCGACAGGGCGGCCAGGTGGTCGGTGATCGCCACCAGCTTGTTGGGGTCGGCGCCCTGGTCGCCGTTCCCGCTGACCGTCGAGGTGACCGCCCAGATCGTGACCGTGCCGTCCTGGTTGACCCGGCCGGTGATGTTGCGCAGCCCGTCGGTGGCGGGGGCCCAGGGCAGCCCCGTGGCCGCGTTGATCCCGACCGGATAGCCGGGCACCGTGTACGGAACGCCGAGGTCCAGGCCGCCGGCCAGGGTGTAGGCGAGCTTCCAGGTGCCGCCGTCGCGGACCCACTTCTGCAGTCCCGCGGTGGTCTGCGCGGCGGCCCCGGTGTAGGTGCCGGCGGAGTAGGTGTTGTCGCCGTTGCCCTCGTCGGCGACATACAGCGTGCTGGCGTTGGCGAACCAGAGGCCGAACGGGAAGGACATGGCCGACTTCAGCGCGGTCGGGAACCCCGCCAGGACGCACATGTTGTAGGGGAACACGCCCTTGGTCTGGAGCAGCGCCGGGTCGTAGGCGATCGGGCTGGCGGGCAGGGTCGCGCCGGGCTCGGGCAGCCCAACGCCGCTGGGGCAGCCGTGCCCCGTCGTGTCGAGGAAGTACACGGTGTTGACGCCGTTGCCGCCGCTGCCCTTGGTGTAGTACACGGCGTTGTCGAAGATCGCCAGGCCGCGGAAGTTCGTGTCTTTCCCGATCTTGTCGGGCTTGTCGCCCAGCTGGGTCACGTTGAAGCTGCCGACCGGGGTCGGCGCGCCGGGCTGCTGCAGCCATTCGGGCACGCGGCTCGGAGTCAGGATCTGCGCGCCCGCGCCGGTGATGACGCCGTCAGGCTCCGGGCTGGCGCCGTTCCCGGCGTTACCGGCCGTGTAGAGCACGTTCGCGCCGCCGGTGTCGTTCAGGATCGCGGCCCGCCCGTTGTTGCCGCTGTAGGCGTTGGTCTGCGTGAAGCGGAAGTGGCCCCGCTGGTCCACCGTCGCGACGACCCGGTAGTCCGCGCCGGAGACCGGGTTGGTCAGGTCGATGACGCCCGGGGTGTTTGAGTTGGAGACGTCGAGGCTCTCGGGCCGCGCCACGTATCCCATGAACGTCACGGCGCGGCCGCTGGTCGACAGGTTCAGGGCCAGCTCGGACTTGGAGGAGAAGCTTGTCACCATTCCGCCGGCCCAGGGCCGAGAGCCAGCGGGGACCGGCAGGACGCTGACCAGCCTGCCCGACGGCGTGAGCTGGTCCAGGAAAGCCCGCGAGGTCACGCCGAAGCTGGCATCGGCCAGCGCGTTGTTCCACACCTGCGGGTAGGCGGCGTCGGCCGTGGCCAGCGCACACCCGCTCGTGCAGCCCGGCGGCAGCACCGTCACGCCGGGCACGATCGCGCCGGCCCGGTTGGCGTACTGCGTCTGGCTCACCAGCAGGTTGCCCGGCCGGAAGTAACCGTCGCCGTCCCAGCCGTGCGCCGGGTGAGCGGAGACCGACGCGGCGCTGGCGGTCGCCGCGCCGAGCAGTGAGCTGCCCGCGGTCAGGCTCAGCGCGAGCGGCAGCGCGGCCCGCCAGCGCGATCGTCGGACGGCCGTCGGGCCGGAGCGCAGCGACATCATGGGCGCGAACCTCCTAGGCGCGGCCAGCTCCGTGCCGGCCCTCACCAGCACAGGCTGCCGCCCCCGCGTGACCGCAGCTCAACCACGCGGTAAACGCGCCATGTCCAGGCGGCGTCAGCCGCCCATGTTGACCGCGTTGACCCGCACCGGGCGGATGGTGACGATCACCCGGCTCTCGCCCGGCTTGTCGTGCTCGCGCAGGTCCGAGTGATACTTCGCGCCGACCCGGCCGGCGAAGGAGTAGTCCTCGTCGGGCGAGACCTCCGCGTCACCGCGGATCTCCAGGTAGCGATAGGGATTGGCCAGGTCGAGCAGGAAGACGGTCGCGACCGCGTTGGCCTGCAGGTTCTTCGTCTTCTGCCGGCTGGTGTTCAGCGAGATGAGAATGGTGTCCCCGTCGGCCAGGAACCAGACCTCCGAGACCTGCGGGCGCCCATCGCAGCCGATGGTGGCCAGGGTGGCGACCTGCCCGTCGAGCAGGTCGCGGTGGGCAGCGGGAATGGCTGTCACGGGTACTCCTCCAGGCTAGTGATGAGTCGCTGCCCCAGCCGGGGGGCCGCGGGCAGGGCGCCGGCGGGGCGCGAGCGAGTCAGACTCCGGCCGCGGCGGCGAGGTCGTCGTCGACGATCAGGACGATCTTGCCCCTGGTGTGGCCCTGCGCCACCTGGCGGTGGGCCTTGGCGGCGTCCTCCCAGTCGTACCGGGCCTGGATCGTCACCGAGATGGTGCCATCGTCAAGCCACGGGGCCAGCCGGATGAGCCGGCTGCCACGGGGCTCACCGTTATAAGTCCGCCAGGTGACCCGCCCGGCGCCCGGGGTCTCGCCGTGCACGGGGGTGGCGATGATCGCGCCATCGGCGGCGGCGCGGGCCGCGCCGTCCAGGGTGGGCGCCGCGCACGCGAGCACGCGCTGTGCTCCGCCGTCCCTTACGTCCCGGACCCGGTCGGGCCAGTCGGGCTGGGTGTGGTCGATGACGACTGCGGCACCCAGCTTGTGCAGGAACTCGTGATGCTGCAGGCTCGACGTCGCGACGACCTCCGCGCCGAGTGCGCGGGCGATCTGGACCGCGAAGTGCCCGAGGCCGCCCGCGCCGGCCGTGATGAGGACGCGGTCTCCTGCGCTGATGGCTAGCTCGTCCATGAGGCCCTGCTCCGCGGTCAGCCCGTCGACCGGCACCGCGGCCGCGTCGATGACGCCCAGGCCGGCCGGGATCGGCGCGAGCTGCTCCACGGGACAGGTCACGTACTGCGCGTAACAGCCGGTCAGGCCCGGGTAGCCGTAGACGGGCGCGCCGTCGTCCAGGGCCGCGAACTCGCCGGTGCCGCCGACCACCTCGCCCGCGAACTCACCGCCGGGATAGTAGGGCAGGCCGCCCGCCCAGCCGCCCTCGCGCAGGTAGACGTCCCACGGGCCGACGCCGGCCGCCAGCACCCGGACCAGGACCTCCTCGGGTCCGGGCGTCGGGACCGGCACCTCGGTCAGGTGCATGGCCTCGGGACCGCCGACCTCGCTCACGGTTATCGGCTGCATGGCTGCTCCTTTGACCGGGGGCCGGGTCGGCCGCCATCGGATGGGCGCTGCGTGCATCCTTCCCCTGCCGCCAGGCTAGCCGCGGGGGCCGGCGGCGGGCGGCACCGGGACCGGCTCGATGTGGTCGTTGCGCAGATGCTCGCAGGCCACCGACGTGCGCCCGTCGGCGCGCTCGGCGGGCATTCTTTCCCGGAGTCCGCCCGGGAATCCGCGCGCTCCTGATGGTGGAATGCCGTGAATCTCCGTTATCCTGCTAAAGACGGAAGATGTCGCGCTGCGGATACCTAACAGGGTGACGTACCTGGCTGCTCCGGACTCCGGCAGTCCTTACCGGGCATACATGCGAGCCGAGGTAGCCGTGCCAGCAATCTCTCCGGTAATTCCGCGGGTCGCCATGGCCCCTTCTCCGGTCGCGGCGGCCGCCTTTTTGCCTGCCATCTTCGCGGGCGCTCCGGCCGGCGAGATCCGCGGCGACCTGGCCGGGCTGGATGATGGCGAGCTGCTGCGCATCGCCGGCTCGCTGCCGCGGCACGGCGAGCGTCGCGCCGCGGCCTGCGACCTGCTGGTCAGCCGGCATCGCCACCTGGTCATGTTGTGCGCGCGGCGGTACCGGCGCGGGTCTGAGCCGGATGAGGAGCTGATGCAGGTCGGGTACGTCGGCCTGATGAAGGCGATCAACAGCTTCAATCCGGCTTTCGGCGGGAGCCTGGCCGCCTACGCCCAGCCGACCATCGCGGGCGAGATGAAGCGGCACTTCCGGGACAAGGGCTGGCCGGTCCACGTCAAGCGCTCGGCCCAGGAGCTGGTCCTGGAGGTCCGCGCGGCGACCGGGCAGCTAGCCCAGGAGCTGGGACGCGCGCCGGTCGAGTCCGACCTGGCCCGCTACCTGGGGGTCAGCGGCGAGGCCGTGCGGGACGCGCAGGTCGCGGAGATGGCGTTCGCGACGTCCTCGCTGGATGCGCCCGTGGCTGGCCAGCCGACCGGGGCCAGGCTGACGGAGCTGCTCGGCGGGGAGGACCGGCGCTTCGAGCACCTGCTGAACATGCAGGCGGTGGCGACGCACTGGGACGGGCTGCCCGCGCGCGAGCGGGCGATCCTGCTGCTGCGCTTTAACGGCGACCTGACCCAGGCTGAGATTGGCCGGCAGCTGGGCATCTCGCAGATGCAGGTCTCCCGGCTGCTCAGCCACGCGTTCGGCTATCTCCGGGCCTGCCTGCTCGGCCCGGAGCCTCCCGGTTTCCCGGCCGGGCTTGACCGGTAAGCGCCAGCGGGCTGGTCAGGCGCGGGCGTCGGCGGGTTCCGCCCGTCCTAGCAGGACCTTGCGCAGCAGGCCGGCCATGCTCGGCGCGGAGATCCCGGCCGCGCGGGCCGCCCCGACGTAGCCGAGGCCGCCGAACAGGACCAGCGCCAGCGCCCCCCGTTCCGCCCGGCTGAGGGCAGGCGTGCCCGGCAGGACCGGAAGGGCACGCGGGGCCGGCGGGGCCCGGTGGCTGCGGGCCGTAACCGCCGGTACCTCCTGGCAGCGCCGGTAGGCCGATACGGCCAGCTGGTGACGCGCGGTCTCGGCTTCCGGCCGGGCGTGCGGGCGGCGGATGCATTCCTCGACGATGACCTCGCAGACCACCTGCTCGGCCAGGGCCGCGTCCGCGAGAGTCAGGATCGCCTGCCGGAACAACGCGGTCGCATACTGGGCGTGCAGGTCGCGAGCCCGCTCCGTGGCCGCAGCGATAGTGGCTTTCGCGCGCGGCGAGGCTCCGTGGCCGGATCCCCTCATGAGAAGCCCCCCAGCATCTCTCGCGCCCAGCGGCCTTCCGGCTGCTGGCGAGGCCGCCGAGGTCCGGGGCAGCCAACCGACGCTAACACGCCAGGTCGGCCGCCCAGTTGAACCGCGGGCGAGTCCCGGCCGGGTAACTTCGCAGCTGGCAGCGTGATCGAGCGGTTTTGCGACATGATGCCCCGGTACCAAGCCCGTCAGCCGGTGCGCAGAAATGCCCCCGCGTCGGGCGGTGGCAGCGCTGTCTGCGCGATGGACGCGCCGCTCCAGGGCTCGGGCTGCGGCTGCGGCGGTGGAGCGGCGCAGAAGGTGACCGAGTAGACCATGCAGGACTTGCGAGCCCGCAGCCGCGCGTTGACCTCGTCCACGAGCGCCTTCGCGTCCTCGATGAGCGCGTAGTCGTCGGGCTCCACGCCGACGTCAGCCAGGGCGGCGAGAAGCTGGGTCCGCGCCCGGTCGGTCATCCGGCCGCCCTGGCGCTGGGCGCGCGCGACCTCCCGCCCGGCCCGCTGGCCGGCTCGCTGACCTGCTCGTCGGCCGGCCCGGACGGCCAGGCCATCCGGCGCAGCTGGCTCCTGCCACTGCGCGGCGGCATGTTGTCCAGGCATCTCTTCATTGGCCCAGGGCAAAAAACGACCGTCCTATCTAACGAAGCGTCACAGCGTTGCTACCCTCCGTCGCCACATGCTCAAACTGGCCGGCGAGGACGCCGGTTCGCGGCCCCGGGCGGCGACGGCTGCCCGCCACGGCTCCCTCGCCGGACGGCCAAGGCCCCTATTCCGGCATTCCGGCATGCTGCATGCGGGCATGGTCGCATGCTCCCGTCCGTGATCATGCGCTGCCTCATCCGTCCCGGGTGAATTGTCGATTCATCCGTGACGGGTGAGGCAGACCAGGTCGGGCCGGGGGAAGCTAGCGGGTACCCCAGCCGCCCCGAACACCGGTCTTCCCGGAGGTGCCCGAACTGTGACGGCCGCAGATTCCCGTGTCCCCGGCCTGGCGGCGGCCCCATCGGCCGCCCGTGGCCCGGTCCTGACCGGGTCCGGGGTTCCGCTGGCTTTCCACGTCCTGGCCAAGCCGGCCGGCGCGGTCTGCGGCCCGGATGGTGACGCGCAGGACAAGCGCGACACCCTGGCCCAGTACTGCCGGGACTGGGGCATCCCGCATGCCTGCCACGACGGCTGTCCCAGGGATCGCGTCGCGATCTCCGCCTACGGGGATCGCTGTCATGGCGGCGAGCCGGCCCGGTGACCACCCCGCCTGCCGCCCCGGCGGACGACCATGCGCCACCTGGCCCGGCCGGGTCGGCCGGGCCGCCCGCTGCGGACGCGGCGCCGCCAGTCACCCAGAGCCGGGAATTCTGGATCGTCATGGGCTACGCGGCTGCGCTCGGCGTTCTCGGGGCTTTCGCCGGCCTGATCTTCATCGGCGTGACCGGGTTCGGCGGCCACTGGTACACCGACTCCAATCCGAGCTGGCTCGGCGGGCACTGGTGGTGGGTGGCGGTTACCGCCGCGGCCGGCGTCGCGGTGGGCTTGCTGCGGCGGCTGACCCGCCTGCCCGAGGAGAACCCGGGCCTGATCGCCGACCTGACCGAGCAGCACGTCGACCCGCGGCGGGTCCCGGGGATCGCTATCGTCTCGGCGGTATCCCTGATCGGAGGGGCCAGCCTCGGCCCGGAGCAGGCGCTCGGCTCCATCGGCGGCGGGGCCGGGAGCTGGCTGGCCCGGCGCCGAGGCCTGAGCCGCGAGGACTCCGCCGTGAGCACGATGGCCGGGTTCGCCGGAGCCTACGGCGGGCTGTTCTCCAGCACCGTCATCGTGGTGATGCTGATCCTGGAGGTAGCCCGTCCCGGCGGCCGGCGGCTCACCAAGGCCCTGGCCGGCACGATCGTCGCCTCGAGCATCTCCTTCGGGATCTACTTTGCCATCGCCGGCGCCGTCTTCCTGGACGCCTACAAGGTGCCGCACTTCACGTTCGAGGACTGGCAGCTGCTCGCCGGGCTCGGGCTGGGCCTGTTCGCGGCTGTCGTCGCGACGCTGCTGGGCGTGGCGGTCAAGATGGCCGCGGTGCTGTTCGGCCGGCTGAAGCTGCCGAGCATCGCGAAATCCACGCTGGGCGGCGTGATCTTCGGGCTCGTCGGCGTGGTGCTGCCGCTCACCTTGTTCACGGGCACCGAGCAGCTCAAGACCGTGCTCAAGGGCGCCGGCACGCTCGGCCTGGGCCTGCTGATCGTCGTCCTTATCGCCAAGATGCTCACCTTCGCGGTGAGCCAGGCCAGCGGGTTCGTCGGCGGGGCCATCTTCCCGACCCTGTTCCTCGGCGGCACCGCCGGCGTCGTCGTGCACCAGGTCATCCCGGGCGTGCCGCTCGGACTGGCCTTCGCCTGCCTGCTGGCCGCCGTGCCCGGGGCCGTCGTCTCGGCCCCGTTCTCCATGGTCTTGCTGGCCGCCTTCCTGACCCAGGTCGGCGCCCTGCAGACCGCGCCCATCCTGATTGCCGTCATCACCGCGTTCCTCACGGTGCAGGGCGTGCGGTACGTGCTGACCAGCCGCCAGCAGGCCCGCGCGGCGGCGGCAGCCCCGGCCGGGCCAGTGCCGCCGGCGGGAGCACCGGTAGGGCCGGCCGCACCGGTGAGGCCGGCCGCGCCGGTGGCGCCGGAAGCGCCGGTGGCGCCGGAAGCGCCGCCAAACGGCGCCGCCCCCGGAAAATAACGCGTTTTCGCGAGGCCGGGCTTTTAGGCCTGGATGCCCGTTTGCTGACACATTGAATTGGTAATGTCCGCGCGGGTCAAGGGCCATTAAATTGCACGTATCGCAAAGGTCTTGCGAGCAGCGCCGAGAAGCATGTACTAATCACGTCATCGAGCCTGCGCAGTAATGACGGGCGCGGCGGGGGCCGCCGCCGGCTGCGGGCCGTTGACGTGGAGGGGGATCCGTCCATGCGTCATGTCGTCAGGGCGCGGCGCGGCCGGTGGCTCAGCGCGGCGACGCTGTGGGCCGTCGCCGCGCTGATCGCGGGCGCCTTCGCCCTCGCGGGCCCGGCCCGGGCGGCGACCCCGTCCCCCCGCGCGCTGCCGGGCACCCGCCCGGCGTGGGCCACCGTGGCGGCGCAGCGCGGCGTCACGCCGCCGGGCGTTACCATTTCCGCCCGGGTCTATCTGGCCGGACGCGACCCAGCCGGGCTGGCTGCCTATGCCCGCGCCGTTTCCGCGCCCGGCAGCGCTCAGTACGGGCACTACCTGACCCCGGCGGCGCAGCAGACCGCGTTCGGGCCGACGCCCTCCCAGGTCCGGAAGGTGACGTCCTGGCTGGCCAGGTCCGGGCTCAAGATCACCGGTGTCACCGAGCAGCAGGTGTCGGTGACCGGTACCGCAGCGGCGGCGGGACGGGCGTTCGGTACCCAGCTGCGCGACTACGCGTTCTCCGGCCAGATCTACTACGCGCCGAGTGCCAACGCGGTGGTGCCCGCCGCCGTGACGCCGGCCGTCCTGGGCGTCTCCGGACTGAATAACGCGCCCATGGTGGCGCGCGCCGCAGCCGTCCCGACACCCGCCAGGGTCAGCCGGGTCGTCCGGGCCAAGGGCGCCCCGCCCTACATCGGGTCGTCCCCGTGCTCCGCCTACTGGGGCCAGAAGACGGCCGCCGGCCTGCCTGCCGCCTACGGGCACTCGAGCCCGCTGCCGGTATGCGGCTACACGCCCGGCCAGCTCCGAGATGCCTACGGCATCGGGAAGACCGGGCTGACCGGCAAGGGCGTGACCGTCGCCGTGGTGGACGCTTACGGCTCGCCGACCATCGCGCCCGACGTGAACACCTTCGCCCGGTACAACCACGTCCCGCAGTTCGGCCGGGGCCAGCTGCAGCAGATTGTCACGCCGGCGCAATGGCACAGCCAGGCCACCTGCGGTGGTCCCGCCGGCTGGAAGCCCGAGGAGTCGCTGGACGTGGAGGCCGTGCACACCATGGCCCCCGCCGCCCGGGTGCTGTACGTCGGGGCCAATTCCTGCCAGGACAGTGATTTCCTCAGCGCCTTTGCCAACATCATCGACCACCGGCTAGCCACGATCGTGACGAACTCCTGGGACGAGAACCTGCTCGACTACAGCGGCGACGAGTCGGCCAGCACCATCCAGGCGTACACCCAGGCGTTCGAGCAGGCCGCCACCGAGGGCATCGGCTTCTACTTCTCCTCCGGTGACTGCTCGACCAGCGACCCGGGCATCGTCGGCAACGGCCTCAACTGCGACCCCAACTCGTCGCAGCCGCAGGTCGGCTTCCCCGCCTCGGATCCCTGGGCGACCGGAGTGGGCGCGACGGCGATCGGGATCGGCGCGCGCCACAACTACCTGTTCGAGACCGGCATGGGGGACTCCCAGGCCGCCGTGGCGGACCGCAGCTCCTGGTCGTCGCTGCCCGGAAGCTTCCTGTTCGGGGCCGGCGGCGGCACGAGCAGTTACTTCCCCCAGCCGTCGTACCAGCGGACGGTCGTGCCCTTCACCCTGGCCCACATGCTGCTCACCGGCCGGTACTCCACCGCGCCGATGCGGGTGGTTCCCGACGTCGCGATGGAAGGCGACCTGTTCGCCGCGACCATGGCGGGCTTCACCCAGCCGCTGCCCGGCGGCTCTACCGGCTGGGCGGAGGCGGGCTATGGCGGCACCAGCGTGGCCAGCCCGCTCTTCGCTGGCGTCCAGGCCGATGCTCAGCAGTCGGCGCGATTCCCGGTCGGCTTCGCCAACCCCGAGATCTACCAGCGCTACCTGCGCCGGGGCCTGGGCGCCTTCCGCGACGTCAGCGACCATCCGGGCGGCGCGACGTTCGCGGCCGCCGTGGGCGGCCCCCTGTCCGGCGGGGTACACCAGGGCACGCTGTTCACGCTCGGCAGTGACTTCACCTTGCAGGCGACGCCCGGCTACGACGACGTGACCGGGGTCGGCACGCCCACCCCGGCCTACCTGAAGTCGTTCGGCCGCTCCAGCGGGCGGCCAGCTCCCCGTCGATAACCGCCGTTCCAGCCTCGCCGCAGATGCCTGGACCGGCGCGCATATCCTGCCAGCCTCGGGACAGAGTAGCCATGGGGCGGATCAGCCATGGGGCGGATCGGCCGCGGGCAGCCAACCGACGGACGCATCCAGCTGACGGCCGCAAGTGAAGGAGCTGACGAGATGACCCGGCTAGCGCGTGAACACCTGGGCCGATTCGGGGTCTGGCGGCACGGGAGCGGGGTGACGCCGGATCTCGCCCGCCAGCTCGAGCAGCTCGGGTACGGCGCTCTGTGGCTCGGCGGCTCGCCCACCGGGGATCTCGCGCAGGTCGAGCAGCTGATCGACGCGACGACCACGCTGACGCTGGCGACCGGCATCGTGAACATCTGGCAGGACGATGCCCGTGTGGTCGCGGCCTCCTTCCGGCGGATCGAGGGCCGCTACCCGGGCCGGTTCCTGCTGGGCGTGGGCGCGGGCCATCCGGAGGCCACCCAGGAGTACGAGCGGCCCTACGATGCGCTCGCCCGGTACGTGGACACGCTCCTGGCCGACGGCGTTCCGCCCGACAGCCTGGTGCTGGCCGCGCTGGGCCCCAGGGTGCTGCGCCTGGCGGCCGAGCGAACCGCTGGTGCTCACCCCTACCTGGTGCCGCCCGAGCACACGCGCCGGGCCCGCGAGATCCTCGGTGCCGGGCCGCTGCTGGCGCCCGAGCAGAAGGTCGTCCTGGACACCGATCCGGAGCGGGCCCGCACCATCGCCCGCCCGGCGGTGCAGCGGCCCTACCTCGGCCTGGTCAACTACACCAGCAACCTGCGGCGGCTGGGCTGGAGCGATGAGGATCTCAGCAACGGCGGCAGTGACGCGCTGATCGATGCGCTCGTGGCCCGCGGCAGCGCACAGGACATCGCGGCGCGGCTCACTGAGCATCTCGACGCCGGCGCTGACCACGTCTGCCTCCAGGCGCTCACCGCGCCCGGCGAGGACCCGCAGGACGTCTACCGCCAGCTAGCCCAGGCGCTGAAACTCTGACCCGGTAACTCCCCGCAGGCCAGCACCCGCTGTGGATCGCCGCTGCGGATCGGTGAGCCGAGCCGCCGGCGCCGGTGGCGGTGGTGGCGGTGGTGAGGGTGACGGTGACGTCGGCCGGCCTGGCCGGCTGCGGTCAGCGTCGTCGGGCTTTGGGAGCGGCGCGGCTGTCCCGCCGTGTGATGTCGTAGATTCGTCCTGTGCTCGGAAGCCCGAGCGCCCGCGCCCGCGATGCGGGCCCGAGACCGGGGGGGCCGTGGCTGCCACTCAATCAGGCGCGGTGACCCTGGCGTCGCTGCTGGCCGCCGCCGGGCTCACGCACTTCGCCCGGCCGCAGCCCTACGACGCGATCGTGCCCCGGTGCCTTCCCGGCCCGGCGCGCGGGTGGACCTACGCCAGCGGCGCGGCCGAGCTCGCCGTCGCGGCGGCCGTCGCCTGCCCGCGCACGAGGCGAGGCGGGAGCCTCGCGGCCGCCGCGCTGTTCGCGGCGGTCTTCCCGGCCAACGTTCAGATGGCCGCCGACTGGCGGCACCGCCCGCTGCCGCAGCGGGTCGTGGCCTACGGCCGGCTGCCGCTGCAGGTGCCGCTCATCTGGTGGGCACTGCGGACCGCCGGCTCCCGGGAATGACCGCCTGGACCCGGCCGCACAGTGAATCTTCCGGGCAGGCTGACAAGATTGGGGTTCGGGATGGCAGGCGATGCTCGGCTCGGCTCGGTCGTCATGTTCGTGCAGGAGCTGGACCGGTCGGTGGCCTTCTACGAAGACGTGCTCGGCCTGGAGCTGGTCGACCGTGACCCGACCGCCGCGCTGCTGGCCAGCAAGGCAGGCTCGCAGCTGATCCTGCGCGAGATGGGCGGCAACGCCGTCCGTCCGCTGGGCGGTGTGGGGATCCAGTACGTCATCTGGAGCGCCGCCGGAAAGGACGACCTGGACCGCTGCGAGCAGGTGCTGAAACGGCGGCAAGCGCACCGCGAGACCCGCACCGCCGAAGGCTCCACCGCCGTAGAGGGCCGTGACCCCGACGACGTAGTGGTGATGATCGCCTACCCGGGCCCGGATCAGGCGCCCATGAGCCGGCTGCCGGCCCGGATCTACGGCTGGTAGGCAGCCGCTATCCCATCCGCCGGGCCGGCGAGCGGCGGTGACCGCGGATCAGCCGGCCCGGCCAGCGGGACTGACTACCGCACGATCGCCGGCGCAGCAGGAAGACGCCGTCCACTAGCAGGACGGCACGGGCTGGCACCTCGACGCTGGCATGCCTGGCGATGTCGGCACGGACGTCATAGCTGGTCACTCGGATTCGCGTCGCCTGCCGCCGGAATGGCACCAGGCACTGCTCCGCCAGGGCCGGGTAGTTGAAGGAATCCCGGTAGTAGCCCTCAGCGGACAGCTCGCCCCTCCGGTAACGCAGCGCCCGCGGTTGGTGGAACGCGTCCAGGGTCACCGCAGTGCCGGCGGCGCAAGGTCGCTCGCCAGCTGGTCAGCCAGCGTTGTCTTGCCGGCTCCGTCGGACCCGTCGATGCCGACCAGGACCCGGTCGCGAGTACGGGATAGCTTCTGCACGGCAGCGGCGATGAGCGATGCGGGCTCCATGCCGTCAGCTTGCCAGAACCGTCATGGGCGGCTTGCCGCGTCGGTCACCGCGCGCGGACCAGGCCCGCGCGGCGAGCTAGGCCACCCGCCAGGCCTGGCCTGACCGCGCGGTCAGGCCAGGCCTGGCGGGTGGCCTGGCTATCGGAGCGGGCCAGCATGGGTACCTGGCTCTTGCCGGATAGGTACCGTTAGCACGTGATTGAGCCCCGCTCACCCGTGCTCCTGGTGGGCATCGACGGCTCCGAGACATCATTGCGAGCCGGCGCCTACGCCGGCGGGATGGCGTACCGGCAGCATGCGCGCCTGGTGTGCCTGTACGTGCGCACCTACACCATCGCGGCCGGAGTGGGGATCGCTGCCATCCCGTCGTTGCAGAAAGCACACGACGACATCGCTGACGAGCTCCGGGAGATGGTCGAGACCCAGAGCGTGCGGATCGGGATCAACGCGGAGTTCGTGCAGCGCGAGGGCAATCCGTTCGCCGAGATCGTCCGGCTGGCCAAGGAGCTGCCTGCCGACGCGGTCATCGTCGGCGCATCGACGAAGGCTGGTCACCGTTTTGTCGGCTCCCTGGCCGTCCACCTGGTGCGGGCCAGCCGCTGGCCCATCACCGTCGTCCCGTAACGGGCCCTGGTCGGGCCGCTGCTGATATCCCCGCGCGCTATCAGCGTCATGGGCGCGCATTCGCTGCTGATACAGCCTCAGCAGCCGCACTTCCATGTCGTTCGCGCGCGGATTCGCGGCGGCGTGGCGGCGTGGCGGCCTCGCCGGGCGCTCCTGCTGTCCTGGCAGCCGCGTCACGTTGTTCCAACGACGTCGGTGGGCATCTCCTGCTGTCCCAGCGGCAGTAACGGGCCACCCACGACGTTGGGCAGGGCCGCCTTCCCCGGTGGCTGGCTATTCCCAGGGCCCGCGGGGCAAAAGGGTCGGGCGGGGTGAGTGGCCCGGAGCTAGCGGCGGGCGGCGGCCCAGCGGCGCAGCATGTCGATCCGGGCGCGGATCTCGGTGCCCGTGGCTTGCGGCACTGGCGGGCCGCCACTGGACCGGCGCAGGTCGGCGTGGATGGCGGCGTGCGGCTGGCCGGTGCGATGATGCCAGGCCGTGACTAGCGTGTTCAGTTCCTTGCGCAGCGCCGTGAGATTCTCGCGGGTGGAGACCGAGGGGGCAGCCGCGCCGGGCCGGGTCGCGGGCCGCGCTGCGGGCGCCTGGCCGTCGGCCGCCCCGACTGCCCCGCCAGGCGCGACCGCTCCTGCCGCCCCAACCGCCCCAACCGCCCCGAAGGCCCCTGCCGCGCCGACCGCCCCTGCGGCGCCGGCCGCGCTCCGGCCGCTTGTCCCGCTCCGCACCTGCCCGGCCTGCCGCTTGCGCAGGAGCAGAGTCACCTGGTCCGGCTCCAGCAGCCCGGGCAGCCCGAGGAAATCGTCTTCCTCGGCCGAGGTCCCGAACTCGCCGCCGTCGTAGAGCACCCGGTCGAAATGCGCCGATGCCTCCAGCGCCTTGAAGGGGGCCTCGCCCAGCTCGTCGGGCGTGTCGCGGCGGCGCTGCGCCTCGGCCAGCTCCTGCTCCCCGTCGTCGCCCCGGCGGCTGAGGACGTGGTCCCGCTCGGCCTCCAGCTCGGCGGCGTAGCCGAGCAGCAGGGGCACCGACGGCAGGAAGACCGACGCGGTCTCGCCCCGGTGCCGGACCCGGACGAAGCGGCCGACCGCCTGGGCGAAGAACAGCGCGGTGCTTACGCTGGTGGCGTAGACGCCGACGGCCAGCCGCGGGATGTCGACGCCCTCGGAGACCATGCGGACCGCGACCATCCAGCGGTCCTGGGACATGCCGAACGCGCCGATCTTCTTGCTGGCGGCCGGGTCGTCGGACAGCACCACGACCGGCCTGGTCCCGGTGATCTTCCGCAGCAGCGCGGCGTAGGCCCGCGCGTCCGCGTGGTCCCCGGCGATGACCAGGCCGCCCGCGTCGGGCATGCCCCGGCGCACCTCGGTCAGGCGGCGGTCGGCCGCCTCCAGGACCCGGGCCACCCACTCACCGTCCGGATCGAGGGCCGTGCGCCAGGCGAACGCGAGCTGATCCGGGGTCATCGGGGCGCCGAGGGTGCCGGTGATCTCGTCGCCCGCGCGGCTCCGCCACCGCATCTCCCCGGAGTAGGCCAGGAAGATCACCGGGCGGACGACGCCGTCATCAAGGGCCGGGCCGTACCCGTACACGTAGTCGGCGCGGCTGCGCCGGGAGCCGTCGGCTTCCTCGGTGTAGGTCACGAACGGGATCGGGTTGGCGTCGCTGCGGAACGGAGTACCGGTGAGTCCGATCCGCCGCCTGGCGGGCTCGAACGCCTCCCGGGCCGCCTCGCCCCACGACAGGGCGTCTCCCGTGTGGTGGATCTCATCGAAGATCACCAGCGTGCGGCGGTTCGTCGTGCGCTGCCGGTGCAGCGCGGGATGGGCAGCCACCTGCGCATAGGTCACCACGACCCCGGCGTAGTCGGCCGACGCCCGGCCCTGGCTGTTGCGGTAGGCAGAATCCAGCGCGATGCCGACCCGGTGCGCCGCCTGCGACCACTGGTGCTTGAGGTGCTCGGTCGGGGTGACCACGGTCACTGCCGCTATCTCGCGGCGGGCCAGCATTTCCGCCGCGACCGTCAGCGCGAACGCCGTCTTTCCCGCGCCCGGCGTCGCCACCAGCAGGAAATCCCGGCGGGAGATGCGAAAGTACTCTCGGTAAGCAGCCTTCTGCCAGGGACGCAGGGCCCCGAAGAGGTCGAGTCGCAGGGGGGCGTGCGGCTGGCTTCCTTCATCGGGGGTCGCGGCGGCGGGGGTGCTCACAGGGCCGAAACGCTACCAGGGGGGAGGCGGGGAATGGCGGCAGCCTCGCCCGGCGGGTCGCTCCCGGCGATGAAAGGTCCCTCAGCCGAGGGTGAAAGGATCGCGCGTGCCGCCGCTGAGCTCTACCCAGACGGACTTGGTCTGGGTGTACTCGCGCACGGCGTCGATGCCGTTCTCCCGGCCGATTCCGCTGATGCCGAAGCCGCCGAACGGGACGTCAGGCCCGACGACCCGGTAGGCGTTGATCCACACCGTGCCGGCCCGCAGCGCGTGCGCCACCCGGTGACCGCGGTGGATGTCCTTGGTCCAGACCGCGCCGGCCAGGCCGTAGCGGCTGCTGTTCGCCAGGCTGAGCGCCTCGTCCTCGGTGTCGAAGGGCAGCACCGCCAGGACGGGGCCGAACACCTCCTCGCTGGCCACGGTCATGTCCGGCGTCACGCCGGTCAGCACCGTCGGCTGCACGAAGTACCCGCCCAGCCGCTGGTCCGCCGCGCCACCGGCGGCCACTGTCGCGCCCTGCGCGGCGGCAGATTCGAAGAACGACAGCACCTTGCGGTACTGCGGCTCCGTCGCGATCGGGCCCATCTCGGTCTCGGCGGCCCGGGGGTCGCCGAGCCGGATGGATCCGGCGCGGTCGACGATCCTGGCCACCAGCGCGTCGTGCACCCTGCGCTGCACCAGCAGGCGCGATCCGGCCATGCAGGTCTGCCCGGTCGCCGCGAAGACCCCCGCCAGGACGCCGTTGCAGGTGGCATCCAGGTCCGCGTCCTCGAAGACGAGGTGCGCCGACTTGCCGCCCAGTTCAAGCAGGACCCCGGTGATGTTCCCGCCGGCGGCCTTCGCCACCTCGGCCCCGACGGCGGTCGACCCGGTGAAGGCGATCTTGTCGATGTCCGGGTGCGCGGCCAGGGCCTTGCCCACCGCGGGGCCGAATCCGGTAACGACATTGAAGACGCCCGGCGGGAATCCGGCCTCGGCCATCCGGTCGGCCAGTTCGACCGCGGAGGCGGGGGAGTAGTCGCTGGGCTTGGCCACGACCGTGCAGCCGGCCGCCAGGGCCGGGGCGAGCTTCCAGCTCAGCAGCAGCAACGGCGAGTTCCAGGGCACGATCGCAGCGACCACCCCAGCCGGCTCGCGCCGGGTATAAACGAGGAAGTTCGCCTTATCAGAAGGGATTGTCGTGCCCTCGAGCTTGTCGGCCAGGCCAGCGAAGTAATAAAACCAGTCCGGAATAGCGGTGAGTTGTCCGCGCATTTCACGCAGCAGTTTCCCGGTGTCGCGCGTTTCCACTTCGGCGAGCTGATCGGCGTCCCGGGCCAGGATGTCGGCCAGCCGGCGCATGAGCCGGGCGCGGCCAAATCCGCTGAGGGCGCCCCAGGGCCCGGCCAGGGCCGACCGCGCGGCGGCCACCGCGCGGTCGACGTCGCGCCCGTCGCCGTCCGCGGCCGTGGCCCAGGGCGCGCCGAGAAACGGGTCGACGGACGAAAAGCGCTGCCCAGACGCCGCCTCGGCATGCTGGGCGTCGATGATCAGCTGGTAACGGCGCATGTCCGCCGCTACAGGTCCCGTATCGGCCGGTGCGGTCATCAATCCTGCCCGTCTGCTGATGTCGACTCACCTATCCCGCCAGCATCACCCGTTTGTCCCCTGGCTGGCAAGTGCCGGCCGTCGCGCCGCCCTCAGATGACGCGGGCCGGACTTTCGGTCACGACCGCCGGCAGCCGGGTGGGTTACGCATTTGCATATGGGAACCCGAACGGCCATAGATTTCGGCATTATGGGGGCTGGAAACAGTTCCAGGGGAGGCTCATTGATGGTGGCGCAGCCGACGCTGGAGCAGCTGCGGCGATGGGATCCGGAACGGATCGGACCGTACGTGCTGCTCGGCCGCCTGGGTGCTGGCGCGATGGGCCAGGTCTACCTGGGCCGGTCGACGGCTGGGCGGCTGGTCGCCGTGAAGACCATCAAGATCGAGCTGGCCGAGGAGCCCGGCTTCCGGGATCATTTCGCGCACGAGGTGGCGGCGGCCCGCCGGGTCAGCGGCATGTTCACCGCTGCCGTGGTCGCGGCCGATCCCGAGGCCGACGTCCCCTGGCTGGCCACCGCCTACATTCCCGCGCCCTCGCTGAGCCGGCTGGTCCGCAGCTGCGGGCCGCAGCCCCTGGAGACCATCTGGTGGCTGGCCGCGGGCTGCGCGGAGGCGCTGGAGTCGATTCACGGGGCCGGGCTCGTGCACCGGGACCTGAAGCCGTCCAACGTGCTGGTGGCCCCGGACGGCCCGCGAGTGATCGATTTCGGGGTGGCCCGCGCCGCCGAGCGGATCCAGCTCACCGTGACCCGCGGGGCGGTGGGCACGCCCGCGTACATGGCGCCCGAGCAGGCCCGCGATACCCGTCAGGCGTCGATGGCCAGCGACGTGTTCGCCCTCGGCGCGACCCTGCTGTTCGCCGCGACCGGGCATGCGCCCTACCAGGGCGAGACCGTGATGGACGTCCTGGTGCGGCTGGCCACTGAGCCGCCCGACCTCACCGCGCTGCCCGCCGAGCTGACCAGCCTCATCACGGCCTGCCTGGAGCGCAGCCCGCGGGACCGGCCGACATCGGCGGCGCTCCTGGAGCAGCTGGGTCCGCTGGTGGACGCGCCGTCGGGCAACGGCACGGACCACTCCTACCTGACCGAGCCGGCCATGAGCCTGATCGGGGAGTTCCAGCGCAGTCCGCAGCCGGAGCCGAGGGCGGCCGCGGCCGAGGCCAGCGACGGCAGCCTCGGCAGCGCCACCAGCCTGCCGCCCGGCGCCAGCCTGCCCGGCGCCGCGAGCGATCCCAGCGAGAGTGGCGATGCCGGCCTGACCAGCGACCCGGGTGAGGACGGCCTGACGTTCGCATCGCACCTGGCCCTGCCGCCCCCGCCTGCCCCGGCCCCCCGGCGGTGGCCCTGGCGCCGCCAGCGCCGCCTGGCGCCCCGGCGGCACCAGGCCACGCTGCCCCTGGCGGGGCGGAGCATCGCGGCGGTCGTGCTCCTGGGGGCGGGCGCTGGCCTCGGCGTCCTGCTCACCCACTCCGACGGTGGCCCGGCGAGCCAGGACAGCGTGAACACCGGGCCCGGCACCCCGCCGGCCGCCCCGCCGACCGGGCCGCCCCCGTCCAGCCTTCCCCAGCTGCCCGGCGGCCGCGCGGCGATCAGCATGATGCAGGCGTTCGGCGACGGGAGCACCGTGTTCGTCCTGCACGGCGCCAACTGGCCGGCCGGCCAGCCGCTATCGGTCCGGCTGGCCGGGCATGGCGTGGCGACCCTGCATCCGGTCCCCGACCGGGCAGGCAGCTTCAACTACGCGATCGATCAGGGCCACCTCTTCTTCGCCGGGCTGATTCCGCCCGGCTACTACCGCGTTATCGTGACCGGACCCCGCGGCCTGGTGGCCACGACGCATTTCGTGGTCAACCCGCTCCAGCCCGGGCCGGGCGTCCCCCCGCCGCCCGCCGCCACCACCCCGCCGTCGCCCGCCACCGGGACGCCGCCCCCGGCCAGCAGGGCCTCGTCGCCGGTCACCGGAGGCTCGCCGCCAACGGCCGCCGCCGGGCCGCCGGGCGCCCGCCGCCCGCCGCCCGCCGCGTGATCCCGGCTGCCGCCGGGCCGGCCACCCGGACCGCTGAGGCTCAGCCCTCCGGAGCGGTCCACCACAGGTCCTCCTGGCGAGAGCACCAGGCCGGGTCGTTCAGCTTGCCCAGGTCGGCGCCGGTGATGATGCCGTGCTCGATGAGCACCCGCACGACCACCTCGTCCGACAGTCGCACGTCCGGCCGGATCAGTCCGCGCTCGGTGATCTTGCGGCGCAGCACCTTGATGTGCTCGGCGACCCGCGCTGACAGGCGGTCCCGGTAGGCCTGATCGGTGTCGAAGCGCTCCAGCTCGTGGTAGGCGCCCGTGACCTCCAGCGCCGTCCGGGCGATCTCCGGGGTGCGCGGCAGGGGGACGGTGGCGGCCGGGTCCAGCAGCCAGGGCCGGCACCACATGAGCGCGACCAGGAAGAGCTTGGTCATCGGGTCCAGGTACAGGGGCAGCACCGTCGCGTCGGCGTCGGGCCGGACGCGGCCCCCGTCACTGCCGATGCCCCAGCTGCTGTCCTGGCCGGCCACCATGACCGACAGCGCCTGGCCCTCGTCCAGCATGGCGCGCGAGCCGACCAGCGTCGTGCCCGCGCGCAGGAACCAGCCGCCGGACGGCTCGCCGTTATCTTCCATCCGCGGCAGCCGGATGCGGTAGCCCTCGCCCTCGGTGTACAGGGCGTGGGTCCGGCTGATGTTGGCGATCCAGACGCCATCGGCCACCGCGCTGATGACCCCGGCCCGGCGCGACAGGCCCCGGCCGACCGACACCGTCAGGTCCGCGTCCGGGCCGCGGCCGAACACCAGCCGGCTGCCCTCGGGAATCCCGACGATCAGCCCGGCCGGCGTGCTGACCCGGGCGGCTACTGGGCTCGTGGGCTGGGGCGCCATGGCCCTCCTGCCTGCCGGGTGAGGGGTCGGGATGCTGGCCCGGCGGCCGGGCCGGCGCCAGCGACGGGCGCCGGCGGCATCGCCCGGCTGGCCGTAGGTCTCACTAGCGGAGATTGTAGGCCGGGCTGTCTAGCCCGCCGGATCCCCCGATCCGGGGATGTGCTGCCGGGGGATTGTGCGATTTGCTACACAAGTCTGGGGCGAGGCGCCAGACACGGCCCGCCGGGGACTGCCGTTAACGCGGCAGACCGGCTCGGGCCGGCGATTTCGGCGCGAGCAGGAGGCGCGACGGGTACCTCCCGCCGCGCTGCCTGGGGGGGCTCCCCGGCGGGCCCGAGTCCAGCTCCTCGCCCCAGGCGAGGGGGAATGCAGGGTCCGGCGGGCATGCCCGGGGGGAGGGCATGGCCGCCGGGCCTTGCGCTCCACGGGCTGCTTGGGCTAGCTGCGCTACTCCCGCTACACGGGCGCGGGCACCGCGGGCCACTGCGGGACGGTAGCCAGATGGCGCATCAGGCTCGCGAACTCGGCGGGGGACAGGCTCTGCTCGGAGTCGGACAGGGCCCGGGCCGGATCGGGATGGACCTCGATGAGCAGGCCGTGCGCGCCCGCCGCCCGGGCGGCCCAGGCCATCGGGGCGACGTAGGGGCGGCTGCCGGTGCCGTGGCTGGGATCGACAATGATCGGCAGGTGCGACCGCTCCCGCACCACGGCCACCGCCGACAGGTCGAGCGTGTTGCGGGTGGCGCTCTCGAAGGTCCGGATGCCCCGCTCGCAGAGGATCACCTGCTGGTTGCCCTGGGCGACGACGTACTCCGCGGCCGCCAGCCACTCCTCGATGGTGCTGGACAGGCCGCGCTTGAGCAGCACCGGGCGGTCCACCTTGCCGAGCTCGCGCAGCAGGTCGAAGTTCTGCATGTTACGGGCTCCGACCTGCAGGATGTCGGCCGCCGCGGCCAGCCGCGGCACCTGATCGACCGCCATGACCTCAGTGATGACAGGCAGGCCGGCCTCGCGCCCGGCGGCGACCAGCAGATCCAGCCCGTCCCACCCCAGGCCCTGGAACGCATACGGCGACGTCCGCGGCTTGAACACGCCGCCGCGCAGCACGCGCGCGCCGTGATCGGCGACGAACCGGGCGGTCGTGGTGATCTGCTCCGCGCTCTCGACCGAGCACGGCCCGGCCATGACCACGAACCCGTCGCCGCCGATGAGCACGTCGCCGACCCCGATCAGGGTGTCGGACTTGCGCGCGGCCCGGTCGACGAGCTTGTAGTGCCGGGACCGGCCCCCCGCGGGCTTGGGGGCGGCGGCGACCGCCTCGAGCATCTCGGCCGGGGCCTGCTCCGACTGGGTAGTAACGGACCGGGGCGTAGCGGCATTCTCGCCCGGCTGGCCGGCCAGGTCGCCGCCCTGCACCGGGGAGCGCAGCGCCTTGGCCGGGTAGCTGCCGAGGACCTTGACGAACAGGGCGGCTGCCCGGAGCTCGTCCAGCGCGGCGGCGGTGCGGGGATCGGCGGCGTTTCCCTCGATATCGACGAAGAACAGGTACTCCCACGGCCGCCCGGGCCGGGGCCGGGACTCCAGCTTGGTCATCGAGTGGCCGCTGCCCGACAGCACTTCCAGGCACCGCAGCAGCGCGCCCTCCTCGTGGCTGGTGACCAGGATGAGGCTGGTCTTGCAGGGGATCCGCAGGTCAACCGCGGCCGGGCTGCGCGACAGCACCACGAACCGGGTGTAGTTGTCGGTCCGGTCGGCGATGGTGTGGCGGAGCACGACCAGGCCGTACGCGGCGGCGGCGTCGAGGGAGCCGATGGCCGCCGCGCCCGGGTCGCCCTCTTCCGCGACCGCGCGCATGGCCTCGGCGGTGTCGAAGTAGCTCGTCGGCACGGCCTGCGGGACCGAGAGCAGGAACTGCGAGCACTGCTCCAGGCCCTGCGGGTGGGACAGGATGCGGGTCAGTGAGGTCAGCGGCACCTCGGCCACGCCGGCCAGGCAGTGGTCAACCTTCCAGGTCTCCTCGCCGACGATGAACAGCTCATGCTCGCGCAGCACCGCGTAGACCTCGTTGATGCTGCCGGCCGTGGTGTTCTCGATCGGCAGGACCGCCAGGTCGGCCCGCCCGTCCAGCAGCGCGCCGGTCGCCTCGCGGAAGGTGCGGTAGCCCGTCAGGTCCCCCTCGAGGCCGCGGCCGGCCAGGTACTTCTGCGCGGCGGCGTCGCTGTAGGCGTGCGCGACTCCCTGATAGGCGACCCTGACCCTGCCGCCCTGGTCCCCGCTCAGCCGGCCGGCCTGCTGGGCCACCGACTCGCTGATGAGCTCGCGGAAGATCCTGCGGACCAGGCTGACCGAGACGCCCAGCTCGGTGGCCGCGGCCGCCGCGGTGTCCAGCACCTGCCGCTCCCGGTCGGCGTCCTGGATCCCGGCGTCGCCGTGCTCCTTGACCTCCGCGATCGCGGTGATGATCTCGTGGCGCTGCGCGATAAGGCGCACGATGCCGCCGTCCACCTCATCGAGGTCCTGCCGGAGCCCGCTCATATCCGGCCGCTGCCCGTCCATGTCGCCTACCGCCCGTCTCTGCGCGCCAGGCGCTCACGCTATCGCACGCCGGCGGCCCCGCGGCCGGCCTGCTGTTTGACACGTTCCAACCGCTAGCCTGAGACTGGCACCGGGCCGAAGGGAGCGGGGTGAGAGCGGTGCGGATCGCGCTGTTCGTGACGTGCCTGGCCGACACGCTGTTCCCCGACGTGGGCCGGGCCACCGTGAGGCTGCTGGAGCGGCTCGGCCATCAGGTGGACTTCCCGCAGGCCCAGACCTGCTGCGGCCAGATGCACGTGAACACCGGCTACCAGCGTGACGCGCTGCCGCTGGTGCGCCGCTACGTCGAGGTCTTCGAGGGCAGCGACGTGGTGGTCATGCCGTCCGGGTCGTGCGCGGGCTCGGTCCGCCACCAGCACGCGATGGTCGCCCGGCGGTTCGGCGACGAGGCGCTGGCCCGCCGGGCCGAGGCGGTGGCCGCCCGCACGTTCGAGCTGTCGGAGCTGCTGGCCGACGTGCTCGGGATCGAGGACGTGGGCGCTTATTACCCGCACCGGGTCACCTACCACCCGACCTGTCATTCGCTGCGCGTGCTGAGGGTCGGTGACAAGCCGCTGCGGCTGCTGCGCAACGTCGCCGGCCTCGACCTCGTCGAGCTGCCCGGCGCCGACGAATGCTGCGGCTTCGGCGGCACGTTCGCGGTGAAGAACGCCGACACCTCCACCGCGATGCTGGCCGACAAGATGCGCAGCGTGCTGGACACCCGGGCCGAGGTGTGCACGGCCGGCGACAGCTCGTGCCTCATGCACATCGGCGGCGGCCTGTCCCGGCTGCGGGCCGGGGTCCGGACGGTCCACCTGGCCGAGATCCTGGCCTCGACCCGGGAGCGCGGATGACTTCCTCGGCCTGCCGACGGCGCCGCGCGGCGTCGGGCACCTGCGCGGGGCCGAGCCGTTCCCGGTGGCCGCCCGCCGGGCCCTGGCCGACAGCCAGCTGCGGCGCAACCTGGGCCAGGCCACCCGGGCGATCCGGGCCAAGCGGGCGGCGGTGGTCGGCGAGCTGCCGGACTGGCAGCAGCTGCGGGACGCGGGCGAGGCCATCAAGGCGCAGACCATGGCTCATCTGGACCGCTACCTGGAGCAGCTCGAAGCCGAGGTGACCAGGCGCGGCGGCACCGTGCACTGGGCCAGGGACGCCGCCGAGGCCAACGCGATCGTGGCCGGCCTGGTGACGGCGGCCGGGGCAACCGAGGTCGTCAAGGTCAAGTCGCTGGCCACCGATGAGATCGGCCTGAACGACGCGCTCGCCGCCGCGGGCATCGCCGCCTACGAGACCGACCTGGCCGAGCTGATCGTCCAGCTTGGCCAGGATCGCCCGTCGCACATCCTGGTCCCGGCCATTCACCGCAACCGGGCCGAGATCCGGGAGATCTTCCTGCGCGAGATGGGCGACGTCGACCCGGCGCTGACCGATGACCCGGCGGCGCTGGCCGAGGCCGCGCGACTGCACCTGCGGCGGAAGTTCCTGTCGGCCAGGGTCGGCATCAGCGGCGCCAACTTCGCCGTCGCGCAGACCGGCACGCTGTGCGTGGTGGAGTCGGAGGGTAACGGCCGGATGTGCCTGACCCTGCCGCAGACGCTGATCACCGTGATGGGCATCGAGAAGGTCCTGCCGTCCTGGGCCGACCTCGAGGTGTTCCTGCAGCTGCTGCCCCGGTCCTCCACCGGGGAGCGGATGAACCCCTACACCTCGATGTGGACCGGGGTGACGCCCGGTGACGGCCCGCAGCAGTTCCACCTCGTGCTGCTGGACAACGGCCGCACCGCCACCCTGGCCAGCCGCGTCGGCCGGGCCGCCCTGCACTGCATCCGCTGCTCGGCCTGCCTGAACGTGTGCCCCGTCTACGAGCGGGTCGGCGGCCATGCCTACGGGTCGGTGTACCCCGGCCCGATCGGCGCCGTGCTGTCCCCGCAGCTGACCGGGGTGCAGGACAACGCGTCGCTGCCCTACGCCTCGTCGCTGTGCGGCGCGTGCTACGACGTGTGCCCGGTGAAGATCGACATACCCGCGATCCTGGTCGACCTGCGGGCCCGGCACGTGGAGGAATCGCGCCGTGAGCACCGGCTGCCCGGTCCTGAGGCGATCAGCATGGCGGCCGCCTCCTGGGTGATGGCCAGCGGCGTCCGGTACCGGGCCGCGCAGCGGGCCGCCCGCGCCGGCCGCGTCCTGGGCCGCGGCGGCCGGATCCGCCGGCTGCCGCCACCGCTGTCGGCCTGGACGGGAGCCCGGGACGCCCCGGTCCCGCCGGCCATGACCTTCCGGCAGTGGTGGCAGCAGGAGCACGGTGACCAGCCGGGCACGGGGGAGCGCGGATGACTGCCCGCGACGAGGTGCTGGCCCGGATCCGGCGGGCCAACGCCGCCGCGTCCGCGCCGCCCGCTGCTGCCGGGCGCGGGGACGGCGAGCCCGGTGCTGGCCGGCCCGGTGCCGGCGAGCGAGAGCCGCGCTACCGGACGCGCGGCGACCGCAGCGAGGCCGAGCTGCTGGAGCTGCTCGCCGGCCGCCTCACCGACTACCGGGCCACCGTGCGGCGGACCGGTGCCGCCGGGCTGGCCGCGGAGATCGCGGCGGCGCTGGCGCAGCGGGGGGCTCGCCGCGTCGTCGTTCCTCCCGGCCTGGACCTGCCCGGCCGGGATGCCCTGCCGGGCGTCGAGGTCGTGACCGACGACGGCCTGGACGCCCGGGCCCTGGACGCCTGCGACGGGGCGGTGACCGGCGCGGCCCTGGCCATCGCCGAGACCGGCACCATCGTCCTGGACGGCTCGCCGGACCAGGGCCGCCGCGCGATCACGCTGGTGCCCGACTACCACCTGTGCATCGTGCGGGCCGACCAGGTCGTCGAGATCGTCCCCGAAGCGCTCGCCCGGCTGGCACCCAGCGCCGCCGCGCCGCTGACCTGGATCAGCGGCCCCTCGGCCACGAGTGATATCGAGCTTCGGCGGGTCGAGGGCGTGCACGGCCCGCGCACCCTCGAGGTCATCCTGGTCGGTGCCATGGCGCCCGACGCGGCGCCCTAGCCGCTGGCGGCAGGCGCCTGCTAGCCGAGGAAGGACAGCCGGACCTGACGGGTGGTGTTGTCGACATTGACGTCGACCAGGACGACCGACTGCCAGGTGCCCAGCGCGATCGAGCCGCCGACCACCGGGAGCGTCGCGTAGGGCGCGAGAAAGGCCGGCAGCACGTGCGAGCGGCCGTGGCCGGGCGACCCGTGCGAGTGCCGCCACCGGTTATCGGCCGGGAGCACGTCCGCCAGGGTGGCGAGCAGGTCCTCGTCGCTGTGCGCGCCGACCTCCAGGATCGCCAGGCCCGCGGTGGCGTGCGGAACGAATACGTGCAGCAGCCCGTCGCCGCCCGCCGAGGCGGCGGCGGCAAACTCCTGGCACCTGCGGGTGAGGTTGAACACGCCCTCCTGGCGGCCGGTTCGCACCTCGATCAGCTCTGTCTTCATGCGCACCGACTGTCGGTCATCGGCGCCGTGAGCGCAACCCCGCCGCCGGCGCGCCGGGGTGAACAGCGCGATCGCGGTGGGCCGCCCCCGGCTGGGCCGCCGCGGCCGGCGGCTCAGGTCCGCAGGTAGGAGGCGCCGTTGAGGTCCAGGATCGAGCCGCTGGCCCACTGCGCCTGCGGCGTGGCCAGGTACACGACCGCGGCGGCGATCTCGTCCGGCCGGGCCACCCGGCCGAACGGGCTCTCCGCCCGGATCCTGTCGCCGGACGGCCCGGTCAGCACGGTGACCGCCATGTCCGTCTCCACGTAGCCGGGCGCGACGGTGCCGACCCAGATGCCGTGCGGCGCAAGCGCCCTGGCCAGCGACTGGCCGAACGCGTTCAGGCCGGCCTTGCTCGCGCCGTACGCGGGCTGGCCCGGCTCCCCGCGGAAGGCGCCGCGCGAGGAGACATTGACGATGGCGCCGCCGCCTGCCGCCATCATGTACCGGACCGCGCACCAGGTGACGTTCGCGGCTCCGGTCAGGTTCACGGCCAGGGTGGCCTGCCAGGCGGCCTGCCACTGCTCGTAGGACACGTCGGTGATCGGGTGAGCCTGGAAGATCCCGGCGTTGTTGACCAGGACGTCCATCCCGCCGAGGCGGCCGTGCGCCGCGTCCACCATCACGCGCACCGCCTCGGGGTCGGCCAGGTCGGCCTGGACGACCGTGTGCTCGCCGCCGGGCAGCCCCGCCAGCACCTCCGCGGCGAGCGCGGCCGAGTCCCGGTGGTGAATCGCCACCCGGTCGCCCTGAGCGGCGAACGCCTCGGCGATGGCGCGGCCGATGCCGCGCGACGCTCCGGTTACCAAGATCGCCCGGTCTGTCACGGGTCGACTCTAGCCGCTGAGCCGGGCGTCACCGCTCGCCCGGGCGCTTAGGTCCGCCCGCCGGGTAGGAACCCAGTCGGCGCCGGGCCGAGGGCCGGGCTTGAGCAACCGCAGCGCCAGTGCCGGGAAGGGAGACCTCCATGACCTACCCCCCGGGCGGTCCGCTCGCTGGCCGGCGCGCCCTCGTCACCGGGGCATCGGGAGCAGACCTTCGCCGTGAACGTGACCGCCACCTGGCAGCTGTCCCGGGCGGTGCTGCCGGGGATGATCGAGCGCGGGTTCGGCCGGATCCTCTACGTGTCCTCGGTCGCCGCCTTCACCGGGGGCGTCGTCGGCCCGCACTACGCGGCCAGCAGGGTCATCACCGTTGACGGCGGTATCTCCCCTGCGTGACCCGCCGGGCTGCGCGGTGGCCGCGTCCGGCATGGTAGGAATTCCGCATGATCGCAAAGGTTGCTGACCTGGCCACGCCGGCGCTGATCGTCGACGCGGAGGCACTGGCGGACAACATCGCCGCGATGGCCGCTGCGCTGCCCGGCGATCGCCTGCGCCCGCACGTCAAGGCCCACAAGTGCACCAGCCTGGCCCGCCGTCAGGCGGCGGCGGGCCACCTCGGGTTCACCTGCGCGACCATTCGTGAATGCGAAGGCATGGCGGCTGGCGGCCTGGGCGATGACCTGCTGCTGGCCAACGAGGTCCTGGACGCCAGCCGCCTGGGTGGCCTGGTCCGGGCCGGGGCGCGGGTCACCCTCGCCGTCGACTCGCCGGAGACGATCGAGGCCGCGGCGGCCGGCGGGGTGCGCGAGGTCGTCATCGACGTCAACGTGGGCCTGCCCCGCTGCGGCTGCCAGCCCGGCGACGCCGGGCGGCTGGCCGACCTGGCCAGGACGCGGGGCCTGTCCGTGCGCGGCGTGATGGGCTATGAGGGCCATGTCGTCGGCCTGGAGGATGCCGCCGAGCGGGAACGGCAGTGCCAGGAGTGCATGGAACTCTTGCTGGCCGCGCACGCCGACGTGGGCGGCGAGCTGGTCTCGGCCGGCGGCACGGGCACCTACGCGTGCAACACCTGGGCGTCGGAGATCCAGGCCGGCTCATATGCACTGATGGATGTCGCCTACGGGCGGCTGGGGCTGCCCTTCCGCCAGGCGGTGTTCGTCCTGGCCACCGTGGTGTCCAGCGCGCCCCAGTGGTCGGTGGCTGACGCCGGGCTCAAGACGATGGGCATGGACCACGGCAACCCGGAGATCGACGGGGCGACGGTCTGGTTCTGCTCCGATGAGCACACGACGTTCTCCGAGCCGCGGCCGGTCGGTGACCGGGTGCGGCTCGTGCCCGGGCACGTCGACCCGACAATGGCCTACCACGAGCGCCTCTACCTGTACTCCGGGGACGACGTCGTCGACGTCTGGCCGATCGACCTGCGCGGCTGGTAGTCGCGGCCCGCGCCCCCGCCTCAGCGCACTGCCGGGCGAAGGCGGCTGCGATGGCTAGGCTTGACCGGCTCTCGAGGCTGGCGCATGGTGAGCCTAACCGGACATCTCCGGACCGGAGCAAGCGATGACGTACGCCTGGGCGTAGGGCCGCGGAGAGGGGCCGGCGCGATGACCTGGACCGAGGACGAGCGCCAGCGCCACGAAAGGCTGACGGCGGATCTGGAGCGGCTGTCTGAGCGAGCGGCGGCCTTCGCCGAGTGCCTGCACCTTATGAAGGAATACGTGGCGCGCAATCCGCCGCGCAATCAGGAGGACAGTGACCTGATCCGGCTGCTGGCCATGACGATGGGCGTGCTGGAAGAGCAGGACTAGCGCGAGCGCAGCCAGCATCTCCGGGCCCCGGCTGACGGCCGGCTGCGCCCGGTTCCGCCGCCTGGAGCTGATGTTCAGCACCATCTGGGGACTGGCCCTGCTGGCCAGGCGGTCCGGCGCTGAGACCGGCGTGCGGCCGGCCAGTCGGGGGACAATACTGACATGACGGATAACAGGCCAGATGCAGCCAGGCGGCCCGTCCGCACCGCAGCCGATCGGTTCGTCACCGCGATGGCCGAGCTCGATCCCTCCGTAGCCACCTTCCTGGGCCTGCGCCAGGACGAGGACCGGATGCCGGATCTGTCGCCCGCCGGCCAGATGGCCAGGGACGACCTGGCCCGTTCGGCGCTGGCCGCGCTGGACGCCCTGCCCGGCGCCGGCGCGGGCGGGGAGCCCGCGGCGCTGGCTGATGGCGACGAGCGGCGGTGCGCGCGGCTGCTGCGTGAACGGCTCGAAGCCTTCCTGGCCATGAGCGAGGCGGGCGAGAATCTGCGCGAGGTGTCGAATACCTTCGGTCCGCTCCAGCGGATCCGCGGCGTCTTCCTGATGATGCCGGCCGCGACCGCCGACGACTGGGCCGTTATCGCGCGACGGATGACCCGGATCCCGCAGGCCCTGGACGGTCATCGTGAGTCACTGGCCGCGGGCGCGGGCCAGGGCCTGCTCGCCGCGCCGCGCCAGGTCACCGCGGTCACCGACCAGCTGGGCACCTGGCTGAGCGCCCGGGCTGGCGCGGGCTGGTTCGCCGAGTTCGCCGCGGCTGCCGCCGTGCCGCCCGCGCTGCGAGCCGAATTGGACCGGGCCGCTGCGGCCACGGCCGGGGCCATGGCGGGCCTGCGGGACTGGATGATCACCGACTACCTGCCGCAGGCCGCGGATACGCCGGACGGCGTAGGCGAGGAGCGCTACCGCCGCTCGGCCCGCATGTGGACCGGCGCCAACCTCGACCTGGGGGAGGTCTACGAATGGGGCTGGTCGCAGTACCAGCAGCTCCGCCAGGACATCCAGGCCGAGGCCCGGCACGTGCTGCCGGGCTCCGCGCCGCTGGAGGCGATGCGGTACCTGGACGAGTTCGCCCCGGCCGTCGAGGGCGTCGAGCAGGTGCGGCTGCGGCTACAGCAGATGATGGACGACGCCATGACGGAGCTGAACGGCACCCACTTCGACCTGGCCGAGCCGCTGCGGGTGGTTGAGGCGAGGATTGCGCCGTCAGGGAGCGCGGCGGCTCCGTACTACACCGCGCCATCGCAGGATTTCTCCCGGCCCGGCCGGACCTGGCTGCCGACGCTGGGCCGGACCAGGTTCCCGGAGTGGAACCTGATCAGTGTCTGGTACCACGAGGGCGTGCCCGGCCATCACCTGCAGCTCGCGCAGTGGGTCTACCTGTCCCAGCAGCTGTCGGTATTCCAGACCACGGTCGGCGGGGTCAGTGCGTGCCTGGAGGGCTGGGCCCTGTACGCGGAGCGGCTGATGGACGAGCTGGGGTATCTCAAGCCGACCGGGGCCCGGCTGGGCTACCTGGACGCCCAGATGATGCGGGCGGTCCGCGTCGTGGTCGATCTCGGCATGCACCTGCGGCTGCCGATTCCGGCGGACTCGCCGATCGGCGCGGGCCAGGCCTGGACGCCGGATCTGGCGAGCGAGTTCTTCAAGGCGCACAGCGGCCGGGACGCGGCCTTTGTCGACAGCGAGATCCTGCGTTACCTGAGCGCTCCTGGCCAGGCGATCAGCTACAAGCTGGGCGAGCGGGCCTGGCTGGAGGGCCGTGAGGCCGCCCGGGCCACGCGCGGCGCCAGCTTCGACCTCAAGGCCTGGCACATGGCGGCACTGTCTCTCGGGTCGCTCGGTCTCGACGACCTGAGCGCCGAGCTGGCCCAGCTCTAGCCCGGCCGGCTTTCGGGCCCCCGGGCCGGCCGGGCCTGGCTTCTGGCGCTAGTCCGGCCAGCGAGCGGCCTCCGGCGAGCGCCGCCGCAGGTCGTCGCGGACCTCGCGACCGAGCTTGCGCGTCTCCCGCCGGTTCAGCAGGGCCCCGGCCGCCGCCCCGGTCAGCAGGGGCGCCAGCGAGGTGGCGCTGCGGCCGGCCTTGATCACGAGGCGGCGCTCCAGGCGACGCCGCAGCGGGGAGCCGATCGCGATGACCAGGCCGCCGGGAGCCAGGCCGACCCCGCGCCGGTGTGCCCAGGCGTCGACGTAGGCCAGCATCCGGTCGGCCGGCGACCCCGGCGCGCGCATGCCGTAGACCTCATGCAGCTCGGCGACCAGCTTCAGCTCGATGCCGGTCAGGGCCAGCGTCTCGATGGCCATCTCCACCGGCACGGCCGGGACGACCGGCAGGAACATCGCCGCGCCCACGCTGGCTCCAATGCCCGCCGCGGCCCGCGAGGCGCCCTCGATGAGAGCGTCCGCGAGTTCCTCGGGAGTCAGGCCAGGGAACTGGCGGCGAAGCGTCTCCAGGTCCCGGATCGGCAGTCGCGGCGCCATCGCCAGGACCTGGCCGGTCAGCCACCTGCCGCCAGACCGGGCGCCTACCCAGGCGGTCCGGCCGGTGCGTGCCGCCAGCCGGGGGATGCCCAGCGCGACCCGGCGCCGCCGGGTCTCCGAGCGCGCCTCGCTGATCTCCCCGGCCAGCTCGGCGATCCGCTCGGGCAGCAAGCGGTCGCTGTCCTCGGGATCGGGAGTCGCCGCGGCCAGCGATAGCCGGTCAGGCGCCTCCGGTCGGTCAGCCGACGGGTCCCCGGAGTTTTCCATGGGCTAGGGCTACCCGACCCGGACAGGTGTAAGCAAATTGACCCGCCGGCGGCGGTCTAAGCCTGATGCTCCAGGGCCCGGCGGGTCAGTACGCGGGCCAGGTGCTGGCGGAAAGCCCGGTCGGCGTGGATGTCCTCGCCCGGCGAGGTGCCCTCGGCGGCCAGCTGCGCGGCCTGCGCGGCACTGGCGCCGTCGGCGGCCGCCTGCTCGGCCGCCCGCGCCCGGATGGGCACGGGACCCATGTTGGCCAGCGCGATCCGGCCGCCGCTGGCCGCGACGCCGACGATCGCCCAGTCGTTGGCCCGGCGGGTGAACTTCTGGTAGCCCCACGGCAGTCCCGGCCGGCTGGGGACGCGGACGGCGCAGAGCAGCTCATCTGGGCCCAGCACCGTCTCGAAGTAACCGGTAAAGAAGTCGTCCGCCACCACCGTGCGGGTCCCCGCCGGACCCCGCAGCTCCACGGAGCCGCCGAGCGCGACCAGCGCCATCGGCAGGTCAGCCGCGGGGTCGGCATGCGCCAGCGAGCCGCCGATCGTGCCGCGGTGGCGGATCTGCGGATCGCCCACCTGGGCGGCGGCGTGGGCGAGCAGCGGCGCGCCCTCCCGGACGAGCGCCGAGGCGGCCAGGTCGGCGTGGCGGGTCGTCGCCCCGATGACCAGCTCGTCGCCGTCGCGGGTGATCCCGCTCAGGTCGGTGACGCGGCCGATATCGATGAGGACCTCCGGCGCGGCCAGCCGCAGCTTCATCATCGGCAGCAGCGAGTGGCCGCCGGCCAGCACCTTGGCGTCATCGCCATACTCCGCCAGCAGGTCAAGGGCGTGGGCCGCCGAGGTGGCGGCGACGTAGTCGAACGGCGCTGGTATCACTGGTCCGCCTCGCCCTTGCCCGCCGCGGACGCCGCCAGGACGGCGCGGACGATGTTGTGGTAGCCGGTGCACCGGCAGAAGTTGCCCTCCAGCCCTTCGCGCACCTGCGTCTCGGTGGGATGAGGGTTCTCCGCCAGCAGCGCGGTCGCGGCCATCACCATGCCGGGAGTGCAGAACCCGCACTGCAGGCCGTGCTCCTGCCGGAAGGCGGCCTGCACGGCCGATAGCTGATCGCCGTCACCCAGGCCCTCGGCGGTGATGACCTCCTGGCCCGCCGCCTGGGCCGTCAGGACGGTGCAGGATTTCACCGACTGGCCATCCAGCAGCACGGTACAGGCGCCGCAGGAGGTCGTGTCGCAGCCGATGTTGGCCGCGCGCAGCCCCAGGTGCTCGCGCAGGTAGTGCACGAGCAGCAGCCGCGGTTCCACGTCATCGGCGCGGGGCTTGCCGTTGACCGTGAGGTTGACTTGCATTAAGCGCTCTCCGATCGCGATGAGCCCGGATCGCCGTCGTCCGGGGCGGCCGCCGCCTGCACCGCGGTCCAGACGCGCTGCGGTGAGGTGGGCATGTCGATGTGACGGACACCAAGGTGCGCGACGGCGTCGATGACCGCGTTCTGCACGGCGGGCGTCGCGCCGATCGTCCCGGCTTCGCCGATGCCCTTGGCCCCGAGCGGGTTGTAGGTCGTCGGGGTCGCCATGTCGGCGAGCTCGAAGCTGGGGACCTCCGTCGCGGACAGGAACGGGTAGTCCGCGAAGCTCGCCGTCAGCGGGTTGCCGTCGGTGTCATAGACCATTTCCTCCAGGAACGCCTGGGCCGCGCCCTGCGCGATGCCGCCGTGCCGCTGCCCCTCGGCCAGCAGCGGGTTGAGCACCACTCCCGCGTCGTCGACCGTTACCACCCGGCGCAGGAATGCCTTGCCGGTCTCGGTGTCCACCTCGGCCACCGCCACATGGGTGCCGAACGGGTAGGTGGCCCCCGGCGCCGAGAACACCGTCCGCACCAGCAGCCGTTCCTCGACCGCCAGTGACGCGAGCGGAACCGCCGCCTCCGGGTCGCCCGCGACGGCGAACGCGCTGCGCCCGACGTCGAAGACCAGGTCGGCCGGGCTGGCCTCCAGCTCTGCCGCGGCCCGTTCCCGGGCGACCTCGATGAGCTCCTTCGAGGCCTGCTGAACGGCAGCGCCGCCCTGCTGCAGGCTGCGCGAGCCACCGGTGCCGCCGCCCTGCGGGATCAGGTCCGTGTCACCCCACTTGAGGGTGATCTTGTCCATCGGGATGCCGAGCTCGTCGCTGGCCAGCATGGCCCAGGCCGTCTCGTGACCCTGCCCGTGCGGCGAGGTGCCGGTGAGGATGGTGGCGGTGCCGTCCGGGTGCACCTCGACGGTGGCGTTCTCGTTCGGCGGCCCGGACTCGTCGCCGCCGCCGGTGATCTCCACGTAGGAGGCCAGGCCGATGCCGAGCTGCAGCACGTCGCCGCGGCTCCGCCGCTCCGCCTGGTCGCGACGCAGCTCGTCATATCCGGCCGCGGCCAGCGCGGTGTCCAGCGCGGTCACGTAGTCGCCGCTGTCGTAAAGCGCGCCGAACTTCGTGCGGTGCGGCTCGGTGAACGGCGGCAGCAGGTTCTTGCGGCGGACCTCCGCCGGGTCCATCCCGATCTCGGCGGCGAACAGGTCGATGGCCCGCTCCAGCACCGCCGTCGCTTCCGGCCGCCCCGCACCCCGGTAGGCGCCGACGGGCGTGGTGTTCGTGACCACGGCGGTCGCCCAGGCCTCGGCCCGGGGAAAGGCGTAGGGCCCGGGGGCCATCAGGATCGTCAGCGACGGCAGGACCGCGCCGATCCGCGGGTACGCGCCGCTGTCCTGAAGGATCTCCAGCCGGTAGGCCAGCACGGTCCCGTCGCGCTTGCCGCCGATCGTCACCGTGTTCTCCTGGGCGCGGCCGTGGGTCATGCCGATCAGGTTCTCGAACCTGGTCTCGCTCCAGCGCGCGGGACGGCCCAGCTCGCGTGCTACCCAGGCCACCACGGCCTGCTCGGGGTCGGCGCCGAACTTGGCGCCGAAGGCCCCGCCGACGTCGGGGGTGATGATCCGGACCAGATCGGCGCTGACGCCCAGCTGGCGGGCCAGCGAGCCGCGGGTGCCCTGGGCGCCCTGATTGGGAATCCACGCCGTGAGCCGGCCGTCCTCGCCCCAGGCGGCCGCCATGGACCGGGATTCCATCGGCGCCGGGGCGACCCGCTGGTTCACGACCACCTGCGTGACCACGGCGTCACAGCCGTCGAACAGGTCGGCCTCCTGCGCCTCGCGGTTGCCGAACTCGGCGGCCACGTTGGTGCCGGCCCCCTCGAAGAGCAGGACGTCGCCGGCCAGCGCGGCGGGGAAGCCGACAACCGCGGGCAGCGGCTCGTAGTCGACGCTGACCAGCTCGGTGGCATCCTCGCCCTGGTAGGGATCTTCGGTGACAACGACCGCTACCGCCTCGCCGACGTAGCGCACGGTGCCAATCGCCAGCGGGTGCTGGGCCATCTCCTGGCTGACCATCGGGAAGCCCTTGCGGACCGGCAGGTCAGCCAGGTCGTCCCCGGTGAAGACCGCGACAACGCCGGGCGCCTCGAGCGCGGCGCTAACATCGATGCCGGTGATTCGCGCGTGCGCCACGGGCGACCGGACGAAGAACAGGTGACAGGCTCCGGCCAGCCGCTCGTCCACCACGTCCTCGGTGTACACCCCGCCCGTGGTCAGGAACCGGGGATCCTCCGTCCGCAGGACTCGCGTGCCCAGGATGCTCACCGATGAACCAGCTCCCCTCAGACCTCAGCGCGGGTGCCGACCAGCCTGGTGCTGCCCGGCCCCTGTGCCGCCAGCCCCGGGGCTGCCCAGCTCAGTACCGCTCTGCCTTGTACCGCGACATCATGCCCTGCGTCGACCCAGCACGGGCCTGCCGGCACAGCCGATCCTGCCTGCTGCGGCTCCGGCAGGTCAAACCCCGCCTGCCCCGCTCAAGCCGGACTCAGCTCCGCCGGCCGGAGCGGCCGGTCGATCCAGTGCGGCACTTATTGTCACTCGGTGACCAATTGTGGCACAGCCGCGCAGGCGGGGAAGAACCAGAGGGTCTGCGCCGTTATGACCTGCTGATAAAGAAGTTTCGGACCGGCGTCCGGCCGGTTAGCATCGGCTCCAGTCGGTGTCTTCGATCGGAGTCTTTCGTGTTCTCCCGTGCGCCCGTGCGCCGCCTGTCGGGCGTGCTGCGGCGCTTCCCTGTTCTCGGTATCCGCGATTTCCGGCTGCTGCTGGCTGACCGTCTGCTGGCGCCGGCCGCCTACGCGTTCTCGCTGGTGGGGGTGTCCTTCGCGGTCCTGGACGCGACCGGGTCGACGAAGGACCTGTCCTTCGTCCTGGCCGCCCAGATCGTCCCGTCGCTGATCTTCACCGTCGTCGGCGGCGTCATCGCCGACCGGATCAGGCCGCAGCTGGTCATCATCGCGGGCAACATCATGATCGCGCTCGGCGAGGGCACGTTCGGCGTCCTGGTGCTGACCGGTCATCCCCGGCTCTGGCAGATGATCGCGCTGGAGACCGTGACGGGGACCGGCATGGCGATCTTCTACCCGGCCTCGCAGGCCCTGCTGCCCCGGCTGATCCCGGCTGGGCTGCTGCAGCAGGCCAGTGCGATCAGCCGGCTGGGGATGAACGCCGGCCAGATGGGCGGCGCGGTGCTGGCTGGCCTGGCGGTCGCCGCGGTCGGTCCCGGCTGGGCCCTGCTGGCCTGCGGCACCGGGATGCTCGGCACGATCCCGCTGATGCTGAGCCTGCGCGTCTCGGCCCACGGCCCGACGCAGGGCAGCAGCATGCTCCGCGACCTGCGCGCGGGCTGGTCGGAGTTCCGGTCGCACACCTGGCTGTGGGTGATCGTCGCGGAGTTCGGCGTCATCCTGATGGGCTGGTACGGGGCGTTCCAGGTCCTGGGGCCGGTGGTCGCCCGCGCCCACCTCGGCGGCGCGGCCGCCTGGGGCGCGATCACGGCGGCCGAGTCGGTCGGCCTGATCGTCGGCGGGTTCGTCTCGCTGAAGTTCGCCCCGCGGCGGCCGATGCTGTTCGTCGCGGGAATCGGCGGGGCCATCGCGATCTCCCCGATCTCGCTCGCCTCACCGTGGCCCCTGCCGGTGGTCTGCCTGGCGTCGCTGTGCCTGGGGATCACGATGGAGATCATGATGGTCCAGTGGACGGTGGCGCTGGCCAGGAACATCCCGGCCCGGATGCAGGCGCGGGTGTCGTCGTATGACGCGCTCGGCTCGGTCATGGCGATGCCCCTCGGCGCGATCGTGGTCGGCCCTATCGCCGGGGCGATCGGGATATCGGCCACCGAGTACGGCGCGGGCGCGCTGATCCTCATCGCCGCGCTCCTGGCCCTCATCCCCCGGGAGATCCGCCAGATGCGGACTCCCCGCGGTCTCCCGCCCGCCGACCTGGCCGAGCTCCCCGCGGCGAGCCCGGCGCTTATCGGCTGATAACGCCCAGGCCGACGGCGTCAGGCGACTAGCTCGGCGGTGCCGGCGAACGCCGCCCACAGGCTGGCGTAGGTGCCGTCCAGCTCCAGCAGCTCGGCGTGCGTGCCGATCTCGGCGATCTGGCCGGATGCCACCACGACGATGCGGTCCGCGCGGGCGGCCGTGGTCAGCCGGTGCGCGACCAGCAGCGTGGTGCGCCGGGCGGTGAGCTGCTCGGTCGCCTGGTTGACCGCGGCCTCGGCCGCTAGGTCCAGGGCGGCCGTCGCCTCGTCGAGCAGCAGGATGGCGGGATCCACCAGGTAGGCCCGGGCCAGCGCGATCAGCTGGCGCTGCCCGGCGGACAGGTTGCGGCCCCGCTCGGCCACCTCATGCAGGAAGCCGCCGGGCAGCCGGGAGATCATCTCGATCGCACCGACGCCGCGCGCCGCCGCCTCCACCTCGGCGTCACTGGCTTCCGGCCGGCCGTAGGCGATGGCATCGCGCACCGTGCCCGCGAACAGGTACGGCTCCTGCGGGACCACGCCGAGCTGCTGGCGGTAGGCCTCGAGATCGAGCTCGCGGACGTCCGTGCCGTCGATGCGCACGCTGCCCGCGGTGGCGTCGTAGAAGCGCGCGACGAGCTTGACGATGGTGGACTTGCCGGCGCCGGTCTGGCCGACCAGCGCGACCGTCTCGCCGGGCGAGACGGTCAGGGAGACCCCGCCGATGGCCTCGGCGGCCTGGCCGCCGTAGCTGAAGTGCACGTCCCGCAGCTCGATCTCGCCGCGCAGCCGGCCCGGCCGGACGGGATGGTCGGACTGCGGGGTGGACGTGGGAGTCCGAAGCAGGCCCTTGATCCGCTGTAGCCCGACGTTGGCCTGCTGGTACCCGTCAAACACCTGAGAGAGCTGCTGCACCGGCGAGAACAGCGAGTCCACGTACAGCAGGTAGGCGATCAGGCCGCCGGCGGTCAGCAGTCCGGCCTGCACCTCGCCCGCCGCGGCGAACAGCACGAGCGCGCCGCCGATGGTGGACAGCGCCTGCACGAACGGGAAGTACACCGCGATGTAGCGCTGCGCCCGCAGCCGCGACACCCGGTAGGCGCCGGACAGGGCCGCGAAATGGTCGGCGTTGACCTGCTCGCGCCGGTAGGCCTGCGCGACCCGCAGGCCGGCCACGTTCTCCTGCAGGTCGGCGTTGACGGCGCTGACCTTCTCCCGGGCCTCGGCGTAGGCGCGGGAGGACTTCGCCCGGAACACGACGGTCGCGGCCACCAGGAACGGCAGGACCGTGAACAGCGTCAGCGCCAGCCGGGTGTTGATGAACATCAGGGCGATCAGCACCCCGACGAAGGTGAGCACGGAGTTCACCATCGTGATCAGCCCGGTCTGCAGGAACGACGACATGGCGTCCACGTCGGTGGTCATCCGGGTCATGATCCGGCCGCTCAGCTCGCGCTCGAAGAAGTCAAGCCCGAGCCGCTGCAGGTGGGCGAAAATCTTGACCCGCAGCGTGTACAGCAGCCGCTCGCCCGTGCGCCCGACCACGAGGGTCTGCACGGCGTTGACGACCCAGTCGCCGAGCACGATGACCAGGGCCACGCCGGCGATCAGCGCAACCTCCGCGAACTTCTTGGTCTCGATCCCGTTGTCGATGCCGCCGCGAATCAGCCAGGGCATCGCCACCCCGGCCAGCGCGTCCAGCCCGTCCAGCACCAGCCCGATCACCAGCGCGATCGCGAACGGCCGCAGCAGCCGGCGCAGCGTGAAGTGCCGATCGGGAGCCCGGGCGGCGGCCTCATTCACGTCCGGCTGATCGGTGGCGGGCGGCAGCGCGGCCACCTTGGCCAGCAGCTCCGGGCTGGGCGGAATACCGGCCAGCATGCCGCCGGCGGCCGCACCGCCGCCCGCGGCGGCCCGGTTTCCCGCGCCGCCGCGGACGGCACCGCCCACGCCCCGGCCGATCGCCGTGGCGGCCAGGCTGGCGAGCTGCTCCCGGCTGGCCGCGGCCGGCCCGTCGGCGCCCGGGGCGGAATCCGGCTCGCCCTGGGGCTCGGCCGGCCACAGGCTGGCCGTGATGCCCGTCGCGTCCGGCTGGCCATGGCCGCGCGCGGCCCGGCGGGCGATCTCGTTCTGGTAATAGGCCAGCTCGCCCGCGTCCACGCCCTCGGCGTCGTCGCCCGGACCGGCCAGCAGCAGCCGGTACAGCGGGCAGCGCCCGGTCAGCTCCTCGTGCGTGCCCTGGTCGACCAGCCTGCCATCGTCGAGGACCGCGATCTGGTCGGCGAGCTGCAGCGTGGAGCGGCGGTGCGCGATGAGCAGCGTGGTCCGTCCCGCCATGACCCTGTGCAGCGTCTCGTGGATCTGCGCCTCCACCCGGGCGTCGATCGCCGAGGTGGCGTCGTCCAGGACCAGGATCGCCGGGTTAGTGATCAGCGCGCGGGCCAGCGCGATGCGCTGCCGCTGGCCCCCGGACAGGGTCAGGCCCTGCTCGCCGACCACGGTGTCGTACCCGTCGGGCAGCTCGTCGATGAAGCCATCGGCCTCGGCCTCCCGGGCGGCCTGGATGATCTGCTCGCGGGTGGCATCCGGCCGGCCGTAGGCGACGTTGGCCGCGACGGTGTCGGAGAACAGGAAGCTCTCCTCCATGACCATGCCGATCGAGGCGCGCAGCGAGTCGAGGGTCAGGTCCCGGATATCGTGGCCGCCGATCCGGATGGCGCCGCCGGTCACGTCGTAGAACCGGGGGAGCAGCATCGAGATCGTCGACTTGCCCGAGCCCGAGGTGCCCACGACCGCGAGCGTCTCGCCCGGCCGCAGCCGGAGCGACAGGCCGCGCAGCACCGGCTGCGAGGGCACGTAGCCGAAGCGGACGTCGTCCAGCTCGACCTCCGGTGTCCCGGCGGCCAGCGTGATCGCGTCGGGCTTCTGCGTCAGGACCGGGCGCGAGTCGATCACCTCGTAGACCCGGATCACGCTGGCGCGTGCCTCCTGGCCGATGGTAATCAGGCTGGCCAGCGCCCGGACCGGGCCGATCATCAGCGCGAGGTAGGACGAGAAGGCCAGGAAGGTGCCGAGCTGGATCTGGCCTTGGATGGCCAGCCAGCCGCCGAGGGCGAGCACGCCCACCTGGCCGAGCGCGGGTACCGCGGACAGGGCCGGGTTGTAGCGGGCCATCAGCCGGACGGCGCGCACCCGCGCCGCGTACAGCAGCTTCCCGGCGCCCTCCAGGCGGCGGATCTCCTGCTCCTCCTGGCCGAAGCCCTTCACCACGCGGACGCCGGTCACGGCGCCGTCGACGACGCCGGCGACCTCGCCGGCCTGCTGCTGCGCCGCCCAGCTGGCCGGGAACAGCTTGCGCCGGGAGACCAGCGAGATGAACAGCAGCGCGGGCCCGACCGCCAGCGCGATCAGCGTGAGCAGCGGGGACAGGAAGGCCATCACGATGACCGACAGGACGAACAGCAGGATGTTGCCCAGCAGCATCGGCACCATGCTGAGCAGGCCCTGGATCATGTTGAGGTCAGAAATGGACCGGCTGACGATCTGCCCGGTATGCAGCTGGTCCTGGCGCGCGCCGTCGAGCCGGGTCAGCGAGCCGAACAGCTTGGTCCGCAGGTCATGCTGGACATCCAGCGACAGCTGTCCGCCCCGGTAACGGCGCAGGTAGACGCCGGCGAAGTTGAGCACGGCCGCGGCGATCAGCAAAGTCGCGCCCGGCCAGATGGGCTGGTAGTGGTGCAAGATCGCGTTATCGACGATATCGCGCTGGATCAGCGGGATCGCGACGCTCACCAGCGTGGCCAGCAGCGAGCCGCCCAGGGCCACGACCACCAGGCGCTTGTGCTGCCAGCAGTAGCCCGCCAGCCGCCGCAGCCAGGCGTTGTCGTGATTCGCGGGCGCGCCGGAGCGCCCGGACGGGCGCGTGCGCCGCCAGGTCAGCGCCTTCACGGGCGTCCCGCGGCGGCCGCCAGGATGGCCGGGTGCCGTGACCGGCGCAGCTCGTCCAGGGCGGCGTTGATCAGCAGCAAGTCGGCCTGGATCCGGTCGTTCTCCCCGGTCAGGTCGAGGACGCGGGCCAGCCACTGGCCGTAGGCGGCGTCGGCGTGCGCGACGGCGGCGGTGCCCGCGTCGGTCAGGTGCAGCCGGACCACGCGCCGGTCACCAGGCTCGGCCTCGCGGCGGGCCAGGCCGGCGGAGACCAGGCTGTCGGCGATCGCGGTCAGGGTCGGCTTAGCGACCGCCAGCCGCTCGGCCAGCCGGGCCGAGCGCTCCCCGCCCGCGCCGGCCAGCTTGAGGATCCGGTACTGCTGCGGGCTCAGGCCCGCGTCGACGCGCTCCAGGGCGCGCGCCATGCGCATGATCGCCAGCACGGCGCTCAGCGGCTCATCGCGGCAGCCCGGGCCGTCGGGCAGCATCTCGGGGGCAGGCACCCGCATCTCCTTGGTACGAAGCTCTGACAGTTCGCCAGCCTAACAAAATGGCCAGGTCGGTTGTTCCCCGCCGCGCGCCCTGCCCGGGCCGCCCGCCGCGGCCGTCAGGCCCGGCTGGCGATGCCGGCCTTGGCTCGCGCCGCCCGCACCGCGCTCGACAGGCTGTCGATGTCGTAGGCGCCGTGGTGGCGCCTGCCGTTGATGAAGAAGGTCGGCGTGCCGGACACCCTGCTCAGGTCGGCCGAGTCGACGTCCCCGGCGATCTTCGCGGTGCCCGCGTGATGGCGCAGGTCGGCCGCGAACTTGCCGGTGTCCAGGCCCAGCTGCGCGGCGTACCCGACCAGGTCCCGGCGGTTCAGGGCCCCCTGGTGGGCCAGCAGCAGATCGTGCATCTCCCAGAACTTGCCCTGCCGGGCCGCCGCCTCGGAGCCCTCGGCCGCGAGCTGGGCGTGCGGATGCACGTCGTTGAGCGGCAGGTGCCGCCAGACATAGTGCACGTCGCCGTAGTCGGCGAGCAGCTCCCGGATGACCGGCTCGGCTTGGCCGCAGTAACGGCACTCGAAGTCGCCGTACTCCACCACGGTCACGGGCGACTTCTCCGGGCCGCGGACATGGTCGTGCTGGGAGTCGACCGGCACGGCCAGGTCGATGATGGCGTCGGCCGTGCCGAGCAGCGCGCGGATCCGCAGCCGCCTGGGCAGCAGGGTCGTGGTCCTGACCACCACCCAGGTCAGCGCGGACGCCCCCAGCGCGGCGGACAGGATCCCCACCTTGGCCTCCTGCAGCTGGGTGCCGCTGAAGGCCAGGGAGGCGATCAGCAGCGACACGATGAAGCCGATGCCGGCGATGGTCCCGGCGCTGGCCACGGCCGCCCAGCCGACCGGCGGCCGCACCCGGCCCCGGCTGAGCTTCTCGAGCAGCCACGCCGCGCCGACCGTGCCCGCCGGCTTGCCGACCACGTAGCCGATCAGGATGCCGAGCGTGATCGGCGAGGTGAAGGCGCGGGCCAGGAAGCTGCCGCTGATCGTCACGCCGGCGTTGGCCAGGGCGAACAGCGGCACGATGACGTAGCTCGTCCACGGGTGGTAGATCTGCTGGAGCCGGTCGTTGGGTGAGATCGCCGTCCGCACCCCCTCCCGGGCCGCCTCGGCCAGCTCGGCGGTCGGCTGCTCCCGGAACCTCCGGAATACCTCGGACGCCTCTTCGAGATCGCGCCGGGTGGCCGGGTAGGCCACGGTCAGCAGCCCCATGAACAGGCCGACGACGATCGGGTCGATGCCGGACTTGAAGAAGAAGACCCAGGCGGCCACCCCGATCAGCGCGTAGACCGCGCCGTTGCGCAGGTCCACCTGCCGCAAGGCCAGGGCGACGCCGAGCAGGAGCAGCCCGGCCAGCAGGGGACCCCAGCGCACCGGGGCGCTGTAGACGATGGCGATGACGGCGAGGCCGGCCAGGTCGTCGACGATGGCGAACGTCAGCAGGTAGGTGCGGACTCGGTCGGGCAGCTTCCGGCCGACCAGGGCCAGCATGCCCAGCGCGAAGGCCGTATCGGTGGACATGGTGGTTCCCCAGCCGCGCGCCGAGGCCTGGCCCGCGTTGATGGCCAGGTAGATCGCGATCGGCACGATCATGCCGCCCAGCCCAGCGACCAGGGGCAGGGCCAGCCGCCGCCGCTCGCGCAGCTCGCCCATGTCGAACTCGCGGCGCGCCTCCAGCCCCGCGACCAGGAAGAAGAACGTCATCAGCCCGCTGTTCACCCACTCGCGCAGGCTCTGGGCCAGCTCCGCGCTGCCCGCCCGGATCGAGAGCTCCGTGTGCCACCAGCTCTGATAGCCGGCCGGGGCGAGGTTCGCCCAGCCCAGGGCGACCAGCGTGGCGACCAGCAGGATCGCCGCGCTGCCTGTCTCGGTGCGCATGAACCGCCGCAGCGGCGTCTCCAGGCTCCGGGCCCACCCGGTGGTCCCGGAAAACAGCGCCGCCGCCGATGACTGCGGCTCCGAGGCCTCCGACTCTGCTGCCTGCTCCCGGGCCGCCCTCGCCTGTGCCTGCGCCGCCTGCGCCTGAGCTGCCCGCGCATGGGCGGCCCGCGCCTGCGCTGCCTGCTCGGCCTGCGACTGCGGCGATCGCGGCTCCGGCTGCGGCGATTGCGGCTCCGTCATGATCGTGCCCCCGTCATGAGGTGATTCTCCCGGGCCGGGTACCCGGGCCGGGAGCCCAGGACGCGAGCCGTGGCCGGCGGGGCGAGCGGCTGCGGCCGAGCTGTCCGTTACCGGGACAAGTCGTCGCGATCGGGCCACTGCGGGTAACCTGGATGGCGAAGGGGAGTAGTCCCTCGTTGGCTGGTCGACATACCGGTACGCCCCCTGCGTGCCCGGCCGCCGGGCCCTGTGCAGGTCAGCATGGGTGGGCGAGACCTTCGGCTGTGAGCAGTGCCAGCCGGAGCGCGCCTGACTCCGGCTAGCGAGTGGACACCGGAGGAACGCCCCTTGCATGCCCTCGTGGTCGCGGCGACCGCATTCGGGATCACCTTTCTCGCCGAGCTGCCCGATAAGAGCCTGTTCGCGTCGCTGGTGCTCAGCACCCGGTACCGGCCGCTGCCCGTCTGGGCCGGGGCCGCCGCCGGGTTTACCGTGCACGTCGCGATCGCGGTCACCGCCGGCCAGCTGCTCACGCTGCTGCCGCACCGGGTGCTCAGCTCGCTCGTGGCCTTCCTGTTCCTGGCCGGGTCGGCCTACCTGCTCATCAGCAGCCTGCGGTCAGGCCGCGACCCCCAGGGCGCGGACGCCGCGCGCCAGGGTGGCAGGCCGCCCTCGTTCTCCCGGATTGCCGCCACCGCCTTCGGGATCATCTTCCTCAGCGAGTGGGGCGACATCACCCAGGTCACCACGGCGAACCTGGCCGCGCGCTACGCCGATCCCGTGGCGGTGGGCGTGGGCGCGGCCCTCGGGCTGTGGGCGGTTACCGCCGTGGCGGTCAGCATCGGCGCCAAGAGCCTCAGCCTCATCCCCATGACCTGGGTGCAGCGGATCACCGGCTGCATCCTGCTGGCGTTCGGCCTGTTCAGCGCGGTGCAGGCGATCAAGGCCTGACCACCAGCCGATATTGGCGTTGCCGCCGCCGGAGCGGCCTGGAGATACTGCCCTGATGACGACCTCCGCGACGTTCGGCGAGCTGGTGGCCGAGGGCGCGGCCGAGCCGGTCGAGGGCTGGGACTTCTCCTGGCTGGACGGGCGGGCCACGGAGGAGCGCCCGGCCTGGGGATACTCCCGGCTGCTGGCCGAGCGGATGCGCGCCGCGACCGCCGCGCTCGACATCCAGACCGGCGGCGGCGAGGTCCTGGCGGGAATCGGCAGCGCGCCGCCCGTGCTGGCCGCGACGGAATCCTGGCCGCCGAATATCGCGCTGGCCCGGCGGCGGCTGGGCCGGCTCGGGGCCATGGTGAGCGCGGTGGCCGATGACGATGACCTGCCTTTTCCCGATCAGTCCTTCGACCTGGTCGTCAGCCGGCATCCGACCGTCACCGTGTGGCCGGAGATCGCGCGCGTCCTGCGGCCGGGCGGCATCTATCTCTCGCAGCAGGTTGGTGCCGGATCCAACCGGGAGCTGACCGACTTCCTCATGGGACGCCAGCCCGTCAGCCAGGCCCGCAGCCCGCGGCGCGCCCGGGCGCAGGCGCGGGCCGCCGGGCTGACCGTGACCGACCTGCGGGAGCAGGCCCTGCGGGTGGAGTTCTTCGACGTCGGCGCGGTCGTCTACTTCCTGCGGAAGGTCCTGTGGACCGTCCCCGGGTTCACCGTCGAGTGCTACCGGGACCGGCTCGAGCGGCTGCACGACCAGATCCAGGCGGCGGGGCCGTTTGCCTGCCACTCCCAGCGGTTCCTGATCGAGGCCCGCAAGCCCGGCTGAGCCGCGTCAGCTGAGCAGCCGGCTCGGGACCAGGGGCAGGTGCCGCTGGCGGCGGCCGGTGGCGTGCCAGACGGCATTGGCGATCGCCGCTGCGGCGCCTACGATGCCGATCTCGCCGATGCCCTTGACCCCCAGCGGGTTCAGCTGGTCGTCAGACTCCTCGATCCAGTGGGCCTCGAACGCGCCCACGTCCGCGTGCGCGGCGATGTGGTACCCGGCCAGGTCATGGTTGACGTAGTCGCCGAACTCCGTGTCCACCACCGATTCCTCGTGCAGCGCCATCGACAGGCCCATGGTCATCCCGCCGAGGAACTGGGAGCGGGCCATCTTGGGGTTCAGGATCCGGCCGGCCGCGAAGACCCCGAGCATCCGCGGCACCCGGATCTCGCCGGTGTCGGCGTCCACGCGAACCTCGGCGAACTGGGCGCCGAAGGAGTGCCGCAGCAGGTCCGGCAACGCGGCTACGTCCGCACTGGTGTCGGCCTGCGCCGTCACGGGATGCTCGGGCGGCACCGAGGCCGGCAGCTGCGCCCGCAGCTCCCGGCAGGCGGCCGTGACCGCCCAGCTCCACGAGGCCATTCCCATCGACCCGCCCGCGATCATTGCCGGGCCGTAGTCGGAATCGCCGATGTAGGCCCGGACGTGCTCGATGCCGGTGCCCAGCTCGTCGGCGGCCACCTGGGTGAGCGCGGTGCGCGCGCCCTGGCCGATGTCGGCGGCGGCCATCCGGACCTCGTAGGTGCCGTCGGGCAGCGCGGTGGCGGTGGCGGTGGCGGTGGAACTCTGACTGCGTGCCGGGTAGGTGGCCGAGGCCACGCCGGTGCCGACCAGCCACCGCCCGTCCCGGCGCACGCCGGGCCGGGGGTCGCGGCCGGCCCAGCCGAACCGCCGGGCCCCCTCGGCAAAGCACTCCAGCAGGTGGCGGCTGCTGAACGCGCGGCCGCCCTCCGGCTCGACGGACGGCTCGTTGCGGGCCCGCAGCTCGATCGGGTCCAGGCCGCAGGCCTCAGCCAGCTCGTCCATCGCGCACTCCAGCGCGAACGAGCCGGGTGCCTCGCCCGGCGCCCGCATCCAGCGCGGCGTCGGGACGTCGAGCGCGACCAGCCGGTGCCGGGTGCGCAGGCCGGGCGCGGCGTACATCGCGCGCGACATCATCGCCGTCTGCTCGGCGAACTCGACGACGGTCGAGGTCTGGGAGTAGGCCAGGTGATCGAGGGCCAGCAGGTGACCGTCGGCGTCCGCGCCCAGCCGGATCCGCTGGATCGTCGGAGTCCGGTAGCCCACCAGGGAGAACAGCTGCTGCCGGCTGAACGTCACCCGCACCGGCCGGGCCAGCAGCCGGGCGGCCAGGGCGGCCAGCACGGCGTGCGGCCGCAGGCTTCCCTTGGCACCGAAACCGCCGCCCACGTGCTCGGTGATGACGCGCACGGCGGTAACTTCCAGGTCAAACAGCTTCGCCAGGGAGTCGCGGACACTGGCCGGGCCCTGGTTGGAGTCCCACACCGTGAGCAGGCCGCCGTCCCAGCGCGCGATCGCGGCGTGCGGCTCCATCGGGTGGTTGTGCTCGGTCGGGGTGGAGTAGGTCTCATCGACGCCGATAGCGGCGGCGGCCAGGGCCGCCTCGACATCCCCGGTCGCCGTATCGGTGGGGAAGTTCGGGTTCACATGATCGGGTGCGTACATATCCGGGTGATCGGGCCGCAGCAGCACGTCATGCCGCTCGGCGGCATAGTCCACCGGAAGCGCCTCGGCCGCGGCGCGCGCCTGCTCCAGCGTCCGCGCGACGATCAGCGCGACCACCTGGCCGCGGTAGTGCACGCGGTCATCCTGCAGCACGAGCAGCTCGCCATCCCCGGTCGGCGTCAGCCGCGGCACGTTCTCGTGCGTCAGCACGCCGATGACGCCGGGCATGGCCAGCCCGGCCGTCGTGTCGACCGACTCGACCCGGCCCCGGGCGATGGTGGCCTGCGCGGCCCAGCCGTAGGCCATCGCGGGCAGCGGGATGTCGCCGCTGTAGCGGGCCGCTCCGGTCACCTTGGCCACGCCCTCGACGCGGCTCACCGGGGCCCCGACACTGCCCCCTGCCCGGTGCCGCACGTCAGCCGGGCGGGACAGCTTGGTCACCGGCGCCCGCCGCGGCCAGCCCGGTCAGCACCCGGGTCATCAGGTTGGTCATCAGCGGCACCTTGTACCCGTTGTCGCGCAACGGCTCCGCGGCTTCCAGCTCCGCGGCGGCGGCCGCGGCGAAGGACGCCTCCGTAGCCGGGCGGCCCGTCATGAGCGCCTCGGCGCGGTGCGCCCGCCACGGCACGGGCGCGACCGCGCCCAGCCCGACCCGGACGCCGGTGATCACGCCGTCGCTGACCGCCAGGGCGGCGGCGACCGAGCCGATCGCGAACGCGTACGAGGCCCGCTCCCGGGCCTTGCGGTAGGCCGAGTTCGCGGCGAGCTCCAGCGGCGGCAGCTGGACGCCGGTGATCAGGGCTCCGGGGGCCAGGACGTGGTCCCGGTCCGGTTCCGCGCCCGGCAGCCGGTAGAGCGCCTCGATCGGGATGCCCGAGGTCCCGTTCTCGTCCAGCACGTGGACGATGGCGTCGAGCGCCACCAGGGCGACGGCCATGTCGGAGGGGTGGGTGGCCACGCAGTGCGCTGACGCACCGAGGATGGCGTGGTTGTGGTGCTCGCCGCCCTGAGCCGGGCAGCCGGTGCCGGGCGCGCGCTTGTTGCACGGCTTGCTGACATCGGTGAAGTACGCGCAGCGCGTCCGCTGCAGCAGGTTGCCGCCGACCGTGGCCAGGTTGCGCAGCTGCCCGGAGGCGCCGGCCAGCACCGCCTGGGCCAGGACCGGGTACTGCTGGCGGACCGCGGGGTCGGCGGCCAGGTCGCTGTTGCGGACCGTCGCGCCGATCAGCAGCCCGCCGGCGGCGGTGGGCTCGATGCGGTCGCAGGGCAGGCCCGTGACGTCGACCAGCAGCTCGGGGGTCTCGACGCCGAGCTTCATCAGGTCGATCAGGTTGGTGCCGCCCCCCAGGTAACGGGCCCCCGGCGCGGAGACGGCCGCTAGCGCTGCCCCGATCTCGGCCGGCCGCTCATAGCCGAACTCCCTCACGGGGCCGCCCCTTCCTCGATCGCGGCGACGATGTTCACGTAGGCGGCGCACCGGCACAGGTTCCCGCTCATCCGCTCGCGGATCTCGGCGGCGTCCAGGTCGACCTTGTCCGCGCTGATATCGGCGGTCACCGCGCTCGGCCAGCCTGCCGCGGCCTCGGCCAGCATGGCCGTGGCCGAGGTGATCTGGCCCGGCGTGCAGTACCCGCACTGGAACCCGTCGTGGTCCAGGAACGCCTGCTGCAGGCGCGAGAGCCCGTCCGGGCCGGCCAGCCCCTCGATGGTGATGATCTCCTGGCCTTGCGCGGCTACGGCCAGCACCAGGCAGGCGTTCACGCGCCGCCTGCCGAGCAGTACGGTGCAGGCGCCGCACTGGCCGTGATCGCACCCCTTCTTGGTGCCGGTCAGGTCGAGGTGCTCGCGCAGCGCGTCCAGCAGCGTCGTGCGGTTGTCCAGTTCCAGGCGGTGCTCCCGCCCGTTCACGTTCAGCGCGACCTGGCTCGTGGTCTGCACTCGCTCCGTCCCCTCACATGTCGGCAGCGGCTGGACGACCCTTCCCCCGGACTCCCCGTACCCCAGCCCTGACGTTGCGCCTTACCCGGGCGCTGGCGTTCAATCCTAAGAAGGCCGATCCCGCGACTACCGGCCAGGGCCGCCGCGCGGGGGGCAACGTGGCACGGGCCCCAGGGAGGCGAACAGGAATGGCAGGCACCGCAAGCGAGCATGAGGATCTTCGGGTGACGGTGCTCGGCACCGGCATCATGGGCTCGGCCATGGCGCGCAACCTGCTGAAGGCCGGCCTGCACACGACCGTGTGGGACCGGTCGGAGGAGGCCACGGCCGCGCTGGCCGGGGCCGGCGCGGTCGTGGCCGGATCGGCGGCGGCGGCCGCCCGGGATGCGCAGGTCGTCATTGCCATGCTGCCGACTGCCGATGTCGTGACATCGGTGGTCATCGACGGGGGAGTGGCGCGGGAATTCGCGCCCGGCGCCGTGTGGGCCCAGATGGGCACGATCGGCTTGGCGGCAACGACCGACCTCGCGGGCCGGCTGGCCGAGCTCCGGAAAGATGTCATGTTCGTGGACGCCCCGGTGTCCGGGAGCAAGGGCCCGGCGCAGGCCGGCCAGCTGCTGATCCTGGCGGCCGGGCCGGAGGCGGCGAGGCCGATCGTGGACCCGGTGTTCTCGGCCATCGGGCGCAAGACGGTCTGGCTGGGCGAGGCGGGCATGGGCAGCAAGATGAAGCTGGTCGTCAACGCCTATATGTCGATCCTCATCGAAGGTGTCGCCGAGGCGCTGGAACTGGCCAGCCAGCTCGGCATCGACGCGTCCTTGCTGGACGAGGTCATCGAGGGCGGCCCCCTGGACGCCCCGATCGCCGACGCCAAGCTGCACAAGATGGAGCAGGGCGACTTCGAGCCCGAGTTCCCGCTGGAGTGGGCGCTGAAGGACGTGGACCTGGCCATCGGGGCCGCCAGCGGCGACTCGCTGCCGCTGCTGGCCGCGCTGTCGCGCCAGTGGCGGGCTGCGGTGCAGGCCGGCCACGGCCGGGAGGACGTCAGCGCGGCGCGGCTGGCACTGGGCCCTCACCGGTAGCCTGGCCCGGCAGGTGCGCCTACCCGGGAGGATGCATGCAGTGGCTGAACGAGCCGGCGCAATGGCGCGCGGCCGATGATGGCACGCTCAGCGTCATCGCCGACGGCGGCACCGACTTCTGGCGGATTACCGGCTACGGGTTCGTCCGCGATAACGGGCACCTGTACGGCAGCGTGCTGGCCGGCGACTTCGACCTGTCGATGCGGGTGCGCGGGACCTACGCCGCGCAGTACGACCAGGCCGGGGCCATGGTCCGCGTCGATGAGCGGCACTGGATCAAGACCGGTATCGAGTTCTTCGAGGGCAGGCCCCGGTTCAGCACCGTGGTCACGCTGGAGCACTCGAGCTGGGCGATAGCCGACCTGCCGTCCGGGGCGGGCGAGGTCAGCGAGGTCAGCCTGGCGCTGACCCGGCGGGGCGACGCCGTGGAGGTGCGCTACGCGGTCGGCAGCGGCCCCCTCGAGCTAGCCGCCCTGGCCTACCTGGCGCCAGGGCGGGAGGTCACCGCCGGGGCCATGTGCGCCGCGCCCGAGGGGAACGGCTTCCCGGTCACCTTCCACGACCTGGTGATCACCCCCCGCTAGCCGCCGAGCTTGAGCAGCGCCTGCTCCAGCACCTCGGTGAGCGCCGGGTGGATGTACAGGACGCCCCGGCCCATCTGATCGACCGTGCTGCCCAGGCACATCGCCTGGACGAGCGGCTGGATGAGGGTGGAAGCCTGCGGGCCGATGATGTGCGCGCCGAGCAGCAGGCGGGTGCCGGGATCGGCCAGGACCTTCACGAAGCTGGTCGTGTCCTCCAGCGCCCAGCCGTAAGCAGCCTTGCTGTAGGGATGGGTGGCGGCCAGGTACGGCCGCCCCAGCGCCCGCAGTTCCCGCTCGGTCGCGCCGGCCGAGGCCACCTGCGGATCGGCGAACACCGCGGCGGGCACGACCGGGAACACGGCCGAGCGCGGCTTGTCCGGGTGCGCGATGTTGTGCCAGACGACCCGTGCCTCAGCGTTGGCCATGTGCTTGAGCTGGAAGTGGTTGGCCAGGTCGCCGAGGGCCCAGATGCCGGGAGTGGTCGTCTGGCGGGTCCCGTCGGTGCGGACATGCCCGTGGGCATCGACCTCGATGCCTGCCGCGGCCACGTCGAGCCGGTCGCTGTTGGGCTGCCGGCCAGCGGCCACCAGCAGGACCTCGCCCTCGGCCGATTCCGGCCCAGTCGGCGTGGTCAGGTCGAGCCGGACGCCCGGGCCTGCCCGGGACACCTGCTGAACGGCTGCGTTCAGGCGAACGTCGAAGCGCTTGCGGTAAAGCTCGGTGAAGCGCTCCGCGATGTCCGCATCGTGGCGGCCCAGCAGGTGATCGCCACGCTCGATGATGGTCACCGCTGTGCCGAATGACCCGAAGATATGGCTGATCTCCGCGGCCACGTACCCGCCGCCCAGTACGACCATCGATCCGGGCAGCTTCTCCAGGCGCATGACGGTATCGGAGGTGAGGTAGGGGACCTCGGCCAGGCCGGGCAGCGGCGGGATGTGCGGCCGGGAGCCGGCAGCCAGCACAACGTGGTCGGCGGTGAGCTCGTCGGCACCGACCTGCAGGACCTTGGGGGACAGGAACCTTGCCTCGCCCAGGTAGACATCCACGCCGCCGGCCCGGCGGTGGTCAGCGGCCAGGCCGGGCAGCGGGTCGATGCGGCCGAACACCCGGTCGCGGATGGCCGGCCAGTCCGCGCCGCCCCACTCCGCCTTGATCCCGAAACGGCTCGCGTCCCGGACCACCGCCGCCACGTCGGCGGTGTGCACCAGCATCTTCGAGGGGATGCAGCCGCGGTTCAGGCAGGTGCCGCCGAACCGGTCTGCTTCCACCACCGCGATCCGCCAGCCCGCGAACTGGCCGGCGGGCAGCATGTTCCCGGTTCCGGCGCCGACGATCACCAGGTCGTAGTGCTGTGCCGTCATCGCTGCTCGTCCCTCCTGCCCAGCCGCCTGGGCCGGATATCAGCTTGTACCCTGGCGGACGGTACTGCCGGGGGCGGACCATGACCCAGCGCGCTGAACCCAGGCAAGAGTTCGAGGCCGGAGGATCGCTCGTGACGGAGTATGTGCTCACCCTCTCCTGCCCCGACCGGCCGGGCATCGTCGCCGCGGTGTCCGGCCTGCTCGCCGAGCGGGGCGGCAACATCGTGGAGAGCCAGCAGTACGGCGATCCGGTGACCGGCCGGTTCTTCATGCGCGTGCAGTTCACCGTACCGGCGGCCGACGACCGAGCCGGGGTGGCCGGGGCCGATGAGCTGCGCGGCGCGCTGACCGCGCTGGCCGGTGACCTGGACCTGGACTGGGGCCTGTGGGACACTGCCGGCGCCCCGCGGGTGGTCATCCTGGTGTCGAAGGCGGAGCACTGCCTGAACGACCTGCTGTACCGGCAGCGTGCCGGGCAGCTGGGCATCGCCGTCGTCGTCGTCGTCTCGAACCATCCTGACCTGCGGCCGCTGACTCAGACGCACGGAATCGACCATCACCACCTGCCGGTCACCCCCGAGACCCGGGCCTGGCAGGAGGCCGAGATCCTGACCCTGGTCGATCATTACCGCACCGACTTCGTGGTGCTCGCCCGGTACATGCAGGTGCTCAGCGACGACTGGTGCGCGAAGCTGTCTGGCCGGGTCATCAACATTCACCATTCATTCCTGCCCAGTTTCAAGGGTTTGCAGCCGTATCACCAGGCCCATGCCCGCGCCGTCAAGCTCATCGGGGCCACCGCGCACTACGTCACCGGCGACCTGGACGAGGGACCGATCATCGAGCAGGAAGTGGCCAGGGTGGATCACGCCCACGGGCCCGCGGAGCTCATGGCGGTCGGCCGGGACACCGAATGCCTGGCCCTGGCCCGCGCGGTGCGCTGGCACGCGGCCCACCGCGTCCTCCTGAACGGTGACAAGACCGTCGTCTTCCGCTAGCCGCCGCCGGCCGCCGCCTTCTCAGCTGGCCGCGGTCTCTCCACTGCCAGCCGTCCGCCGACCGTGGCCCGCTCGTGTCCTGGCCGGTCGGCCAGCGACATGAGTGGCGCTTTCCTGCCGCTGGAACAGCAGCAGATGCCCAGCGACGTCGTCATGGCCGGGGTGCCGGGCGGCATTCCGGTCGGGCGATGACTTCTGCGCTGTGCTGCCGTCTGTCCTGACACCCGCGCCGTGAGGGTGCGGGCCCTGAGATGGGGAGGTCGCGTTGAAGTTTCTCATGCTGGGATGTCGCGACAGCGTGCCCGTTCCGGCATCGTCGGCCCCGGCGGGCGGCGAGGTTGCGTGTGCTGGAGATCCGTCCGATCTCCGCGGATTAGGAGACCATCATGGCAACGTGGGTGAGCGGCCTGGCGGCGGTCACGCTGTTCGTCGAGGATCTGGACGCTGCGAGGCGCTTCTACCAGGACGTCTTCGAATTGCCAGTCCACTACGAGGACAGCAGCTCGGCAGTGTTCATGTTCGGGGAAACAATGATCAATCTGCTGCAAGCCGAGGAGGCGCATGAGCTCATCGCGCCCGCTGCCGTGGCGCCCCCGGAAAGCGGCCCCCCGGTTCCAGTTCACCATTGCCGTCGACGACGTCGATGCGATGTGCAAAGTGCTGGCCGCGAAGGGAGTCCGGCTCCTCAACGGGCCGATGGACCGGCCGTGGGGAATACGCACAGCCAGCTTCCAGGACCCTGGTGGCCACATCTGGGAGATCGCGCACTAGCGGCGTATCGGGCGCGGCCGAGCGCCATGACCGCTCAGTCCCCCACCATGTTCCGGGGGTATCAGGCCCCGGCCGGATCGCCTTCCTCTGCCGGATCGCCTTCCCCGGCCGGGTCGTCCTCGGCGGGCGGGCTGGTGCGCAGCTGCGGAAGCTCGTAGAGGCGATCCACGGTGAGCCCCTGCGCGTCCGCCAGCACCACGTCCTGCTGCGCCTTGGCCTTCTCGGCCGTCTGCTTGGCCAGTTCCGACGCTAGCCCGCCTAGCTGCCGCACGCCCGTCGCGTCGACGAGCACGTGGCTCATGGACAAGATCGCGATGCCCTCGACCCGGCGCGTCCTGGCTTCCGGCGGGGCCAGCGCGGCCCCCACCTTCGCCACCTCGAACGGGTTCGCCGAGTGCCGAGTGTGCTTATTGCGCTCCTCGATGACCCATTTGTGATACTTTAGCACCTCGCCCTGCAGCGGCAGGGTCAGCACGTCATCGGCCGTGAGCCCGAATCGCTTGCCGCTGCTGAAGCAGCGGGCGTAGGAGACGAGCGCCGAGGACCACAGCGCGAGGGGGATCACCGCGTCCCGTTCTTCCTCGGGCCTGGCCAGCTCGGTCAGCAGCCGCTTGCAGCACTCCATGACGAACTGCAGGTCCTGGATGATGCCGGCCTGGTCGGCGAGGACCTGGGCCGACGGGAGGTCTAGGTCCACGGTCAGCGGCTGGCCGGCCGCTGATGCCGCATTCGTGCCGGTCATAGCGCCTCATTCCGCAGCGCCCGGAACGGCCGCCCTTGGCCGTCCGCAGTGGCTGCGCCCTGATGCTCGCACGGCAGCGCCATCGGCCAGGTCTCATGTAGCGACACAATCCGGGCCGGTCGCCGCGCTGTGGCGGTCCAACCGCTGCGGCGCAGCGCGCCCGACAGCTAGGCCGGCTTCAGCACGGACCGCCCCGAGCGGCCGAGGTTGTCGTTCAGCTCCCGCGCGCTGGCCCGGACCGCTCCCGGCTCGAACCCGGCCGCGAGGGCGGCCAGCGCCGCGCCGAGGTAGAAGGTGAGATCGTCGTCGGCGCGCGCCGACCAGCGGTCATAGGCGGCACGGCACGCCGCCAGGGTGGCGCGGCCGACCGCGAGCGGGTACAGCGAGTCGGCGGGCTGGCCGAGCCGGGTGGCGGCGAAGTCGCTGATGGCGCGTTCCCAGGCGTCATAGTGAATGGCGGCGCTGGACTGCAGCGCCGGCACCGAGCCGATCAGGTTCATCCGCATCCGCAGCTCGGGCACGTCGTCGGGCCCGTAGTGATTGGCCGTCACGACGGCCCGGCGGATGGCGTCCATCATCGGGACCCCGGCCGGCACCTCCGCCAGGGCGCCCCGGATCGTGTCGACCTCGGTGTCGAACTCGCTCCACAGGACGCTGGACTTGGAGCTGAAGTAGCGGAAGAAGGTCCGCTTGCTCACCCCGGCCTCGGCGGCGATCTGCTCGATGGTGGTGCTGTCGAACCCGTGGTCGTGGAACAGGCGCAGCGCGATCAGCTCCAGTTCCCGGCGGCTCGTGCCGGGTGGCCGGCCGCGCCGGGGACTCCCGGCTACTGCCTGGCTGGTGAGCACATGCCCTCCCGGGATCTGCGTCCGAAGAGTTCGCCTGACCAGTCTTGCTTATGTCACCAGGTGACGTTAACATCCGAAGATATTCGTCACTTGGTGACGGAATGTTGGCTAAGCATCTCTGCAGGCAGGGAGACGTCATGAGCGAACACGTCGCAACCGCCGAGACGGCGACTGACATCACTGAGCCCCCCGCACAGGAGGCCGGCTCCGCGGGCCCGGCGGGCGCGACCGCCTCTCTGGCCGAGCCGGAGCAGCCGGTCGCCCTGCAGGACCTGCTGGTCGAGGAAGTCTCGATCGACGGCATGTGCGGTGTCTACTGACACCACCGCCGGAGGCGCGCGGGCCGGGTTTGACCTCGACCGCCCCTGGCAGCTGCATCCGAAGGTCTCGGTCCGCCCGGAGCGGTTCGGCGCGCTACTGTATCACTTCGGCACCCGCCGGCTGTCCTTCCTGAAGAGCCCGGCGCTGCTGACGGTCGTCCGCTCCCTCGACGACGCGCCCACGGCCCGGGCGGCCTGCGCCACCGCGGGCGTGCCCGCGGCCGAGCTGCCGGCCTACGCCGCCGCCCTGGCCACGCTGGCGGGCTCGCAGATGATCTGCGAGCGGGCCAGCGAGCCCCAGGAAGCCGCCTGATGACCGCCGCCGCGCCGCTCCCGCTGGTCGAGCAGTTCCAGTACGGCCTGGACGCGCCGATCTGCCTGACCTGGGAGCTCACCTACGCCTGCAACCTGTCGTGCGTGCACTGCCTGTCCAGCTCCGGCCGGCGGGACCCGCGCGAGCTGTCCACCGCCGAGTGCCGGGCAGTGATCGACGAGCTCGAACGCATGCAGGTGTTCTACGTGAACATCGGCGGCGGCGAGCCGACCGTGCGGCCGGATTTCTGGGAGCTGGTCGACTACGCCACCGCGCATCATGTCGGCGTGAAATTCTCCACCAACGGGGTGAAGATCACCCCAGCCGTGGCCCGGCGGCTGGCCGCCAGCGACTACGTGGACGTCCAGATCTCCCTCGACGGCGCGACCGCCAAGGTGAACGACGCGGTGCGCGGTGACGGGTCGTATGCCACGGCACTGCGCGCGATGCGCAGCCTGGCCGATGCGGGATTCCGCGGATTTAAGATCTCCGTGGTAGTAACGCGCCAGAACGCCGGTCAGCTCGATGAGTTCCAGGCCATTGCCGATCGCTTCGGCGCGCAGCTGCGGCTCACCCGGCTCCGGCCGGCCGGGCGCGGCGCCGACGTGTGGGACACGCTGCACCCGACCGCGGCCCAGCAGCGGCAGCTCTACGACTGGCTGGTGGCCTGCGGCGAGCAGGTCCTGACCGGCGACTCGTTCTTCCACCTCGCGGGCTACGGGGACGCGCTGCCCGGGCTGAACCTGTGCGGTGCCGGGCGCGTGGTGTGCCTGATCGACCCGGTCGGTGACGTCTATGCCTGCCCGTTCGCGATCCACGACAACTTCCTGGCCGGGAACGTCCGCTCGCCGGGCGGCTTCACGGGCGTCTGGCGGGAGTCAGAGCTCTTCGCCGACCTGCGCCGCCCGCAGACCGGGGGCGCGTGCCAGTCCTGCTCGGCCTATGACTCCTGCCGCGGTGGCTGCATGGCGGCCAAGTTCTTCACCGGCCTGCCCCTCGACGGTCCCGACCCCGAGTGCGTCAAGGGACACGGCGCGGCGGCCCTGTCCGCGGTGGCCCTGTCCGAGGCGGGGCGTGCGGCCACGCCACGCCCCTCGGGTGATCACTCCCATCGGACCCGCCCGGTGCCGGTGACCATCGGCATGCGGCCCCCCGTGATGGCTGGCGCGGGCGGGAGGCGGCCTCCCGACCGGGCCTGTGACGAGAACCCGCTGGCCGGAGTCGACCCCCGGCGGCCGCTGAGGTGAAGGCCCTCGATGACGAGGCGCCGCCCCCGGATGGTGCAGCGCAGGCCCGAGGCGGCAAGGTGCGCCCGCTCGAGCCGATGACGCCGCTCGACCAGGTCACGCTGCTGGACCCGGTCACGCTGGCGGGGCGGAGGGCACCGTCACGGGTGGTGTTCGGACCGCACGAGACCAATCTGGGCGAGGGCCGCTCGCTGTCGGCCGCGCATGTGGCCTACTACGCGCGGCGGGCGGCGGGCGGGGCCGGGGTCATCGTCACCGAGGTGGCGTCGGTGCACGACGGCGACTGGCCGTACGAGCGCGCGCCGCTGGCGGCCGACTGCCGGGATGGGTGGCGGCAGATCGCGCGAGCCTGTCACCGCAGCGGCGCGCTGCTGCTCGCCGGGCTCGGGCACACCGGGCTGCAGGGCTCCTCGGCGTACTCGCAGCGCGAGTTGTGGGGCCCGTCGGGCTTCACCGACGTGGCCAGCCGCGAGACACCGATGATCATGGAGCAGCCGCAGGTCGACGCGATCATCAGCGGCTTCGCCGTGGCGGCGGCGGCCGCGGTGGCGGCGGGCGCGGATGGCGTCGAGATCGACGCGGGTGCCGGCGCGCTGCTGCGGCAGTTTCACTCCGGCCTGACCAACCAGCGCACGGACGCCTACGGCCCCGGCGCTGACCGACTCCGCGCCGACGGCTGCGGGCCGACCGCTAGCGGTGCGGGGCAGCTGGCGCTCACGCTGGCGGTGCTGTCAGCGGTGCGCGCGGCCATCGGCCGCGACCACGTGCTGGCCCTGCGGCTGTGCTGCGACGAGCTGGCGCCCTGGGCGGGGATCACCCCGGAGGTCGGTGCCGAGCAGGCCGCGGCCCTGGCGCCCAGCCTGGACCTGCTCACCGTGGTGCGCGGCGGACCCTACGCCGGCAGCGCCTACCGGCCCGACGCTCACACCCCGCCCCTGTTCAACGCCGACCTGGTGGAGATGACCCGGGCCCAGATCGCCGACGCGGAGCTGGTGGCCAAGCTGCGGGCCGGCTACCCGGAGCGAATCCGCCCGTGCACCCTGTGCAACCAGGCGTGCCGGGTTCGCGACTATCGTAATCCCGTCATCAGCTGCGTGGCCGATCCGCGCAGCGGTCATGAAACCACCGATCCGCCCGAGCCGGCCGGAATGGCCGAGGTCATCGGGGCGGCCGGCGGCGCGCCGCGGGAGGTGCTCGTCGTGGGCGGCGGCCCGGCCGGCCTGGAAGCGGCCCGGAGCGCGGCGGCGCGCGGGCACCGGGTCCGGGTGGCGGAGCGGTCCGGGCGCCTGGGCGGGACGCTGCGGGCGGCGGCTGCCGGGCCGGCCCGGCAGCGGATGGCCCGGCTGGCGGACTGGCCGAGTGCCGGCGGCTGGGCGTGCGGCTGGACACCGGCGCCGAGATCACCGCCGCGGACCTGGACGCCGCGCGCGCCAGCGGGACCGCGGTGATCCTCGCGACCGGTTCCCGTCCCGCGACGGGCTCGCCTTCCGCGACCGGCTCGCTTCCCGCGGCGTGGCCCTATCCCGGTGGAATCGAGCGCCCTGACATCGAGCCCGAGGCGGCCAGGCGCGGTGTTGCCCGTCGCACGGTCACTATCGACGCGCTCGCGGCGCTCTCGGGCACCGCTGCCCTCCCCGGCATGGGCTCGCTGGTCGTGCATGACCCGGTGGGCGGTCCGGTCGGCGTGGCCGTCGCGGAGTGGCTGGCCGCGGAGCGGCAGGACGCGGCCGGGCAGGACGCGCCGCCGCGGTCGGGGCGGCGGGTGACGATCGTCTCGCCGGACCCGGTGATCGGGACCCAGCTGTCGCTGACCGGTGACCTGGCCGACGCCAACGTGCGGCTGCAGCGGGCCGGCGTGACGCGCGAACTGCGCTCGCGGCTGCGCGCGGCGGGCGGCGGCACAGCGCTGCTGGAGGACGTCTGGACCGGCGCGCAGCGGCGCATCGACTGCGACCTGCTGGTCGACTGCGGGCACCGGCTGCCCGACGAAGAGCTTTACCGGCAGCGACCGGACACGGTCCGGGCCCGCGACTGCGTGGCCCCTCGCACCGTGCACGAGGCGATTCTCGAGGGCCGCCGCGCGGCCTGCGGCATCGGCGCTCCCAACATCGGCGCTCCCAGTGCGCAGTCGGCGGCCCGGGCGGCCGCCCGACTGCCGGTCCTGAAGTAACAAGAGCGGCCCGCGCGGCAACTGGGTCGCGCGGACACAGTAGGTGAGACGGCCGTTCAGGCGGCTGAGGTGCAAGAGGAAGAGGCGAGGCAAGTGGCAGGAAAGCTCGAGGGCAAGGTGGCCTTCATCACTGGCGCGGCGCGCGGCCAGGGACGGAGCCACGCGATCCGGCTGGCCCGGGAGGGCGCGGACATCATCGCCGTGGACCTGTGCGGCCAGATCGACACGGTGCCCTACCCGATGGCGACGCCAGCGGACCTGGCCGAGACGGTCAAGGAGGTGGAGGCGCTCGACCGGCGGATCCTGGCCCGCGAGGCCGACGTGCGGGACGAGGCCGGGCTGCGCGCGGCGTTCGAGGCGGGCGTGGCCGAGCTGGGACCGGTGGACATCGTGCTGGCCAACGCCGGCATCGCGCCGATGTCGCTGCACGAGACCCACGGGGCCTGGCAGGACGCCATCGACGTCAACCTGACCGGCGTGTTCAACACGGTCGAGACGGCGATCCCGTCCATGATCGAGCGCGGCGCCGGCGGCGCGATCGTGCTCACCAGCTCGACGGCCGGGATCAATGGCATCGGCGGCCCGACCCGCGGCGGCCTGGGCTACACGGCGGCCAAGCACGGCGTGGTCGGGCTGATGCGCTCCTACGCCAACAACCTGGCCCCGCACAGCATCCGGGTGAACTCGGTGCACCCGACCGGCGTTAACACGCCGATGGTGGTCAACGAGGCGATGCAGGAATTCCTGGAGCACGACCCGTCGCTGTCGAACGCGATGGCCAACGCGCTCCCGGTGCCCATGGTCGAGCCGGTGGACATCTCCAACGCGATCCTTTGGCTGGTCTCCGACGATGCCCGCTACGTCACCGGCGTCACGCTGCCGGTCGACGCCGGCTTCACGAACAAGAAGTGAGGCGGCGACGACCGGGCGAGTAGCGGGAAAGGTCGCCTTCATCACCGGGGCGGCCCGCGGCCAGGGCCGGTCGCACGCGATCCGGCTGGCCCGGGAGGGCGCGGACATCATCGCCGTGGACCTGTGCGGCCAGATCGACACGGTGCCGTACGCCATGTCCACGCCCGACGACCTGGCGGAGACCGTCAAAGAGGTCGAGGCGCTGGACCGGCGCATCGTGGCCACCCAGGCGGACGTGCGGGACTTCGGCGCGGTCAAGGCGGCGCTGGATGAGGGGGTCGCCCAGCTCGGGCGGCTGGACATCGTGTCAGCCAACGCTGGGATCTTCAGCTTCGGGACTATGGAGGAGCTCAGCGAGACTGACTGGCAGAACACGATCGACGTCAACCTCACAGGCGTGTGGCATGCCGCCAAGGCCGCCATCCCGCACCTGCGGGCGGCCGGCGGCGGGTCGATCATCCTGACCAGCTCGACCGCCGGGCTGATGGTCATCCCGAACATCGGGCACTACACGGCGGCCAAGCACGGCGTCGTGGGGCTGATGCGGACGCTGGCCCTGGAGCTGGCCCCGGACATGATCCGGGTCAACAGCGTGCATCCGACCACGGTGAACACCGACATGATCCAGAACTCGGCCACCTACGAGCTGTTCGCGGCTGACCTTCCGGAGGCCGAGCGTACGAGGGAGGTCGTGGGCGCCCGGTTCCAGGAGCTGAACGCCCTGCCGATCCCGTGGGTCGAGCCCGTGGACATCTCCAACGCGGTGCTGTGGCTGGCCTCGGACGAGTCGCGGTACGTCACCGGGGTGACCCTGCCCATCGACGCGGGCTCCCTCACCAAGTGACGACGCAGGCCACGCTCGCGCACACGCACGACCGCGTCGCCGCGCGGCTGGTGGGCCGCGAGCGTGAGCTGACGCTCACGCTCGCGGCCGTGGCCGCCGGCCGCGACCTGATCCTGGAGGGACCGCCAGGGACAAGCAAGAGCACCCTGCTGCGGGCGATCACGGCCGAGTGGGGCATCCCGCTGGTCTTCGTGGAGGGCAACGCCGACCTGACGCCGGCCAAGCTGGTCGGCCATCACAACCCGGCCCGGGTCCTGCGCGAGGATTACAGCGCCGACAACTTCGTGGATGGCCCGCTGCTGGAGGCCATGCGGGTGGGCGGCTTCCTGTACATCGAGGAGTTCAACCGGGCGCCCGAGGACACCCTGAACACGCTGCTGACGGCGATGGCCGAGCGGCAGGTGGCGGTGCCCCGGGCGGGCACGGTGACCGCCGCCGACACCTTCCGGGTGATCGCGTCGATGAACCCCTACGACAACGTGGGCACCACGCGGCTGTCGACCTCCGTGCACGACCGGCTGTGCCGGCTGGCCGTCACCTACCAGGATGCCGCGGCCGAGCGGGACATCGTCGCGCTGCGGGCCCCGCTGCCGCAGCTCGCGCCATCCCTGTATGACCGGCTGGCCGGCGACGCTGTGGCCGTGACCCGGGCGACCCGCGAGCATGAGGACATCCGCCAGGGCAGCAGCGTGCGCGGCGCCATCGACCTCACGCTGATCGCCGGGCAGCTGCTGGAGCTGCGCGGGATCACCGGCCCGGACGCGGACAAGGGCTACCCCGACGTGGTGTTCGACGCCATGGTGGTCGCCCTGTCGGGCCGGATCTTCCTGGACGAGACGGTGGAGCTGACCCCCGAGGCGGTGCTGCGCCAGATCTGGGAAGACCACTTCATTCTCAATCCCGCCGCGGCGGCCCCTGGTTGAAGAGCCGTCGAAGCCGACTCGCCGCTGCGCCGCCGGTCCGGCCGCGCGGCCGCGCCCCAGGGCCGGCCAGCACCGCGCCCGCTGCGCCGCCGGCCCAAGGCGCTCGACGGCGAGCCCGCCCTGCTGGAGCCCGGCCGGGGCGGCGCGGGCGGCCTGGTGCCGGCCGGCGGTGACCGCGGCCGCCGGGTCCCGCCGCGGGCCGGCAGCGGGGGACCGGCCATGACCGCCGAGCAGGGCACGCTGGTGGACCCGGCCGCGGCGGGCGAGGCGCTGGCTGACCCGCAGACGCTGCGCCGCGCCCGGCAGATCGCGGCCCAGCTCGCGGTGCCCCGGCCGCGCCGCGACGTGACCGCCCGGCGCGGCATCGGCGAGCTGGCCAGCCTGCGCTACCGGGTCGGGTCTGACGACATCGACCTTGACGCCACGCTCGAGCAGCTGGTGGAGCATCCGGTGCCGGAGGAGAGAGGACATCATCGTCCGCGAGCGGGTCCGCACCCGGCGCAGCGTGGTGCTGCTGGTGGACGTGTCCGGCTCGATGCGCGGCGAGCGGGTCCGGACGGCCGCCGCGACGGTCGGGGCCCTGGCCGCCGAGCTGGAGCGCGACGACCTGGCGGTCGTGGCCTTCTGGTCGGACGCGGCGGTGCTCAGCCACCTGGGCCAGCATGTCCCGCCGCAGCGGCTGCTGGATACGATGCTGGCCATTCCGGCTAAGGGGCTGACTAACATCGCTTTCCCGCAGCAGGTCGCCGCGCGCGAGCTGGCCCGCGAGCTCGCCCGCCTCGGCCACGGACGGCTGCGGCGCATCCGCACCTATACCGACATCGCGCCCGCCCTGAGCGCGATCTTCGCCAGCTAGGCCGAGGAGTTACTGATGTCCGTTGTCGTCGTCGCCACGATCAGGCCGCTGCCCGAGCACGTTGATGCCGTGATAGCCGCGTTCGCCGAGGTCATCCCCCAGGTTCACGAGGAAGACGGCTGCGAGCTGTACGCGCTGCACCAGACCGACGACCGGCTGATCATGATCGAGAAGTGGACGAGCCCGGAGGCGCTCCAGGTGCACAGCCAGGGACCGAACCTGGCCGCCCTGAACCCGAAGCTGGCGGGCAAGGTGGCCGGTCCGCCCGAGGTGATCGTCGCCCGCGCCGTGCCGGCCGGCGACCCGGCCAAGGGCCAGCTCTGACGCCGTCCGCCGCGAGACCATGAGCGCGGAGATGGCGGGCAGCCGTTATCGCCGGCTGTTCTCGCCCGCGGCGGTGGGGCGGCTTCCGGTGCGCAACCGGGTGGTCTTCGCCGCGCACCTCACGAACTTCGCCCGCGGCGGGCTGCCCACGGCGCAGCACGCCGCGTACTACGCGGCGCGGGCCGCGGGCGGCGCGGGCCTGATCATCACCGAGGAGCATGCCGCCCACCCCACGGGCTGGGCCTACGAGAAGCTGATCCGCGGCTACGCGCCTGAGGTCATCCCCGGCTACCGGCGGATCACCCGCGCCGTGCACGCCCACGACGTGCCGATCCTGGCCCAGCTCAATCACCATGGCGGCCAGGGATCGGGGCGGTACTCGCGGCTTCCGCTCTGGGCCCCGAGCCCGGTGCCTGATCCGCTGTTCCGCGAGGTGCCCAAGGCCGTGGAGCCGGCCGAGATCCTCCAGATCGTGGCGGGGTACGGGCTGGTGGCCGGCCACTGCGTGGCCGGCGGGTTCGATGGCGTGGAGGTGCAGGCCTCGCAGTCCTCGATCGTGGCGGCCTTCCTGTCGTCGGCGACGAACCTGCGCACTGACGGCTACGGCGGCTCGCTGGCCAGCCGGGCCCGGCTGCTGCTGGAGATCATCGATGTCACGCGCGCCGCGATCGGGCCGGGCCGGGCCCTGGGCGTGCGGATCTGCGGGGACGAGCTGATGGAGGGCGGCACCACGCTCGACGCGGCCGTGGCGCTCGCGCGGCTGCTGGACGCCACCGGCCAGGTGGACTTCATCAGCACCTCGGTCGGGGTCGCCACCCGGGCCCAGTACATGGTGACGCCGGGCATGCGGGTGCCTCCCGGCTACGCCCTGGCCGTCGCCGCGGCCATCCGGGCGGCGGTGTCGGTTCCCGTCGTGGGCGTGGGGCGGCTGACCGAGCCCGGCCAGGCCGAGGACGCGCTCGCGCGGGAGCAGTGCGACCTGGTCGGCGTGGTGCGCGGCCAGATCGCGGACCCCGATTTCGCCGCCCGGGCCCGCGCCGGGGAGGCCGAGGCGATCCGCGCCTGCGTGTCCTGCAATCAGGAGTGCGTCGGCCGGGTGGGGCTGAACCGGTGGCTGGGCTGCGTGCACAACCCGCGAGCCGGCCGGGAGTCGGTGCCGCTGCCGCCGCCGGGCCGGGGACGGCGGGTCTACGTGGTGGGCGGCGGGCCCGGCGGGCTCCAGGCGGCGGTCACGGCAGCGGAGCGGGGCCACCGGGTGACCCTGTTCGAGCGGGCCGGGCGCGTCGGCGGTCAGGTCAGCGTCGCCGCCAGCGCGCCGGGCCGGGCTGAGTTCGGCGCCATCGCGGCCAGCCTCGCTGCCCGGGCGGCGCGGCTGGGCGTGCGCGTGCGGACGGGTCAGGAGGTGAGCGCGGGGTTCCTGCTGGCCGAGGCGCCCGACGCGGTGGTGCTGGCCACCGGCTCCCGGCCGGGCCGGCCGGGCTGGGCGCGCGGCGGCCGGCGGGTGGCCGATGTGCGCGAGGTCATCGAGGGGACGGTAGCGCCCGCGGGCACGGTCGTCGTGGTCGACGAGCTGGGCTTTCACCCGGCCACCTCGGCCGCCGAGCTGCTCGCCGAGCGGGGCTGCGAGGTCGAGGTGATCACGAGCGGCATGGTGGTCGGCCAGGATCTGGGCCTTACCCTGGACCTGGAGCTGTGGAACATCCAGGCGCGCGCCAGGGGCATCCGGCAGCGCACCGATGTGGTGGTGCTGGACGCCGAAGGCGCCCCGGACGGGCCACTGGTGCTGCGGCTGCTGCACCACCCGACGGGCACGGCGCAGGAGCTGGCCTGTGACTGGGTGGCCTGCGCCATCCCGGCGCTGCCCGAGGACACGCTGTGGCGGGAGCTGGCCGCCGTGCCGCCGCCGTTCGAGGTGCTCCGGGTCGGCGACTGCGTGGCGCCGCGACGGGCGCACGCCGCGATCATCGAGGGCGAGCGGGCGGGGGCGGGGCTATGACGGGCGAGCGGGTGGCCCTGGTCACGGGCGCGGCCCGGGGCATCGGCGCGGCCACCGTCGCGGCCCTGGCCGCGGCGGGCTGGCGCGTCGTCGCCGTCGACCGCGGGGCGGACGACCCGGCACTGCCCTACCCGCTGGGCAGCCGGGCCGAGCTGGATCGCGTGGTCGCGGCGGGCGGCCCGGGCGTGGTCGCAGCGCAGGCCGACGTCCGCGATCCCGGCGCGCTCGCCGCCGCCGTGGGGGAGGCCGAGCGGCGGTGGGGCGGCCTGGATGCCGTGGTCGCGGCGGCCGGCGTCATCGCCGGGGGCGTCCCGGCCTGGCAGGTGCCGGCCGAGCAGGAACAAGCGGTGCTGGACATCGACCTCGGCGGCGTGCTGAACCTGGCCCGGGTGGCCGTCCCCGCCCTGCTGCGCAGGCCGGAGCCGCGCCATGGCCGGTTCCTCGCGGTGGCCTCGGCCGCCGCCACCCGCGGCCTGCCGATGCTTGCCGCCTACTGCGCGGCCAAGGCCGGCGTGGCTGGCCTCATCCGGGCCCTGGCCGTCGAGCTCGGCGGGACCGGCATCACCGCGAACGCCGTCAGTCCCGGCTCGACCGCGACCCCCCTCCTGGACGAGAGCGCCCGTCTCTACGGCCTGCCCGATGCGCAGAACTTCGCGGCGCAGCAGCCGCACGGGCGGCTGCTGTCCCCGGCGGAGGTAGCGGCGGTCCTGGCCTTCCTGGCCGGGGAGGGCTCCAGCGCGATGACCGGCGCCGTGGTCCCCGTCGATGGCGGCCTGGCGCTATGAGCGCAGCGCGTGCCGGGAGGGCCGGGGGCGCCGGGAGCCTCGCGGGTGCCGCGGGCGGGGCGCCGCGGGTGGCCCGGCCCGGGGATCTCGGCGTCCGGCCCGACGCGGGCGTGCCCCTGGGCATGACCGTCGACCTGGATCCCGATACCCGGCAGATTGCGGACGGCGTGCTGTTCGGCGGGTCGCCGGCGCGGGTGCTGCGGCTGAGCGCGGCGGGCCAGCGGGCGCTGGCCGAGCTGAGCGCGGGCCCGGTGCGGTCGGCGGCCGGGGCCACGCTCGCGCGGCGGCTCGTCGGCACCGGCATGGCCCACCCGCGGCCACCGCAGGGGATCCCCGGCCCGGCGCTGAACGCGACCGTGGTGGTGCCCGTCCGCGACCGCGCCGCCGACCTCGAGCGCTGCCTGGCGGCAGCAGGCCACGACCATCCCGTGCTGGTCGTCGACGATGAGTCGGCCGACGCGGACGCCGTAGCCGCCAGCTGCGCCGCCCACGGCGCGCGGCTGATCCGCCGCAGCGTCAACGGCGGTCCCGGTCCCGCCCGGAACACGGCGCTGCGGGCGGTCAGCACGGAGTTTGTCGCGTTTCTCGACAGTGACTGCGTTCCCCCGCCGGGCTGGGTCGCTGCCCTGGCCGGCCACTTCGCCGATCCGCTCGTCGCGGCGGTGGCCCCCCGGGTGGTCGGGATCGGCGCCGCGGCCGCCGGCTCGCCCCTTGATCTGGGTGACCGGGCCGCCCGGGTCGCGCCGCTGACCAGGGTCGCCTACGTGCCGACCGCGGCCCTGGTGGTGCGCCTGGCCGCGCTCGGCGGCGGGTTCGACGAGACGCTTCGCTACGGCGAGGACGTCGACCTGGTGTGGCGGCTGATCGAGGCGGGCTGGCAGGTGCGTTACGAGCCGGGCGTCCAGGTCGCCCACGCCGAGCCGGTCTCGTGGCCGGCCCTGCTGCGCCGCCGCTTCCGCTACGGGAACTCGGCCGCGCCGCTGACCCGCCGTCATCCCGGTGCCGTGGCCCCGCTGGTGCTCCAGCCCTGGCCGGCGATCACGATGGGCGCCCTGCTCGCCCGCAGGCCGCTCACGGCGGGCGCCGCGTTCGCCGCCTCGACGGCCCTGCTCGCCCGCCGCCTGCGCGCCAACGGCCTGCCCGCGAGCGGCATCGCCCGGCCGATGGCGGGCGGCGTCTGGCAGACCTGGCTGGGCACCGGGCGCTGGTGCGCGCAGTTTGCCGGGCCTGCGCTCGTGGTCGCGCTGGCCCGGCCCGGCGGCCGCCGGGCCCGGACGCGCTGGGGCCGCCGGGCGGCCGCCGCGTCGCTGCTGGTCGGGCCGCCGCTGGCCCAGTGGGCGCGCTGCCGCGACGGCGACCCGCTGCGCTTCGCCCTGGAGACCCTCACCGACCAGGCCGCTTATGGCGCGGGCGTCTACGCCGGCTGCCTGCGCGAGCGTCTCCTCACGCCCGTGCTGCCCGCAATCGCCTGGCAGCCCTTCGAGGGGCTGCGCCGGCGCTTTGCTGGACCGGCCGCCGGGTCCGTTACAAGCCCATGAGGGCGTGGATGCGACCGGTGGCGACAGCATCAGTCAGCGTCTGGTAATCGCGCTGGTTCTGGCCGGCATAGGCGAGCGAGAAGTCGGCAATGGCGTGGTCGAACGCCTCGCTCGTGCCCAGGTAGCCCGAGATCAGCGCGGCCCGGCCGGTCCGGGCGTGCCCCCGGGCCAGCGCCCAGCCGCACAGCCGCGCGTAGTACTTCAGCTGCCCGGCATCCATGGCCGGGACGTTCATGCTGCCCTTCATGTCCCGCAGCTGGCGCACGTAGTAGTCCCGGCTCGACACGCCGTCGGCGGCGATGCCCTTGGTCCAGCCCAGGAACGGGTCCGTGCCCGCCTGGGTCAGCCGCTGGCCCCGGACGACCCGCTCGCCCTCGTGCTCGCACGTACTGGGGCCCGCGAACGGGGCCAGCACCGACTCCTGGGCCTCCTTGAGCTGCAGGAACAGCGGCTCGTCGTCGCGGTCGCCCATCAGCAGCAAGACGAACGCCTCCGTGCCGACCGAGCCGACGCCGACGACCTTGCGCGCGAAGTCGCCGAAGTAGTAGTGGCTCAGCACCTCCCGGAGGTCCGCCTGCACCGTCTCCTGGTAGAGCGCGATGGCACTGCGCAGCTCGTCGAGCATGCCGGGGTTCCGCTCAATCGGGAAGCGGACGATGACCGGGAAGTCCGGGCGGATCCGGTACTCCCCGTCCACCTGGCTGCAGAACTTGGTCATCGCGCGCAGGCTCGTGCGGTGGTGGGCCTTCTTGATGTCCGCGCGCCGCCGGCGCACGGCCTTCTTGGGCTGGACCGCGTCGAACAGCCGGGCCACCTCGTCGACGTCGATTCGCGAGTACCAGACATTGAGGAACCGCATCTGCGCGTAGCGCCGCATCTCAACGCGGTAACTCTCGACGCAGCTGCGGGCGGCCCGGTGGGCGACGCTGTCGTTGAAGCCGTTGTCGCGGGCGGCCACGGCAAAGCTCGCGGCCAGCCGCTTGACGTCCCAGTCGAACGGAGCCGGCAGCGTCTCGTCGAAGTCGTTAACGTCGAAGACCAGGTGCCGGTCGGGCGCGGCGAACATGCCGAAGTTCAGCAGGTGAGCATCGCCGCAGCACTGGACGCGGATGTCCGTCGTGGGGGTGTGCGCCAGGTCCCAGGCCATCGGGGCCGCCGCGCCGCGGTAGTAGGCGAACGGGGAGGACAGCATCCGGCCGTAGCGGATCGGCACCAGGTCCGGCACCCGGGTCTTGGCCTGGGCTTCCAGGATGTCGACCGGGTCAGGCCGCTCCGGGTGAGCCGTCCAGCCCGCATGGCTGGACCGCTCCACGGCCTGGCGCTGAGCCTTCCCGCGAGCGTGCCATTCGTCCGGCCTGAGCACCTCGTGCGGCGGGGCGAGGACCCCCGGTGAGATCTTCATCTGTCACTGACCCCCGATCGTGACGACAGCCAGGCCGACGGGCGGCCCGGCCGCGCGATGCCACCGTGCAGCCCATGGCTCGCTGACCAGTTCTTACCCCGCGCCGGCGCCCCTCAGTCCGCGACTCGCGCCCTTTCCAGCCAGCGGGGACCTAGCGGTCTGGCCTTGACATGTGACCTAATGGTCACCTATTTTAGTGGCAGGCACGGTGCCCGGACGGCACCTCGACGAGCACAGGAGCACCCCATGGAAAAGGTCTACGAGATTTACATCCGGACCACCCCCGAGCGGCTCTGGGAGGCGATCACCGATCCCGAGATCAGGAGCAAGTACAACTTCGGCGCCCGGATCGTCTCGGACTGGACGCCGGGCTCGCATTTCGAGATGGGGCACCCGGCCGCCGGGGTACTGCTGGGCGAAGGCGAGAACCTGGAGGTCGACCCGCCCCGCCGCCTGGTCCAGACCATGGTCGCGCTGTGGAGCGACGAGGTGAAGAGCGAGGGATCCTCCCGGATCACCTGGGAAATCGAGCCGGTCGGCGATTCCTGCCGCCTGGTCCTCACCCACGACCAGCTGCGCGAGGGCGCGAACGACCAGATCTACGGCGGCTGGCCGATGATCTTGTCCGGCCTCAAGACGTGGCTGGAGACCGGCGAGCTGCTGACTACCCCCGGGTCGCTGATGTACGGGTGAGCTCAGCCACCGTCCCAGGCCGGCGCCGCCCCGGCAGGCAGCGGCACCTCGAAGGCGTTGAGCAGGAACGAGACCAGGCTGTAGTAACCGCACAGGGAGACCAGCTCGACCAGTCCTGCCTGCCCGAGAAGCCGCTGCGCGGCGTCATAGGTGCCCTGGCCCAGCCGGCCGCCCTCGGTCAGCTCCCGCGCCACGGCGTACACCGTCCGCTCATCCTCCGACTCGAACGGCGGCTCCTCGCCCTGGCCGATCGCGTCGATGACCGCGGCGGGCACGCCGTGCTCGCGGGCCATCCGGCTATGCGCCCACCACTCGAACTCGGCCTTCCAGCGGGCACCCACGGTGATGATGGCGACCTCGCTGAGCCGGCGCTCGATCGAGGTCCCGAAGCGCAGGGTGCCGCCCAGCGAGCTCAGCCGCCGGCCGACTTCCGGCGCGTGCACAAAGGCATTGAACGGCCCGATCAGGCCACCCTGCTCGTTGATGAGGTCAGCGCCGCGCGAGCCCACGACCCCGTCCCACACCCGCCGTCCGTCTGGGCCGAGATCGTCATAGCGCAGGAGGGGAAGACGGCTCATAGCCAGACATTAGTGCCCGGCCGGCTCACCCGGCCAGCGCGGCCGGACCTGCCGGGCTAAGGCCCTGCCCGAGCGGCCAGCGCCGCTCGGCGACCGGGGCCGTCGCTGGCGGCGGTCTCGAGGTCGCCGAGATTGGCGAGCACCGTGGCCCGCCGAGGTCAGGGTGACCGCCTGGGTGCAGCGGTAGCCGTACTTATCGAGCATCTGCACGGCGCGCTGGTAGCAGGCGGCTGCCTCGGCGTGGTGGCCCAGGTGATGCTGGGCATAGCCGATCGTGTCCCAGGTGTGGCCTGGTTCGAGACCTCGCCGGCCACTGGCCCGCTCAGGATCGGGGTGGAGGACGACGGCGCGCGCATCCCGGTCCCGGCTCGGGGCGCCCCCGAGGTGCCGGGTGCGGCGGAGTCGGGCTACGGGCTGGACATCGTCGCGGCGGTCGCCGCTGAGTGGGGCGTGGCCCTAGGCGCTGATGACCGGCGAGTGACCTGGTGCGTGGTCCCGGCCACCGGTGACCGGCGCTGACCGGGGAAGGATACGGACCTTCTCGTCTGCCGGGCCCCCCGCATCGTGCACTGTGGTTCTCCGGGAATGCTGTCAGCCGTAGTGCTTCAGGTGTGGCCATAGCGTGCGCCAGCTGGCCACCGGGGCGGTGCAGACGCCGATCTGCAGGCCGGTCCAGTCGTTGTGCACGTGGTAGGGAGCGAAGTACGTGGTTAGCAGGCGGCAGCTGGCGAAGTAATGCCGCAGCTGGCCAAGTGCGTCGACCACGAGCACGGTGCGGTCGGAGGCCCGCCCGGGTCCCCACATCCAGTAGGCGTTGTGGCCGGACAGCACGGGCGGCAGGTGGTCCGCAGAGCCGAGAACCTCAAGCGCGCCCGCTTCGGCGTAGTAGCCGGTGAAGACTGAGGTGGGCGGCTCGCCGGCCCGCACCAGGGCTGATTCCTGCGCTGCGACCGCGCGGGTGAGCTGCGGCCAGCCGATGGTGTCCCCGAGCGAGCTCTGCTGAGAAGAACCAGGCAGGTCGCGTACGTCGCCGACCGGGAGTATGGGCAGCACGGCGGGCAGGGCCACGGCCACGGCGACGAGGGATGCGGCTACCGCCGTCCATCGCCGGACCCGCGGCCGCCGGGCGCGGGCGATCCAGCGCTCGGCCGCCACGGCGCCCGCGGCCAGCATCACCGGAGCCACTCCGTCGGCGTAGTACACCTTGCCCGGCACCCAGGCCAGCACGTAGACGAGGACGAGGGCGGCGGAGATGGCGAGGAACCGCAGCTCGGGGGTTCGCCACAGGACCACGAAACCCGCGACGACAAGCGGTGCCACCAGCAGGCCCAGGTAAAGGAGCTGGGCGGGCAGCGCGCCAGCGTAGTCGGCCGGCGAGGTGTTCTGCTGGTGCAGCGCGGCGGACATGGCCAGCTGCGGCCACCCGTGCGCGGCCTGCCAGATGAGGTTCGGCGCCCAGATCACCGCCGCGATTCCGGCGCCCAGCCATGGCCACCTGGTCAGCAGCACCGAGCGCTGCGCCGAGGCGAGGAGGCCGACAGTCAGGCAGATCAGCAGCAAGACCACCAGGTTGTCGGCCTGGAGCCCGAGGCCGGCCGCGGCCCCCGCAGCGAGCCACCAGCGCGGCCGGTCCCGCAGCAGCGCCGTGGCGATGCACAGCAGGACGGCCGTCCAGGCGAGCAGGTCCAGCGGCGTGGTATTGCCGATGTGCACGGCGCCGAGGAGAACCGGGGCGCACGCCATGGTGAGGGCGGCGAATACCCGGCCGAAGCGGCCCGCGCCGAACAGCGCCGCGAGCCTGGCCGCCATGATCACGACCGCCCCGCCGGCCAGCGCCGGGACGATCCGGATCGCCGTCGGGCTGACGCCGAGGATGTCGGTGATCCGGGTGAGCAGCGGGGCGATCGGCGGCTGATCGACATAGCCGAACGCCAGGTGATGCCCGGCCACGATGAAGTACAGCTCGTCTTGCAGGAAGCCGTACCGGCCGCTGACGAGGAGCTCGACCGCGACAAACGCGGCCCCGATGACCCACGCCAGTACCGGCACGCGACCGGAGGGCGGAACCGCTGTCTGCCGGGCCCGCGGAACCCGCGGGGAGTCGGGCTGAGGGGTCAGGGCGGCGGAGCCGCCGGGCTGATCCATGGCGATGCCCCCATGTCGTGCCCGGCCGGGATATCTCCGGCAGGCAGGCAAGACTGAAACGGCACCCGCAGTAAGCCTTCTGCCGAGGCCTGCCGGTTTGAAGGCTCCATAGTCGCTATTCACGTGTCCGCCTTGCCAGGCCGGGTCGCGGTGCCTGCCATGCGCGCCGTGGCGGGGCTCTTGCTGAGAAAAATAGATATCACTAAGATAGACATGTGTTATCAAGGCCGTCAAGCCGGGCTGCGGGCTGATAACGCGAGTAGCCAGGCCGGCTTCTGCACCACCGCGAGACCGCGCGGCTGGACCAGGCGCGCCGGCTCAGCCTGCAGGGCCGGGATCACTGGCTGCCCGTCCGGAACATGAAGGTTCGCCCGAGGTAGGGCAGGCGGCGGCGACGCCGTCCCGCCGACGCCGACCACGTTGCCTTCCGGCTCGGTGAGGTTCAGAGGGCCCGGCGCTCGCGGCTGGCCCACTGGCCATTTCCGCTTGGACTTTCGAGGGCGCCCCCAGCAGGATTCGAACCTGCGCACCCGCCTCCGGAGGGCGGTGCTCTATCCCCTGAGCTATGGGGGCTGGCGCGGATGCCGGGCAGGGCACGATGCTGCACGACCGAAGACACAGTACCAGTCCCAGCCGGTGGCAAGTATCTCCGGACACGGGCCGGATCTGCGCGCATCAGCTCGGTGAAGCCGATAGCCTCACGCGGGTGACGCAGGGACTGGGCCGGGTGCTGGTAGTGGATGACGACGAGGTCATCCGTCAGCTCATCGCCGTCAACCTGACCCTCGAGGGGTTCGACGTCGTGACGGCCATCGACGGCCGCGATTGCCTGGAGAAGGTGGTCGAGGTGAGCCCGGACGTGATCACCCTGGACGTGATGATGCCCCGGCTCGATGGCTGGGTCACCGCCACCCAGCTGCGCAGGAACCCGGACACGGCGGCCATCAAGGTCGTGCTCATCACCGCCCGCGCTCAGGAGGACGACCGGGGCCGGGGCCGTCAGATAGGCGTCGACGCCTACCTGACCAAGCCGTTCGACCCGGCCGAGATGATCCGGGTCGTCCGGGAGCTCGCCGGCGCCCCGGCTAGCGCCTTCGACTAGGCGAGCAGACCTAGCCTGGTCGGGTGATCCCCGCCGACCTCAGTGCTGAGCTGGCCCGCGCCGTCGGCGCGGCCATCGCGGCCGGGCACCTGCCCGCCGGCGCCGCGCGGCTGCGGGCGAGTGGCACCTGGCGGCCGCCGCCAGCCGATTCCACATTCCCGGCGCCGGGCGCGCCGACGGCCGGCTACGCGACCTCGCTGCCGTTCGAGCTGGCCCGGCTAGCCGGGCGTGAGCCCCGGGCCGTCGCGGCGGGGCTGGCCCGGGCGCTCCAGCCGGCGGGATGGATCAGTTCCGCGGCGCCCACCGGCGCTGGCTACCTGACCATCGAAGTCACGAGCGCGGCGCTGGCCAGCCTGGCCGTGCGAGTCAGTCAGGCCGGCCCGGCGTGCGCCCGCAGCGATGCGCTGGCCGGCGTTACCCGGTCCGGGCTGCCGCTGCCGGACCTCGCCGCGGAGCCGGGCTGGCAGCAGGCCTGGCGCGATCAGGCGGCGGCGCTGGCCGGCCGGCTCGCTGCCGCGGCAGGCGCGACGGTGATCCCCGGCTCGCCGCCAGAGCTCACTGGCTGCTCCGGCTCTCCAGCCCGGGCGCAGCGTCCTGGCGTGGCGGACGCTGTCGCCTGGGCCGGGGCGGATGCCATCCGGTACTGGCTGGCCAGGATGCCCGCCGGGCGGACGGGGGAACTCGGGCACGGCCTCCGGGTTACCTGTGATCTGGCGGATCCTGGCTACCTGGTCAGCTTCGCTCACGCGGATGCCACCTGCGTCCTGCGCTGGGCGGCGGACCTGGGACACCGCCGTGGCGACCCGGACGGCCGGCTGGCCCAGTGGCTGCCCCAGCCGGCCGAGCTTGCCCTGCTCACGCGGCTGTCCTGGCTGGCCGAGCGGGTGGCCGGCGCTGCCCGCCGGCGCCAGCCGGCCGAGCTGCCCAGGTACCTGGAGGGGGTCGCCGCGGCCTGGCTGGCCTGCCGGGAAAGCTGTCCGGCGCTGCCATTCGGCGGCCAGGCGGCGCCGCGCGGGGAGACCGGGATCAGCGCCCGGCTCTGGCTGGCCGACGCGACGCGCACGGCGCTCGACGCCGGGCTGGGACTGATCGGGGTGGCGGCGCCGGACCGGCTCCCGGTAAACGAGGCGGCCGCCTCGGTAGTCTTATGTGAGAGGCGAGGTTGAAGCGTCACGGAAACGGGTACTGGATGCCGTGTAAGCCCCCTGGATGTCGACAGCCGCCACACGGCCTTCGGAGCCAGGCGCCAGTCGGCATCTCCCTAACCGTGACTGGCGCGAGCGTACCCGCAGGCGTGTCAGCAGACTCTAGCCAGGCACGTTCTGACCAGGCACGCTGGTGCGGTCGGCCCCTTGCGGTCGTAAGGGACAGCTCTGAAGGAATGCCGTGGGCCCGGTTGGTGTTAAGCTGGTTGCTGCACCAGATGCCCCGCTGCGGGGAGAGGTGCTCGCACGCGCTCCAGCCGGTCAGCCATACGGCGGTCGGCGGTGTGCGGCTTCTACTGACATTCACCTGTTGCGGGGCTTCCACGTACGCCCGGTCCTGGCCAAGGGCCTGGTTACCAGCGAACCACGCACCGGGCAGTCGGACACATGCCGCATTGCGGAGGTTCGGGATACTCCGAGGCGAGGGCCTTGCAGAGCGGCGAGGCCTGGAGAGCGGCTAACGCCGCGGACAACATGCGACAGCGGGCATCGGTCGGCCGCACCTGTGGCCGGGCCCGCACCCCTGGGAAGGACCCCTAGTGAGCGAAACCATCGATCTGTTCTCCGGCTCTTCTGGCGAGCCTGAGGAATCCCCCCGTCTGCCCCGCTCTGCCGGTGAGACCGCCGGCGTGGCGCCGTCAGCAGGGACTTCCCCAGCGCGAACTGGCGCGGTACGCTCCTGGCCGGACGCGGACGACGGTGCTGGTCCGGCCGCCCAGGCGGCCACGGGCAGGCGAGGCGGGGCCGGGATCTCCGCGATGCTGATGCCCGAGCTTCAGCGGCTCGCCCAGTCGCTCGGCCTCACCGGAACCGCGAGGATGCGCAAGGGCCAGCTGGTGGCGGCGATCGAGGATAAGCAGCGCGGCGGAGGATCTGGCGGTGCAAGCTCCGCGGCCCGGCAGGGCAGCGCGGCCCAGGGCAGTGCAGGTCAGGGCAGTGCCGTCCAGGGCGATGCCGTCCAGGGCAACGCGGCCCCGCGCGGTCGCGGCGCCGACGGCCCAGCAAGCCGCCAGAGCGACATATCCGAGAACTCAGTCCAGCGGGGCGCGCCTGCGGGAGCCGGCGCGAATCGCCATTTCGAGCGGGACGCCATGGAGACACAAACAGCAACGCAGCCCGGCGTGGGCGCCGGGCCGACGGGCGGCGGGGAAAGCCCGCAGGCGGCCAGCGCCGCCGGCATTGGTAACACCGGGCAGGACGCGGCGCAGCGAGGCGGCGCGCAGGCGGCCGGGAGCAACGGCGGCCCGGTGACCGGCGGGCGCGACGATGCGCACCAGCAGAGCGATGGCCGCGGGGACCGGCGCAGGCGCGGTAACGGCCGCCGGGAGGATAGCCAGCGAGACGAGCAGCCGCGGGCCGCGAGTGATGGCTCGGAGCAGGGCCGCGAGTACGGGTCCGCCGGCCAGCAGGGCCGTGATCAGCAGCAGGGCCGCGAGCAGCGCGGTGGCCGCGACCAGCAGGGCGGTGGTAACCGCGACCAGCAGGGCGGCCGTGACCAGCAGGGCGGCCGTGACCAGGGCGGCCGCGACAACCGGGGCGACGACGACCGGGATGGCCCGGGCGGGCGCCGGAACCGGGACCGGTTCCGGAACCGGAACTCCGGGGGCAGCAGCCGGCGCCGCGAGCGCGGTGGCGGCAACGAGGCCGAGCCCGTGATCAGCGAGGATGACGTCCTCATCCCGATCGCCGGCATCCTGGACGTGCTGGACAACTACGGGTTCGTCCGCACCACCGGCTACCTGCCGGGCACCAATGACGTGTACGTGTCGCTGTCCCAGGTCCGCCGCTACGGCCTGCGCAAGGGCGACGTGGTCGAGGGCGCGATCCGCCAGCCGCGCGAGGGCGAGCGCCGCGAGAAGTTCAACGCGCTGGTCCGCCTGGACAAGATCAACGGCCTCGACCCCGAGCAGGCCAAGAACCGTCCGGAGTTCTCCAAGCTGGTTCCCCTGTACCCGCAGGACCGGCTCCGGCTGGAGACCGACCCGACGATCATGACCACGCGGATCATCGACCTGGTCTGCCCGATCGGCAAGGGCCAGCGCGGGCTGATCGTGTCGCCGGCCAAGGCCGGGAAGACGATGATCCTGCAGGCGATCGCCAACGCGGTCACCAAGAACAACCCCGAGTGCCACCTCATGGTCGTCCTCGTCGACGAGCGGCCCGAGGAAGTCACCGACATGCAGCGCACGGTCAAGGGCGAGGTCATTCACTCGACCTTCGACCGGCCAGCCGATGACCACACCACGGTCGCCGAGCTCGCCATCGAGCGGGCCAAGCGCCTGGTCGAGATGGGCCATGACGTGGTCGTCCTGCTCGACTCGATCACCCGCCTGGGCCGGGCCTACAACCTGGCCGCCCCGGCGAGCGGCCGGATCCTGTCCGGCGGTGTCGACTCCGCGGCGCTCTACCCGCCGAAGCGGTTCTTCGGCGCCGCCCGCAACATCGAGAACGGCGGCTCGCTGACGATCCTGGCCACGGCGCTGATCGAGACTGGCTCGCGGATGGAAGAAGTCATCTTCGAGGAGTTCAAGGGCACCGGCAACATGGAGCTGCGGCTGCGCCGTGACCTGGCTGACAAGCGGATCTTCCCGGCCGTGGACGTCGACCAGTCCAGCACCCGCAAGGAAGAGCTGCTGATGTCCCCGGAGGAGCTGAAGATCGTCTGGCAGCTCCGGCGGGTCCTGCACGCCCTGGAGCCCCAGCAGGCGCTAGAGGTGCTCATGGACCGGATGAAGGACACCAAGAGCAACGCCGAGTTCCTGCTCAAGGTCCAGAAGACGACACTCGGCGCCTCCTAGCCACGCGGCCGCCGGCCGGCCCCGGAGCAATCCGGGACCGGCCGCCGGAGGTAGCCAGCCGGGAATCTCCCAGTGCCCGCCGGCGTTACCGCGTCTGGCAGACTGGAAGCCACACCTATGCGGTACCGGTTCACGCTCGCTCTGAGGGACCACGGTCCTGAGCCGCGAGCGACCCGGCGACTGCGGAACCAGGAGTCAGGAAATGAAGTCGGGTATTCACCCCGAGTACGTCGAGACCACGGTGACCTGCACCTGCGGGAGCACCTTCACGACGCGCAGCACGGCCAAGAACGGCGTGATTCACGCCGACGTCTGCTCAAGCTGCCATCCGTTCTACACGGGCAAGCAGAAGATCATGGACACTGGCGGTCGCGTGGCCAGGTTCGAGCGCCGCTTCGGCAAGCAGGCCTCGACCAGCAAGTAGGCCGGCGCCGCGAGGCAGGGCCAGCACCGGTTGGGATTGCCCCCCGAGGCCAAGCTTGCGGGCGGGCAATCTGGGCTGTTCACGCGCGGGCGCGGCGCAGGTGCCGCGCCCGGCTTACATGCACAGCGCCTATACGCGCAGGGAGGTAACCAGTGTTTGAGCGGGTTGCCGACCTGGCGACGGAGTACGCGCAGCTGGAGAAGGATCTAGCCGACCCGGCGGTGCACGCCGACCCCGACCGGGCCCGCACGCTCGGCCGGCGTTATGGCGAGCTGGGTCCGGTCATCGCGGTCTACGAGCAGTGGCGGCAGGTCAGCGGCGACGAGCAGGCCGCCCGCGAGCTGGCCGGCGAGGACGCCTCCTTCGAGGCCGAGGCCGAGCAGCTAGCCCGGCAGCGAGAGGCCCTGCAGCAGCGGATCGAGCAGCTGCTCGTGCCCCGCGATCCTTATGACGGCAAGGACGTCATCCTGGAGGTCAAGGCCGGCGAGGGCGGCGACGAGTCCGCGCTGTTCGCCGGGGACCTGCTGCGCATGTACCTGCGCTACGCCGAGCGGCAGCACTGGAAGACCGAGGTCATTGACGCCACGATCACCGGGCTCGGCGGCTACAAGGACGTCACCGTCGCGATCAAGGGCCGCCGCGGCGGCACCGGGGCCTGGTCGCGCCTGAAGTACGAGGGCGGCGTGCACCGGGTGCAGCGGGTGCCGGTGACCGAGTCGCAGGGCCGGATCCACACCTCGGCGGCCGGCGTGCTGGTCATGCCGGAGGCAGACCCGGTCGAGGTGAGCATCGACCCGGGCGACCTGCGGGTCGACGTGTACCGCTCATCGGGGCCCGGCGGGCAGAGCGTCAACACCACCGATTCGGCCGTGCGGATCACGCACGTGCCCACCGGGATCGTCGTCTCCTGCCAGAACGAGAAGAGCCAGCTCCAGAACAAGGAGTCGGCCATGCGGATCCTGCGGGCCAGGATGCTGGCCGTGGCGCAGGAGAAGGCGGACGCCCGCGCGGCCGCCAGCCGCCGCAGCCAGGTCTCTGACGTGGACCGGTCGCAGCGGGTCCGGACCTATAACTTCCCGGAGAACCGGATCTCCGATCACCGGGTCGGCTTCAAGGCCTACAACCTCGACCAGGTGATCGACGGGGACCTGGACGCGGTGATCAACTCGCTCGTGGAGGCGGACCGGGCCGAGCAGATCGCCGGCGCCGACGAGGCATGAGCCTGCTGCTCGACGAGATCGCCATGGCGACGGCGCGGCTGGCGCAGGCTGGCGTGGAGTCACCCCGGGCCGACGCCGAGCTCATGGCGGCGCACCTGCACGGGGTGCCCCGCGGCCAGCTGCACCTGGTCTCCGACACCGACTTCAATCCCCAGTTCTGGGATGACGTCGCCCGCCGGGAGGCCCGCGAGCCGCTGCAGCACATCACGGGGCGGGCCTACTTCCGGTACCTGGAGCTCGAGGTGGGGCCTGGCGTTTTCGTGCCCCGGCCGGAAACCGAGGTCATGACCGGCTGGGCGGTTGAGCAACTCGCCGCCATGGATGTCGCCGAGCCCGTCGTCACCGACCTCGGCACCGGATCGGGCGCTATCGCGCTGGCCATCGCGCAGGAGGTACCGCGAGCCCGGGTGCATGCGGTGGAGGCCGACCCGCTGGCCCGGCAGTGGACCGAGCGCAACATCGCCGCCACCGCAGCCGCCGCGCCGCACACCGCCGGCCGGGTCACCTTGCACGCCGGGGACTTCGCCACCGCGCTGGCCGAGCTCGACGGCACCGTCGACCTGGTGATCAGCAACCCGCCCTATATCCCGGTCGGCTCCTGGGTGCCACCCGAGGTCGGCGAGTACGATCCGGCGACCGCGCTCTGGTCAGGCGCCGACGGGCTGGGCGCGGTCCGCATGGTGGAGAGCGTGGCCCGGCGGCTGCTGCGCCCCGGCGGCCTGGTGGCCGTCGAGCACGGGGCCCAGCAGGGGCCCGCCGTCTACTGGGTCTTCGCCGAGGAGAGCGGCTGGCGGCAGACCCGCAACCATGCCGATCTGGCCGGCCGCGACAGGTTCGTCACCGCTGTCTGGCCCGCGCCAGGATGACCCCGTGGAAGGATGGTCGGCTATGAGCGCCTGGTTCGACTGTTCCGACGCCACCCAGCGGGCCGAGGGGCTGGCCGCGGCAGCCACCGCGGTCCTGGGCGGCGAGCTTGTCGTGCTGCCCACCGACACGGTTTACGGCGTGGGGGCCGACGCCTTCAGCCCGGCGGCCGTGTCCCGCCTGCTGGCGGTCAAGGGCCGCGGCCGGGACATGCCGCCGCCGGTGCTGGTCGGCACCGTTCGCGCGGCCGCGGCGCTGGTGGAGGACCTCGGGCCCTACGGCCAGCAGCTCATCGACGAGTTCTGGCCGGGCGGGCTGACCATCGTCTGCCGGGCGGCCCGGACACTGAGCTGGGATCTGGGGGACACCAAGGGCACGGTCGCGGTCCGGATGCCGCAGGACCCGGTCACGCTGGACCTGCTGCGCGAGACCGGGCCGATGGCCGTCAGCAGCGCGAACCTGAGCGGCTCGCCGGCCGCGACTACCGCGGAGCAGGCCAGGGAGCAGCTCGGCGACGCCGTCGCCGTCTACCTGGACGGCGGCCCGTCCGTGGGCGGCCAGGCCTCGACGATCGTCGACCTCACCGGCGACGCGCCGCGGCTGCTGCGCCAGGGCGCGATCTCGATCGGGCGGCTGCGGGAGATCGCCGGAGTCCGCGCAGTCGGTGACGCCGCGCGCTAGCACGGGACGTGCGCGCAGCGCCGTTGCTCTAAAGTTGATCCCAATGCCCGCCTCATCCGCTCAGGCCTGGTGACCGGTGAAGGAGTACGGCCTTACCCTCCTGGTGACGGCCGCCGTCACCTACATCCTGACGCCCCTGGTCCGCCGGGGCGCGATCCGGGGCGGGGCGATCCACGCGGCGCGCGACCGGGATGTGCACGTGGTCCCCATCCCGCTGCTCGGCGGCCTGGCGATGTACGTCGGCCTGGGCGCCGGGCTGCTGGCCGCTTACCAGCTGAGCCCGCTGAATACCGTGCTGGCCGGGAACAACATGGCCACGGGCCTGCTGGCGGCGGGCGGCCTGATCGTCGCGATCGGCATTGTCGACGATCGCTGGGGCATGAACGCCATCAGCAAGCTGGCCGGCCAGGTGGCCGCCGGCGCGATCGTGGTCGCCAGCGGCGTCTCGCTCAGCTGGCTGCCGCTGCCCGGCAGCAATACGCTGGTGCCGACCTCCAACGAGGCGATGGTGCTGACCGTCCTGGTCGTCGTGGCCACTATCAACGCCGTCAACTTCATCGACGGGCTGGACGGCCTGGCCGCCGGGATCGTGGCCATCGCCGCCGTCTCGTTCTTCATCTACTACTACTGGCTGACCAAGAACCTGAGGCTGTCGGCGGAGGCGCAGCCGGCGCTCGTGTCGGCGGTGCTGGCCGGCATGTGCCTGGGCTTCCTGCCGCATAACTTCTTCCCGGCCCGGATCTTCATGGGTGACACGGGCTCGATGCTGCTCGGGCTGCTGCTGGCCTACGTGCCGATCTCCAGCATCAACTCGCTCGACTACCAGACGCTGCCGCGCACGGTCAACCGGTTCCCCGAGATCATCCCGCTGCTGCTGCCTACGGCGATCCTGGTCATCCCCTACGCCGACATGCTGATGGCGGTGTTCCGCCGGACCCGGGCGGGCATGTCGCCGTTTGCCCCCGATCGCAAGCACCTGCACCACCGGCTGCTGGACATCGGGCACTCGCACCGGCTCAGCGTGCTCATCATGTACTTGTGGGCGGCCACCTTCTCCGGCCTGGTCGTCTGGTTCTCCACCGCCCGGACGCCGCTCATCGTCTTCGCCATGATCACCCTCGGTGCGGTGCTGGCACTGCTGCTCATGTCCATGCCCCGGCTGCGCTGGTGGCGGCGGGGCCGCCCGCCCGCCGCGGCGGGCGCGGTGGCCGGCCTGGGCGGGACGACCGCGGCCGGGCTAGCGCCGGCCTTGCAGCCGGTCCAGCCGGTCCAGCCGGTCCTGGCGGCCGGCAATGGCCAGGCCGCCCAGCAGGCCGGCAACGGCCGCGCCGCCCAGCACAGGCCAGATCCGCCGCGGTCGGTGGTCGGGACCCTCCCGCCGGCCGTCGGCGACCCCGAGCTGGACTCCCTGCCGCTGCCGCTGGCCGCGCCCACCGAGGCCGACCGCTCCGAGCGGCCGTCCGGCCCAGGCGGTCGGCTACCGTAAGTTTTTACTGCAGAACAGACCGTGACATCGACAGCGAAGTTCGTCACGTTAGGTGACCCGCTGAGTGGGCTGTCCGAGAGCTTGTGATAGCTTTCACGAGCATCAGCTCAATGGCGAGTGAGAGGGCCGTGATACGTTTCGCACATCTGACGGCGCGCCTGGATCGCAGCAGTCAGATGTCCCGGTGCCACCCGGGCACTGCGGCTGCTCGTCACTCAAGCCGGCGGGGGCCGCTTGTCCTCGTCGAGACCCCCGGAGCTCCGTAGATGCCGGCCGCCTACGCCCGGATTGCCCGCCGCTCGGCTCTCGTGACCGCCGTAGCCGCGGCGATCATGGCTGCCATCAGCGCGGGACTGTACGGCGCTAGGGGACTGCTCGGCGCGGTGCTCGGAGCGGCCCTGGTGGCGGTGTTCTTCGCGATCAGCGTGTTCGCCGTCGGGCGGGCGGCCAGGATCAGCCCGCAGGCGATGATGATTACCGCGATCGTCACCTACATCGCCAAGATTCTCATCCTGCTGTTCTTCGTCGTTGGCCTCAGCAAGACCACGGCCTTTAGCACCCGCATGTTCGGCCTGACTGCCCTGGCGTGCATCCTGGTGTGGTGCGCTGCGCAGATCTACTGGTCCCTGCGAGTCAAGTTCCTCTACGTCGAGCCGCACGGAGAAGGATGACCCGTGGCTGTGCTCTGGCGTCCGGACGGCGACATGCGGCCCGCGGTCAAGGCTGCCCGCATCCGGCATGCTGCCCGCATCCTGCTGGCTGGCCGGCTGTCGCCTGGCTGGGAACGTGACTGCCGGCGGCCGACCCTCGGCCTCCGATCCGGCCCGGCCGGAGGCGCCAGACGGGCCACCGGCGCAGAACGCCGGCTGGACTATCTTCAGCTACCTGCTATCCGGGATGCTCTTCTACGGAGTGGTCGGCTGGCTGGTCAGCCGGTGGACGCACATCGCGCTGCTCTTCCCCGTGGGCATGCTCGTGGGGCTGGCGCTGGCGATCGTACTCATCGTTTTCAAGTACGGCAGGCCCTGACAGGTAATCCGCGTGTAATGCCAGCAAGCCGGGCAGTTAACATCCCTGTGCCGGGACTTGCCGCTGGGCCTGGGCCAGGGGCAGGGGACACAAAGACGTGCGTCGCGCTGGCAGGCGCTGCGTGCTGGTGCGAAGTTGGAGGAGAGCGCCTTGGCTGGTGACATCGTCGCCCTCGTTGCGGGCAGATGCACGGAGGAGAACAGTCATATCTTCTCCACCGCGCACTGCGGTTACCCCGCGCCGGGATACCCTGGCCCGTCCTTCCTCTTCACGCCGTTCTTCAAGATCGGTAGCTTCGCCTTTACCAAACCGATGCTGCTGGCCCTCGTCTCCACCGTCGTGATAGTCGCGTTCTTCTGGGCGGCATTCGCGAAGCCGAAGCTGGTACCGCGAGGGGCGCAGAACCTCGGCGAGCTGGGCATCATGTTCGTCCGGGACCAGATCCTGCGCCCGATGATGGGCAGGCGGGGCGATAACTTCCTGCCGTTCCTGGTCTCGCTGTTCTTCTTCATCTGGATCATGAACACCATGGAAGTCATCCCCATCGCCCAGTACCCCCCGATGGCACAGATTGCCTTTCCCGGCGCGCTGATGCTGATGGTCTACGTCACCTATACCTATCTCGGCATCAAGCATCAGGGCCTGGGCGGCTACTTCAAGAACATGATCCCCACCGGCGTACCGATCTTCATCCTCGGGATCCTGGCCCCGGTAGAGATCCTCCAGTACGTCATCGTCCGGCCGTTCACCCTGGCGGTCCGGCTATTCGCGAACATGTTCGCCGGCCACCTCCTGGTGCTGGTGTTCACGCTGGCGACGTGGTACACGCTCAGCCTGTCCCTTGGCCTGCTGTTCAGCGCGACCTCGTTCATCCTCACCATCGCGCTGACGGCGTTCGAGTTGCTGATCCAGGCGCTGCAGGCCTATATCTTCACCATCCTGACCGCTCAGTACATTGGCGGGTCGCTGGAAGCGGGTCACTGACATGGCCAGCTACGGCACGGGACGGCAGAGGGCGCCCTGTGGCGCACGCACCATTCGCCCACAACCGCCGGCGCAGCCCGCTGGCACGATCGCAAAGGAACACACAGATGCTTGACGTCTCGCACATCCTGGCAGCCGGAACCGCTGGCCAGGTCATCAGTATCAACATCGGTGCCGTGGCGTACGGCCTCGCGGCCATCGGCCCCGGCATCGGCATCGGCCTGATCTTCGGCCACGGCGTGGAGGCCATGGCCCGGCAGCCAGAAGCGCGCGGGCTGATCCAGTCGAACATGTACATCGGCTTCGCGCTGACCGAGGCGCTGGCGCTGATCGGCATCGTGATCCCCTTCATCTTCAAGTACACGGCCTGATCTTCCGGGGATGGAGAGGAAGCAGTGATGAACGTCAGGAAGGAAGGCCGACGGTGAGGTACCTTGCCGCGGCGCCGGTCCAGCCGCCGGCTAGCCCGCTAATCCCCGAACTGCCGGAGCTGATCATCGGGGCCATCGCGTTCCTGATCGTTTTCGGGCTCCTGGCCAAGGTCCTGATGCCGCGGATCCAGCAGACGCTTGCGGAGCGGACCAACGCCATCGAGGGTGGCCTGGATCGCGCCGAGAAGGCCCAGGCCGAGGCGGCACGCACGCTGGACCAGTACCGGGCCCAGCTGGCCGAGGCCCGGCACGAGGCCGCACGGCTCCGGGAAGAGGCCAGGGAGCAGGGCGCCCAGATCATCGCCGAGATGCGGGAGCAGGCCCAGGAAGAGGCGCGCCGGGTCACCGAGGCGGCGCAGGCGCAGCTGGCCGCCGACCGGCAGCAGGCCCTCGCGGCCCTGCGCAACGAGGTGGGCGCGCTGTCCGTCGATCTGGCCGGCAAGATCGTCGGCGAGGCCCTGGCCGATGACGCCCGGCAGCGCCGGCTCGTCGACCGGTTCCTGGACGAGCTGGAGAGCCAGCCCAGCTCGAGCGAGGCCCAGGCCACGTCATGAGGGGCGCGAGCAGGGCGTCGCTGGCCGACGCCAAGGAGCGCCTGCTGACCCTGACGGGCGGCTCCAGCGACGCCGGGCGGATCGGCGACGAGCTGTTCGCCGTGGTTGACCTGCTAGACAGCCAGCCCCCGCTACGGCGCGCGCTGGCCGATGACGCCAGCGCGCGCGAGGCCCGCAAGGGCCTGCTGACGGCCATCCTGGGCAGCAACGTCAGCCCGGAGACCGCCGAGCTGCTGAGCACGGTGGTCACCGCCCACTGGTCCACCCCCGGCGACCTGGTCGACGCCATCGAGCAGCTGGCCGTGCTGGCCATCGTGTCGCAGGCCGACCAGGCCGGGCACCTGGACGACCTGGAGGACGACCTGTTCCGTTTCGCCCGGGTCGTCGGCAGCTCGCCCGAGCTGCGCACCGCCCTGGGCAACCCGTTCGCCCCGGCGGACGCCAAGCGAGAGCTGGTCCGCGCGCTGCTGGCCGATAAGGCCACGCCAGCCGCGATTGCTCTGATCACCCAGGCCGCACTGCATCCGCGGGGACGTAGCCTGGACTGGAGCCTGGCAGAGTACGGGCGCCTGGCCGCCGAGCTGCGCGAGCGGCTGATCGCGGAGGTGCGCGTGGCCGACGAGCTCAGCGCCGAGCAGCGCAGCCGCCTGGCTGCCGCGCTGGCGCGCGCCTACGGGCACGAGGTGCACCTCAATGTGGTGCTCGACCCCGCGGTGATCGGCGGCATGATCATCCGGATCGGGGGCGAGCAGATCGACGGCAGCGTCGCGACCCGCCTGGCCGAGATCCGGCGCAGGCTGGTCTCCTGAGGAACCGACCCCGGCAGCCGTCCGGGACAACTACAGACGTTGATCGAGCAGATCTCACGAGAGAGATACGAGGAAGATGGCGGAGCTGACAATCCGGCCGGACGAGATCCGGGACGCGCTCGCGCGTTTCGTCGAGGCCTATGAGCCCGGAACCGCCTCCGCTGAGGAGGTCGGCACCGTTGTCGAGTGCGGCGACGGCATCGCCAGGGTGGCGGGACTGCCATCGGCCATGTACAGCGAGCTGCTGGAGTTCGAGGACGGCACTCGCGGCCTGGCCCTGAACCTGGACGTGAGCGAGATCGGCGTCGTCGTCCTGGGCGACTTCAGCCGGATCGAGGAGGGCCAGCAGGTCCGCCGGACCGGCGAGGTGCTGTCGGTGCCGGTCGGTGACGCGTTCCTGGGCCGCGTGGTCGGCCCGCTGGGCCAGCCGCTGGACGGCCTCGGCCCGGTCGAGAGCAGCGAGGAGCGCCAGCTGGAGCTGCAGGCGCCGTCGGTGATCAACCGGAGCAAGGTGAGCGAGCCGCTGCAGACCGGTATCAAGGCCATCGACTCGATCGTCCCGATCGGCCGCGGCCAGCGCGAGCTGATCATCGGCGACCGGCAGACCGGCAAGAGCGCGATCGCCATCGACACGATCATCAACCAGAAGGAGAACTGGGACTCCGGTGACCCGGCCCGCCAGGTGCGCTGCGTCTACGTGGCCATCGGGCAGAAGGGCTCGACCGTGGCCCAGGTCCGCCAGTCCCTGGAGGACGCGGGCGCCCTGGAGTACACGACGATCGTGATGGCGCAGGCGTCCGACCCGGCCGGCTACAAGTACGTCGCGCCCTACACGGGCTCGGCCATCGGCCAGCACTGGATGTACGACGGCAAGCACGTGCTGATCGTGTTCGACGACCTGACCAAGCACGCCGAGGCCTACCGGGCCATCTCGCTGCTGCTGCGCCGGCCGCCGGGCCGCGAGGCCTACCCCGGTGACGTCTTCTACCTGCACTCCCGCCTGCTGGAGCGCTGCGCGAAGCTGTCGGAGGAGCTGGGCAGCGGATCCCTGACCGGCCTGCCGATCGTCGAGACCAAGGCAAACGACATCTCGGCCTACATCCCGACCAACGTCATCTCCATCACCGACGGGCAGATCTTCCTGGAGACCGACCTGTTCAACTCCGGCGTCCGCCCGGCCATCAACGTCGGGCAGTCGGTCTCGCGGGTCGGCGGTGACGCGCAGATCAAGGCGATGAAGAATGTGGCCGGCGGCCTGAAGCTGTCGCTGTCGCAGTTCCGCGACCTGGAGGCCTTCGCGTCGTTCTCCTCCGACCTGGACGCGGTGTCCCGGGCCCAGCTGGACCGCGGCGCGCGGCTGGTCGAGCTGCTCAAGCAGGGGCAGTACAGCCCGATGCCCGTGGAGCGGCAGGTCGTGTCGGTCTGGGCCGGTACCTCCGGTTATCTGGACGACGTGCCGATCGCGGACATCAAGCGGTTCGAGTCGGAGTTCCTGGAGCACATCGCGCGATCGCAGGGCGGCATCCTCGACGCCATCCGGGAGACCGGCGACCTGTCCGACGACACCGTCGTGGCCCTCAAGGACGCGGTCGAGGACTTCCGCCGCGGCTTCGAGACCAGCTCCGGTGACCTGCTGGTCAAGGAGGACGAGGAGTCCGAGCCGCTGGAGGAGTCGGACGTGCAGCAGGAGAAGGTTCGCAAGCGCGTGCCTCCGGCCAACGAGAAGTAAGGCGGCACGACAGCATGGGAGCCCAGCTTCGCGCGGTCCGGCGGCGGATCAGGTCGGTCCAGTCCACCGCCAAGATCACCCGTGCCCAGGAGCTGATCGCGTCCTCGCGCATCATCAAGGCTCAGCAGCGGGCACACGAGGCCGAGCCGTACGCGCGCGAGATCACTCGCGCGGTCGAGGCGGTCGTCAGCCGGTCGGGCCAGATCGACCATCCGCTCACCCGGGAGCCGCAGAACCCGTCCCGTGCGGCGGTCCTGATCCTGACCAGTGACCGCGGCTTCGCCGGCGGCTTCAACGCCAACGTGCTGCGCGAGGCGGAACGGCTGCGGCAGCTGCTGACGGAGCAGCATGTGGAGTCGGTGCCCTTCGTGGCCGGGCGCAAGGGAATCTCCTGGCACCGCTTCCGCGACCGGGAGCTGCGCGGGGAGTGGAGCGGCTTCTCGGACACCCCGGCGTACGCCAACGCGCACGAGATCACCGATGCGCTGCTGGCCGCCTACGGTCAGCCGACCGAGGAGGGCGGGGTGGACGAGATCAACATCGTCTACACCGACTTCGTCTCCATGCTGACCCAGCAGCCCGTCGTCCGCCGCCTCCTGCCGCTGGAAATCGAGGAGACGACC
>DATCEO010000212.1:0-7314 GCA_036510065.1 Streptosporangiaceae bacterium | reverse complement strand
CGCGCAGGCCCCGGGACACGGTGCTGGCGGGCCGGTTGGCGCCGTAGAAGGGCTCGCTGAGGTCCTGGTAGAACTGGGACCGGTCGGCGGCAAGGCCGGCGCGCAGGCCGTCGAAGACCTCGATGGGCAGGCCGCCGGGGCAGGTGTTGAATCGCAAGGGCCAGCCGGGGATGCGTGCCTGGGCTGTCGTGCATACGTTCGCCCCAGAAAGCGAGGTGCGCGGCTAGACGAGCAGTTGACCGCCCGGGAGCAGCAACGCTTCCGCAAGGCCGGATCCGCAAGCCCGGATCCAGGTGTTCTTCATCAGCCTGGTGGCCCGTGATCCGCTGGTTGTGGTGCTGGCCGCGCAGCCCTTGCTCCGGGTCATGAAGGACTGACGGCTCACTCCGGTTGTCCGTCAGCATTGGCCACGGATTCGGGCTCGACGGCGCGGCCCGGGCGCCTGGCTCACGCATCTCCCAGGTCGGCCGGGGGAAGGTCGGACTCGTCGGATTCCAGGGAGCTGGCCGTGGCCTGGCGGATCACGCTCGCGCCGCTGGCCAGTCCTCGCCGCCATGGCGCGACGCCCTCGATCTCGGTCTCCAGCGAGAAGCTCAGGACCGTCCTGATCGTGACGATCAGCCCTAGGACCAGGACATTGTCGAGAGTGGGCGCGACCGCCACCGTCCGGACCAGGTCAGCGGCCACGAGCACTTCCAGTCCGAGCAGCAGCGTGCCGCCGAATGCCTGCCGCAGTGTGCGGTACGCCTTTACCGGCTGCCGTGACCGTCGCCGCGTCCTCGCCGCCAGGACGAAGGACCAGGCAATGCCGACGACGAGGATGAAAGTGCCCAGGACCTCGAAGCCCTGGGCCACATGCTCCATCACCCCGGCAAAGGTCGCCGTGGACGACTCGGCCGATTGCGCGACGCTCAGTATCCCGGCGCTTCCCAGCATGCCGTCCCCTTATTCGCGGGCTAACGGAGGAACTGCGCGGCCATGGGCGCGCTGCCGTCCGGTCAGCGCCGCAGATCGCCCTCGGCCGCCGCGGTCTCGGCCTTGTCGGGCATCCCGCGGACCAGACCGATGAGGCACACGGCGATGGCGGCGCCGATGAGGTCGCCGAAAACATACACCCACCAGCCGGTGAGGTTGGCGCCCACGATGCCCGGACCGAGGGTGCGGGCCGGGTTCATCGACGCGCCGCTGATCGGGCTGGCGAACAGGCCGAGCAGCGCGACGGTCGAGCCGACCGCGATGGCGGCGTTGTGGCCGATGCTCCGGCTGCCCGTGGCCGTGTGCAGGATCACGCTGACCAGGATCGCGGTCAGGACGATCTCCATGACGAACGACCGCCAGTCCCCGCCCGGCCGGGCGATCGGGTAATTGCCGCCCGCGCTGACATCACCGAAGACGGCCTGCAGGAACAGGGCCCCGCCGATAGCGCCGGCGAACTGGGCCACCCAGTAGGGCAGCACCCAGGCCGGCGGGAACACCCCGCGGCCGGCGAAGGCGGCCGTGACCGCCGGGTTGATGTGCAGCCCGGACAGCGGGCCCCAGGCGTAGATCAGGGCCATCACCAGCGCGCCCGGCGCGATCACCGCCGCCGCCCTGGTGACCGGGCCGCCGCCGACGTAGTGATTGATGACCCCGGCTCCGGCGGCCACAGTCACGAGCAGGAACGTCCCGGCGAACTCGATGATCAGCCGGATCCACAGCGGCCGCGCCCGGAGCGTGTCTTCCTCGAACCGGATCAGGTAGCGCCGCCGGATGGCAGCGGCATGCTCCTCCTGCGGATCGATCGCGGCATCAGCGGCGGTATCTGCCATCTGCTCTCCCGGGTCCCCGTCGCTGGCGCGCGGTGCACTGCTCATCGTTGAGCGCGGCCGCCGTCTCCAGTCCGGGACGGCTGTGAGCTCCAGGCTTTCGCGCTCCGGGCAGCAGCGCATCACTCTGCACGGGTGACTGCGCCGGACCTGCGGACGTCATCCGCCACGGGTGGTGCCGGCCAGGCAGGCGCGGCCGCCAGGCAGCATCGGTCTCAGCGCTCGCTAGATGCGGCCGCGCCGCCGGAATCCCTTGCCGCTGCCATGGGCGCGGGCAGCTGCGTGTCGACCTTCGCCTCGGTCCACGGGTTCAGGTTGGCCGCCGCGGCCTGGAAGAGCGGCAGCCCTGAGGTGGGCACGGCGAAGGTCTCGTACAGCTCCTTCGCCCCGTCCTCGGACACGGCGTTGGCGAAGGCGTAACGGAACTGGTCGTACGTCAGCGGGACCGCGCTGTGCCGGTTGGCCGGGTTGCCCAGGGCCGCTGATGCTGACCGCAGCGAGGAGATCGGCAGGGGCAGCACACCGCGGAACGGCGCGGGGTCAATCGCGACTGTCATGGCCGCCAGGCCCCGCCCGGCGAGGATCTGGGCGAGCAGGCCGCCGAAGGAGTGGCCGATGATGACGGGCTTGCGAGCCAGCGAGGAGGTGATCGCGGCGAAGTGATCGGCGACCTGGCCGATCGATTTATGCGCGAAGACCTCCGGATTGGCGTTGGCCTCGGCGACGGTATCGGGATCGTCGGGCCAGCCGGGTGTCAGCGCCACGTAGCCGGCCGCCTCGAACACCTCCGCCCAGCGATCCCAGCTACTGGGCAGCAGCCACAGGTCATGCACGAACACCACCGGGGTGGGGCCGGAGGCGTTCGCCCGCCGCACCGCGTCGGCCTCATGCTCGCTGATGGTCGGTGCTGTCTCTGCGGCGGACATGCGGGTCTCCTTACAGTAACTAACAGCCCTGCCGCAGCTACTTCCGTTATCGCGGGAAGAAGAGGGCATGCAGAGCCGCTGGGGCCATTTCGTAAGCGCGGAAGGCACAGCCACCAGAAAATGATTTCCTGATGAATTAACGGCGGGAGGAGCCGGGTCACCGCTCCGATCGGCGCAGCAGCTGACCTCGGTAATGGCTCAGCGCCCCCCAGGCTTCCAGGTCATGACTGCCGGGGTCCGGAGCAGAATCTACTACTGGCTATTTCGCCGCTCTCGCACCTCGCTCACTGAATAGCAAGCGCCTGGCACCCGGCCGACGGGCGAGCGTGACGGCGGCCGGGCTGGTAATAATCAGTGGTGGTCATCGAGACGGGCGACGCAGACGGCTCTGGACGCGGCGGGTCGCCAGGGCGGGCGGGCTACCGGCGGTCAGCCGGGTCACCGCGGGGCCAGGCCAGGCGGCGGGAGCTGCTGGACCGGGTCACCGATGACATCGCGGCCCACGGCCTGGTGGACTTCTCGCTCCGGCGGGCGGCGCGGGCGGCCGGCACGACGCACAAGGTCCTGCTCTACCACTTCGACGGAGTCGACGACCTGCTCGCGCAGGCGGTTCAGCGGCTGCGCGACAGGCGCATCGCCAGCGGCCTGGCGGCCGTCGCCCGGGCACCGGGACCGCAGACGCTGGCTGCTCGCGTGCGCGCGATCTGGCCCGTCCTGGCCGGCGAGGAGTCATGGGTGCACGACCAGGCCATCGGGCTGATGATGTACGACCCGGCCCGCTACGGGGAGCTGGGCCGGGACTCCACGCGGCAGTACCTGCCCGCACTGCTGTCCATCTGCCCGCCGGGCTGGTCGCAGCAGCGCAAGCTCGGGGTCTCCGAGATGATCCTGGGCACCCTGCGAGGGTTCATCATCGCCCGGCTGACCAGCGGTGGCGCGGCCGCCGTGGCGGCGGGGTTCGAGGCCCTGGACCGCGCACTCGACCGAGAAGAGGCCGCGGGGGAGTAGCCGCCCGGAGTGGCCGCGGGGGAGTAGCCGCCCGGAGTTGGCCGCGGGGGAGTAGCCGCCCGGAGTTGGCCGCGGGGGAGTAGCTGCCGGGCGGCCGGGGTTTCGCGCCGCGCTGGCCATTGACATTTATGTGAACCGCGTGGTTCACTTTTGCCAGGGACCGCGGGGAGACCGGAAGGCCGGCATCCCGGTCGCGGGCCGCACCAGGGAGGCCGGACATGAGGCAGATCGAGCTGTCCGCCGGGACCATCGAGTACACCGACACCGGCGGCGACGGCCCCGTGATCGTGCTGCTGCACGGGCTGGTCATGGATGCCTCGCTGTGGGACGGGGCAGTCGCGGGCCTGTCCGCCGACTACCGGTGCGTGGCCCCGACGCTGCCGCTCGGCGCGCACCGGCACGCCATGCAGGCCGACGCCGACCTGTCGCTGCCGGGGATCGCCCGGATGGTCGCTGAGTTCCTGGACCGCCTCCAGCTCGACGATGTCACCCTCGTCGGCAACGACACCGGCGGGGCTATCGTCCAGCTGCTCATGGGTGCCGGCACGCCTCGGGTGGGCCGGGTGGTGCTCGTCTCCTGCGACGCGTTCGACAACTTCCCGGCCGGGCTGACCGGCAAGACGCTCGTGCTCACCGGCAAGCTCCCTCCGCGGATGTTCGGGCTGTTCATGCAGCAGATGCGCCTGCGGGCACTGCGGCGGCTCCCGGTCGCGTTCGGGTGGCTGACCAAGCGCGGAGACGGCGCCACCCTGCGCTGGCTGCGGCCGGTCCTGACCCAGGCCGAGATCCGCCGCGATGCCGTTCGCGCCCTGCGCGCCATCGCCGCCGACACCCGGCTGCTGCTGGCGGCGGCCGAGGGCCTGCCCGCCTTTACCGCCCCCGCCCTCGTGGTCTGGGCCAGCGAGGATCGCGTCATGCCGCCCGCGCACGGCCAGCGCCTGGCCGACCTCCTCCCGCGCGGGCAGCTGGCCGAGATAGCAGACAGCTACACGCTGATCCCTCTGGACCAGCCAGCCCGGCTCGCCGAGGTCATCCTCGAGTTCTCCCGCGCCGCTGACGCCGGCGCTCGGCGGCCAGCCCGGCTGGCGGCCCGGCTGGCGGCCGGGCGGCTGGCTGCCGAGGCGTAACGTCATGAGTGGGCCGGAGCTGTCGCTGGGAGAGCAGCGGAGGCCCAGCGATGTCGTTGCCGAGCACGCCCCGGGCCGCGTCGGCGGGGCTGATGTGACTGACGGGGCTGCTGTGACGAAATAGCGGACTGGTGACCTTGTCATGCCGCGGCGCCCGCCCCTTCGAACGACATCGGCGTGCGGCTGCTGCTCCTGTATCAGCAGTGAACGCACGGTCATGACGTTGTGGCACGTGCAGATCCTGGCACCAGGCCGTGCTGGCTGGGCTGATGTGACTGACGGGGCGCTAGCTGGCTAGCTCCTGCTCCAGCCAGGTGGGGCCGCGGGTACGGGGAGCAAGCCGGACGCTGCCGAGGGTGGCGGTCATCCGTTCCGCCGCGGCCTCGGCTGCGGTGACGGCGTCGGACCCGGCGTCTTCCAGGAACCGGCAGACGATCTGCCCGTCGCGATCCTGGGCCCAGCCGCCGACGATCCTGCCGTCCCACCACAAGGTCGGGCCGACGTTGCCGGCCCGGTCGAACAGCCGGGGGGCGTGCTCGCCGAGGAACCACTGTCGCTGCTGCCAGCCCATCGGAGTGGAATCCAGCGCGGGCAGCAGCGCCGCCCACGGCTCCGCCGCCGTCACCGGCTCCCGGTCGTCGGCCAGGACGATGCCGGGGACGCCGTCCAGGTCCACCTCGGCCGGCTGGAGTCCGGCCAGGACCCGCCGCAGCTGAGTCCTGGTCCACCCGGCCCACCACCGCAGGTCCTCCGCGGGCGCCGGCCCGTACGCATGCAGCCAGCGGCGCGCCAGCTCGACTTCGGCCGCCTCAGTTGCCCAGTCATCCAGTCCCCGCGGGCACCAGAGGGCCAGCGGCGCCCACCGGTACTGATGCGAGGTCCACGAGCCACGCGGGCGGCCGCGCACGACCTGGCCCTGCGCGGCGAGCAGGAACAGCACCCGGCTGGAGAGGGTCTGCCGCCCCTCGTAGCTCTTGCCCCTGGCCAGCACGAGCTGTAGCCGCAGCCGCGGATCATCGCCCGCCAGCTCGGCGGCCGTAGCCGCACCCCGCGCGGTCAGCGCGGTGAGCGCGGCCTGCTCCACCTCGGCCAGCCAGCCGTCAGTGTTGGCGGCTACGCCGGACTCGGCCAGCCAGCCCAGCAGCTTGCGTCGCTCACTGGCGGCCACCGCGCGCGAGCACGCGGCCTGGATCACCGGCGCGATGTCCAGCGCGGCGACGAATACGGTGCGGCGCATGCCCAGCAGCCGGATCAGTGTGCGGTCCTGATACAGCGCGCGATCGACGCAGCCAACGTCCCCGCTCGTCATGCGGGCCAGCATGGTCAGGTAGGCCGACGACGGATCCGTGCTGTGCACCGCCACCAGCGACCGGGCCACCTCCACCGGATGATCAGCTAGCGCGCGTCTCGCGAGGCGATGCCGCAGGCCCAGCCTGGCCCGCCGCTCTGGCACGCCCATCTGCTGCATCTTCTCTCCCCGCTGGCCACCGCCCGGTCCGGTGCCGCGCGGATCATGCTAATCGACCGCCCGGCGCGGATGTCCAGGACCATCGGGTCAGTTCCCCGGCGGCTCGGAACGTCCGCCGGGACTCCTCAGATCCTGTCGATGGACGTGATGGTCCAGCCGTCTCCGTCCCTCGCCATCTGAAGATGCGCGTGATACGGGCCGGTCTTCTTCCGGTCGTTGGTCATCACGACCAGGTATCCGAAGGCCCCCACCGAGAAGCTCGCCAGTGGTCCCTCGGCGCTATCCATCGTGCGTGCGAGCTGGAGGAAGGCGGCCCAGGTCAGTCTCCGGCCACCAAAACCGGTCGCATGGGCCGCGAGATAGGTAAATGCGAGCCGGTAGTTCCGGGCCACGACGGCCCGGTAATAGCTAGTCGCCACTGCGACCTCGCCCTTCCCGGCAGGCGCGGTCGCGGGGGCGGCGGTCGCCGGGGCGGTCGCGGGAGGCGATACCGCTGAGGAGCTGGCGCTTGGAGTGGCTGTCACCTTTGCCGTGGGACTGGGCGAAGCCGCCACGGTCGTTGTTCCGGAGCATGCGGCGATTCCCGTGATCGCGCAGGCGCAGGCACCAGCAAGCGCCCATTGCTTCATGCGCATCAGCATCACGTCCGCCTCGTGGTATCCCCGGCGAGTAACGCGCGTCGCGTTACTCGCCGGGGAGCTGGAGTTGGCTAGGCCGTTCCGGCTAGCCGCACATCTTCTCCTCCTGGCTTATGACAGTATCTCGATGGCGTTGACCTGGGCGTTGTCCTTGACGGTGGCGAACTGGAGCGTGATCTTCCCGGTGCTGTCGGCCGGGATGGTGAACTGCTCGACCACTGCCTTGTACTCCGCCCCGGCGGCGGCCAGGATGTCGAAGTTGGTCAGTACCTGTTTTCCGTTGATGGTGACGTTGAAGACGCGCGAGCCCGCGGTCGTCCAGTATTCCTCGGCGAAGTGCAG
>DATCEO010000211.1:0-5951 GCA_036510065.1 Streptosporangiaceae bacterium | reverse complement strand
CAGCACGTCGATGACCTGGCCATGCTGGTCGATCGCCCGGTACAGGTAGGTCCACCGGCCGGCGACCTTGACGTAAGTCTCATCGACGAACCACCGGTCACCCGGAACATGACGGCACAGCCGGGCAGCCTCGATGAACTCAGGAGTGAACCGCTGGACCCAGCGATAGACAGTGACGTGATCGACGGTGACGCCGCGCTCGGCGAGCAGTTCCTCGACGTCCCGGTAGGACAGCCCGTACCGCAGGTACCAGCGGACCGCGACCGCGATGACCTCCCGCGGGAACCGGAAGCCAGCAAACACCGAAGACGAGCCCGAGGACGTCATCGCACCAGTCTCCCGCCCGCTGCGATCGGCCAACGCAACACTGCCGGAGCCAGCGGTACGGGCGCCGGGTGGCGACCCCAGCCCCAGGACAGATGCCGCGGGCCACCGTCAGCCACCGCCGACCGCGAGCAGCTCCCCGACGAGCCGACCGCCGAGCGACTCTGTCATTAGGGCCGGGATTGGGTACTATCTTGCCTGCCAGCAGAGCCATTTGGCTTAGCTGTTTTCGGTGGGACAAGCACCTTACTTGACGACGGACTTCAAACTGTCGCTGACCAAGCTGCCAGACGGCGTTTTCATCAACCAGTTATTGGAGGCCGAGCATGGCGGACATGGTCCTGCTAAAAGTACCAGTCGGTGATGATTCAGGTGATTTTGTAGAGGTAGAGGTAGCGCGAGCTGAGTTGTCGGGCCTGAGCGAGTCGGGTGTGGTGCTTGCCTCCGACGATGGCTCACGCTTCGAGGCGGCTGGATTTTCGCTGGCCTCGGGCATGGACCGGGTGATGCCGGCGCTCCTGGTGATCCTCGCCCGGCTGCGTGCCGGGGTGCATTCCCCTGAAGAGATCACAATGTCGCTGGGCTTGCAGATCGGTGGCGAGGCCGGGGTTTTCTTCGCGAAGGGCACCGCGGCGGCCAGCATCGCGGTGAGTATGACGTGGCGCCGAGGACACGGAGCCGGCGATGATGCTGCTAAGGGGGATGAGGGCGAGTGATCGTCGTCGAGCGTGGCATCTGCCAGGTCCTGCGTGATGACCATGTTGTCGGGCTCGGGTTCGCGATTGACGCTGATCATGTGGTGACGTGCGCGCACGTGGTCAATACCGCGCTGGGCCGGCCTGACAAGCTGGACCCGGGGCGGCCTGCCCCCGGGGACGTGATCCGCGTGCAGTTCCCGATCGGAAACGCGCCCGGCGGTGACACTGGCCGGAGCGCGTCGGTGGTCGGGTGGCTGCCCGGTTCGGCAGCCGATTTCAAGGCGGGCGACATCGCCGTGCTCAAACTGGCTGAGCGCGCGCCCGAGTACGTTCCGGGCCTGCGCCCGCGGCGCCACAGGCCCTCCATGACGGTGCAGATGTGGGGACCACAGCCGAATAAGCCTCAAGGTACGCATGTCACGGGCAAGCTCATGGGCGAGGTCGCCGGCGGCTTGATCCAGATCAACGCCGGCCGCGGCGCGTTCAAGGTGCAACGGGGGTTCAGCGGCGGCCCGGTATGGGAGACCGCCAGCGGCGAGGTCGTCGGAGTGCTGACGGCCCGCGGCGCCGAGTACAACGCAGTAGATGCGTACCTGCTAGCGGTCGACCGCGTCATCGCCGCATGGCCGCAATGGCAGCCACGTGACCCGGCCGAGGTCGAAGCCGGGCATCGAGTAGCGGACCTGCAGGCTAAGTTGCGTGAGCAGTTCGGCGCTGGCCAATGGCAGGCCGTCATTGACATCGACGCGGAACTTGCCCGCCTCGACCCGTCAGCCTCGGACCCGGACGGCCGCACCACCCGGGCCCGCGCCGCCCTGGCCGCGGACGACCTGGATCGCCGCTATAACCAGGCGCTCGCTGACCAGGACAACGGTAACTGGGCCGCGGCCGCACACGGGTACGACGAGATCCTCCAGATCGACCCGGGATACCGGGATGCGGCGGCACGCCGCGAGCGCTGCCGGCATGGCGACCAGATTGCCGCCCTGCAGTCCAGGCTGAAAGAGCAGGCCGGAGCCGGGGAATGGTCACAAGTCCTGGCCATCATCAAGGAGCTGACCGGCCTTGATGCGACAGAGATCGCAGACCCTTCCCTTGCTGAGTTCGCGGCCCGCGCCCGCCTGGAAGTCGCCGCTCACCCCCCTGCGCCGGTTCGGCGCCTCGACGACGGCTCGCCGGTCAACGCGGTGGCCTGGCATCCGGACGGACGCCGCGTCGCTGTCGCCCGCAACAGCGCCATCGCCCGTATCTACGACATCTCCGGCAAGGAGCCTGGGGGAAACCTGCTATTGAGGACGGACGGTCCCAGCGCATGGGTTCATGACGTGGCATTCAGCGGGGACGGGACCCGGCTAGTCACAGCCACCTCCTACATCACCGTGTCCCTCGATGCCGATAGGGACAGGGGCGGCGCGCAGGTCTGGGATACGACCAGCGGGCAGCGGTTGTCGGAGATCCCTACCGGAGGCCCGGTAACTGCAGTGGCGTTCAGCCCGGACGGGAACCGGCTGGCCACCTGCGGCACAGACAACCGCATCCGGATCTGGGATGCGGCCAACGGGGAGCAGTTGCGGGAGGTACGTCACGATGGCGCGGTGACGGCGGTGGCGTTCAGCCCGGACGGGGACCGGCTGGCGACCGGCTCCCAGGACGGCAGCGCCCGGATCTGGGATGGGAGCGGGGGGCGGCTGCTGGAGGTGCACCACGTTGGCGCGGTGACGGCGGTGGCGTTCAGCCCGGACGGGAACCGGCTGGCGACCGGCGGGCAGGACGGCAGCGCCCGGATCTGGCCCGTGGCTGGCCTATAGCAGGCCCCGCGAGCGGTGGAGCCCCAATGCTTGTAGGCGGGGCCACAAGGCTTTCTGGCCCTCTGGGGGCGTGCGGTGATGGGGAGGAGTGTAACGGGACAAGCCGTTGCGCATGGTATGCCCTCCCTGAGGGGCAGCGTTATGTAATGGTGATGGGCCGGGAAACCGCTGCGGGAGGGGCGGGGAATGGTGACCGAGGAGCTAATGCTGCTGGCGTCGGCGGCGGCACAGACTGTAGTGACGGCCGCCTCGACAGACGCGTGGGGAACGGCGAAGAAGGGCCTAGCACGGCTGCTGGGCACGGGCGACGCAGGCCAGGCAGCGGCGGCGGAGCGGCGGCTGGAATAGACCTGCGGCGACCTGGCGGGGCTGTCGGGCGCGGTGCTGATGGCCCGGCGGGCGGAGCTGGCCGGAGGAGTTACCTCCAGGAACGGAGCTGACTTCTGATTCGTTTACATTCCGGGCCTGGCCGTCAGCTGAGCGTGGTAAACAGATAACCGGCCAGCCGGGGAGGCACGCAGCGATGGCGCAGCGCATTGAAGTAGAGATCACTTGTGACAGGGTTGCTCCCGGTCACGGCGGAGACGTTGAGTCATTGGAAATGACTCTGGGCGGAGCTGCCTACGAGATTGACCTTTGCAGCAAGCACAAGAAGCCGTACACCGATCTGCTCGCGCTGGTGATCACCGATGGCCGCCGGGTGAGCGCGAGGCGCGGGCAGGCCGGAACTCGCAAGCAGCCCGCGCGGTCATCGGAGCGCAGCGCCGAGATTCGCGCCTGGGCGAAGAGCCAGGGCCTGGACGTCAGCGCTCGCGGCAGGATCGCTGAAGAGGTTGTCCGGAAGTTTGATGCCGAGTAGGAGCCGGATCCGTCAGTCCGGCATCCTGAATTCGGATCGGCACCGGCCGCAGAGAATCGGCGCTATCTCCAGGACAGAGGGCGCGACCAGGATGCGCCGGGGCGGAGGAGAGCCGGATTTCTAAGGTGGGCCGTTTCAAAGCGGGCTGCGGCAGCCTGCGTCAACGCCGCTGGCTCAGCAGGTAGCCAAGCCAGGGGACTGATGGAGATACGACGGCAGAATGGGACGCAGCGGGACTCCGCCGGACTCAGTGGGAACTGGTTTCCCGAGCCTCGGCACGCTGACCTGGGCCACTCGGAATTCACGGACGCGGGGCGGACAGAACACGGATTTCGCGCAAGGAGCAATAGAGTATCCGCAGGTCAGCGGCCATTCCGATCGGTGGGAATGAGCGGTCTGTAAAACCGCTCCCTGTGCCTCCGGGAGCGTCTTGGTCTCCTACGTGCGATGGCCGATGTGGATCTCGACACCCCGGCCTCCCACGTAGCTCCGAAATCAGGGATCAGCCGGATTATCATCGAGCGCCTGTCCGACCTGGTCTTCGCTGCTCGCAAATCGGAACGTTCCAAACTGCAGCGCAGTCCCGCCTGAAGGCCTGGCCGGGCGCCTCGGCTGGAGCGCTGTACGCGCCCGGCCCCCTGGCACCCCTGGCCTCGTCGTCCCCTCATCGGCCAGGCCTTCCTGATTCCGCTTGCCAATCTCATTGACAGCCAAGGCTGGTAGCGCGCGAGCAGCGCCTGTTGCCTCGTTCTTCGCAACCCAGGGTGCTACGGCAGGCTCGTGCCAGGCGTCTGTTGCGTAGTCCCCGGCAGATCCGGCATCAGACCCGGCTGACAGGCCGACTCGCAACGAGACGAGCGGCAACTGCCTTGCGACACAGGACCGTCAGTGACAGCCGCATCTGCCGGCGGTCGGTTGCAGTTTTGGTTGCAGTTCATAGGAGTCCAGGGGACGTCGGGCGGGTTCATGTGGCCAGGTCAGGACGGTCCCGGTCCGGTGTGGACGGCGGGGGAGCGGACTCATAATCCGCCGGTCGTGGGTTCGAGCCCCACCCGCCCCACCGAACGCACCATTGCGCGAACCGGGCCGCGCAGGTGTCGGCCCCGGTGGCAACGTCTCCGGGGAGCGGTGTGTCGGAGGCTGGGATGCGGAATACGGGGAATGACTCCCCCTCGGTGATGCGGATCTCGGCGATGAGGGTCTCGATGACGGCTTTGCGCATGGCAGGGGTGCCGGCGTCCAGGAGCCCGCGGAGGTAGGTGCCGAGCCGGGCGAGTGCGGGGGCCTGGGGCGGGGCCGGCTCGTCGCCGGGGGTGTCGGTGATCTCGTGGTGGCGGGCGCGGAGCTGGCCGATCTCGGTTTGCAGGGTGGTGACGCGGGGGCCGGCGGTGGTGTCGTCCATGGTGCCGTTCTCGAATGCGGTGAAGTACCGGTCGATGGCGGCCTGCTTGGCCTTGATCTGGGCCTGTAGCGCAGTGGCTTCGGCGTGCCGGTCGGCGCGGGCATTCCTGGCGGCGGGCGCGGGCGATGGCGTCGGTGATGAGGGCAGGGGCCTGGGCGTAGAAGTCGGCGAGGGCGCCGAGGACGGCGGCGTCGGTGTCGTCGGCGGGCAGGCGGGCGGCGTCGCAGCCGTGGGTGCCGTAGCGGGCGCGGGAGAAGCAGGTGTAGTAGCGGTAGGTGCGGCTGCGGCCGGTGGCGGAGGTGCCGAGCTGGCGACCAATGCCGTCACGCACACGGCCAGCCGGGGCGGTCTGTTCGCGGTCGAGGTCGAGGTCGCCTGCTACGCGCAGGCCGTCCGGGTCACCGTGGCGGACCAGGGTGCCCCGAAGGGCCCCGGGCGCAGCGAGCGATCGGCGCGACTAGCAGACCTCACCCGCGCCGTAGGCGCCACCGTCTATCTGTGGCACCGGAGGATCTCGTTAACTCAGCAGCCAGCCGTTCGCTGACCCGGGCGTCACCGTCCGCGTGTGCACCACATGATCAGCGAGCCACGCCTGGTATGAGCGGCATGCGATGCGTCGGGCAGTGGCTAGCTCGCCGCCTCGCACATGGCGCCGCAACTGGCTGACTGACGCGACGTGCCAGTTGGCGGCCCGCCAGGCGAGGGCCTAGATGGCTAGGTCCGACGAAGTCGGTTTGATTGAGTCAAGTTCGGGTGTGGGTGTCGGGTTGCTGGTCATGCGGCGAGGCCGGCGTCGCGGATGATGTCGTCGATGGCGGCCTGGTAGGCGGTGGCAGCGGTGCGCAGTCTGCTGGGTGGCG
>DATCEO010000210.1:0-64149 GCA_036510065.1 Streptosporangiaceae bacterium | reverse complement strand
CCGCCACCGGCGGGCGCGGCGACCCTGTCGCCATGATCGGCGGTGCCGGCTGGGCGCTGGCCCGGCCGGGCGATCCCGTCGTCCCGGCCCCGGAGATCCTGCGAAGCCGGCCAGTCGCAACCGCAGCCCCAACCGGACCCCCTGGGCCAGGCTAGGAGAGCACCCGCCGCCGGAAGTTGCGCAGCCCGATCGCCTGGAACACCACGCCGAACGCGATCATCACCGGGTAGATGACGTACAGGTGCATGTGCGGCGCGGTGGTCAGCGCGGCCCGCATCCCCTCGTTGACGTAGATCAGGGGATTGACCAGCACGATGGTCTGCAGCCAGTGCCAGCCCCCGACCGTCACGGGCGCGAGCTTGGTCCAGGAGTAGTAGGTCCCGCCGAGGAAAGTGATCGGCAGGATGATGAAGCCGAACATCAGCCCGATGTTGCGCGGCTCGAAGCTCGTCCCCAGGACGAGTCCGAGGCCGGCCATCGCGACACAGGCCAGCGGCACGAACGTCACGATGAGCCACCAGTGCAGCGTCAGGTGGGCCTCCACCCCGGGCGCGTGCACGACCGAGGCGATCGGCAGCACGATGATCGCCGACAGCACGCCCTGCGCCGCTCCGGACAGCACCTTGGCCACGGCCACCAGCCAGATCGGGCACGGTGCCTGCACCCGGTCCTCGATCTCCCGGGTAAAGCCGAACTCCTGGGCCATGGCCAGGGCGATCGACTGCACGCCCTGGAACATCACCGAGATCCCGACCACGCCCGGCACGAGGATCGTCGCGAAGGCGGACTCGGCCGCGGTCCCGCGGCCGCCGCCGATGCCCTGGCCGATCTTCGGGAAGACATAGAGGAAGACGAAGCACAGCAGGAACGGCTGGATGATCGTGCGCAGCACGAACTCCCACAGGTGCTTGCGCAGCACCACGAGGTCGCGCAGGATGAGCGCGCCCAGCGCGGTCCAGCTGGCGGCGGCCACCGACCGGGTCGGGCCGCCCCCGATGCGCGCGGCTGGTCCCTGCGGAGCCTGCGGGGCCTGCGCGCTGACCGACGTCGCCATTAGTCGCGCAGCTCCTTGCCGGTGAGGTTGATGAAGACCGTCTCCAGGCTGGGCTCGGAGATCGACAGGTCGACCAGGTCAAATCCGCCGCGCTCGGCCGCCGCCGCGATGCGCGGGACCAGCCGGCCGCTGCCCTGGACATGCAGCTGGACCCCGCCGTCGGCCGGGCGCGTCCGGGTGACGCCCTCGACGTCGCGCGCCAGCAGCTCGGCCAGCTGGCCGATGTCACCTGTCGCCTTGACCGTGACCACGGTGTCGGCCCCCACGCTCTGCTTCAGCACGGCGGGCGTGTCCAGGGCCAGGATCTTCCCGTGGTCCATGATCGCGACCCGGTCGCAGAGCTGATCGGCCTCTTCCATGTAGTGGGTCGTGAGCAGGATGGTCTGGCCCTGGCGGTGCAGTCCGCCGAGCAGGTCCCACAGCGCCAGGCGGCTCTGCGGATCCAGCCCCGCAGTGGGCTCGTCCAGGAACAGGACCGACGGGCGGTGGAAGATGGCCCGCGCCACCATCAGCCGCTGCGCCATCCCGCCCGACAGCGCGTAGACCGACGCCTTGGCCCACCTGGACAGCTGGAACTGCTCGAGCAGCTCATCGGCGGTCCGCCGGGACGCCGTGGCCCCCATGCCGAAGAGCCGGCCGTGGAAGTACAGGTTCTCCCAGACGGTCAGCTGCCGGTCGAGGGTGTTCTGCTGCGAGACGATGCCGCTCAGCTGCTTGGCCAGGGCCGGATGCGCCGCGATGTCGATCCCGGCCAGGAACGCCCGCCCCGACGTCGGCACCACCCGCGTGGTCAGCATCCCGGCGGTGGTGGTCTTCCCCGCGCCGTTGGGCCCGAGCAGGCCGAAGATCTCCCCGCCGAAGACGTCGAGGTTGAGCCGGTCGACGGCGGCGAAGTCAGTCCCCTGGTAGACCTTGGTCAGGTCCTCGGTGTGAATGACCGCGTCTGGAGGGCCGGCTGGCTGGTCGGTCACGTGGGCAGAGGTCTGCGCGGTGCTCATCGCTGGCATCGTAACCCTGGCCCGGCGCAGGCTGCCGCCGGCGCCGGCGCAGGGACCGACGTACTACTGACTAATAACGGCGACGGTGCGCCGGGCCGAAGCGCAGCCAGAGGACGACCAGCAAGGCGATCACCAGCCAGGGCACGAGGAGATGGGACAGGACGTGCCCTACCGCGATGGCCACGACCACGATGAGGGCCAGGCCGAGCACGCGCTGCAGGGACCACCGGTACCGCCCCGGGTGCCGGCCCGCGGTGCCGGCCGTGGCGACGGGCGGTGGCTCGGTGCCCGGGCCACCGGACAGGCTGCCGCCCGCCCGCCGTCTGCCTGCCCGGCCGCGCGGCTGGTCAGGGCCGCCCGGATCGCGGTCGGGCAGGTCGGCGAACAGCCCGGCGAGATCCGCCTGGGTGACGGCGCCCATGGCCTGATCGAGGCGCCTGCTGAACTCCGCCTCGTCCAGCCGCCCGTCGCCGTAGTGCCGGGACAGGCGATCGGCGACCTCGGCGCGTTCGGCGTCGGAGACCCGGATGCCGGGATTGGCGTAGCTGGCCCGGCTGCGGAACGAGGGTTCCTGCGGCGGGGCTGGGGTGGACCGCGCTGACATGGTGACTGATCTCCTTACCGGGCCTGACGGGATTCGATGAACTCGCCCGCGATGGAGCGCTCGCGGCCTTCCTCGGGGATGAGCAGCCAGCCGGCCAGGTAGATCGGCACTCCGGCGCCGCCCACCACGGTGAGGACCGCCAGCACGATCCGCACGAGCGTCACGTCGATGCGGAGATACTCGGCGATGCCGGCGGCCACTCCGGCCAGCATCCGGCCCTGGACCGGGCGGCGCAGCGGCTGGCCCGGCGCGAGGAACCCGGAATCGGCGTAGGGCTGGGACATGGGCGGGACCTGGCTGCCCCGGGGCTGGCCGGACTGCGGGTACTCGGACTGCGTGGCGTCGGACTGCGGGTCGTGGGACTGCGGGTGGTCGGCGGTGCCTGGGTGTTCTGTGGTTGCGTTCATGGCTTTAGCCTGCAGCCGGGAGCTCGGCGGGACCATCGGGAACGACCCTGGTCCGACCCTGGTCGCCGGCCTAGGGACCTATCAGGGTTTGCCCCGATAGCCGGGCGGGCTCTCCCGCGCGATGATGGGAGCGTGAATGATGACAACCGCTCCGCGGCCGGCCCCCGAGCTGCGGCCGGCCCCCGTGCCGCCGGCGGCGACGCCCCGGCGCCGGGGCCGCAGCCGCCCTGGGCGAGCGGTGACCTCCAGGCGCCCGGGAGCTGGCCGGACCGCCCGCGCCCGCGCTACCGGCTCGGCCGGCGGTGGCGGCGCGCCCGGCGCCCCCGCGGCACCGGACCGCTGCGACGCGCGCGCGAGGACCGGCTGGTCGGCGGGGTGGCCGCCGGACTGGCGGCCCGGACCGGCCTGGACGTTACCGTCGTGCGGGGCGCCTTCGTGCTGGCCGCCCTGGTCAGTGGCTTCGGCGCGGCGGCCTACGTCGTGGCCTGGCTGCTGATCCCGGGGACCGGCGAGAACACCAGCGTGGCCAGCAGGGCCGTGACCGACCGGCGCGGCATCGCGCTGGCGGCCGGCCTGGTGTCGCTGCTGGTTCTCGTGCTCCTGATCGCCTCGGCGCTGGGCGCTACCTGGCTGTACTCGCTGGCCACGCCACTGGTGATTACCGTGGCCGGCATCGTGCTGATCTGGCGGAACTCGTCCGCCGACGAGCAGGCGATGATGCGGCACTACGCCGAGCCGCTGGTGGACCTGGCCGAGGGCCGGCTCCGGCTCCGGATCGCCTGGCGCGGGGCGATCGCCGCCCTGCTCCTGCTGGCCGGCCTGGCCGTCCTGGTGCCCGGGCACCCCCGGCGCGCCCTGTGGCCGCTGGCCGGGGTGACGCTGGTGATCGCCGCCATCGTGGTGGTCCTGGGCCCCTGGTGGCTGCGCATCGCGCGCGATCTCGTCATCGAGCGGCAGGCCCGGGCCCGGGCGGAGGAGCGAGCGGACATGGCGGCGCGGGTGCACGACTCGGTCCTGCAGACGCTGGCCCTGATCCAGCGGCGCGCCAGTGACCCGCAGCAGGTCATCCAGCTGGCCCGGGCTCAGGAACGCGAGCTGCGCTCGTGGCTGTTCGACGGCCGGGCGCCGGGCTCCCTGGACGAGAGCGCCATGACGCTGGCGGCCGGCGTCCGGCTGATCCAGCAGGAGGTGGAGGCACAGCACGGGATCGCTATCGAGGCCGTCACGGTCGGCGACTGCGCCCTCGACGACAATCTCCGGGCCCTGCTCGCGGCCGGGCGGGAGGCGACCGTCAACGCCGTGAAGTGGTCCGGTGCCTCGGTCGTGTCGCTGTTCGCCGAGGTCGAGCCGACCGAGGTGTCGCTGTTCGTGCGCGACCGCGGGTGCGGCTTCGATCCCGCCGCCGTGCCCGATGACCGCAAGGGGCTCGCCGAGTCCGTGCACGCCAGGATGACCCGGCGCGGCGGATCGGCGAGCGTGCGCAGCGCGGCGGGCGAGGGAACCGAGGTGTCTCTGACCATGCCCCGCGCCGCCGGGGAACGCCAGCCGAGCCGGGCATGAGCGGGCCAACGGTCGTCATCGTCGATGATCACGGCCTGTTCCGGTCCGGCGTGCGATCCGAGCTAGGCGACCAGGTCGAGGTGATCGGCGAGGCGAGTGACGTCCGGCCGGCGATCGACCTGATCGCCCGGCTACTCCCCGACGTCGTCCTGCTCGATGTTCACCTGCCCGGCGGGGGCGGCCAGGACGTGGTCACCGCGACCAAGTCCGCTTACCCGCAGGTCCGCTTTCTCGCGCTGTCGGCCTCCGATGCGCCTGAGGACGTGATCGCCGTCGTCCGGGCGGGCGCGCGGGGGTACGTCACTAAGACGATCTCCGGCGCCGACCTGGTGGCCGCGGTGCACCGGATCGCGGCCGGTGACGCGGTCTTCTCGCCCCGGCTGGCCGGGTTCGTCCTGGACGCCTTCGCCGCCGCCCCGGCCGGGGGCGCCGCCGCGCCGTCCTTCGATCCCGAACTTGATCAGCTGACCTCCCGGGAACGGGAGGTGCTGCGGCTCATCGCCCGCGGCTACACCTACAAGGAGATCGCGCGGGAGCTGTTCATCTCGGTCAAGACCGTGGAGAGCCACGTGTCGTCCGTGCTGCGCAAGCTGCAGCTCTCGACCCGCCATCAGCTCACCCGGTGGGCCACTGAGCGCCGCCTGGCCTGACCCCGGCGACCGTTACTTCTGGTCTTACTCCAGGTCGCGGGGCTACTCGAGGTCGTGCGGTGGTGGCATCAGGTCGGAGAAGGCCCGGTCCATGAGCAGCCGGGACCGTTCCTCCATGCGCTCGTGATCTTCCTTGCTCGGCGGCTCGCGCACGGCAACGATGACGACCACGCGGTCCTCCGCGTCCGGCTCGGACTGCCGGGTCGCGATCTTGTAACCGAGCAGCCGCCCGGCCCGCCGGCCTGCCGCCCGGACGGTCGCGATCTGGCCCTTATCCCACGCCTCGACCCGGCAGACGTACTGCCAGTCGACTTCCAGGTGCCGTGCAATAGTGAGCGTCAGCTCGTCCGGCTCTGAGCCCGACGCCATGAGAGCCACCTTCCTGCGCGCGCTAGGGGCCGAGCCTCCCCGCGGCCCAGAGGCCGCTGCCCGGAACTCGATCTCGCGTACGTTCGCAGGATAGCTTCGGCGCCAGGTTATTGGTCGGCACTGGATTGGTCGGCCCCCGCGGTTAGTAGCTCGTGTGCATGAGGGTCCGCACGTCCGCCAGGGTGCCCGCGGCGATGGCCGCGGCGCGGCGGTTTCCCTCGGTCAGCACGGCCCGCAGGTAGCCGGGGTCGCGGGCCAGCTCGGCCCGGCGGCTCCTGATCGGGGCAAAACGCTCGTTAACGGCGTCGGTCACCACCGCCTTGAGCGCGGCGGCTCCGCCGTCGCCGATCTGGCTGGCCAGCTCGCCGGGCGAGGAGTCCCGGCAGAGTGCCGCGAGGAGCAGCAGGTTGGCGACCTCGGGGCGGCGCAGGGGCTCATAGCTGATCACCCGCCCGGCATCGGTTCGCGCCGCCGCGATGAGCCGGGCGGTCTCGTCGGCCGTGGCCCGGATCGGGATGGCGTTGCCGCGGCTCTTGCCCATCTTCGCGCCGTCCATCCCGAGCAGCAGCGGAGCCGTGCTGAGCAGCGCGGCGGGCTCGGGAAAGTACGGCCGGCCCGGGCTGTACCGCTCGTTGAACCGGCGCGCGATGGACCTGGTCAGCTCCACATGCGGGAGCTGGTCCTGGCCGACGGGCACCAGGTTGGCCTGGCAGAACAGGATGTCGGCCGCCTGATGCACCGGATAGCTGAACATGAGCGCCGTCATCCCGGCCGAGCCCGCCGCCGTCATCTCGTCCTTGACCGTCGGATTGCGGCCCACCTCGGCCACGCTGACCAGGCTGAGGAAGGGCAGCAGGAGCTGGTTGAGCGCCTCGACCTGGCTGTGCGCGAAGATCGTGGCCCGGGCCGGGTCGATGCCGACCGCGAGGTAGTCGGCGACCTGGCCGAGGACATCGCGGGGCAGCTGGGCTGAGGCGGTCCGGTCGGTGAGGGCCTGGTAGTCGGCGATGAGCACCAGGAGCTCGACCCCGGCGTCCTGCAGGCGCACCCGGTTGCGCAGCGTGCCGAAGTAGTGGCCGATGTGCAGCGAGCCGGTGGGCCGGTCGCCGGTGAGGACCCGGAAGGCCGCCGGGTCGCGGGCGATCGCGGCCTCGAGCTCGGAACTTCGGCGCTGGCTGGCGAGCAGGGAGTCGGATGCCGTGCTGGCGGCGGTGGCGGTGGCAGGGGAAGTGGTGGGAGCGGACATGGGAGACCTCCTGGAGCTTGGGTGGGTCAGCCCCCGGGCGGTCTAGTCCGCGCAAGCAAAACGACGGCCGCCCGGAGGCGTGCCGTCGTCAGCACAAGACTGGCGGCCGCCTACTGCGGCCGCCACCAGCATGAGCCGGTACGTCGTGGCATGCCTCCAGCATAACCGCTCCGCGGGGTCAGGAGCGGCTGGCCGTCTCCAGGCTCTCCCGGACCGACTGGGTCAGCGGATGGTCGGGCGGCAGCGACTGCTCGCAGTCGTTGAGCGTGCGCCGGAACATGGCGATGGCGTCGGTCGACCGTCGCGCCGCGTGGTAGGCCAGGGCCAGGTTGGCCCGGGAGGTCAGCGTGTTCTCGTGATGCGGCCCGAGCACGCGCTCGTAGTCCGCCAGGGTGGTCTCATACAGCTCGGTCGCCACGACCAGCCGTCCGGACGAGTGGTAGGCCGAGGCCAGGTTGCCGCGCGCGGTGAGGGTATCCGGGTGATCGGGACCCTGGACGCGCTCGCGGTCGGCGAGGGTCCGCTCATAGAGCGGGATGGCGTCCTTGAGCTTGCGGGCCGTGTAGTACGCCGCCGCGAGGTTGGCCCGCGAGGTGATGGTGTCGGGGTGATCCTGCCCGAGGACCCGCTCCCGGTCGGTCAGCGTCTTGGCGTACAGCGGGATCGCGTCCTTGAGCTTGTTGATCGACCGGTAGGCGTAGGCCAGGTTGCCGCGTGCGGTGAGCGTGTCGGGATGGTCGGGCCCGAGGACGCGTTCCCGGTCGGTCAGCGTCTGGACGTAGAGCGGGATGGCGTCCTGCATCCGCCCGGCCGAGTGCAGCGCCGAGGCGAGGCTGGCGCGCGTGGCGACCGTGGTCGGGTGATCCTCGCCCAGGATCAGCTCCTGGTCGACCAGCGTGCGCCGGAAGACGGTGATGGCATCCTCGAGCTGCCCGGCCGAGCGGTAGGCGGCGGCCAGGTCACTGCGGGCGGTGAGCGTGTCGGGATGGTCGGGCCCGAGGACCCATTCCCGGCCGGCCAGGGTGCGCTCGTACAGCGGGATGGCCTCGCCTAGCCGGCCGGCCGCCAGGCACATGCGGGCCAGCTGGCCGCGGGCGGTGAGCGTCTCGGGGTGGCCGGGCCCCACCGCCTCCTCGCGCTGGGCGAGCGATTCGGTCAGCACATCGATGGCCAGGTCAATCCGGTCGGCGGCCTCGTAGGCCGAGGCGAGCAGCTGCATCAAGCCCAGGGTCTGCTCGCCGCCGCCTTCTTCCGGGCGGCCGCTCTGCTCGATCATCGCGTCCCAGTAGGCGATGGCGGGCCCGCTGAGCCGGGCTGCGTCCAGGCTGTGCCCGGCGCGCAGCAGCACGGGATGCGCCTCTGGCGACCACATGAGCTCGCGGGCGGCCTGGCTCAGGACGGCCGTGCTGTCGCGCAGCGCCTGGTCCAGGTCGGGCCCGGCGCCCCGGTCCGGCCACGCCTCGAGCACCGCCTCGGCGGCCGCGTTGGCGGCCTGGCCGCGGACCGGGGCGGGCAGCACCTGCCGGACGCAGGCCTGCACCAGGGCGTGCACGTACACGGTCCGGATCGCGCTGGACGGGTCGATGGCGAGCAGCCCCACCTGCGCCAGGCTGGTCAGGACCCCGCGCACCTGCTGGTCGGTGGCGGGCGAGCGGTCCGGGCTGTAGCTGCCGATGTACTCCCGCGCGGCCTTGCTGGTCAGCACGGCGGCCGGGATGCCGTTGGGATCCAGCATGGACAGCATGGCCAGGATCGGGCGGGCCAGGGCGGATGGCAGCACCTGGTCCGTCCGGTCAAGAGCTAATGACCAGGTCACCGCCACCGTGGCTGCGTGGCCGCTGTCCGGGCCGATGCCCATGGCCTGCTGGCGCTCAGCAAACTGGACGCGGTACTCGCGGCAGTCGATGTGGGTGTCGGCAACCAGGGCCGCCGCCTGGGCCAGGGCGATCGGGAGGCAGCCCAGGGCCTCGGCCAGGTCGAGTGCGCCGTTGCGCTGCGCGGTGTCCTCGTACAGCCGGGTGGTCAGGAACGCCAGGGCCTCGCGCCTGCTGAAGGGGCCGATCTGGATGAGCTTGGCGTGCTGCCCCGGCGGCGCGATCGAGGCCGGCAGCAGGCGAGTGGTCAGGACGGCGCGGCCCATGGCGCCGCGGGGCCACAGGTCGGCCAGGTCGGCGGGATCGGCCAGGTCGTCCAGCACGACGAGCCAGGACCGCGTGCTCTCGGCCAGCCAGCGCAGGAACAGGTGCGCGATCTCCTCCTGGTCCTCGCCCGAGCCGTAGCCGCCGGGCCCCGCCCGGCCGGGCCCGGCCGGCCCGCCGTAGGGCAGGGCACTGCTGGCCGGCAGGATCGAGCCGCCCGGCCCGGCGGCCGCCGGGCCGCCGGGCGCGAGGCTGGTCTGGGCGAAGGCCTGCGCGTAGCCGGCGAGTATCGCCGCCCGGCTGGAGGCGGTCATCCAGACCAGCAGCTCGATATCGTGCGACTGCCACAGGGACCGCGCGTAGGCGGCCGCGAGCTGGGACTTGCCCGTGCCGCCCGGCCCGGTGAGCACGTAGCTGCCGCTCTCCTCCGCCCGGATCAGCGGGGTCTGCTGCTCAGGCGACAGCCCGGCCACGGCTCCGAAGCCGGTCTCGGGCCTTGGACAGTAGAAGGTCGCGAGCGGGGGCACCGGCCCCGACTGGACCGGCCAGCTCACCGTGGGAGGGGGACCGTGCTGCTGAACCGGCATCTCCGCAGTCTCCTGCTGCTATGGCTCACATCTCGTCGTTCCTCCGCGGGCGCGGCGCGCCGGCGGGCTGGCCTGTGGAGATCCCACCTTACGGCCACTTGTCCCAGGGTAAGACGGGAATCGGCTGGTTCCGCAGGCGTAATTGTGATGACCTATTGCAACGCAGTTGCAGCTCGGGCAACGTGCCCGTCAACCGCGCGGGATTGCCTCCAGGTCCGCGTCGGTCAGGTGACAGCCGGGCAGCAGCAGGTCCGCCGGGCCGGGCCGCTGGCCGGTCAGCATCCACCGGCACGCGGCGGCCAGCTGGTAGCTGATGAGCGGCGGCACCGCGTCGCCGATGTGCCGGTACATGTTGGACAGCGAGCCGGCGAACCGGTAGCCGCCCGGGAAGCCCTGCAGGATGGACATCTCCCGGACGGTGCACAGCCGGTCCTGCTCCGGATGGGCGTAGCGGCCGTTGCCGATGTGGCCGCACTCCCGCTTGATCGTCACCGCAGGCCGGTCCCACCACAGCCGCCCATACACATCGGGATGACTGCCGAGGTCTCCGGCGGCGGCCCGGCGCCGCATCGCGGGCGTCAGCAGCGAGCCGGCCTCCGGATGCCCGATCAGGTCGGCCCAGCTGCCTCCGTCGTGCGGCAGGGCGGCCAGGCGGCTGCGGTTGGCCGCAGCGCTGAGCGCCGGGGAGACATGCAGGTCGTCGGCCGGATCGGCCGCTCCGGCCCGGACCGGGGGCAGCTCCCAGATCACCCGCCGGACGTGGGTCGCCTTGGGGCTGACGCGCCACCCGGCCCACAGGTCGGCCAGGTCGCGGGGCGGCAGCGAGCGCCGGGCCGCCACCACCAGGGCCCGCTCGCGGCGCTGCGGCAGGCCGAAGCGGTCCAGGATATGGGTGGCCGCGGACGCGGTGTAGCCCAGGTCAGCCAGGTCGGCCAGGAGGCCGCTCAGGTGCCCGGAAAACCGGCCCATCACCAGCTCGCGCGCGTTCTCCAGCAGCACGATGTCCGGGCGCAGGATCTCGACGAACTGGCCGACCCGGCGGACCAGGCTGTTGCGGTGATCGTCGCGCAGGTGGTTGCGTGCCATCGTGCGGCTGAACCCCGTGCACGGCGGGCAGGCCGCCAGGACGGTCACGTCTCCGGCAGCCAGGCCCAGCGCCGCGCAGACGGCCGCCGGGTCGCTCGCGGCCAGGTCGGCCTCGACCGGCCGCAGGCCCACGTTGGCCAGGTAGCTCACGTTGCAGCCCAGCGCGCCCGGACCTGAGCTGGGCTTACCGAGCTGCGCGTCGACGGCCCCGGTGACCTGGAAGTCGGGATGGGCGTGGAAGCCATAGCTCATGCCCCCGGCGCCGGAGAACAGGTCCGCGACGGCCCAGCGCGCCGTGCCAGGGGTTGCCGAGGTGGCTGGGCTGGCTGGGTTTGCTCGGGCGGCCGGGGTTACTGGCGGCGAGTCGGCCTGGGACATCGGCACCTCCGTCACCGGAACCCTAGGGCCCCGGCGCCCGCGGAGGCGCCCCCGCCACGCGGCTGGTGCCTAGCTCGCGTCCGCCCGGCCGCGGTCACGATTGTCCAAGATCAGGTTCAGCAGCCAGCCGACGACGCCGATGATGATGGCGCCCCAGAAGGCCGGCCAGAAGCCGGTGATATGGAACGGAAGCTTGAGCTTGCCGGCCACCCAGCTGCTCAGCCAGAGCAGCAGCCCGTTCACCACCAGCCCGATCAGGCCGAGGGTCAGCAGGTAGAAGAGGCAGCCGATGATCTTCACGATCGGCTTGATGACCGCGTTCACCAGGCCGACGATCAGCGCCACCACGATCAGCGTCAGGACCTTCGACACGGTGCTGCCCGTGCGCAGCTCGATGCCGGGCACCACGGCCGTGGCGACGCCCAGCGCGGCCGCGGCGATCAGAACGCGGAGCAAGAACTTCACGGGTTCATCTTTCCACACCCAAACCGGGGGTATCCGGTTGTTTCCGGCGATCCCGTGGCGGGTTACCGGCGGGCGCGCGTGGATGCGGCCGACACGGGGCCGCGGGCCTGGCCGAATCCCTGGACACCACCGTGGTGACGTGCAACGATCCCCTGTTGGGGAGTACTAGCCACGCGCGGTTGCTGCCGGCCGGCGTGGTGGGGGGAGCGGGATGGGTCTTGCCTGGGTGTCCGACGACGCCAATTTTGACGCGCCCTCCGAGCCGGCTCCGTTACGGGCAGCTCCCGAATCCGGGCCCGGACCCCGGCACCGGCGCGCTACCCTCCTGGCTCGGGGCGGTCAGGCCATGGTCGGCCGGATCACCGCCCTGGCCGGAACGCACCCGGCCGCCGGGCCGCCCCGCGGCCGCGCGACCGGCGCTCAGCGACCTCCGGCCCGCCGCACCTGGAGCTAGCCCCGTCTGTCCGCGCGCCCGGCGGCGGCCTTGCCATCGAGAATGTCCCGTTGGTAACCCCAGAGCGCTACTCAGGGGACATCCACGATTCTGGGCCCGCGCCCGCTGGGGCTGGAGAGGCTGCCGGGGCGTCTGTGGCCGGAGCGCCTGCGACTGACCATTCCTATTTGTACCTGAAGTGTACGAATAGTCGGCCGAAGTTCTTGGAGTCCTTCTCGACCCGGTGATACAGCGCCTTGATTTCCTTCTGCTCCAGGAACCTCAGCACGTGCTTCTTGAGCTGGCCGGAGCCCTTGCCGGGGATGATCTCGACCATGGGCGCTCGCTTGCGGATGGCCTCATCCATGATGTCGCGCAGCGCGCGGTCGATGTCCTGGCCGCGGTTGTAAATGTCGTGCAGGTCCAGCTTGAGTTTCATCCGGGCTGTCTCCGATCCGGCGGTGCCACCACCGTACGCCGCCGGCCGCCCTGGACGGCTCCGGCGGCGCGAGGCCGGCTGCCAGAGCGCGGCTCAGGCGATAGATTGCACAAGCGGACACCCGTCCGTGCCGCCGCCGGACTCGGATAGGGACATATGAGCACTCCGGACACACGGGCGTCGGCCGCGGGAGACGAAACTGGCGGGGGCGGCCGGGACCGTAACCTCGACCAGCTCCTGGCGCGCGTCGCCCGCGGGGACCAGCTCGCCTTCGAGTCGGTCTACGACCGGCTGGCCGGTCCCGTCTTCGGGACGATCTGCAAGGTCGTGCGCGATACCGCGCAGTCCGAAGAGGTGGCCCAGGAGGTCCTGCTGGAGGTCTGGCGCAGCGCATCGCGGTTCGACCCCGCCAGGAGCAGCGCGACGACCTGGGTGATGATGATCGCCCACCGGCGGGCCGTGGACCGGGTGCGCTCGGCCACGGCGCAGGCCCAGCGAGACAAGACCTCGGCCGCGGCGGCAGGCGCGGCGGCGATCGACGAGGTGGCGGAGACCGTCGAGACCAACCTCGACCGGGAGCGGGTCCGGCACTGCCTGGGCACCCTGACCGACATCCAGCGGGAGTCGGTGACCCTGGCCTACTACGGCGGCTACACCTACAAGGAGGTCGCCGGGCGGCTGAACGTGGCGCTCGGCACGATCAAGACCAGGATCCGCGACGGGCTCATCCGGATGCGCGACTGCATGGGGGTGACCTGGTGAAGTTCCTGCGACCTGACCTGCACACCCTGACTGGCGCCTACGCCCTCGACGCGATCGACGACGGCGAGCGGGACCGGTTCGAGCACCACCTGCGCCGCTGCCAGTCATGCGAGCACGAGGTGCGCGGGATGCAGGAAACCGCCGCCCGGCTCGGCGCGGCGGTGTCCCGCCAGCCGCCGCCCGGGCTCAAGGCGGCGGTGCTGACGGCGGCGGCCAGCACCTGGCAGCATCCTCCGGTCGTCGATCCCCCGCTCGCGCGCGCGCCGCAAGCTCGCCGGCGACCGCGGCTGGCCGTCACGGTGGCCGCGCTCGCCACGGTCATCGCCCTCGCCCTGGCCGTGACCGTGGGCGTCCAGCGCCACCAGCTTGACCAGGTGCAGAGCCGCCAGCGGACCGAGCTGGCCCAGTTCAGGGCCCAGCTGGCGCGGATCAGGGCCCAGCAGCGCAACCAGGTCGCCCTGGCCAGTGCCCAGCAGCGGGCGGTGGCGGCCGTGCTCGCCGCTCCCGGTGCGCGCATCGTCACCGGGCGCACCTCGCTGGGCGGGACGGCGACCATGGTCGTGGCCCGGCGGCCGCATAAGATGATCTTCGTCACCCGCGGCCTGCCCGTGCTGACGGATGCCCGGGTGTACGAGCTGTGGGTCATCAGGCCCGACGGCACCGCCATTCGCGCCGGCCTGCTCCCGCCGGCCAGCGACGGCCGGACAGCTCCGGTGCTGGCCACTGCCCCGTCGCGGCGGGACCTGGTCGGGCTGACGGTAGAGCCGGCCGGCGGAACGAAGAAGCCCACGACCACGCCGATCGTGGCCCTGCCGGCGCCGGCCTGACGCCGGCCTGACGGCAGCCTGCGGCGTGATCTGCGTCCTGGGTGACGCTCACCTCGACGTCGTCGTGCGCCTGCTCCGGCCGATCGCCCGCGACACCGACACGCCATCGCGGACCGTCGTCAGCGTCGGCGGCCAGGCGGCCAACGTCGCTGCCTGGGTGGCCGCCCTCGGCGGCCAGAGCCGGCTGCTCTTCGCCCGCGGCACCGACCCGGCGGCCGCCCTCGTGGCGGCCGAGCTCACGGGCCGGGGCGTGCAGCTCGCCGGGCCCGTCGCGGCGGGCCGCACCGGCGTGGTGGTGTCGCTGTCGGACGGCGGCGCCGCCCGGTCGATGCTGACCGATCGCGGGGTCGGCCCGCGGTTCGCGGCGGCGGATCTGCGCCCGTCGTGGCTGGATGGCTGCACCTGGCTGCACCTGCCCGCTTACAGCCTGGTCAGCGACCCCATCGGGGGGGCCGCGCTGGCCGCGGCCGCGGCTGCGGCGGCCAGATCTGCCCGGCTTAGCATTGACCTGTCGTCGACGGCGGCGCTGACCGAGTTCGGGGTGGCCAGGTTCATCCGCCTGCTCGGCGAGCTGAGCCCGGACGTGGTGCTCGGCACGGAGGCAGAGATGGCGCTGGTCAAGAACTTGCGGGGGCCGGACCTGGTCGTGAAGCTGGGCGCGGCCGGGGTGCGGGCCGGCGGACGGCATTACCCGGCGGTGGCCACGGACGCCGTCGACTCCACCGGCGCGGGTGACGCGTTCGCGGCGGGCTTTCTGCTGAGCGGGGTGCCGCTCGGCCTGACGGCCGCCGCGCGGGCGGTCGCGACCATGGGAGGCATGCCGTGACCTTCACGCCCCGGGCCCTGGACGGGCTGGTGCTGTCACAGGAGGTGGCCGAGGCGCTGGACCGGCGGCAGGCGGTGGTCGCCCTGGAGACGACCCTGGTCTCCCACGGGTTCTCCGGCGGCCGCGGCCTGCTCGCCGCGCAGGCCGCGGCCGACCGGGTCCGGGCCGCCGGCGCGGTGCCGGCCACGATCGGGGTGGTCGACGGACAGGTCCGGGTCGGTCTTGGCCCGCCCGACCTGGAGCGGTTCGCCACCGCCGGGACCTCGGCTCGCAAGGCCGGAGCCCGGGACATCGCGGCCTGCGTCGTCCAGCGGGCGCTCGGGGCCACCACCGTCGGCGGGACGCTGGCAGTCTGCGCCGCGGTGGGCATCCGGTTCCTGGCCACGGGCGGGATCGGCGGGGTGCACCGCGGGTTCGCCGACACCCTGGACATCTCCAGTGACCTGCCGCGCATCGCCCGGACGGCCGCCATGGTGGTCTGCTCAGGGGCCAAGTCCATCCTCGACGTCGGCGCTACCGCCGAGCTACTGGAGACGCTCGGCATCCCCGTGCTCGGCTGGAACACCGGCACGCTGCCCTTGTTCTACAGCGCCGGCGGCGGCCCGGCGGTCTCGGCCATCGTCAGCAGCGCGGCCGAGGCCGGGCGCATCGCCGCCACGCACTGGCAGCTCGTCGGCCAGGCCGGGCTGCTGCTGGCCCGGCCGCCCTCCGACGGCCTCGACATCGAGGCGCTGATCGCCGACGCGGTCGGCGAGGTGGCGAGCCTCGGGGTGACCGGCCAGGCGGTGACGCCCGCCATCCTGGCCAGGGTGGAGGAGCTGAGCGGCGGGCGCAGCGTCGCGGTGAACCAGAGCCTGATCGCCGACAACGCGGGGCTCGCCGCCGAGGTGGCGATCGCCCATGCCACGCTGGTCGCCGGCTAGCGCAGGCCTGGTCGCGGGCTAGCGCCGGCCAGCGCGGCGCCCGGATGAAGTGTGTTTAGTCCGTCACTGTGGGTACTTCCCGGAGTACGCCCGCCAGAGCGCGGGCCGTAGCCGCCAAGCCGCCATTGCGGCCTTGCGTGGATCGGGGGGACACATGAGCATGCCTCAGGATGGCGGGTCGGGCCAGTCGTGGGAGGCCGGCCCGCAGCCCGGTGTGTCGGGACAGCAGTGGCAGGGCGGAACGCCAGCCCAGCCCAGCGCAGCAGCACAGCCTGGCGTGCCGGGGCCGGGCGGCTATCCGGGGGGCCCGCAAGGACAGCAGTACGGCAGCCCGCCGCCCGGCGGCGTGCCAGGTCAGCACGGCGCCGCGCCGCACGGCGCGCCGGCCTCGCCGGTGAGCGAGATCGACACCCGCGTCACCGGGCGCCGGATCGTGCAGTACATCATCGACGCCATCCTCACCGGCATCGTCTTCTCGCTCATCTCCTGGGCCCTGGACCGGGGCACCGGCGGGGTGCACGTGATCTTGTGGGTGGTCCTGGTCCTGGTCAATATCGCCTGGTACTTCCTGTACTGGGTGGCACGCCCGTATATCAGCAACGGGCAGACGCTGGGCATGCAGCTGCTCGGGATACGGGTCATCAGCAAGGACGGCGGCCCCGCGAGCGTGATGCAGCTGTTCATCCGGTCGGTGCTGCTGGTCCTGTTCACTCCGCTGTCGCTGCTGATCGGCATCATCACGATGATGTTCTCCCGCTACCGGCAGCGGGTCGGCGACCATCTGGCCGGCACCCTGGTGGTCCGGTCGAGCGTCCAGCCGATCCCCGCGCAGCGGGAGTTCGCGGGCGCGGGGCAGGCCGGCACGCGGTAGCCGCGGGCGGCTGAGCCACGGGGCCCGGACGGCGCTCGCCGTCCGGGTCCCCGCTTGTCACTCGCCAGTGCGCTCCGCGGTGAGCTCGGCGGTGAGCTCGGCGCGCAGGCGCTTGCGGTCGGTCTTGAGCACGCTGGTCAGCGGGATGGAGCCGATGACCCGCACCTCGCGCGGGTACTTGACCGCCGACAGGTGCTCCTTGGCGAAGGTCACCAGCTCGGCCGGGCTGGTCTCGGCGCCGCCGCGGAGCTGGACGAAGGCCACCACTTCCTCGCCGTACTTGGCGTCGGGCCGGCCGACCACGGCCGCGGCGACCACATCCGGATGCTGGACCAGCACGTCCTCGACATCGCGCGGATAGACGTTATAACCGCCCCGGATGATCAGGTCCTTGATCCGGTCGACGATGTACAGGTAACCGTCGTCAAGGCGGCCGACATCGCCGGTATGCAGCCAGCCGCCGCGCAGCGCCTGCTCGGTCTCCTGCGGCGCGTTCCAGTAGCCGGACATGACCACCGCCCCGCGAACGCAGATCTCGCCGTCCTGCCCCGCCGCCGCCTGCGTGCCGTCGGGAAGCTCGATCCGGACCTCCACGCCGGGCGCGGGCTGGCCGACACTGCCGCGCCGGGCCGCTCCCAGCGGCGAGGTGGCGATGATGGCCGCAGTCTCGGTGCAGCCGTAGCCCTCGGCGACCTCCACCCCGGGCAGCCGGCGCTCGAGGTCGCTGGCGACCTGGCCGGGCAGCGGCGCCGCGCCGCTGGTCAGCCTGGCCAGCGCGGAGAGGTCGTAGTCCTCGATCGGCTGCTGCAGCAGCATCTGCAGCATGGACGGCACCAGCGGGCTGACGTTGACCCGGTGCTTGGCGGCCAGCGCGAGCCAGCCGGCCGGGTCGAACCAGCGCATCAGCACCGTCGTGCCGGGATCGGGCATGTGCAACGACATCACGCTGACCATCAGCCCGTAGACGTGCGACAGCGGCAGCGGCAGCAGCGCGGCGGTCAGGGCCGGCTCGTGCGAGGTCGCCGTGGCCGCCCAGGCCGAGGCGGACAGCGCGTTATGGCTGATCATGACGCCCTTGGAGCGGCCCGTGGTGCCGCCGGTATACAGCAGCGCCGCCAGCGAGGCGGGATCACTGTCGACCAGCGGGGCCGGCTCGGCCGCCTCCAGGTCGGCGTAGTGCAGCAGCGGGATCCCGCCAGCCGCCCCGCTGACCTCGCCCACCACCACGATGCCCCGCAGGTTGGGCAGGCCCGCTGCCGCAGCGGTCGTCTTGGGCAGGAACTCTGGGGTAGTAACGGCGAGCACGGCGCCGCTGTCGCTCAGCACGTGCCGCAACTCGTCCTCACTCAGCAAGAACAGCACCGGGGTGGCCACCGCCCCGGCGCGCCAGACGGCGTGATAAGTCACGCCGACCTCGGGGCAGTTGGCCATGCAGATCACCACGCGCTCGCCCGGCTGCAGGCCGGCGGTGCGCAGCCCGCCCGACAGCCGCCGGGACCGGTCGGCCAGCTGATCGCCGGTCCAGTGCTCGCCCTCGTAGTACAGTTCCGACGCCGCGGCGGTCCGCTGCCAGGCCGCCTCGGCCAGCCGCTGCAGGCTAGATCCGGTCGCGCTGGTCACCATCTGTGTCGTCATGCTCGCTCCATCCGGCGCTGCGTCGCGCCATTAACATCCGGCAGCTGGGTCAGGTCGGGTGCGTCACGGCTGGCGGCCATCGTGGAGTCACCGCGGCGGTCAGCCGGTGTTCTGCAGGCCGGCCGCGACGCCGTTGACGGTCAGCAGCAGCAGCCGCTCCTGCCGGTCGCGCTCGTCCGGCTCGTCGCCGCGGCGCAGGGCGGTGAGGGCCCGGAGCTGAAGGTGGGAGAGCGCGTCCACGTACGGGTCGCGCAGCGCCACCGCCCGCGACAGCACCCGCCGTCCGCCTAGCAGCCGGTCGTGGCCGGTGACCGCCAGGACCAGGCGCCGGGTCAGGTCGTACTCGGCCAGCACGATGGCGGTGAGCTCAGGACGGCCGCCCAGGGCCAGGTAGCGCGCGGCGATCCGCCGGTTGGTCTTGGCCAGGCTCATCTCCGCGTTGTCGAGCAGCGCGGCCAGCAGCGGCCAGCCCTGGTAGGCGGCCTGCGCCGCCTCCAGCCCGGCGCCGCCCCCCGTCACGGCGGCCAGTCCGCTGCCCAGCCCGAACCAGCCCGGCAGGTTCACGCGCGTCTGGGCCCAGGCGAACACCCACGGAATCGCGCGCAGGTCGGCCAGCCCGGCCGCCGCCGCGCCGCCCCGGCGGGCCGGCCGGGAGCCCATCCGCATGCCGCCCAGCTCGTCCAGCGGGGAGATCTGCCCGAACCATTCAGCGAAGCCGTCCGCCCCGGTCAGGGCCTGGTAGGCGTGCAGCGCCGCGGCATCGATCTTGCTCGCGACCTCGCGGAACTCGGGCAGCACCGGGTCGGACTCGCCGGCGGCGATCGCGGGGTGCGCGCGGTGAGCCGCGGAGGCCAGCAGGACCGCCGAGGTCACCTGCTCCAGGTGCCGCTGGGCGATTGCGGGATGGCCGTACCGGGCGAAGATGACCTCGCCCTGCTCGGTGACCTTGAACCGGCCGTCGACCGAGCCGGGGGCCTGGGCGAGCACGGCCCGGCCGGCCGGGCCGCCGCCGCGGCCGAGCGCGCCGCCCCGGCCGTGAAACAACGTGAGCGCGATGTGCTGCTCGCTGGCCCATCGCGCCAGCCGCTGCTGGACGTCGAAGAGCCGCAGGGTGGCGCTGACCGGGCCGAGCTCCTTAGCCGAGTCGGAGTACCCGAGCATGGCCTCGAGCTCCCGGCCGCCCGCCGCCAGCCGCTCCGCCACCGGAGGCAGGACCAGCATGTCGTCCAGGATCTTGGTCGCGTTCTCCAGGTCCTCGCCGCTCTCGAACAGCGGGATCACGTCGAGCACCGGAGGGGAGCCGCCGGGCATGGCCAGCCGGGCCAGCTCGTACACCGCGGCGATGTCGGCGGCGGACCGGGTGAAGCTGACGATGTAACGATGGACCGCCTGCGGGCCGAACCGCTCCTGGATAGCGGCGATCGCCGCCAGCGTGGCCAGGACCTCGCGCGTCTGCGGCGACAGCTCTGATCCTTCGTCCAGCTCGCGCAGGGCGCGGGCATGTACCGCGCTGTGCTGGCGGACCTCCAGCTCGGCCAGGTGGAAGCCGAAGGTCTCGGCCTGCCAGACCAGGTGCTGCACGTCGCCGTAGGCCTGCCTGCTGGCCCCGGCCGCCACCAGCGCGCGCTGCAGCAGCCGAAGATCGGCGATGAGCTCGGCCGGGTCACGGTAGGCCAGGGCGTCCCCGGTGGCTCCCGCCGGGCCCGCGGCGGGCGGTCCCGTGGCCCGGATCCGGGCCGCCTGCAGCCGCAGCGCTACCTGCAGCAGGAACTCCCGGTAGGGCTCCTGCGGGGAGCGGGCCGCTAGCTCGCCCATGATCGCCGGGTCACGGCGGCGGCCCGCGGCCAGCGCGAGGCTCAGCTCCGATTCGGGCGGCAGCACCTCGGCATGCACGGTCAGGGCCCGGCCGATCCGGGTAGCGGCGTTCTCCAGCGCGCGCAGCGCGTGATCCGCCTGGATCTGCGCCGTCTGCACGGTGATGTCGGCGGTCACGAACGGGTTACCGTCGCGGTCGGCGCCGATCCAGCTGCCGTACCGCAGGAACGCCGGGGCCAGCGGCGGCACGCGGCCGGAGTCGGTGCCCTGCAGCGCGCGGTCCATCGACCGGTACAGGTCCGGGACCACGCGGAACAGCGTCTGGTCGAACGCGGTCGTCCCGGTACGGACCTCGTCCAGCGGCTGCATCGCCTGCACGCGCAGCGCGGCGGTCCGCCACAGTAGGTCGACCTCCTCGCGCAGCCGGCGCAGCGCCTCTTCCTGGCGGCTGGGGCCAAGGCGCCCGTCGGCCAGGTCGTCCAGCAGCGCGCCGATGCGCCGCAGCGCCTCGGTCACTGCCCGGCGGCGGGCTTCGGTCGGGTGCGCGGTCAGCACGGGATGGACCCGCAGGTCCTTCAGCAGCCCGGCGAACGCGCCGGGATCCAGCTGGTCGCGCAGGGCCGGGATGGCGGCGGCCAGGGACTCCCGCAGCGGCTCGCCGCCGGTGTCCCGCTCCCGCAGCGTGCGGATGCGCTGATGCTCCTCGGCCAGGTTGGCGAGGTGGAAGTAGACGGTGAACGCGCGTGCCACGGCGTCGGCCCGGTCCAGCGGCCAGGAGGCCACCAGCCGGGCGATGTTCTCGTCGGCGTGCTCGCTCGCCCCGTCCCGGCGGCCGGCGATCGCGGCATGCCGCAGCAGCTCGACATCGTCGAGCAGATCCTGGCCCTCGGACTCGGCGATGACCTCGCCCAGGATGTCTCCGAGCAGCCGGACATCCCGGCGCATCGGCGCCGGCACACTCTGGCGGTCGGCGTCCCTGCCCACGGCGCCAGCGTATCGATATCCGGCTAGCTGTCGAGACCTGCCCCGGATCGTTAGTGGTCGCGCTGAGCACCTGGGCGTCTCCGCTATGTCAGCTTAGAATGACTGATATGGGCAATTCACTCGCAAGTCCGGTCGTACGCGGCCTTCTTGACCGACTGTTCACGGCGGCCGACGAGGGTGATGAGGCCAGGCTGGCCGAGATTTCCGCCGAGTACGGGGGGTTCCTGGCCGGCTCGGCCAGCGAGCGCGCCGAGCTGTTCGGCTCCCTGTACATCCCGGTGTCCCCGGAAACCGGACAGCTGCTGTACTCGCTGATCCGGACCAGCCGCCCGGCGACGGTCGTCGAGTTCGGCACCTCGTTCGGCATCGCGACGATCCACCTGGCTGCCGCCGTCCGCGACAACGGAACGGGCCGGGTGATCAGCACCGAGCTGAACTCCGCCAAGGCGCAGCGAGCCCGTGAGCACCTCGCGGAGGCCGGGCTGGGTGACGTGGTCGACGTCATGACCGGCGATGCCCTGAGCACCCTGGCCACCGTGCCCGCCCCCGTCGGCTTCGCGCTGCTGGACGGCTGGAAGGAGTCCTACCTGGACATGCTGAAGGTGATCGAGCCCCAGCTGTCGCCCGGAGCCCTGGTGGTGGCCGACGACACCCTGTCGTTCGCCAAGGTCCTGGCGGGCTACCTAGGCTACGTGCGCGACGAGGCGAACGGCTACGTCAGCGTGGCCCTGCCGCTCGGGGACGGCGTCGAGGTGAGCTGCCGGGCCTAGCTGGCACCGCCTGGTCCAGCACCGCTCTGATCCAGCACCGCTCTAGTCCAGCACCGCGCCGTTCACTGCGGGGTGCCCTGCTGCCGCCGCCGGGCCGTCGCCGGCGGCGCCGGGCACAGGTCCCCACAGTCCCCGGCAGTCGGCATCGGCGCACTCGGCCCAGCCCTGCAGCTGCAGATGCCGCAGGTGGGCGACCACCTCGCCGAGTGCCGCCTGGCGCGGGAAGCCGCGCAGCTGGTCCCAGGGCCGCGACCAGGAGATCTGGGCGGCCACCTGCCAGGCAGACTGCCCGGCGCGCGCCGAGCTGAGCACCTCGGTGATCTCGGTCAGCCGCTCCTCGTGATGCGCGGCCAGGCCCGCCAGCCGCCCGTCGAGATCGGCAAACCGGTACTCATGTGCCGGAAGCACCTCACCCGGCTCGATCCCGCGCAGCGCGGCCAGCGACTGAAGGTAGTCATCCAGCGGCGAGGATGTCATGTCGTAGGCCGAGATATTCGGCGTGATCCTGGGCAGCACGTGATCGCCGGTCAGCAGCAGTCTCCGACTCTCGTCGTGAAAGCACAGGTGACCCGGCGAGTGACCGGGGGTCCAGAGCGCGCGCAGCGCCAGGCCGGGCGCGTCGATCAGGTCGCCGTGCGCGATCACCCGGTCCGTGCGGGCCATCGGACCCGGCGGCAGGCTGGCGGCACGGCGGTCGGCCATGTCAGCCAGATGCTCCGGCGGGGCGCCGCACCAGCGCAGGTACCGCCGCATGCTGTCCTGCATGACGGTCCAGTCCGCGTGGGCGGCCAGGAACGCGTCCTCGCGCTCGTGCATGCCGATCCAGGCGCCGGACTGCTCCCGGACGGCTCGCGACAGGCCATGATGGTCGGGGTGCACGTGGGTGATGACGATCCCGGTGATCGCGGTGAGCGGGATCCCGCACGACTGGAGGCCGGCGGTCAGCACCCGCCAGCTGTCCGGATGATCCCAGCCGGTATCCACCATCACGAAGCCGGAGCGGTGCTCGATGAGGTAGCTCAGCACGTACCGCAGGGGGCTGTCGGGAATCGGGACGGGGACTGACCAGACGCCGCTGGTGACTTCCTCGACCGGCGGAAACTCCCGCCGCAGCCAGGCCTCGCGCTGCCGCGTGCCGGTCACCTGCATCCGCCCGGGATCCTCTCACGCGCCGCCGTTGACACCGGATCCGGCGCTGTGATTCGCTCGGAGCCAGGAAATTAGCATAACTGATTTCAGTTTTTGAGCCTGGACGCGGGCGGCTGGCCGCCTGCTCGGGCGGGAGGCGGTCGGATGACCTCGCAGGAAACCGGCACCCGCACCGTCGAGGAGTTCCGCGCTCGCGCCCGGGCGTGGCTGGCGGAGAACGCGCCGCGGCGCTCGGGCGACGGCGACAGCGAGGACGTCGGCAGCTCGGCCGGCCTGGACGCCCAGCGGGCCTTCCAGGCCAGGCTTTACGACGCCGGATTTGTCGGCATTACGTGGCCGGCCGAGTACGGCGGCCAGGGACTGACCAATGCGGAGCAGATCGCCTTCAGCGAGGAGGCCCGGCACTACTCGCTGCCCGTCGGCGCGTTCATCATCGGGCTGGGTATGCCCGGGCCCACGATCCTCGAATGCGGCAGCGAGGAGCAGAAGAAGCGCTACCTGCCGCCGATGCTGCGCGGCGAGGAGATCTGGTGCCAGCTGTTCTCTGAGCCCGGCGCGGGATCGGATGTCGCCAGCCTGCAGGCCAGCGCGGTCCGGGACGGCGATACCTGGGTGCTCAACGGCCAGAAGGTGTGGACTTCCGGCGCTCAGTACAGCGAGTACGGCGCGGTCCTGGCCCGGACCGATCCGACTCAGCCCAAGCACCGCGGGATCAGCATGTTCATCGTGGACATGCGGGCGCCCGGGGTGACCGTGCGCCCGCTGCGGGTGGCCACCGGCTCCGCCCCGTTCAACGAGGTCTTCTTCGACAACGTCCGGCTGGGGCCCGACGCGCTCATCGGGGCCGAGAACAAGGGCTGGGAGGCCGCCGTGGTCATGCTGCGCAACGAGCGGGTCGCCATCGGCACGCTGACGGCATCCCGCGGCAGCCCGCTGGGGTCGGAGTCCCTGACTGAGCTGGCTGGCCGGCTGGGCCGGCTAGACGACCCGGCGGTCCGGCGCCGCCTGGCGGAGCTGCATGCCCGGGAGCGCGCGGTCGCGCTGTTCGCCCGGCTGCTGCGTGAGGAGGCGATGTCGGGCCGCATGCCGGGCGCCCGGGGCTCGGTGGCCAAGCTGGCGGGCGCGGAACTGGGCGCCTTTGCCGCCGAGGTGGCAGCGGACGTGCTGGGCGACGCGATCGCCGGCTACGACGGTACTGCTCACCGCGGTACTGCTGACTACGGGCCCGAGCTGCGCGCGGTGGTCACCGCGATCGTGGCCGTTCCCGGCGGGGCGATCGCCGGCGGCACGAACGAGATCCAGCGCAACATCATCGGCGAGCGCGTGCTCGGGCTGGCCAAGGATCCGGGCGTGGACCGGGCTACCCCATTCAACCAGCTGCGCGTCGGCACCCAGAAGCGCCAGGGAGCGTCATGAGCCTGATACTGAGCGCCGACGAGCAGGCCCTGCGCGATTCCGTGCGCCGGTTCGTGGCCGACCGCAGCCCCCTGCCGGCGGTCCGGGAGCTGATCGCGGCCGGCAAGCCGTACGACCCGGCGGTGTGGAAGCAGCTGACGGCCCAGCTCGGCGTGGCCGGCCTGAGCATCCCCGAGGAGTACGGCGGGGCGGGCGCGGGGCACGCCGCCATGGCCGTGGCGCTCCAGGAACTAGGAGCGGGCCTGGTGCCGTCGCCGCTGCTGGCCTCGGCCGTGCTGGCGGCCGGGGCGCTGCTCCGCCTCGATGACGAGGCGGCCCGGCAGGATCTGCTGCCGGGGATCGCCGGCGGCGAGCTCGTGGCCACCCTGGCGATCACCGGGACCGGTGATGGGCCGGACGGGCGGGTCCGCGCGACGGGGACGGGCGCGCAGGCCACGCTCACCGGCGGGCTGGCGCCCGTGCTGAGCGGCGCGCAGGCAGACGTGCTCCTGGTTCCGGCCGATGCCGGCGACGGCATCGGCGTCTACCTGGTCGACGCCGCGGCCCCGGGGCTGACCAAGACCGCCCTGACCACGGCAGATCCCACCCGGGCGCTGGCCAGGATCGGCCTGCAGGATACCCCGGCCCGGCTGCTGGCCGGGGACGGCGCCGGCGCGCTGAGCGCGGCCGCTGACCTGGCCAACCTGGCGCTCGCCGCCGAGCAGTGCGGCGGCATGGCCGCCTGCCTGGCGATGACCACCGAGTACGCCAAGCTGCGCGTGGCCTTCGGCCAGCCGATCGGCGCGTTCCAGGGCGTCAAACACCGCCTGGCGGACATGGAGACCGCCTGGGAGCTGGCCCAGGCGACGCTGCGCGCCGCGGCCCGGAGCGCTGACGAGGACCCCGCCAGCTTCAGCACGGACGCTTCGGTGGCGCGGGTCATGGTGTCCGTCCCGTACTTCACCGCCGCCGCTGACACCATTCACCTGCACGGCGGTATCGGCTTCACGTGGGAGCACGACGCTCACCTCTATTACAAGAACGCCCTGTCCGGCAAGGTCCTGCTCGGCGGCCCCGGAGATCAGCTCGACCGGCTCGCGGCGACGCTGGCCGGCCAGCCGGCGCTGGCGGCGCAGCCGGCGACGGGCGCAGGGGCCCGCAGGGCGTGACGGCCAGGCCTCCCGGGCGTGGCCAGTTCTCGGATGGCGGATCAATGCAGCGCAGCGCACCGGTAGCCGGACCCGCGGTCCCGTCGACGCCAGCCCAGCACGACCGGCGCGACCGCATCCTGGACACGGCCAGCGCGATGCTCAGCATCGGCGGTGAGGATGCCCTGCAGATGAAGGAGCTGTCGCAGCGCGCCGGCGTGTCGCTGGCCACGGTCTACCGCTACTTCCCGGCCAAGGATCATGTCCTGCTGGCGATCACGCTGAGCCGGTACGAGCGCGCCCTGGCCCGAGTCCAGGGCGAGTCGCCGCGCGCCGGGACGGTGCGCGAGCGGGTGACCGGGCACCTGCTGCGCGAGTTCCGCGCCGAGCAGCGCGAACCCCGGCTGACCGCGGCCCTGAGCCGCGCCGTGAGTGAGACCAGCCGCAGCTACAGCGCCACCATCGAGCGGATCGAGCGCCTGCATCTGCAGGTCCTCTCGCACGTCGCCGCGGTCGGCGGCCCGCTGGGCCACCGGCAGGACGCCGTCCTGCCGGTGGTGGCGGACGTCTTCACCGCCGCGACCAGGCGCTGGCTGGCCGGCGTCTCCTCGCCGGCCGCGGCCCGCTTCGAGATCCGGGTCGGCTGCCGCCTGCTCGACCTGCCCGGCGAGGCGCTGGACGAGGAGATCGCGCTGGCCGGCCCGGTCCCCGCTAGCGGCTCAGCTCGAGAATGACAACGGGGATCTGCCGGCTCGTCTTCTCCTCGTACTCGGCGAACCCCGGGTAGGCGCTCTTCTGCGCGGACCAGATCTGATCGCGCTCGTCGCCCTGCGCCACCCGGGCGGTGAACGGAAGCGTCTGCGGGCCGATCTCGGCCTGCACCCTGGGGTGAGCCAGGATGTTGTGGTACCAGTCCGGGTTGGTGGGGGCGCCCGCCTTCGAGGCGAACACCGCGTAGTTGTCCCCGACCCGCTGGTACATCACCGGGTTCACCCGCTCCTGACCGCTCCTGGCCCCGGTGGTGTGCAGGAGCAGGACCGGCGCGCCCTCGAACGGGCCGCCCACCTTCCCGCCGTTGGCCCGAAACTCCGCGATGATCTTGTCGTTAAAGTCGTTGGCGTCAGCCATGCGAACTCCAGGATTGGTCGTCGGATAATGACACGCCGCTGCCGGCGGCGGCGATCTGCGGCCCCGGCGCGGGTGGGCAAGGGCCGCGGCATGGTCAGTGTGCCCTGGCCGGATCCGTCCCGCGCACCTCAAGGTGACCTAGCAGGTCGGCGGTGGCAGCGGTGATCGCCTGCACGGCACGGTCAAAGGCTTCGGCGTTATGCCCGGCCGGGGTGCGGAACCCGCTGACCTTGCGCACGTACTGGAGGGCGGCAGCGCGCATGTCCGCCTCCGTCACGTCAGCGGTGTAGGGCTCCCGGAGGGTCTTGATGCTGCGGCACATGCCAGCGACGTTACGCCAGGAGGTCGCCGGCTCGCGAGAGGAACCCTCCGTGGCGGCTACCCCGGCGGGCACGAGCGGGCCGGACACGGTTTACTGGTTCTTTCCCGCAGCGCGCCGATGCCCTGCTACGTGGTAGATCATGCCGCAAGGAGGTACCTGCAGTGGCCGAGCCGGAAGATGCGGGGCACGCTGCTGACGTGAGCCCGCGCCCTGGTGATCTCGTGGACATCGGGCGCCGGGGGACGGCTGGGCCGGCTGACCTGGTGGGGGCCGATTTCGCCGCGATCGACCAGCTGGCCCGCGCCTTCGCCGAGCGGGACGGCCAGCCGGGCCTGGCCTACGGAGTCGTCGCCGGGGGCGCCCTGGTGCACTCCGGCGGCCTGGGCGAGCGATGGCTGGGCGGTCCCCGCCCGGACGCGGCCACGGTGTTCCGCATTGCCTCCATGACCAAGAGCTTCACCGCGTCCACCGTGGCCCTGCTGCGGGACGAGGGCGCGCTGCGGCTGGACGACCTCGCGGAGGACTACGTCGGCGAGCTAAGCGAACTGCGCCTGCCCACCGCGGATTCACCTCGCCCGACCCTGCGCCACCTGCTGACCATGACCGCGGGCTTCACGACCGACGACCCCTGGGGCGACCGTCAGCAGGGCCTGCCCGCCGCGGAGTTCGCCAGGCTGCTGCGGGGCGGCGTGCGGCTCGGCTGGGCGCCAGGAACCCGGTTCGAGTACTCCAACCTCGGCTACGCGATCCTCGGGAAAGTCATCGAGGCCGTGACCGGCACGGGATATGCCGACGCCGTCCGCAGCCGGATCCTGCGACCGCTCGGCCTGAACCGGACGGGTTATGAGATCGGCGAGTTTGACCCGGCGCAGGTGGCCCGCGGCTACCAGCGCGCCGGCGGCGGCTGGCGCGAGCTGGTGCCCGACGGATACGGTGCCTTCGCGCCGATGGGCGGCATTTTCAGCACGGTGGCCGATCTCGCTCGCTGGGTGGCCGGGTTCGCCGACGCCTTCCCGCCGCGGGACAGCCCGGCCGACGGCCATCCGCTGAGCCGCGCCACCCGGCGGGACATGCAGCTGCCGCAGGTTGCGATCATCGGCCGGCCGGAAGGGTCCTATCCCGACGCCAGCACCGCCAGCTACGGCCTGGGCCTGTTCGTCGAGGAAGACCCGGTCAACGGCACGATCGTGCAGCACAGCGGCGGGTATCCCGGTTACGGCAGCCAGATGCGCTGGCACCCCGCCACCGGCACGGGCGTCATCGTCCTGGCCAACGGCACCTACGCCGCTGCCGGCCAGCTCGCGGCCCGGATCCAGGATGAGCTGCTGCGACAGCTCAGCGCAGCTGGGCCCAGCGTCGATGGGACCGGCGCCGACCAGGCCGGCGCCCGGGCGCGCGCCGCCGGGACCGGTCAAACGGCTGTCTTCGGCCCGGCGCCGGCCGGCAGCCCGTGGCCGCAGACGCTAGCCGCGCGGGAAGAGGTAGACCTGCTGCTGCAGGCCTGGGACGACGATGCCGCGGCCAGGCTCTTCTCACCCAACGTGGCCTGGGATCAGCCGCTCGCCGAGCGCCGGGCGGCGATTGACCTGGTCCGCGAGCGCATCGGCCCCTTCCGGCCCGATCCCTCCCGGGGCCCGGAGTTCGATTCGCCCGCGCACTGCCGATGGTGGCTGCGCGGTGACCGGGGCAGCGTGCAAGCCGAGATCAAGCTCGCTCCGCTGTCGCAGCCCCTCGTGCAATGGCTGTGGGTGGCGGTGCCGCCCGCGCCGGGCTCATCCCTGCTTCGGCTGCTCGATTCCCTGATCGGGATGATCAACGACGGTGCCCCGCTGTGGCCGGACTGGCTGCCGGTGGCGGCCGATGTGGACACAGCGCAGCTCGCGCGGCGGCTGCGGGTCGCCGCGGCCTGGGCAGGCCGGTGCACCGCGGGAGCATTCCGGGGCGGCGACGGCGAGTCCGGGACGGCCGTCGAGCTAGAGGGCCAGTCCGGCCGGGTCGTGCTGGCGGTCACGGTGGACGAGACGGGCGAGGTGCTGCGCCAGGCCGACGTCACCCTGCTGCCCTAACGGGTGTCGCTTCCGGCGCTGTCTGCGCCGGGCGACGTGCCCAGCGCGGCCCCGCCCGGCGCCAGCTAGGCCGCCCGAAACGGGACCGCGCAGCCAGCCCGGTGCGTTCCAGGGCGGCCAGGTAGTCGGCTAGGACTTGAAGGCGTCCTTCACCTTCTCGCCCGCCTGCTTGAGGTTGCCCTTGGCCTGGTCGACCTCGCCCTCTGCCTGGAGCTGCTCGTTCCCGGTGGCCTTGCCGACCTGCTCCTTGCCCTGTCCCTTGAGCTCCTCGCCCTTGTTCTTTGCCTTGTCTTCCAGGCCCATGGAAGGCTCCCTTCTGGTGGGCTGCGCTGCGAATAGCAGCCATCCCCCTTCCTCTACCTACGGGAGGCCGTCTCTAACATCAGCTGCGGGCTCCAGAGTGTCCTCGGGCCGCGATTCGCACGTCCTTCTTGCGCATCTCGTGCGCCTCCTCGACCTATGCCGGGCGTTGCGGCCCGGCGGCTTGTCGACGTGAGGACAACCCCCGCGTGGCACGAGGCGCGAGGCTGCTTCTCCTGGGCTAGGGGACGGTGACGGGCTGGATGACCACCGGGCCGAGGGTCGGGTCGAGCTCCGTGGCCTGGGACACCCCTGACGGGGTGATGACGTCCATGGCCTTCGGCACCGAGCCGGGGTCCACCTTGCAGATCGGGCTCATGCCGCCCACAGGGCAGACGCCGAACGTGAAAGCACCCGGAGTGGGCGTGAACGCGCGGGCCTGGTCCGGGCTGAATCCGTCCTGCCCGGCCAGCACGACGCTGAATGCCCAGCCGGAGCCGGGGGTGCTGAACTGGGCCTCGGGCAGCGCGATCGTCACGGTCTTGCTGGCCTGGTCGGCCACCATGAACGCCGTGCCCACCGGGTTGCCGCTGGCGTCCACCCAGGCCGGCGCGGCGAACCCCTGGGCCTCGACCCGCTCGCTCCAGGCACCGCCGGGCGCGATGGTGTAGTTGCGGGTGGCGAAGGCGGCCTGGGTCGAGGTGGCGCTGGCGGCAGGGTTGTGCACGTAGACGTCCAGGAGCTGAGCGCCGAAGGCCGCCCCGAACGTCGGGTCCAGGTTGGCCAGCGTCGCCCGCAGGTAAACAGTGGTCCCGTCACTGATCACCTGGAAGTCCGTCAGGTCGTACGCGCCCGCATGGAAGTCCGCGGCCGTCGGGTACTGGAAGGTGCCCGGGCCGTGATCGTCGCCGGCCGGATCGGTGATATTCAGCACGGTCGTCCCGTGGGCGTCGCCGACCACTGCCACCTGGGCGTACCCGGTGCTGCGCCCGCCCGCCGCGGTCGCCGTGGCGGTGATCACGTCGTCCCCGAAACCGATCGGCACGGTGGCGGAGAACGAGCCGTCCGCCCGGGCGACGGTGCTGGTGACTGCCGTCGCGGCCCCCGTCGTGGTGTCGGTCGCCGCGATGTCGACCCGGCCGCGCGGCGCGGTGGTGCCCGTCACCGGCGTGGTGGAGGCGGCCAGCGTGGCGCCCGCCGTCGGCGCGGACAAGGTGAGCGGCAGCGCCCCCGGCGCCCCGTGGGTGATGTAACGCCGCGTGGTGACGGCCGGCGTTTCCACGGTATGCCCGGCGCCCAGGCCGGCGATCAGGCGCAGCTCCTGGGCCTGAGCCCAGGTCAGCGGCGAGGCCGAGCCCGCGGCCTTGCCATCGATGAACCCGATGGAGGCCGTGGCGGGGTCACTTCCGTAGGGGGAGGGAGGCAGGTTGGGATCCTCCCAGGCCTGCTCGGGCACCAGGCCTTCTCCCGAGGAGAAGTTCAGGATGGCGTTGAGCAGGCCGGCCGCCGCGGCGCCCTGGCCGCCGGCGATGTCGCTCTCGGCCCGCTCGCCCGACAGCACCGGCCAGAGGTGGCCGGTCCCGATGTCGGTCGGCGGCCACGGCGCGCCGGTGATCTTGCAGGCGGTCTGGCTCGGCTGGTAGCAGTCGCCGTAGCCGTCGGCGCTGCCCGCCGCGGCGGAGGTCCCGTAGCGGTAGTAACCGGTCCCGCTGGGCGTGGTCACGGAGATCTGCTTGTCCAGCACCGCCAGCGAGGCCTGCACGTCCGCGTCGGTGACCGGCAACTCGCCCAGCCGGACCAGTTCCTGGAAGCCGCCGTCGATGACTGCGCGCTGGTCAACCGTCGGGCCGCCGTTACCGAGGTTGTAGAAAATGGCCGCGTTCGGGTCACCGGTCTTGGACAGCCGGATGAAGTAGCGCGGCGCATCCGGGCCGGTCGTGGTGACCGCCCAGGACTTGATGCTGCGCTGGAAGTAGTCCGCCGTGGCCTGGTACACACGCGACCGGGCCGGGTCGTGGTGATCGGCCGCGATCACCGATGCTGCGGTGAGCCCGGCGATCTCGGCGGCGATGGTCGACGGCGAGTAGCCACTCTGCTCCTCCCACCGCTCGTTGCCGTCCGACGGACCGTGCGCCACCAGGAAGTCAGCCGCCGGCCGGACGTGCGCGGCCCACAGCGAGGCGTCCCCGCTCAGGCCCGCCTGCAGGTCCATCAGGATGGGATAGGCGACCTCGTCGAGCTGGAGTCCCCCGGTGTCGGGAGCGGCCTTGCCGTTCAGCAGCGAGTTGCGCGGCATGGCTCCGCTGGGCAGCTGCTGGCGGTCGAACAGGAACCGCACGGCCGCCCGCGCGGTGGCCAGGTCGCCGTCGGTCAGCAGGCCGGTGAAGGCCTCGTACAGGTCGCGCGAGAACACCTCGCGGTAGGAGCCGAAGTACGACGGCGCGCCGCCCGCGCTGACCCCGGCGGGCACCGCCTGGCCCCACGGACTGGCCAGCGACGCCACGATCGCGCCCGGGAACGTCTTGTCCTCACTCGCCTTGATCACGTTCGCGGACAGGTAGTAGTGCTCGGCCAGCCGCGCCAGTGCGCTCGCGGGCTCGCCCGGGACGTGAGCCGGCGGTCGGTTCAGGCCAGCGTCATAGGCCACCCATCCGGCCAGATACCGGAGTTCTTTCAGGAGGAACGGAGTGTTCAGGGAGCCCCGAGCGGTAGCGATCGCGGCCGCCTGCGTGCGGCCGAAGCCGAGCGCGAGGGTGATCGTGCCGCCCCGGCCGGGGGCAGTCTCCTGGGTGGCCACGATGTGGCCGTCGGGCGCGGAGGCATACGGGGTGAGCGCGTGAGAGGTGTCCAGCTGGGTGAGGCCGTCGCTGGCGGTGCCGGCGTAGCCGACGCTCGCGGCCGGCGCGGGATTGCTGTCGGCCAGCGCCATGTAGGTCGGCACCGCGTAGGTCCGGTTGACCGCGTTGGTGACGGTGTTGGTGCTGGAGACGACCGGGATGGCCGAGCCGCCCGCCGTCGTGACCACCCCGGTGTTGGCGCCGGCGTTCTGGGTCCCGCCTCCGCCGTTCCCGTTGACGTGCGCGTCCAGCCGCGCGTACAGGTGCAGCCCCGCCACGCTGGTGCCTGAGCCCGGGATGGCGGCCAGCCGCGTGTGCATGAGCACGGTGTCGCTGGCCGGGTCGGTGATGTAGGTGGTGGTCAGCTGGTAGCCGTGCGCGGCGTTGGTCGCGATCACCGTGCAGGCCATCCCGGTCGGATCGGCGCTGACCGTGTAGGTCATGTCCCGAGTCTGCAGGTCGGTGAACGTCGAGCCGTTAGTGACGACGTACTGCAGCGTGCTCACGTTCGTGTTGTCGATGGTCGGCTCGTAGGTGTCGGACAGTACCCCGCCGGCCACCGTGTACCACGCCCGGGAGGTCCGGCCGGCGGCCGTGCCGACGCAGTCCTTGCGGGCCAGGTCGAAGTACGACGGCGCCCCCGGCGCGCCCGGCGCCACTCCGGCGGCGGTGCCGCCGGGCGTGCTGGGGCTGGCGCTGGCCGCCGTGAGCGGAACCAGTCCCGTGATGCCCAGCCCGGTCGTGCCCAGGGCCGTTGTAGCCAGAGCCGTCGCTAGTGCCGCCAGAGTCGGGACTATGCGCCTGCGCCCGCGAGCCGAACGTGCCATCTGACACCTCCTGCGGCAGCGGCGGTCAGGCTCCGATGCGTGACGCCAGCTGTCCACGAATCCTGGCTCAACGTCTACCCGCCGTCGGCCCGTGTCAAGAGGCTCGCTGCCCGCAGCTCGACAACAACGGCGGCCGGTACGTTGAGGAAGAGAACGGGGCCGCTGCCGGCGCTGTTGGCGCAGCCTCCCGAGAAAAAGGATTTGAGACATGAGCGTGCCCACACCTCCGGTATCCACCTCGCCGGTGCCCACGCCGGTGTCCGGCCTGCCGCAGATTCCGGAGTCCATGCGGGTGTCGGTGCTGGACCGGCCGCGCGAGATGGCCCTGCGGGACCGGCCGGTGCCGGTGCCGCGCGCCGGTCACGTCCTCGTGCGCGTGCACAGCGTCGGGGTGTGCGGCTCGGACGTGCATTACTTCGAGCGGGGCCGGATCGGTGACTTCGTGGTCCGCGAGCCGCTGGTGCTCGGCCATGAGGTCTCGGGGATGATCGTGGCGACCGGCCCGGGAGTCGGCAGCGACCGCATCGGCAGCCGGGTCGCGGTTGAGCCTGGCGCGTCCTGCGGCGTGTGCGAGCAGTGCAAGGCGGGCCGGTACAACCTCTGCCCGGCCATGCGGTTCTTTGCCACGCCGCCGGTCGACGGAGCGCTCGCCGAGTACGTCGAGGTCCGCGCCGACCTGGCCTTCGACCTGCCCGATTCGGTCAGCGATGACGCGGCCGCCCTGCTCGAGCCGCTGTCGGTGGGCATCTGGGCCACCCGCAAGGCCAGGGTGACCGCGGGCTCCCGGCTGCTGATCGCGGGGGCGGGCCCGATCGGCCTGGTCACGGCTCAGGTGGCCCGGGCGCTCGGCGCGACCATGATCGTCGTCAGCGACATCGCCGGGCACCGGCTCGCGGCGGCGCGGGCCCATGGCGCCACGGCCGCCCTGCCGGCCGCGGAGGTGGCCGGCGCAGGGGCGGACTTCGATGCCTTCATCGACTGCTCGGGGGCGCAGGCGGCGATCACGTCGGGACTGCGCGCGCTGCGCCCGGCCGGCGTCGCCGTCCTGGTCGGCATGGGCCCGGACGAGCTGGTGCTGCCATTCGGGCTGCTGCAGCAGCGGGAGCTGACCGTGACCGGCACGTTCCGTTACGCCAATACCTGGCCGACCGCTATCGCCCTCGCGGCCTCCGGCGCGGTGGACGTAGACGCGCTGGTGACCGATCGCTACCCGCTGGCGGAGGCGGCGCGGGCGCTGGCCTCGACCACGACCGCCGGGACCATCAAGTCGGTCATCGAGCCCTGGCGGTAGGCCGTCTGGCCGGCTCTCGGGGCGCCGGCGGCGGAGACCGCTGTGAGCGGCCCCGGCATGGCGGCCAGGGACCCGGGAACATGGGGACGGAGCCCGGCCGGCCGGCCACGAGGGCCCCGGGGACAGCGCAGGGAGAGACGATGACGCAGAGCTTTGAAGAGGACATCGCCGCCGCGGGCACCGAGACGGTCCCCGACGGGATGGCCGCCGAGTTCTCCTCGCTGACGACTCCCTACTGCTGGGTCGTCACCGAGGATCTGGTGGCGGGTTATGACGGCGCCGAGCCGAGCGCGGTCGGGAAGTTCGGGCCTCCCGATGCGGTGGCCGCCGACGTCTTCGAGGCGCTGAGCACCGGCCGGTGGTTCCGGCTGTCCGCCGCCGACGGCGCCCTGGCCGTGGGCCGCATCTACGATCCGAGCGGTGACAACGAGCGTGCTCCGCTGGACGACCTCGAGCAGCCGACCTGGGGGGCGACCGTCATCGACTACCGTCAGGGCGGCCAGTGGGAGGCGCTGTGAGCACAGGTCAGTCCGGGGGGACGGAGCAGCCTAGGGGCACGGGGCAGCCCGGGGGCCCGGGGCGCTACATCAGCGCCGAGCAGTCCGCGCGCGAGCAGGCGGTCACCGACGAGGTGCTGGCGAGCCTGGCCGGCGCGACGTCGGACCGTTTCCGGGTGGTCATCGGCAGCCTGGTGCGGCACCTGCACGCCTTTGCCCGCGACGTACGGCTGACCGACGCGGAATGGCAGCAGGGCATCGAATTCCTGACCAGGGCGGGGCAGATCACCGACGAGCGACGCCAGGAATTCATCCTGCTCTCGGACGTGCTCGGGCTGTCGATGCTGACTGTCGGCATCAACGCGCCGGCCAGCGCGGGGGCCACCGAGTCGACGGTGTTCGGCCCGTTCTTCGTCGCGGACGCGCCGGAGATCCCGCTCGGCGGGGACATCGCGGGCGACGCCAAGGGCCATCCGTGCCATGTCTCCGGCACGGTGCGCGGCACCGGCGGGGAACCGGTGCCTGGAGCCCGGATCGAGGTCTGGGAGGCCGACGAGGACGGCTTCTATGACGTGCAGTACCCGGGCGACGAGCTGGCCGGGCGCGGCTGGCTGCGCAGCGGTAACGCCGGCGAGTACCGGTTCTGGTCCGTGCACCCCTCGCCTTACCCGATCCCCGACGACGGCCCGGTCGGCGAGCTGCTCGCCGCCGCGGGCCGGGGGCCGATGCGGCCCGCGCACCTGCACTTCAAGGTCGACGCTCCGGGGTACCGGACGCTGATCACGCACATCTTCGTCGCGGACGACCCGTACCTGGACCGGGACGCCGTCTTCGGCGTCAAGGACAGCCTCATCGTGGAGTTCGCCGAGCAGCCAGGCGGCCAGGGCCCGGATGGCCGGGCCCTCGACGGGCCCTGGACCAGCGTGACTTTCGACATCGTGCTGGCCCCCGAGCCGGGCCAATCCGGATGACCAGTGCTAATGGCGGGTTTCGGCCCTGAGGCCATTGCGTCCGCCTGGTTAACTGCATACAGTTTTGGGAGGGTTCGCTGAGCGCTGGTCGCCAGCGCTGGTCACACGACAGGAGCACCTCCATGACCGCAGACGTGGCGCAGATCTTCGCCGACATCGACTCCCTCGACCCCGGCCAGTTCGTCGCTCACCTCACCCCGGAGGCCAGGTTCCGCTTCGGCAACGCCGATCCGGTCACCGGGCGCGAGGCGGTCGCGGAGGCGGTGGCCGGCTTCTTCGCCACCATCGACGGCATGAAGCACCACATCCTGAACTCGTGGACCGTCGGGGACACCGTCATCGTGCAGATCGACGTCGAGTACCTGCGCAAGGACAGTAAGACGGTCATCACGCCGAACGCCGACATCCTGATCTTCGACGGTGACCTGGTCCGCGACTGGCAGATCTACATCGACATCACCCCCGTCTACACCTGAGCCGCCATGATCACGCTGACCGACATCGCCTACGTGCGGTCCGGGGTAGCCGGCCTGGACGCGGCCGTCCGGTTCGCCACGCAGATCGTCGGCCTGGAGCTGGCCGCGCCCACGGAGCCCGGCGTCGCGCACCTGCGCGCCGACCACCGTCACCACTGCCTCGCGCTGGTGGCCGGGCGCTCGGGCATGATCTCGTCGGGCTTCTCCGTCGCTGACTCCGACGCCCTGGCCGCCGCCGAGACCGAGCTTGAGCGCTCGGGATACGCGCTGCGCCGCGGCTCGGCCGCGGAGGCCCGGTTCCGCCGGGTCCGGGAGTTCGTCGCCTTCGACGACCCGTTCGGCAACCGGCTGGAGCTGGTCAGCCAGCAGGAGACCATCACCCGGCCGGTAGCGTTCAGCCGCCCGGCCGGCATCACCGAGCTCGGGCACCTGTGCCTGGACGCGCCCGACGTGCACGAGGCCTACCGGTTCTGGAGCACCCGCTTCAACGCCCGGGTCTCGGACTGGATCGGGGACCGGGCCTGCCTGCTGCGGATCGATCCGGTGCACCACAAGCTGGCGGTGTTCCAGGGCGCCCGGCCCGGCCTGTGCCACATGAACTTCCAGGTCGCCTCCATCGACGACGTGTTCCGCAACTGGCACTTCCTGGTCGATCACCACGTCAGGATCGAGATGGGACCCGGCCGGCATCCCCAGTCCACGGCGATCTTCCTGTACTTCCTGGGCCCCGAGGGGTTCACCTACGAGTACTCCTTCGGGGTGCGCCGCATCGAGGACGACGCGGCCTGGGTGCCGCGCACCTTCGACCCGGACGAGATCGGATCCATCGACATGTGGCTGGGCCCGGTGCAGCGCGCCTCCAGCCAGCCCCAGCTGCAGCCCGACAGAGCGGGAGGGCCTGCCTCGTGACCCCGGTGAACCTCGCCGGCCGGCCCGCCCGTGGTGCTGCTGCACGGCTCGGGGCCCGGCGTCGCGGCTACCGCGAACTGGCGCCCGGTTATCCCGGCCATCAGCACCGAGCATCGCGTTATCGCGCCTGATCATCTGGGCTTCGGGGGCACGGCCACCGGCGAGCCGGTGACCTACGGGCGCGCGGCCTGGACGCAGCACGCGCTGGCCCTGCTCGACACGCTGGGGAGCTGCTGCCAGACTCTCGGCTGCACGTCTTGTCGGGCTGCGGTCACTGGACGATGATCGAGAAGACGGCCGAGTTCCTCGCCGTCGTCATGCCGTTCCTGGGGCGCTGAGCCGGGCCCGCAGACGGAGGCCAGGGGCTGGCGCTCCGGCGGGCCGGAAGCCGGCGGGGTCTGGGCGACTGGGCAGGCCCCGCCGGGCCCCCGGCATGACTGGGGGCTGCGGCGCGGCTGATTCCGCGCGCTGGTCAGCTGGCGCTGCTCAGCTCGCGCTGGTCAGGCGCAGCGCCGTCGGCGGGTGCCGGTCGATCAGTGCCACCGCCCGTGGCACGGCGGCGGGCACGTAATCGGGAGCGCAGTCCGTCAGCACGCGGAGCGCGGTACGGGCCAGGTGATGGGCCATCTCGTTCAGCGCCCCCTGCTCGTCCCCGGCGATCAGCGCCTCCAGGATGCGCTCGTGCTCGACGTCGCCGGCCGCCTGCCAGCTGCCCGGATCCGACAGCTGGTAGATCCGGATGTAGCGGATGGTCCGGTCCGCGAAGGCCTTGAGCTGCCGCTGCAGGACCTCCCCGGCGCCGGCCGTGATGAGCCGGTGGTAGTCGGCGTGGGCGGCGAACCACTCGCCGAAGTCGCCCTTCCGGGCGGCACGCCGCATGGCGTCGAGCAGGCGCCGTGCCTCCTTGCGCCCGGCCGCCCCGAAGGTGCCCATCGTCATCGACAGGGCGAGGGTCTCCATCAGGATCCGGCACGCGTACGTGTCATCCAGTTCCTGCGGGTCGAGGCCTGCCACCCGGGTGCGCTGGTTGGGCTCGATCTCCACCAGGCCCTCTTCCTGCAGCATCCGCAGCACCTCCCGCAGCGGGGTGCGGCTGATCCCGAGCTGCTCGGCCAGGGTGACCTGGGATAGCTTCGTGCCCGGCGTCAGCGTCCCATCGAGGATGCACTCGCGCAGGTAGGCGTGCACATGGGGGATCGCCTGGCGCGCCTCGGGCAGGTGGACCTTGCGGATGTCGGGGATGAGCGTGGTGCGGGCCATGATCAGCATTCTCCCCGATGCAGCTCAGCGTGCATACAGTTGGGCCGCGTTAGCCCCTTGACGTAACACGGCAAGTGTATACAGTTTACCTTGTGCAGGAAGGACGTGCGGCGAGGGACGTGTGAGCGAAGAACGTGTGGCCTGGGGACGCGGGAGTGGCGGGGGAAGTCGGGAGGCTGTGATGCAGCGAGTCGGCATGATCGGGCCGGGGAAGATGGGCCTGCCCATCGCCCGCAACCTGACGGAACGAGGCTTCGAGGTCATCGGCTACCGGCGGCACGCGTCGCCGGAGCTGGCCGCGGCCGGCGGGGTTCCCGCCGTCTCGGCCGCCGAGGTCGCCGAGCGGGCCGACGTGCTGGTGTCCATCCTGCCGGAGGCGGCGGACGTCGAGGAGGTGGCGTGCGGGCCGGCCGGCACGCTCACGACGATGCGGCCCGGCACCGTGCACATCGAGATGAGCACCATCGACGTCGACCGCAAGAGCCGGATCCGGGACGCGGTCCGCGCCCGCGGCGGCGACCTGCTGGACTGCCCCATCAGCGGCAGCCCGGGGATGATAGCCCCGCGGCTGGCGACTACCTTCGCCGCGGGCGACCTGGCCAGCGTCGACATCGTCGCGCCGGTCCTGGACGCCATCTCCGGGCCGTGGTTCTACACGGCGCTGTTCGGGACCGGCGCCCGCCTGAAGTACATCGCGAACATGCTCGTCGCCGTGCATACCGTCGCGGCCGCCGAGGCGATGGTGCTGGCCCGGCGCAGCGGCCTGGACCTCGAGCTCGTCCAGCGCACCCTCGACAACTCGATCGCCCTGTCGGCGATCTGGAAGCAGCGCGGTCCGGTCATGCGCGAACGCGCCTGGTCGCCGGCCCCCGGCCCGATCGGCACGCTGCATCCCATCCTGGAGCAGATCGAGGAGCACGCGGCCCGGGTCGGAGCGGCGACCCCGGTGTTCGCCTCGGCCAAGTCGGTCTTCGACGTGGCGGTCGATGACGGCTGGGCCGACCTGGACATCGCCTGCGTGCACGATCAGCTGGCGGGCGACCGGAACCCGGCCGTGGCGACCGGCGCGGGCCGCCGGGGGGCACGCTGATGACGTGGTCCCTGGCCACTTATCAGCGGGGTGCCACCGTCGGGCTGGGCGCCCCGCGCGCCGACGGGACCCTCGTCGCGCCGCCGGACCTCAAGCGCCGGGCGACCATGCTGGAGCTGCTGGAGGACTGGGCCCGGGCCGAGGGCGTCCTGGCGGCCATCGAGATCGGGGATGCCCCGGTCATCGACTACGACACGATGCTGGCGCCGGTCCGGTGGCCCCGCAAGGTCGTCTGCGCGGGGGTCAACTACCGGCGGCACATCCGCGAGATGGGCGGCGAGGTGCCAGGTCCCGGCTGGAAGCCCTACTTCTTCCTCAAGGCCCCCACGACCACGGTGGTCGGGCCGCGGGACCCCATCGTGGTCCGCGCTCCGCAGACGGCCCGCTACGACTGGGAGGCCGAGCTGGCCGCGGTCATCGGCATCGGCGGCCGCGACATCGCGACCGACGACGCGCTGGCGCACGTGGCCGGGTACTGCGTGGCCAACGACGTGACCGCGCGCGGCCACCACAAGCGGGAGAACGCGCCCGCCGAGCCGTTCGCCTACGACTGGTTCGCGGCCAAGTCGGCCGACGGGTCGCTGCCGCTCGGGCCGGGCATCACGCCCGCCTTCCAGGTACCCGACCCGCAGGACCTGCGGGTGCGCCTGTGGGTGAACGGCGAGCTGCAGCAGGACGAGTCGACCGCCGACATGATCTGCACGGTGGCCGAGCTGGTCAGCGCGGCCAGCGAGGTCGTCACGCTCGAGCCCGGCGATGTCATCCCGACCGGCACCCCGGCCGGCGTGGGGCCGGCCGCGGGCTGTACCTGCGTCCCGGCGATCTCGTCCGCACCACCATCGACGGCCTGGGCACCCAGGCCAACCTCGTCATCGACCCCTCGGGGAGGACCTCATGATCTACGTATCGCACCAGCTCCCGGTCAATGCCGACGGCCAGCCGCTGCTGGACCGGGCCGCGGTCTGGGACGGGCTCGTGCTCAAGGCCAACAACGCGCTGCCGTTCGTGCCCAGCATGACCTTCTGCGAGGTCACCCAGCGGCTCAGCGACACCGTCTTCGACCGGGACATCGACTTCCGGGGCGAGCGCTTCACCGAGCGCATCACGCTCGAGGAACCGCACCGGGTGGTGTTCACCCGGATCGCCGGCCCCGTGCTCGGCACCATCGCCAACGAGATCGAGGGCGGCGACGATGACCTGCGCCTGCGGTTCAGTTTCGCGCTCGTCGTGGCCGGCGTCGAGGGCGGCTCGGCGGCCGAGCAGGAGTACGCCGACTCGATGACCGGCGATTACCTCAAGGCCGTCGAGGCGACCCTGACCGCCATGCGCCGCATCGCGGCGGACCGCCAGCACGAGGTCCCCGCCTAGCCCGCCCCGGGACCGGGCTCAGGCGCGCGGCTCCAGGTTGCTCAGGAAGGTCTCGGGCGGCGGCGCGCCCCACAGGTGCGGCGAGGCGTCCCACTCGCCGGCCACCCAGCAGTCGTCGATCTGGTCGATGTCGGAGAACCACTCGATCCACGAGCCCCAGGGGTCGGGGTTGTAGTGGAAGAAGTTGGATCCGATCGTGTGCCGCCCCAGGCCCCACCCGGCCTCGCGGCCCCGGGCGCGCATCCGGTCCGCGCCCAGCGCGATCGCGTCGATGGAGGGCACCTCGAAGCTGGCGTGATGAAACCCGGGATGGCTGCTGGCGATGAACCCGAAGACGTGATGATCGCCGGGCCCGGCATTGAGGAAGTCACGAGACCGTGGATCCGGTCACTCACCCGCAGCCCGAGCACCCTGGTGTAGAACTCGGTCTGGCGCTCCGGCTGCGGCGTGAACAGCAGCGTGTGCCCGAGCCGGCGCGGCGTGACGTCGCCGGTGGCCTGCTGCCACTGGGCCGTTCCGATCCGCTGCTGCGTGCCGCCCACGTTCGCGAGCACGTCAGCCACGGCGCGGGCCGGCGCCGTGCAGTCCTGAGATCACGGCTCTTTCCCTTTCGCCAGAAACTGCATACAGTTTAGCCATTGGGCTGGCCTGGCGGAAGGGCCATTGGCTGGCCTGGCGGAAGGGCCATCCGGCTGGTCCGGCCGGAAGACAGGTCCGGCCGGAAGACAGGTCCGGCGGGGAAGACAGGTCCGGCGGGAAGATAGGGAGTGCGATGATTCCGGCGTCAGCGCAGCGAGGCGAGATCGTGGAGGCCGCGCACGTGCTGGCGCGGCTGGCCCTGGTGACCGCCTACGGGCATGTCTCGGCCCGGTCGGCAGCGAGCTTGCTGATAACCCCGGCGGCGGACCTGGCCGACATCGCCGAGCCGGATCTTGTCTCGGTGCCCCTGGACGCGAGCGAGCTGCCCCCCGGCGCGCCGGCGGAGGCGTGGGCGCACCTGGCGCTCTATCGCCGGCGGCCCGATGTCCGGGCGATCGCACGGGCCCAGCCGCCCAGCGCCTTCGCGGCGGCCGCCGCGGCCGCGGAGCTGAGGCCGCTGCACGGGCAGGCCGCCTGGCTGGGCGAGTCGGTGCCGGTCCACGACAGCGCCCACCTGCTGCGCTCGCCGGATCTGGCCGAGCGGGCGGCCAGCGCGCTGGCGACGGGCGAGGCGCTGCTGCTGCGCGGGAACGGAGCGCTCACCCTGGGGGCGACGCCGGGCCTGGCCGTGGCCCGGATGGCGGTGCTCGCCGCCGCCTGCGATGCCTGGCTCAGCGCCCGGACGGCCGGCCAGGTAACCGCGCTGAAGGCCGAGGAAATCCGATCGTGGCGCGCGGTAGCGGACGAGCTGCTGCCGCGGCTGTGGCGGCACCTGCGGCGCGACCAGGCGCCGGGGGCGCGCAGGTTTCCGCCGGCCACCTCATCCTGACCGGCTCCGCCACGGCCGCCATCCCCGTCCAGGCGCGGGACGCCGTCACGGCCACGATCGACCAGCCGGGCTCGGTCACCGCCGTGTTCGACTGACACCCACGGGAGGACATCACCCCGGCACCGGCGGCATGACGGCCGCGGCGCCGGCGGCCGCTAGGGCAGGCCCGGCGGTTACGGCCGCCGCCAGTTCAGCCGCGAGGTCGCCGCGGGGCGCCACGACCACTCCGCTCAGTCCCAGCCACGCCGCCGTCAGGCGCAGCTCCGCGGCGAGTTCCGCCGCGACGTGCGCCCGGTCCGCGCCGGGCTCGGCGAAGGCCGCCTGCACCCGCAGCATCCCGGCCTGGCGGTCGGACTTGAGGTCCACCCTGGCCACCAGGGACTCGCCGAGCAGGAACGGCAGCACGTAGTAGCCATGCACGCGCTTGGCGGCGGGAGTGTAGATTTCGATGCGGTAGCGGAAGCCGAAGATCCGCTCGGTGCGGTCCCGGAACCAGATCAGCGAGTCAAACGGGGACAGCAGGGCCCGCGCCTGCACCCGGCGCGGCCGGCGGGCCGCGGGCCACAGGTAGGCGGGCGCCGGCCAGCCGTCGACGGTCACCGGCAGCAGCTCGCCGGCCGCGGCGAGCTCGGCCACGCGGGCCTTGGACGCAGCTCGCGGCAGCCGGAAGTAGTCGCCCAGGTCGGGCTCGGTCGCCACGCCCAGGGCCCGCGCGGCCACCCGCACCAGCTCGCGCTGGGCGTCCGGCTCCGCCGGCGTTGGCGTGGCCAGGATCTCGGCGGGCAGCACCCGCTGGGTCAGGTCATAGAGCCGCTCGAAATTAACCCGGCCCGCCGCTGAGACCTGCCCGGCGAAGAACAGGTACTCCAGCGCGGTCTTGCCGTCATGCCAGTTCCACATCTCGCCCGGCTGGCGCGCCGGCCGCTCGACGCCGGTCTGGGCCGCCCGGACCGGTCCCTGGTCGGTAACCAGCTGCAGGACCTCGTCCACCAGGACGGGGTTATCGCGGGCTATCGCTGCTATGCCGCCCCACGCCTCGCTGCTCCATCTGGCCATCCGCCAGCGCAGCAGCGGCTGCAGCTCCACGGGCAGCAGCGACGCCTCGTGAGCCCAGTACTCGAACAGGGCCCGGCGCCCCGGCCGCGCGCCTGACCGGCCCGCGAACGGGCCGGGGGAGTGGGCCGCCAGCGCGTCGAGCAGGCCCCGCGGGTAGGGGCCCAGACGCGAGAAGACCGGCATGTAGTGCGAGCGGCAGAAGACATTCACCGAGTCCAGCTGGAGCAGCCCGAGGGTGGTGATCACCTTCCGGATATGCCGGGCATCGATCCGGCCCGCTGGCCGGGGCGTGGCGAATCCCTGGGCGGCCAGGGCGATGCGCCGCGCCGCGCCGGCGGTCAGCTGCGCTGGCGGCCCGCTGACCGCATCCGATGTCACGTCCGAACCTCGCTGATCCCGCTCATGGCGGCCCTGTAGAGTCTGGGCCCAGTCCGACCGTACCGACCGCAAGGGACCGACTGCCCATGCAGACCGACGGCATCCAGACCGGCGCCGCTGACCACGAAGCACTCCGGGTCGCTGTCTACCGGGCCTTCGCAGCCGATGGTGTCGTGGGCTCCGCAGCCGATCTTGCCGCACGGGTCGGACAGACCGAGGCCGTCACGCGAGAAGGGCTGCGCGTGCTGACCGGGCAGCGGCACCTGGTGCTCGGCCCCGACGATCGGGTGCTGATGGCGCACCCGTTCGCCGCGGTGCCACTGGGCTTCTCCGTGATGGGACGGCAGACCTTGTGGTGGGGCGGCTGCGCGTGGGACTCCTTCGCGCTGCCGCACCTGCTCCGCGATGAGCCCGACGTGCTGGTCGCGACCCGCTGTCCTGGCTGCGACCGCGCCCACGCCTGGGTGGTGAGCGATCGCGAGCCGCCGCCGGGGGAACAGGTCGCCCACTTCCCGGTCCCGGTGGCGCGGATGTGGGATGACGTGCTCACTACCTGTGCCGGCCAGCGGCTGTTCTGCTCCCCCGACTGCCTCACGGCCTGGACGCAGGCCACGGGCCAGCCACGCTGTTACGTCATGGACCTGGCTACCCTGTGGCGGCTGGCCTCGGGCTGGTACGAAGGCCGGCTGGAGTACGGCTACCAGCGGCGTGACCCGGCGACCGCGGCGGCCTACTTTCGCGAGGTCGGCCTGCGCGGCTCGTTCTGGGGCCTGTGACCGGCGTAACCCGCGGCCCGGTGACCGGCGGACTGGTGACCGGGGCTAGGAAGAGCCGTCGGTCGTGATGATCACGCCGACGTCACCGGAGGGGAACTTTCCCTTGCCCAGGTGGCCCAGCGTGTTGAAGAACCTCGACATCGGGACCATGAAGCCGTACTTCGCCCGCACCTTGGACTGAAGCTCCTCGAACTGCGGGCCGGAAGTGACCAGCTCCGCAGTGCCCGTGACCGGGGTGGCAACCGCCGCCCCTGACCGGAGAAATGTGGTCGACGCCACATATTTCTCATCGGTGATCGCCATGGCTCGATTGTAGGGACGCAGCCCCTGCGGCGTCCGGGCGGAACGCGCGGCTCTGGACCAGGGCAGCACTTCCCGGTCCTGCGGCCCGGCCTCGATCAGCTCGGCCAGTCGCGTCTGCGGTACCGGGACCCCGCCCCAGTCGTCCACTCCGACGTTGATCATCCGCCCGCGCTGCCGCCCAGGACTGGTGCACGTGCCCGCAGAGCAGCCAGTGCCCGCCGTCGGTCAGCCGATGCTGGGCGAACCGGTCGTCACCATGGGAGTCGCCGCCCCCGGCGTTGCCCGAAATGGAAGTCTGAGGTGAGCCAGAGCATGAGAGCCAACCTAGAGAGCCGGCCGAGATCGGGGACAAGCGGCAGCCGGGTAATCTGACTCGGTCCTGGTAGCACCACGCGGCCGTCAGCGCACAGTGCGGCCGTCAGCGCACAGTGAGGATGCGGCATGGACGACTTCACTTACCGAGACGGGACTTTGTGCAGTGAGCAGGTGTCACTCGCGTCCGTCGCCGAGCGCTACGGTACGCCGCTGTATGTCTACTCGCGGGGCACGCTGGTCGACCACTTCCGCCGGTTCGCCAAGGCATTCCAGGCCCTCAGCCCGCTGATCTGCTTTTCCGCGAAGGCGCTGAGCAACGTGCACCTGCTGCGCGTGCTGGCGCAGGAAGGCGCGGGGATCGACGTGGTGAGCGGCGGCGAGCTGCACCGGGCCATGGTGGCGGGCGTCGACCCCGAGCGGGTCGTCTTCGCGGGGGTGGGGAAGTCCGCCGACGAGCTGCGCCTGGCCGTCCGGAGCGACATCCGCTGTATCAACGTGGAGTCCGAGGCTGAGGTGGACCTGCTGGCGGCCATCGCCCGCGAGGAAGGCCGGCGGCCCCGGCTGGCCATCCGGGTCAATCCGGATGTCGCGCCGGACCAGCGCACGCCCGCGAAGACCACCACGGGCACCCGCGGCGGCAAGTTCGGCATCGACATCGATCGCGCGGGCGCGCTGTTCGAGCGGATCTGCGGCGACGGGTCCCTGCGGGTCGAGGGCTTCCATCTGCATCTTGGCAGCCCCATCTTCGACCCGCAGGTCTACGCGGTCGCGCTGGACCGGCTGCTGGCCGTGGTGACCGAGCTGGAGACGGCGGGCCGCCGCGTCACGACCATGAACGTCGGCGGCGGCTTCGCCGCCGAGTACACCTCACATACCGCCCCGAGCTGGGACGACTTTGCCACGGAGATCGTGGCGCGGCTCGCCGGCTTCGCGGCGGGAGGCGGCCAGGTCATCCTGGAGCCCGGCCGGACGATCGCCGCCAATGCCGGGATCCTGCTCACCACGGTCCGCTACCTCAAGCAGGCCGGCGACCGGCAGGTCGTCATCGTCGACGCTGGCATGACTCATCTGGTGCGCGCGGCGATGTACGACAGCTACCACTTCATCTGGCCGGTGACGCCCGAGGCCGGCGCCCTGCCGCGGGCCCGCGGCGGCCAGCGGGAGGACGACGGCCTGGTCGCCTACGACGTGGCCGGCCCGATCTGCGAGACCAGCGACTACCTGGCCAAGGGGCGGGCCCTGCCGGCGCTGCACAGCGGCGAGGTGCTGGCCGTCTTCTCGGCGGGTGCCTACGGCATGACGATGGCCAGTAATTACAACGGGCAGCCCCGGCCGGCCGAGGCGCTGGTCGACGGCGACCAGGCCACCCTGATCCGCCGCCGGGAGTCCTACCAGGACCTGGTGGCCCTCGAGCTGTTCGGCGACGCTGGCCCCGGCACGCCACAGTCGGCCGGGTAAGGGCAGCGGATCAGGCGGATCAGGGTTTCCGCGCGACGCCGCCCAGGCACCAGAACTGGCTCGGGTCGCTGGGCACGTCGGCGGGCGAGTCCGGACGCCACAGCGGAATGGACACCAGGCCGGGGTCCACGAGGTCGAAGCCGTCGAAGAAGCGCAGGATGTCGGCGCGCGAGCGTACGCGCGCCTGCGTGGTGACGCTGCGGTTATAGGCCTTCTGGGCGGCCTGGGCGACGACCGGCCGGTTCTCATCGGTGGCGTGGCCCAAGGCCAGGTAGCTGCCGGGCACGAGGGCGTCGCGCAGGGCGGCCACGATGTGCCAGGGATCGGCGTCGTCGGTGATGAACGGCAGCACGGAGACCAGCAGCAGGCCGACGGGCTGGCTGAAGTCGATCAGCTGGCGAGTGGTCTCGTGGGCGAGGATCTTGCCGGGGTCGCGCAGGTCGGCCTCGATGATGGCGGCGCTGGAGTGCCCGGCCAGGATGGCCTTGCTGTGGGCGATGGCGACCGGGTCGACGTCGACGTAGGCGACGCGGGTCCCGGAGCTGACCTGCTCGGCCACCTCGTACACGTTGCCCTGGGTCGGGATGCCGGAGCCGATGTCGAGGAACTGGGTGATGCCGGCTCCGGTCAGGAACCGCACGGTCCGGCCGAGGAACTGCCGGTTGGCCCGGGCGAGCGCCCGGGCGTTGGGATCGACCGCCGCGACGGCCCGCGCCGCGTCCTGGTCGGCCAGGAAGTTGTGGCTGCCGCCCAGCAGGTAGTCATAGACCCGGGCGACGTTGGCCCGCCTGGTATCCACTCCCGGCGCTACCCAGTCCGGCTCGTCAGTCATCCCGCCTCCTTCTGGGCCAGGGCGGACGCCTCTCGTGAATTTTCGCACGCCTGGCGGCGCCGCTGGACCTGACCGCGGGGCGAGCCAGCGAGATCGGCCAGCAGCCCGGCGATGTCGGCCGCCGCGCCCGGCCGGGACAGGCCGGCCGCCGCGGCCCCCATGGCGGCCAGCGCGGCCCGGTCGCGCCGCAGCCAGCCGACCTCGGCCACCAGATCACGCGGCCGCGGCGCGTACCGCCCGGCGCCCGCGCTGACCACCAACTCGATGTTGCCTTCCTCCTGGCCCGGCAGGCAGGAGGTGAGCACCAGCGGCGCGGCGCAGCAGGCGGCCTCGGCGATGGTGCCCGGGCCGGCCTTGCCCACCACCACGTCCGCGCAGCGCATCCACTGGGCCATGTTGTCGACGAACCCCAGCACGGTCAGCCGCCCGCCCGCTCCCCGGACCTGGCGCTCCAGCCTGCGCCGCAGTCCGCGGTTGCGGCCGCAGATCACGGCCACGTCGACATCGCCGAGATGCCGGAGCAGCGCGGCCGCGCGGCGGTAGAGGCCGCCCGAGCCCTCCGCGCCGCCTGTCATCACCACCAGGAAGCGCCGCTCGTGCACGCCCAGGGCCCGGCGCAGCGCGCGGCGCTCGCGGGCCCCCGGGGGCGCGCCGGTGAATGCGGAGAACGCGGCGGCGACCGGGAGCCCGATTTCGATATAACGCCCGTCCGCCATGCCGTCGCGGGCACAGCGCCGGCCGACCGGTGCCGATGGCACGATGACGCAGTCGACGGGCGCGTCCCGCCACGACAGGTGCGTGGTGACCAGATCGGTGATGACGGTGATCACCGGCGCCCCGGACGGGCCGCAGTCGCGAGCGCGTACCGCGGGGGCGGCCGTCATGGGATGGAAGGCGACGATGACCGCCGGCCGGTGAGCTGCCACCGCGCGGGCCACGCTGCCGTAGGCGGGGGCGAGCAGGGTCCGGCGGGCCCAGCGCAGCGTGCGCGGCGAGCCGGAGCTACGCCAGACCAGGCCCCACAGCCAGGGCGTCAGCCGGATGCCCGGCCCGTACAGGCCTATCAGCCAGCGCAGCCGGAGCGGGGCCGCCGGGCCGCGCAGCGGATCGCAGATGACTGTGGCGAAGCGCCCCGGCCAGGCGTTATCGAGCGCCTGGCCGACGGCCCGGGCCGCGCTGCGGTGGCCGCCGCCGGTATCTCCGATCAGGAAGAGCAGCGGCACGGGCGCTTCCCCGGCGCTGGTCATCGTGCCCGCTCACCCGCCGCGGCCACGGCCAGCAGTCCGTACAGGGCTTCCCATTCCGCCAGCCAGCGATGCCGCTCGTGGCCGCCGATGATCCGCAGGCTCGCGGCCGCCATCGCGCGGCGCAGGCCCGGATCCGCCGCGAGGCGGTCCAGGCAGGCGGCGAGCTCGCCGCCGTGGCCGGGGGTCACCAGGAAGCCGTTGTGCCGGTCGGTGACCAGCTCCCCGAGGGCGTGCGAGCGAACCGCGACCACCGGCAGCCCGGTGGCCATTGCCTCCATTGTTGTCAGGCTCTGCAGCTCCGCCTCGGAGGCAATGGCGAAGATGTCCGCCAGCCGGTACAGCCCGGGCAGATCGGGTCCCGGCACGAAGCCGAGGAACCGCACCCGGCTCTCCGGGCCGGTCAGGCTCAGCCGTGCCGCCCGGGCGCGCAGGCCGGCCTCGTCGGGGCCGCTGCCCGCGATGACGACGCAAGCGTCCTGGCGGAGCTGGCTGGCCGCGTGCAGGAGCACGTCGACCCGCTTCTCAGGGCTGAGCCGTCCTACCGACAGGATCAGGGTCCGGCCGCGCGGCAGGCCGTACCGCTCCCGAAGCCGCTCGTCGGCGGGACCTGGCGCGTACTGGGCCAGGTCGACGCCGTTGGAGATCACCCGTGACGGGACCCGCAGCCCGCGGGCCCGCAGCAGCCGCAGGGCCGTGGCCGTGGGCGCGGTCACGTGGCTGCACCGGTTGGAGAACCCGACGACATAGGCATAGAACAGGGCGTCGAAGCCCCGCGGCCGTCGCTGCCGGGCGGGCGCGAGATTCGCGGGCAGGTAGTGGTTGGTGTACACCACCGGTATCCCCAGCTGACGGGCCCCGATCGCCGCCGTGAGGCCGAGCGTCACGGGTGAGTGGATGTGGATGACGTCCGGGGCGAACCGCGACAGCAGCCCGCGGGCCGCCGCCCGCGGCAGCCGGGCCAGCCGCATCCCCGCATGCCACGGCCACGGCACCGAGCCCCGGTAGTACACCCGCACCTGCTGCTCGGTGTCCAGGCGGCCGCGCCAGCCCGGGCTCGGGGCCAGCAAGGCCACGGTATGGCCGCGCTGGGCCAGGCCGAGCGCCAGCGTCCGGGTCACGGTGGGGACGCCGCCCACCATGGGGGCGTACTGGTCAGTGACCAGCATGATGCGCATAACGGCGCCTCCCGGCCGGTCACCGGGCCGCCCCGTCAACGCTGAGACCGGCGGACATACAGCCAGATCGCCAGCGGGACCAGCGTGGCCAGCAGGGCCGCCGACCAGAGGGCCGACGCCAGCTCGGGGTGCTGCATCGGCCAGGAGTGGCTGGCCGCCGCCGGGTTGGGATTGCCCAGCAGCTGCCGGCAGGCCGCGGCCAGCACGCTGATCGGATTCCAGTTCGCGATATCGCGCAGCCAGGGTGTCAGCCGGGCGGTGGAGATGAACGCGTTAGACGTCAGGGACAGGGGCAGGATGACGGTCAGCCCGATCGCCTGGGCTGACTCCGCCCCCCGGGCCAGCATCCCGATGCAGGCGCCCGCCCAGGCCGCGGCGTAGGCGAAGAGCAGGGCTAGTCCCGCGGCGAGCAGCACGTCGGCCGGCCCGGTGTGCACCCGCCAGCCCACCACGAGCCCGCTCACCACGGTGACCGCGGCCGCGATCAGGGTCATGGCCAGGTCGGCCAGGGTCCGGCCGGCCAGCACGGTCGCGCGCGACATCGGCAGCGACCGGAACCGGTCGATGAGCCCGCTGGACAGGTCCACCGCCAGCCCGATGGCCGCCCCCTGGGCGGTGCCGCCCATGTTGATGGCGAAGATGCCGGCGATGAGGTACTCCCGGTAGCTGCCATGTCCCGGCAGCATGATGGCCCCGTTGAACACGTAGCTGAACAGCAGCACGAAGATCAGCGGCTGCACGGTGACATTCAGCAGCTGCTCGGGGGTGGTCGCGATCCGGGCCAGGGTGCGCCAGGTCAGGACCCGGACGTCGGTGAGGGCCCAGCGCAGGGACCGCAGGGCGGTCGTGGGAGCGGCCACCCGCGCCGCGGGCGGGCTGTCGGTGATGACGCTCACGCGGCACGCCCGCCGGTCAGGGCGTGGAACACATCGTCGAGGGACGGCCGCCGCAGGGCGATGTCGTCCACGCCGATACCGGCCGCGTCCAGGGCCCGGACCACGTCGGTGACCAGCCCGGTGCGCGGGACGACCTCGAACTCCAGGTGACCCGCGCCGGGCAGCCGCCGGACCGGGCCAGTGGCGTGGCCGGACAGCACCTCCGCGGCCAGCGCCAGCGAGGCGCCGGCCGGGATGGTCAGCCGCAGGTGGACGGCGCCGACCGCGGTCTTCAGCTCGGCCGGCGTGCCCAGGGCGGTCACCCGCCCGCCGTCGATGAGGCAGATCCGGTCGGCGAGCTGGTCGGCCTCCTCCAGGTACTGGGTGGTCAGCAGCAGCGTGGTGCCCGCTGCCACGAGGTCGCGGATGATCCCCCACAGCGTCAGCCTGCTGTGCGGATCCAGCCCCGTCGTCGGCTCGTCGAGAAACAGGACGCTGGGCCGCCCGATCAGGCTGGCCGCGAGGTCGAGGCGCCGTCGCATGCCGCCGGAATAGGTGCGCACCGGGCGCCCGGCGGCATCCTCCAGGCCGAAGGTGGCCAGCAGCTCGGCCGCGCGTCCTTTCGCCGTCCGGCGCGGCAGCCGGCTCAGCTCGCCGATCATGACCAGGTTGGCCCGGCCGGTCAGGCACTCGTCGACCGAGGCGTACTGGCCCGACAGGCCGATCTGGCGGCGCACCGCCGCCCCGTCGCGCACGACATCATGACCGGCCACCCGGGCCCACCCGGCATCGGGGCGCAGCAGGGTGGCGAGCATCCGCACGGCGGTCGTCTTGCCGGCCCCGTTGGGGCCGAGCAGGCACATCGTCGTCCCGGCCGGAACGCTCAGGTCCAGCCCGGCCAGGGCGCGGGCCGGCCCGAACGACTTTGCCAGTCCGCGGGCCTCGATCATCACTGGTGCAGGCACAATAGTTTCCTTGCCGCAGCGACCGGCTGCCTGGTGCGCGCCGCGGACTGGACGAGCCCGGCCCCGGATGCCCGGCTGAACATCGGAGCGGACACATGGCGACCGGTCGTCGCTCGATTCTCATCGACGCGCGGGTGAACGGGCTGGCGGGCGCGCACGGGATCGCCCGCTCGGTCATGAAGCTGACCGGGCACATGAGGGCGGCCGACGACGGACTCGCACTGCGCGTGCTCGTCAACACCTGCCGGCCGCAGATCTTCCCGCTGTCGGAGCTCCCGGCGCATGCCGAGGTGATCGACACCGACATCACGCTCGGCGCGGTGCACCGCTGCCGGGAACTCGCCCGGCTGATCCGCGCCGTCGGCGCGGCCGCGCTGTACTCGCCCTACCCGGTGCTGACGCCGCTCATCTCGCCGTGCCCGCTGGTGGTGACCATCCATGACTGCACCATCGAGAGCGATCTGGCCTTCGCCGGCGGCTGGCCCCGGCAGGCCGGGCTGAAGCTCGCGACCAGGATCGTGCTGCGGCGCGCGGTGGCGACCACCGCGCCCAGCCAGGTGAGCCTGGCCCAGATCCGGCACCATTACCCGGCTGCCCCGCAGCTCATCCTGGTGCCGAACGGGGTGGACTGCAGCCCCTACGCTGCCGTTACCGCCGACAACGTGACCGCGGCACGGGAACGCTACCGGCTGCCCGGGCAGTTCATCCTCACGGTCGGGGCCCACCGGCCGCACAAGAATCACGAGGTCCTGGTCCGGGCCCTGGCCACGCTGCCCGGGCAGGTGTCACTGGTCATTGTGGGCTACTTCGATCCCAGCTTCCCCGATCCACTGCCGGGGCTGATCTCGGCCCTCGGGCTGGAATCGCGGGTGCTGCTGGTCCCCGACGTGGCCGAGGAATGGCTGCCCGCCGTGTACCAGGCGGCGTCGGTGTTCGCCTTCCCGTCGCTGGCCGAGGGGTACGGGCTCCCGGTACTCGAGGCCATGGCCAGCGGGGTTCCCGTGGTGGCCAGTGACATCCCGGCGCTGGCGGAGGTGGCGGGACCGGCGGCCGTGCTGGTCCCGCCGCGGGAGGTGTCCGCCTGGTCCGGCGCGCTGGCGGCGGTACTGGCCGATCCGCTGCTGTCGGCCCGGCTGTCGGCCGCCGGCCGGGCCGCCGCGGCCGGGGTGAGCTGGGAGCGCGGCGCCAGCGCGCTGCGCGGCCTGCTGTCCGCCGCGGCCACCGGGACCCTGAGCCGGGCGGCCTCCCGCGCCGCGCCGGCTGACGACGGCGCGCTGCCCGGCGCGCCGGTGGCGGCCCGCTGAGAGCGCGCTGCCTGCCGGATCGGTACTCACTGACGGTGCCCCCCTCGGTGGCCCGCCGTGCCTGCGGGCTGCGCGCCGAAAGGCAAGACCCGTCGCCGGTCTTGCCGTAATGGCCGGTGCCCTCAGTGTGCAATGGGCCGGGCGCGCAGACAACCGGGACGGCGGTATCTGGCGCGCCTGGTCGCGGCGTGGCAACGTTAACTCGTGATAGCCGCGAGCCAGGGCCGTCGCCTGGTCGCTGCCGCCACCGGGTCAATGGCGGCGCTATGACGACGGTGCCGGCCGCCCGGATCCGCGTGATCCGCACTGCCGCCTGGGTCATCCCCGCAGTTCCGGCCGTCGTCGTCACCGGATACCTCGCCTGGGGCGCATGGGTATCCGTCCGTGATCCCCGCTGGCTGACCCTCAGTCACGCCTGGTGGCGGGGCTTGCTCCGCCCGGCTGACAACACCGCCGTCCTGGTGGTCGTGGTCCTCTGGCTGGCCGCGCTCGTGTGCTACTGGTGGCCGCGACGGCTCCACGCCCAGACGGTGGGACTGACCACCGTGGTCGCGATGGTGGTCATCGGGGGAGTGCTCGGTGCCGCGTCCCTGATTCCGTGCGGGAGCGCTCAGACCGGGCCCGGCGTGCTGGCCTGGGTCCTGGATCTGTACGTGGGCCAGCCGCCGGCCTACCCCTCCTCCTCGCTCTCGATATGTCCGGGCCAGCCGCCGCTCGCGCTGCAGCTCGCGAGCAGCGTGTGCCTGAGTGCGACATTCGCGGGCGCCGTCGTGGCGGCGGCGGTGCTCTGGGGGCAGCCTGTCGGCCGGCTGCGCGCCCGGCTGGTCCGGGACGCGACCGTGGTCGCCGGGCTGGACGCGATGAGCGTGTCCCTGGTCCGCAGGCTCGCGGAGACTGGCCGTCCCGGTCGCATCGTGGTCATCGAGCCCGATGCCGGCCATCCCCTGCTGGACGAGGTCCGGGCGACCGGCGCCCGCATCATGATTGCCGACCCGACCTCACCGCACGTCCTGCTGCCGGTCCTGGCCGCCGGCCGCGGCTGCGCCTTGCGGTACCTGTACGCCCTGCGCCAGGACGTGCTGGAAAACGAGGCCATCCTGGCTGCCGCGGGCATCATCCTCCGGCGCTACCGGCCGGCCCCCGAGCGGCAGCCGCACCTGATCGCGCGCATCGACGACCCGCGGCACGCCGATCACTGGCGCGGCCGGCACAGCGGGACCGCGGACCCGTGGTTCGAGGACGCCCTCAGCCCGCAGGAGTCAACCGCTCGCGCCCTGATCACCCAGATCTTCCGTGCTGGCCCGCGGCAGCTGCTGCTGTGCGGCGATAGCACCCTCGCGCTGGCCATCTTGCTGGAGCTCGCCCTCCGCGCCTGGGAGCGGGAGGGCCTGGCGAAGGCCGCGGCGCTCGGCCAGCGCCACGCGAGCCCGGCGGCGGCCGGGCTGGACGAGGCGGACCGGCTGGCCCTGGCCGGCTGCCGCCTCGATCGCGTCGTCCTGCTGGACCGGCGGGCCAACGACCTGCGGCGTGAGTACCTGGCTACGTCGCCGCCCGCCATCGCCGGCGGCCTGCCGCCCGTGCGGGTGCAGGCCAGGCCGTGGAAGGACTATCTGCTGGCCGAGCTGGATGCCATGACGCGGCCGGAGGCGGCCCAGACAGCCGTGGTGGTCGCAGATCTCCTGTCCGAGGACAGCATGCACGAGGCCGGACGAGTGGCCCGGCTGCACCCGGGTACCCCCGTGTACGTGCTCTCATCGGACGGAAGCGGCATCAGCAGAGCCATCTTTGACCTGCTGCAGCCCTTCCAGCGGGCGTTCCTGGTCGACGGCGAGCCGCCAGAAGATACCTGGACCCGGATCGCGCGGCACTGGCACGAGTGCTACCGCCTGACGCATCCGGTCGCGGGCAGCGACCCCCGGTCCCGCGGCCGGCGGCCCTGGGCGGAGCTGGATGACTTCATCCGGCAGGACAATGTTCTTCAGCTCCGGTCGATCATGGCGGCGGTGGTGGCTCGCGGTCGGAGCTGGGTGCCGGGCCGCGCTGTCGCGCCCGGCAGCTTCATCGAGCTGAGCCAGCGGGACCTGGAAGAAGTGGCACGGGCCGAGCACACCCGCTGGTACGAGCGGCGGCTGGCCGCCGGCTGGCGGCCGCCGGGCGGCCCAGGCGGCGGCGCCCGCGTCAACAGCAGCGTCGTCCCCTGGGACGAGCTGCCCGCCGACGAGCGCGACGGCCGCGTCGACTACGTCCGTACCCAGCTGGCGCAGCTGGAGGACGTCGGCTTCATGCCCGTCGTGCCCCGCGGCGGACCCGCGGGGGCAGTGCAGTACCGCCGCGTCGGCATCGTCCGGGCCAGGCGGCTCCAGGGCCGCCGGCCGTGGACCCGCCGGTCCGGCGACCAGCTGTGCGGCGACGCCGGGGACTGGCGGGTGGCCGACGATTCCGGGGATGAGCGGACGGTGCGCGATCTGGAATTCCGGGCCAGCCACGAGCTGCTCGGCGGCGATCGCTGGCGGCGCACCGGGACCTTCCCCGCCTGGCAGGTCAGCGAGGAAAGGGGCGTCCGGACCATGGAAGGCCGGGCCGTCGCCCGGCCGGGTGACTGGATCGTCGAAGGTTCTGGCGGGGAACGATGGCCGGTGACCTCCGACCAGTTCGGGCGCACCTACCGGCGGAGCACCCCGGCCGGCAGCAGCGCCACCGGAGCCCCGGAGGCCGCTGGCCCGGCGGCGCCGTGAAGCTCGCCTGGCCGGGCCGGTTACCCCGCGCGACGGCGGGTCCGGTAGTAAGAATGGAGCGCTCGCCGATCTACGGCGGGGTTAACGGCGGCTGGAGCTGGGTCATGACTTCGACAAGCGCGCCCGTCGGCGGGCGAACCGTGACACTGACTGGCTGGGGCCGGGTCGCGCCATCGCTGGCCGAGCTGGCCGAGCCGGCTAGCGCCGCCAGCGCGGCCCGGCTGCTGCAGCCGGGGGACGCCGCCGCTTCCCGGTCCCGTGCGGTGATCGCCCGCGGCCTGGGCCGCAGCTACAACAACGCCGCTCAGTGCGCGGGCGGCACGGTGATCTCGACCGCCCGGCTGAACCAGATCACCACGCTTGACCCGGCGACCGGCGTCGCGACCTGCGAGGCCGGCGTCAGCCTGGAGCAGCTCATGGTCGCGGGGCTGCCGTCCGGGTGGTTCGTGCCCGTGTCACCGGGGACCCGGCAGGTCACCATCGGCGGCGCCATCGCGGCCGATGTGCACGGCAAGAACCACCACGTGGCGGGGAGCTTCGTCGCGCACGTGCGGTCGTTCGACCTGCTGCTGCCCGGCGGTAAGCTGCGCACGGTCACCAGGCAGGCCGATCCCGAGCTGTTCTGGGCCACGGCGGGCGGCATGGGGCTGACCGGAGTCATCGTGGCGGCCACCGTCCAGCTGAAGCGGGTCGCCACCTCGCGGGTCCGGGTGGACACCGTGCGCACCGCCGACGTCGACGAGACGATGGCGGTGCTGGCCGAGCATGACCGCACCTTCGGCTACACGGTGGCCTGGTCAGACAGCCTGGCCACCGGGGGCCGCCTGGGCCGGTCCATCGTGACGAGCGGCGACTTCGCCGAGCTGGCCGACCTGCCGCCTGCCGACCGGGCGGACCCCTTCGCCTTCCGGCCCGGCGCGCGGCTGGGCCTGCCGGCCGGGTTCCCGCCGGGCCTGATCAACCGCTACACCGTGGCCGTGGCCAACGAGGCCTGGTACCGCAAGGCACCGCGGCTGCGCCAGGGCGAGCTGCAGACCATCGGGGCCTTCTTCCACCCGCTGGACGGCATCCGGAACTGGAACCGGGTCTACGGCCCCGGCGGCTTCCGGCAGTATCAGTACGTCGTCCCCTTCGGCCAGGAGGCCGCGGTGCGCCGGTCGTTCGAGCTGATCAGCAGCGCCCGGGGACCGTCCTTCGTGACCGTGCTCAAGCGGTTCGGCGAGGGCGACCCGGGGCTGCTCTCGTTCCCCATGGCGGGCTGGACGCTCGCGCTGGACTTCCCGGCGCGGACGCCCGGGCTGGCCCGGTTGCTGGACCGGCTCGACCGGCTGGTCATCGAGGCTGGCGGCCGGGTCTACCTGGCCAAGGACTCGCGGGTCTCCGCTGACTCGCTCGCGCAGATGTACCCGCGGCTGACGGAATTCCGCAAGCTGCGCGCTGAGCTGGACCCGGATCAGGTTCTCGCCTCTGACCTGTCGCGACGGCTCGGCCTCTAGGCGTCCGGGTCGCCGGAATGCTGGATCAGCTCACATTGCGTTACTCAATGTAGTTGGATTGTCACTTAACGTTAAGGGGATCCAGCGAGGAGAACACAGCGATGAGTGACTCTGCGGCGGTTGCCACCGCGCACTCGAAGTCCTGTCCGGCCATCAGCATGGGCGGGGCGTGCGAGCCATGGTGCAGCGCCTTCCCGTGCCCGAGCTGGTGCACCGGGGTACACCAGCTCGCGGGACGGGCCTACCACCTGAGCAGTGGCTGCCCGTCGTGGTGCGCCGGTCACCGGAGCTGGGACTTCCAGCGCCAGCACGCGCCGGCCGTCCCGCAGCCCTTGCTACCGGGCAGCAACGTCTGCGCTGCTACCTGAACGCGACCGTCTGCGCACTGTCCCGATACCCCCGCACCCGACTCTGAGATCAGAACCCGGGAATGCCGCTCGCCGGATCGGCAGCCCGCGACCACCGCAATCCCGGAGATGAGGTGCTAACGACATGATCACTACCCGACTTGCCGCGCTGGCCGCTGCGGCGGCGCTCTCAGTGGGCACGCTGGCCAGCGCGGGCCCGGCCCTGGCCAGCTCTGCGCGCCCCGCCCCGTCCTGCCACAGCCAGATCAGTTACTGGTCCCACCACGAGGGCTACTGGCGGCTCCGTGCGCTCGATCTGTATACCGCCCACCTGCTTGATCTGTACGTCAAGGCGCCGCCGACCCTCGCGCAGGCGAGCCACCTGCTCGGGCTGTCCCGTGCCTCGCGGCAGATCCCGCCGCCCGCGTGCGTCGTGAACAACGGCTACTACTGGGCGATCGGCAGGCAGGTGTACGCCGCCTACAGTGACACCCGGCAGCACCAGGCTCACGCGGCCGAGGGGGATGTTCAGGCCGCCGACCTCACCGAGACGGCGCTGGCCGGCCAGATCCGGAACCTGTACCACTTCCACGGCCGCTTCCCGGCACCGCCCGATGCCGCCAGGTAACGGCGCTCTGCCCGCCGCCGCTCGCCGCCGCGCGGCGGGCCGGGCACCGGAGCGCTCAGCCGGCGGCGCGGGCGTACCGGTCAGCGATCCGCCGCACCGCGGCAGCCAGCTCGGGCGAGTCGACGATCTCGAAATCGGCATCGAGGACGCCCAGCCAGAACGCGATGTCCTGGACTGAGCGGCCGCCCAGCTGCAGCAGGCAGCGATCGGCGGCCAGCGGCTCGACGCTGCCGCTCCAGGAGCCCATCCGCGCGGTGACCACGCTGGCCGGCGCGTGCACGATCACCCGCCCGGCCACCTTCATCTGCACCTGCCGGGTCTTCGCCGCGACGTAGGCGGCGATGTCCTCGGCGGGCAGCACGCGCAGGCTGAACCGGTCCCCGAGCGTGCGCGGGCCGGCCAGCCGGTCGACCCGGAAGGTGCGCCAGTCGGCCCGCTCGAGGTCGTAGGCGACGAGATACCAGCGGCGCCCCCAGTTGACCAGGCGGTAGGGCTCCACCCGGCGTTCGGTGCCCGACCCGGAGCGGTCCTGATAGCGGAAGCGCAGGATCTCGCGGTCCCGGGCGGCGGCAGCGATCAGGGCCAGCCACGCGCCGTCCGCCTGCGGTCCCCGGCGCTTGCCCGAGACCCGGACGGTATGGGACGCCAGCGCGTCGACGCGTCGTCCCAGCCGCGGCGGCAGCACCTGCTGCAGCTTCGTCAGCGCCCGCAGGGCGGACTCTTCCAGGCCCTCGACGGCCCCCCCGGCCGAAGCGCCCAGGCTGACGGCCACGGCCACGGCCTCGTCGTCCTCCAGCAGCAGGGGCGGCATCGCGGCTCCGGCGGAGAGCCGGTAGCCGCCGACCGCACCGCGGGTGGCCTGCACCGGATAGCCCAGCCGTCGCAGCCGCTCGACGTCGTTGCGCACCGTGCGCGTCGTGACCTCCAGCCGGCGGGCCAGCTCCGGGCCCGGCCATTCGCGCGGGCTCTGCAGCAGCGAGAGCAGGGACAGCAGCCGAGCCGAGGTTTCTGTCATGGGCTCGAGACTAGTCACCTAAGCGGAAAGAAACGTTCCTGATTGCCTCGTAACGTCAGACGTGTCCGACCACGACACGAGGAGCAGTCATGACGACCGCTGTTGATCTCCCCGGCGCACTTGACCAGCCCGGCCAGTCCGGCCAGTTCGGCCAGTCCGCGGTTACCTGGCCGCGTCACCGCAAGCACGTGTGGACGGGTTTCGCCGTCGTCCTCGCCGCAATGATCATGAACTTGCTCGACTCCACGATTGTCAACGTGGCCGCGCCGTCGATCCAGCGCGACCTAGGCATGTCGAGTTCCGCCCTGGAATGGATCGCGGCGGCGTACACGCTGGCCATCGCCGTCGGCCTGATGACCGGCGGCCGGCTCGGTGACATGTTCGGCCGCAAGCGGATGCTGATGATCGGCCTGACCGGGTTCGTGCTCGCGTCGGCCGCCTGCGCGCTGGCGTGGTCACCCGGAGCCCTGATCGCGGCGCGGGTCCTGCAGGGCCTGTCGGCCGCGCTGCTCACGCCGCAGGCGTTCGGGCTGATCCGCGACCTCTTCCCGCCCGCCCAGATGAACAAGGCCTTCGCCGCGCTGGGCCCGGTGATCGGGCTGTCGACCGTCGCCGGGCCGATCGTGGCCGGACTGCTGCTGCGGGCCAACCTGTTCGGCAGCCACTGGCGTGCGCTGTTCCTGATCAACCTCCCGCTGGGCGCCTTTGCCCTGGTAGCAGGAGCACGGGTGCTGCCGTCCCGCTCCGTCAGCCAGAGCCGGGTCCGGCTCGACGGCGTGGGCACCGCGCTGCTGGCCGCGGTGAGCTTCGTGCTTGTCTTCCCGCTCGTGGACGGACGGACGCTCGGCTGGCCAGCGTGGATCTTCGCGGTGCTGGCCGCGGCCGTCCCGCTGCTGGCCGCGTTCGTCGTGCACCAGCGGTACCGGGTCCGGGCCGGGCGAACCCCGCTGGTCGAGCTCAGCGTCCTGCGCAAGCGCTCCTATGTCAGCGGCGTCGTGTTCGTGCTGGTGTTCTTCGCCGCCATCGTGGGGTTCTCGCTGACCATCGGCCTGTTCCTGCAGATCGGGCTCGGCTTCACCCCCATCCACGCCAGCTTCCTGCTGGCCGCGATGGCGGCGGGCGCGTTCGCGGGCTCGGGGGTCGGCGCGTGGGCGGCGACGGCCGTGGGGCGGCCGATCCTGCACATCGGGCTGTCGATCATGGCCATCGGGGCGGTCGTGCTCGACCTGTCCCTGCATGCGGTGCACGCCGTCGTCGGGCCGCTGGCCCTGATCCCGGGCCTCGCGGTCTTCGGGATCGGCATGGGGATGATCTTCGTCCCGCTGTTCAGCATCATCATGGGCGAGATCGGCGATCACGAGGTCGGCTCGGCGTCCGGCCTGCTGGAGTCGTCGCAGCAGCTCGGTGCCTCGCTGGGAGTCGCCATCCTGGCCACGTTGTTCTTCAGCACTATCGCAGCCGGCCACGGCGCCCCGCGAGCAGCGATGGCCGCCAGCTCGGGCCTGCTGGCCGCCGAGCGCACCCTGCTGGTCACCCTCTTGCTGATCGCGGTCGCGTTCGCCGCCGGCTGGCTGCTGCCGCGCCGGGCCCGCCAGGCTTACTGACCCAGCCGGCCAGCGACCGGGGCCCGCGGCAGCCGCCGCGGGCCCCGCTCCGGGTGCTGGATGACGGAAATGCGAAGCCAAACCGATGATCACCGCCGACTACCTCCCCCCGACGCGCTCAGTTATCGGGACGACCACAGGCACGCAGCCAATTCCTGGGGACCTGGTGAGACGCTCTGAAGAAGGGGTTACGATGACCTCCATTGGGCCGTCCGCCGTGCGTCGCGCGGGGCGGTCCTGTCTGGATGATCGGGTACTTCCGGTGCGGCAGATGTACCGAAGCCCTCGCGAAGGGTATTAGTAACGCTACGCTCGGTACTTGCAGTGTCCGAAATAGGCAAGAAAAGTGCTTTTTGACAACAGACCAACGAATTCACCACCTTGCTGGCGCTGAACCGTCGGCTTAGCTTGATTGGAATTGGCCAGAGCGATGCAGACCATTGACGTGATCAGAGATGCTGTCCCTTCTCAGCTGCCAGATCTTCGTGAGATACCGCTGGCGGAGACGCCCAGCCTGAGCAGGGTCACTCTTGGTGCGGCACTCCGTCGCGTCATGCCGGGCCCGCAGGAAGCAGCCCCGGTTCCGGTCGCAGCATTCCAGTCCGCTATCTGATCCTGGGCCTGACATGAGCAGGCCGTCCGCTCCTGTGGTCGAGTCGGTCCGGGTTACCCTCGGTCAGTTTGTCCTGAAGGTGCACAGCCGCTGCGATCTCGCTTGTGACCACTGCTACGTCTACGAGGCTGCCGATCAGAGCTGGCGGGGGCGCCCGATGACCATCTCTGATGAGGTGATCGCGCGGACGGCGCAGCGGATCGCCGAGCACGCGAGGTCGCACCGCCTGCCCGTCGTACAGGTGGTCCTGCACGGCGGGGAGCCCTTGCTCGCCGGCCGCTCGCGGCTGCGGCGGGTCGTCACGGAGCTGGAGGCGGCACTGCGCGGTGTCTGTTGTCTCGACCTGCGAATCCACACCAACGGTGTCCTGCTGGACGAGGGTTTCTGCGAGCTGTTTGCCGAGCACGGGGTCCGGGTCGGCATCTCCCTCGACGGGGACCGTATCGCCAATGACCGCCATCGCCGGTATGCCGACGGGCGCAGCAGCTATGACAAGGTGACCCGGGCTATCGGTCTGCTGCGCACTGGCCGTTTCCGAAAAATCTATGCCGGACTGCTCTGCACGATTGATGTCGCCAACGACCCGCTGGTGGTCTACGAGTCGTTAATGCGCCTGGACCCGCCCCGGATAGATTTCCTGCTGCCGCACGCGACCTGGGATCATCCGCCGGTCCGTGCGGTGCCCGATGACACTGGCTATGCCGACTGGCTGATCGCGATTTTCGAGCGCTGGCTGGCCGAGGGACGCACCTCCCGGATCAGGACCTTCGACTCGATCCTTTCCACCCTGGCCGGCGGCAAGAGCTTCACCGAGGCACTCGGGCTCGAGCCGACCGGCCTGGTGGTCATCGAGACCGACGGCAGTTACGAGCAGGTCGACTCCCTCAAGGCGGCGTTCGACGGCGCGCCGCAGACCGGGTCCAATGTCTTTGACGATACCGTCGACGTCGTCGCCCGGCATCCCGGCATCGTGGCCCGCCAGCAGGGAGCCGCGGGGCTTTGCCAGACTTGCCAGGAATGCCCGGTCGTCGCCAGCTGCGGGGGCGGCCTTTATACCCACCGGCACCGCAGCAGCAATGGCTTCGCTAACCCCTCTGTCTACTGCGCAGACTTGCTCAAGCTCATCTCCCATATCAGCCGCCGCCTGGCTGAGGAGCCTGCGGGCATACCAGGCGCCGCGACCCATGACATCAGCGGCACGGATCTGCGGGCGCTGGCGGCGGGATTCGGCGACGCCACGGCCATGGCATCGCTTATCGAGGCGCAGCGCAGCCTGCTCCGCGCCTTGCTGGGCGCGGTCTACCAGGCAGGAATCGCTGCGCCGGCCATCTCAGCGCCGGCCCGGGCCCAGTTGGGGGCGGCCTGGTCAGTGCTGAGCGCCGTCGACCGTGAGAACCCGAAGTCCGTGGACGCCGTATTTCGCCATCCCTACATCCGCGCCTGGGCCGTTCGCTGCCTGGAGCAGCTACGACCGGCCTCTTCCCGGCCCGGCCACGCGGATCAGGCCCTCAGCGCCGACAGCCTGGCCGCCGACCTCGGCCATCTCGATGCGATCGCCGCCGCTGCCGCGGTTGTATCAGGCACCAGGGCCACGCTCATAGTCCCGGTCACCGACGGCGCCGTGCACCTGCCCACACTGGGCCGCCTGGTGGTCTGCCTGGATCAGGCAGACCAGCCGCCGGGAGAGGCACGGCAGACGGCGACCGTGGATGTTAACGGCGACGTGGTCTCCATCCGGATCGGCGAGAGCCGCTGGGTGCTGGCCGCCATGGACCTGCTGAGCGGCACGGACTCTCCGCTGGACACTGGCGCCAGCGACAGATCCGCCGAATGGCAGCCGGTCCGCGTGCTCAGCGCACCTGGCATCCGCGTCGCGCTCGAAGACACTGATCCGTACCGCGATTGTCATCAGTGGCGGGCGCTGCCCCGGCTCAGTGATGCCGCGTTTGCCCAGTGGCAGCGGCAGTTCCGGGCCGCCTGGCAGGTCATTGAGCGCGAGCATGCCGCTTATGCCTCGGCGATGGGCGCTGGGCTGACCACGCTGATGCCCCTGGCGGCCGCCCCGGAGGGCCGGGACGTCAGCGCCGCTGCCCGCCATGCGTTCGGCGCCGTCGCAGCGGCACTGCCAGATGATCCGGTTACCCTGGCGCTGCTGCTCATCCACGAGTTCCAGCACGTGAAGCTGGGAGCGGTTCTCGATCTCTATGATCTCTACGACCCGACTGACGACCGCCTTTTCCACGCCCCGTGGCGAGCGGACAAGCGTCCGCTCGAAGGTCTTCTGCAAGGCACGTACGCGCACCTGGCGGTCACTGATTTCTGGCGCGCGCGACAGCACGTCACGGCGGGGCCGGCCGCGGCGGCGGCCGGGCAGCGCTTCGTGCAGTGGCGCGCTCACACCTGCGACGCCGTTGAGACCCTGGCGAATTCTGGGTCGCTGACGCCGCTGGGAGCGTGGTTCATCGATGAAATGCGGCATTCGGTACGCCTCTAGTCCGACCAGATCGCGTGTCAGTCCCCCTAGATGGCTAGATGGCTAGATGGCTAGATGGCTAGATCCGACGAAGTCGGTTTGATTGAGTCAAGTTCGGGTGTGGGTGTCGGGTTGCTGGTCATGCGGCGAGGCCGGCGTCGCGGATGATGTCGTCGATGGCGGCCTGGTAGGCGGTGGCAGCGGTGCGCAGTCTGCTGGGTGGCG
>DATCEO010000209.1:0-19520 GCA_036510065.1 Streptosporangiaceae bacterium | reverse complement strand
CCGGCCGGGCAGGCGTGCACGCAGTCCTTGGTCGTGCAGGAGCGGCATACTTCGGAGTCGACCGTGATGTGCGCCCGTTCCCCGACCCGGAACTCCACGGTCGCCATGCGCTCTTCGAAGGACACTTCGGGGTAGCTCACTGATTTTCTCCCTATCGAAATGCCCGCAGCGCTTGCCATCCATCCCGCGCCAGGGACCGCAGCTGGACGTGGTTGCGGCGGACCGCGCGAAAGAACTCCCTGCTCATGCCGATCTTGGGTGTCGGGTTGGTGACGGTGAACACCTGCTCGACGAAATCGCAGATCAGACCCGGGTATTCGCGCTGCATTCGGTCGGCGAGCACGATATCCGCCGCGTTGCGATATCGCTTGTGGTCGGCGAGCACGAACGACGCCTCCATCCGGCGCCGGTACCCGGCCAGCCCGCGAGCGGACGTGTCGCCGGCCGCGATCGCCTCCGCGGCGGTCTGGCCGGCCGCCAGCCCGGCGCCGATCGCGAAGTTGACGCCCTCCAGCCACAGGCCGGCGGCCAGGCACATGGACGCGGCGTCCCCGGCCACGAGCATGCCGTCGATGGACAGCCGCGGCATGGCGCGGTAGCCGCCCTCGGGGATCAGGTGTGCGGAGTACTCCTTCAGCTCCGCGCCCCGCAGGTACGGCGCGATCGCCGGATGCGCCTTGACGCCCGCGACGAGTTCCTCGGGCCGAATCTTGGCCTCGGCCAGCCCGGTAAGTCCGACCACGACGCCGACGTTGACAGTGTCGAGGTTGGTGTAGAGGAAACCACCGCCAGGGATCCCGCTCGTGCAGCCGACCATCTCGATGTCCAGGCCCTGGTCGCCGGTCAGTCCGAACCGCTCGTCTATCACCTCGCGCGGCAGCGCCAGGGTTTCCTTGACGCCTAGGGTGGTGTGGGCCGGGTTGGTGCGCGGGAGCAGCCCGGCCTCCTTGGCCAGGAACGAGTTCACGCCGTCGCAGGCGATCACGATCTTGGCGCGGATGTCGCCGTCGGGCCGGTCGGTGCGCACGCCGGCGATCCGGCCGGAGGCGTCCCGCAGCAGGCTCTTGGCCACCGTCGAGGTGACCAGCCGGGCGCCGGCCGCGACCGCCTTGCCGGCCAGCCAGGAGTCGAAGTCGGCGCGGTAGGTGGTCATCCCGTTGTAGGGCGGGCGGTCCCAGGCGCTGGTGCGGTAATCGATGGTCAGCGCCTGGGTAGGGGTCATCAGCATGGTGGCGCGGCGGGTCACCCAGCGCTGTACCGGCACCTCCGTCCACCACTGCGGTACGACCCCGTCCAGGACCCGCCCGTACACCACGCCGCCGTAGACGTTCTTCGCGCCGGGATAGGCCCCGCGCTCCACCAGGACCACATCGCGGCCTGCCCGGGCAAGCTCCAGCGCTGCGGCCGAGCCCGCGGGCCCGGCGCCGACGATCACCGCGTCGACGGTCATCACGTCAGCCGGCATGGGTCGCCCCCTGAGGCTGGGCGGCCGGCGTCGCGGTCACGCCCAGCCGGTCGGCCAGCTCGGCGAGCACTGCCGGGGCGTCGGCGACGATCCCGAGATCGGCCATCAGGGTCATCGGGCAGGACGGGTCGGTATTGACGCTCACCACGTGCTCCGGCGCGCCGAGCCCGGTGACGTGCTGCGCGGCACCGGAGATACCGAATGCCACGTACAGCTCCGGGCTGACGGTCACCCCGGTGGTGCCGATCTGCCGGTCATAGCTCATCCAGCCCGCGTCGGTGACCACCCGGGTGGCGCCCGCGCTCGCCTCCAGCGCGGCTGCCACGTCGGCCAGCAACCGCATCACGGCCGCGCCGTCTGCCCCGGCCAGCACCAGCCCGGCACCGCCACCGAATATGCGGCGGGCCTCGGCCAGGTCCGCCGTGCTGGGCTCGGGCTGCAGCACCTCGACGCTCTCGGCGTCGGGCCCGGCACCGGGCTCGGCCGGCGGCAGCGCGGTCACCTCGGCCGGCGCCAGCGGCTCGGGCCTGCCGCGGCTTCCCGGCCGCAGGGTCACCACCACCGGCCCGTCCACCGCCACCCGCAGCGACAGGCGATCATCGAGCCTGGTCAGCTCGACCTCGTCCGGCGCGCACCGGACGGCGCCTGCCAGCAGCGCACGGCCCAGGATCACGGCCAGCCTCGGCGCTAGATCACGGCCGTCCGGTGACGCGGGCAGCAGCACCATATTTATGCCCGACAGGACGTGTGCCAGCGCGCTGGCCAGTGCGGCCGGGGCGACGCAGGACCGCTCGAGCACCCATGCCCGGCTCGCCGAGTCCAGCCTGCCGGCCGCCTCGCTGGTCCCCGATCCCACGACGAGCGCGGCCCCGCCCGCCTCGGCCACCGTCTCGTCCGCGCCCGCCGGCAGCTGGCCGTCTCTGACTACCACGACGGCCAGCACCGGCATATCGGCTGGAGCGGTCATAGCGCCAGCGCCGCCCGGTGTCCCTCGATCACGGCGGCATGTGCGCGGCGCGGCGTGACGCAGTCGCCGGCGCGGTGCACCTCAAACGGCGCGGCGTGCAGCTGCTGCCACAATGCATCTTCCGGCGTCTGATGGACCGCGCATACCACCCAGTCGCAAAGCCTGCGGTCCGGCTCACCGGTCGGATGGTGCAGCAGCTCGAGCATCACCCCACCGGAACCGCCGCCGGACTCGGTGTCGTCGGCAGCCGCGCCGATCACCACCAGGTCGGTGGCCTGGCGGATCCCCTTGGCGTGCGCGCGCACGTTGAAGGTCTCCATGTCCAGGGTGATACCGAGATCCTGGCCCACGACCATGCCGGCCGTGATGATCTCCACCGTGCAGCCCCGGTCGGCCAGCAGTTCGGCGACGCTGGTGGCCTGGTGGAATCCGAGGTCATCGACCACCACCACCTGCCCGGCAGGCTCGGCGCGGCCTTCGAGCACGTCGCGGACGTCGACCACGCGAGGATGACTCGCGGCCCAGTACGGCGGTTGCGGCCGCGCCCCGGTGGCCAGCACCACCGCGTCGGGCGCATCGGCGCGCACTGACTCGGCCGTGGCTTCCACGCCGGTCCTGACTTCCACGCCGTAGCGCTGGCATTCGGCCGCCAGGTTACGCACCACGTCGAGGAACTCGGCGCGGGAGGGCACCGATGCGGCCTCTGCTACCTGACCGCCGGTACGCGGCTGGCGCTCATACAGCGTGACCTGGTGGCCGCGCTGGGCAGCCGTGGAGGCTGCCTGCAGGCCGGCCGGGCCGCCGCCGACCACGATCACCCGCCTGCCCTGGCGGCGCGGCGGCGGGAGGGGGACGGCCTCCCGGCCGGTGCGGGGGTTCTCGATGCAGCCCAGCCACCGGTTCAGGCCCATCCGGCCGACGCATTCCTGGTTGCAGGACAGGCAGGTGCGGATCTGGGTGGCATGCCCCGCGCGGGCCTTGGCGGCGAAGTCGGGGTCGGCGATCTGGCCGCGCACCACGCCCACCAGGTCGCAGTGCCCCTCAGCCAGCGCACGCTCGGCCTGGACCGGGTCCTTGATCCGGCCCACCCCGATCACCGGCAGCTTGACCGCCCTCCGCATGGCATTGGCGATGTACAGGGCGTACCCAGGGGGGATGCTCATGGACGCCTCGATCATGAACAGAGTTGCGGTGGCCACGCCGATCGAGGTGTTGATGTAGTCGACCTGGCCGGTCGCCTCCGCGATCCTGGCCACGTCAACCGCCTCGTCGAGCGTGCTCCCGCCCTCGATCAGCTCATCGCCGCAGATCCGCACGCCCAGCGCGCGGTCGGGCCCGATCGCCTCGCGCACGGCATCGATGATCTCCAGCAGGAGCCGTGCCCGGTTTTGCAGCGAGCCGCCGTAGGCGTCGGTGCGCTTGTTCGTCGCGGGCGACAGGAACCCGCGCACGATGGAGGAGTGGGAGCACTGCAGCTCAATGCCGTCGAACCCGCCCTCCGCGCAGTGCCCGGCGACGGTGCCGTAGCCAGCCACGATCTCGGCGATCTCGTGCCGCTCCACGGCCTTGGGTACCTCGCGGAACATCGGATCCGGCACCGGGCTGGGCGCCCACACGGGCAGCCGGGAGAACATCGACGATGCCTGGCCGCCGTTATGGTTCAGCTGGGCGAAGATCGGCACGTCGTGCGCGTGCACCGCCGCAGTGATGTTCCGGTAGCCGGGGATGACTGCCCGGTGGAAGCCGTGGATCAGCTTCTCGTAGGGCCAGTCAGTGGGATGAGTCGAGTGCTCTTCGGTGATGATGAGCCCGACGCCGCCCGCCGCGCGGTCCGCATAGTAGTCGGCGTGCTGCTGGCTGGGCAGGCCGTCCTCGGCGTAGTTGGTCAGGTGCGCGGAGAACACGATCCGGTTGCGTACCACCACCGGGCCGATCCGCAGCGGCGAGAACAGGTACCGGTACTGGCTGGTGGCGCTCATCGGCCGCCTCCGGTCATGGTCAGCCCTGGCCGGCCGGCGGTCGGGTCGGCCAGCTCGTCGGCCGCGCCGACCGCCAGCGCGGCCCGGCGCGCCTCCAGCACTGCCTCGAGCACCGTCCTGGGCGCCACGCAGTCGCCGGCCCGCAGGGTGCCTGGCCGGTGCAGGTACAGGGTCTGCTCCGGCAGCCGGTGACCGCAGTGCACGACGAACGCGCAGTCCACTGTGCGCTGCTCGCCGGTCCACCGGTCCTCAAGCAGCACATGGTCGCCGGCCACCGCGCGGAGCAGGCTGCGCAGCTCGCGCGCCACGCCCGCCCGCTGCAGCCGCGAGTTGGCCTCGGCAAGGTCGCCGGTGAGGGCCAGCTGCGTACCGGCGATCTGGTCCTGGGTGACGATCGACGCCGGCCTGCCGTTGGCGGCGAGCAGCTCAGCGACACCGACCCCGACCGGCCCGCCGATCGGGTCGAACACCACGGCCCGGCCCTCCGGCAGCCGGTGCAGCGTAGCGGAGCTCACCAGCGCGAGCAGGTCGGCGGCCTCAACCACGTGCGCACCTGGGTCGATGCGGTAGTCGCGCGGGCCGGGAACTGATCCCGTGGCCAGCACGACGCGCACGCCCTCGGCCAGCACGGCGTCCACTTCGGGCGCGGTGACCTCGTGCCCCAGCGATACCGTTACGTCCAGCCTCCGCAGCTCCCGGCGCCACCAGTCCACCGCCACGCCCATTCGCTGCCGTCCGTGGACCAGGGCCGCCGTGGCCAGCATGCCGCCCAGCGCCGGTCCGCGCTCGGCCAGGCGCACATGGTGCCCGCGCGCGGCCAGCACGCGGGCGGCTTCCATCCCGGCCGGGCCGCCGCCGACTACCAGCACCGAGCTCGGGGCCTGGTCCGGGCCTGCGGTGTCGCCGTCGTCGAGCTCATGGCCGCTGCCGGGCTCGATGACGCAGGTGATGACCGGATTCCTGTTGTCCCGGACCATGCAGGCCTGGTTGCACAGCAGGCAGGGGCGGATCCGTTCCGCCTCGCCGCTGCGCAGCCGCGCGACCAGATCAGGATCGGTGATCTGCGCCCTGGTCATCTCCGCCAGATCGGCGGCCTCGTCGCCCAGTGCCCACTGCGCCTGCCCAGGGTCCACCACGCTGCCCTGCAAGACCACAGGGGCGGTGCCGTCCACCGCGGCCCGGACCTGCCGGCACAACTCAGTGGCTGCGCCCGGCTCGGTATGCAGGTCGGGCCGGGTAGCCGGCACCGAGTAGATCGACCCGCGCACCACCACGAGATAGTCCACCTGCCCGGCCAGCCGCACGGCCTGCTCGGCGGCCATTTCCGGGGTCACCCCGGCCCAGGGGGCCAGCTCGTCGCAACACAGCCGCAGCCCGAGCACTCGCCCAGTCCCGAGCGCGTCCCGCACGGCGCGCAGCACTTGCTCGGTGAGCAGCAGCCGGTCCTGCCCGTAGCCGTCGCCGCGCTGGTTGGTCAGCCCGGACTGGAACTGGCGCAGCAGCGAGTGCTGGCCGGCGTTGATCTCGACGCCATCCAGATCAGCTCCGGCGGCCAGGGCGGCGGCGGCGGCGAAGCCGTCGACCAGCGCGTCGATCTCCGCGCCCTCCATCTCCATGGGCAGCTCGCGCGAACCCGCGTCCGGTACCCGCGACGGTGCCCACAGCGCGGACTGGGAGAACGCCGAGGAGCCCTGCATCCCGGCGTGCCCGAGCCCGGCCAGCACCAGCGCGCCATGCCGCCGGCAGGCCGCGACGACCTTGGCCCAGCCGGGCCCGCATTCCGCAGCTAGCGGCGCGCGCTCGTAGGGCCAGTCCGAAGGGTGCACGCTCGCCGTCTCGGTCACGATGACGCCGCTGCCCCCCGACGCCCGCCGCGCATAGTAGGCGACGTGCCGCGCCGAGATCTCCCGGCGCCTGGCGAGGTTGGTCTCGTGCGGCCCGAACATCACCCGGCAGGGTGCGCGGCGCGACCCGAGGTCGATGGGCTCGGTCAGGGTCGTGCTCACGCCGTGTCTGCCAGCGGGCTGGAATCGCATAGCTTCGCCGGGACGCGCACAGACGGCATGCCCAAGGGCACGGCCTGGCCGCCGTGCGAGTGGTCCTTCGCCGGCCGCGGCAGCCCGCCGCGGTCCAGGCCAGGAAGCGCGCTGGCGCCGTGTCCCTTGACGCACTCGGGATCGGGTCCGTCCAGCGGCAGGCCGGTGAAGAATTTCGCTGCCATGCAGCCGCCCTGGCACGAGCTGAAAGCCGAGCAGGAGCGGCACGCTCCGCCCGAGGTGTCGGTGCGCAAGTCGGCGAACAGCGGCGCGGAGCGCCACACCTCGGCGAAGCCGCCAGGTGAGCGGACGGTGCCGGCCCTGAACGCATCGTGGATCGCGAACGGGCAGGCGTAGACATCGCCGACCGGGTCGATCAGGCAGACTACCCGGCCGGCGCCGCAGAGGTTCAGTCCTGGCAGCGGGGTGGCGCCCAGCGCGTTGAGGTGGAAGAAGGAATCACCGGTCAGCACCCGGTCGCCGCGGTCGACCAGCCACGAGTAGATCTCTCGCTGCTGCTGGTCCGTCGGGTGCAGCTCGTGCCACGCGTCAGCGCCGCGGCCGGATGGACGCAGTCGGGTGATCCGCAGCTGGGCGCCGAATCGGTCGGCGATCGCCGCGAACTCGTCCAGCTGGGGCACGTTGTGCCGGGTCATCACCACCGAGATCTTGAAGTCCCGGAAGCCCGCCTCGGCCAGGTTCTCCATCGCGCGCAGCGCCATGTCATAGGAGCCGTGCCCGCGAACCGCGTCATTGACCTCTCTGCTCGCGCCGTCCAGCGAGACCTGCACGTCCACGTAGTCCGTGGCGGCCAGGCGCTGCGCGCGCTCAGCGTCGAGCCGCAGCCCGTTGGTGGAGAACTTCACGCCGACCTGGCTGGTCACCGCGTAATCCAGAAGCTCCCAGAAGTCCGGACGGACGGTCGGCTCGCCACCGCCGACGTTGACGTAGAACACCTGCATGGCCCGGAGCTCGTCAATCACCGACCTCATCTCGGCGGTGGTCAGCTCGGCTGGGTCGCGCCGACCCGAGGATGACAGGCAGTGCACGCACGACAGGTTGCAGGCGTAGGTCCACTCCCAGGTCAGGCAGATCGGCGCGGCGAGGCCGCCCTTGAACTGCTCCACCAGGGCCGGTACGCGCTCGCTTGGCGCAGGCTCGCAGTTGGTCGTCATCACGGCATTTCGCTTCGGCTTGGCTGGGGGACGATCATGTCGGCCGCGGCCAGTGCAGCCAGCGCCCGCAGGTAGGCGTCGCGTCGGCCGTCGGGCATGGTGGCCAGGGCATCGGACACGCTGCGGTGGGCGCTGAGCCCGCGCACGAGCTCGACGAGATCCGGCGCCTTCAGGAACGACAGCCGCCGGGTGCCGAAATGGTAGGCAAGCGCCCCGAATGGCTCGGGGCGCAGTGCGACATCCGGGTTGAGCTGGTAGCCGCGGCCCGGTTCGAATGGTGCGGTCATCGCGATGGCTCCGCTCCTAGTAGACGCCGCACATTCCGTCGATCGAGATTTCCTCGACCAGCAGCTCCTCGGTGATCCCTGGGTCCTTGCCGAGGTCCTGGAGATCGTCGCAGATGTCGGTGCTGCTCGGCTGCGGGTCGGCCAGCGCGGAGTCGGCGCGGGTGTCCTGCTGCATGTCAGTCCTCCTGTGGTGGGCCGCGACGGAACCTGGGTGACCGCTCGCCTGGGATTGCCTGATGTAGGCGACGGTATGGGGCGGCGCGGGCGATGTCACCATGCTTCCAGCCGTCATCGCCCCGTCCTGTTGGGCAGGTACCGGGGCACATGGGACCGTGTCCGCCGGGGTGGCTGCGGGCCCCGGTTCCGGATCGGAATGTCGCTGTTCAGTTCCGCCGCGCAACTCAAGCCGGCCGCCCCGGTAGGCGCCGGGGGGGCGCGTCCTCCTGGTCAGCCCAGCGATGAGCGCAGTACCGGCTTGCCCAGCGGGAGCGGCTTGCCGGCGGTTGCGACCGACAGCGCGCTGAAGAAGAGGTACACCCCGACCGCGGCGAACAGCAGCACGGCGTAGCCGCCGGCCTTGGCCAGGGTGGCGTTTGCGTTGGCGGTGCCCAGCAGCACGAGCAGCAGCGCCACGTCGACGAGCGCGAACACCAGCGTGAACGCCAGCGGCAGCCGCAGCGTCGCCAGCGTGAGCATGACGACAGTGATCAGCCAGGAGGTCAGGAACAGCTCCTGGGTGGAGGTCACCGCGGTCGCCGTGACGCCGAACCAGTTATGCGTGAGGCCGAGTACGAGCACCGCGTAGCTGAGCCAGAACCCGGCGAAGATCGCGAACACGGCCGCTACCGCATTCTGGCCGAGCGAAGCGCTCCAGACCGCGGCGACGAACTGGCCGACCGCGGTGGCCGCCAGGATGATGGGCAGCGAGGCGCCCACCGCTGTGGCCGGGACCATGCCGACGAGCACCAGGCCGAGCGCTATCGACCCCACGATGAAGCTGGGCAGCCCGATCACGGACGGGTCGCCGGCCAGCGGCCCTGCCAGGGCCGCCTCGGCCGGCGCGGCTTCCGCCGGGTGGGCCGTCGGCTGCGCAGAGTCAGCTGCGGTTGCATCAGGCGCGGTCATGGCTGTCCTCTCGTCGTAGGTGCGATCGGTGTTGGCGCGGTCGGTGTTGGCGCGATGACGCGCCGCCCTCCGATGCGGCGGCGCGAATATCCTGCTGCGTCGGAATCCTCCTATGGCGGGCGGCGCCTGATGTCCGTGACCGTATGGGGCGGCGCGAGCCCCGTCACCATGCTTCTGGCCCTCATCGCCCCGTCCAGTTGGCCAGGTACGTGCCCCGGCCCGTCCGATCGGGCAGGTGCGGTCCTGCCCGTCCGGGCCCAATGCGGTCGCTGTCGGGCGGAATCGGGGCGCGCGGGGTTCCGCATCGTAGCTGCGCTGCTTAGCCTCGCCGCAACGGTGCTCCCGCTAATCGGGCACGGCCGGCTGACGCGGTCTTCACCAGACGGTGCGCGGGCGCACGACAAATACGGAGAGGAGCCCGTGCGCCATGCAGGTTGATGAATTGCTCAAGCCCTTCCCGATCAAGGAGTTCCACCCGTTTCCCCGGGCGCTGATGGGCCCGGGCGGACACGAGATGATCGGGCCGGAAGCCAAGAAGCTGGGCTTCAAGAAGATTTTGGTGATGACCACCGGCCTGCGGGGCAGCGACACCGTCCACAAGATCGCCGAGTCGCTGAAGTATCACGGCCTGGAGGTCGTGGTCTACGACAAGGTTGAGTCCAACCCCAAGGACTACAACGTGATGGACGCCGTGGCGATGTATCAGCAGAACAAGTGCGACTCGTTCGTCTCGATCGGCGGCGGTTCCGCGCACGACGCGTGCAAGGGCGCCCGGATTTCGGTGGCGCACGATGGCCGCAGCGTCAACGAGTTCGAGGGCTTCAACAAGTCGGAGAACCCGAAGAACCCGCCGCATATCGCCGTCTCCACGACGGCGGGCACCGGCTCGGAGACCTCCTGGGCGTATGTCATCACCGACACCACCACGGACCCTGACAAGCCGCACAAGTACGTCGCGTTCGACGACGCCTGCGTGACCAGCCTGGCCATCGACGACCCGGTGCTGTACTACGACTGCCCGCTTGATTACACGGCCCAGTGCGGCTTCGACGTGCTCGCGCACGCCTCCGAGCCGTACGTGTCCCGGCTGAACTTCCAGCCGTCGCTGGGCAACGCGCTGCACGCCATCCAGCTAACCGCGGAGAGCCTGCGCGCGGCGGTGTGGAACGGCCAGGACCTGCCCGGCCGTGAGGGCATGATGTACGCGCAGTACATCGCCGCGCAGGCGTTCAACTCCGGCGGACTGGGGATCATCCACTCTATCTCGCATGCAGTCAGCGCCTTCTACGACCTCCACCACGGGCTGAACAACGCGATCGCGCTGCCGCGGGTATGGGCATTCAACATGCCGGTGGCCTACCAGCGGTTCGCCGATATCGCCGACCGGATGGGCGTGGATACGCACGGCATGACGGCCGTGCAGGCCGCCGAGGCGGCGCTGGCCGCGGCCATCCGGCTGCTGCGGGACGTGGGCCTCCCGGAGAAGTTCACCGACGTCACCCAGGACAGCTACTCCAAGAACCGGCTGGGCAAGGGGCCGACGAAGTTCTACGAGAATGCCAAGACGGTCACCGGCGATGCCGCCGACGTCGACCGGATCACCAACCACGTGCTCGGCGACGCCTGCACCCCGGGAAACGCCAAGGAGTGCACCTTCGAGACGGTCCGCCCGGTGGTCGAGCACTGCATGAACGGTGACCTGGACGACCTGCTGAGCTGACCGCCGAGGCGGTCCCTACCCCCGGGCCCGGACGAACCGGAGGACACGTGCCCCAGTCGGCAGATGAGCACAGCCCGTTTCTGTCGATCGACGACGTCGTCAGCCGGTTCGCCGCGGCCGGGTACATCACCGACCGGCGCCTGGCCACCACGGTCTACCTGGTGTCACGGCTGAACAAGCCGGTCCTGCTTGAAGGGCCGGCCGGAGTCGGCAAGACCGAGCTCGCCAAGACGCTGGCGACGGTGACCGGGCGCAGGCTGCTCCGGCTGCAGTGCTACGAGGGACAGGACGAGACCCGGGCGCTTTATGAATGGGATTACGGCAAGCAGCTGCTGTACACCCAGATGCTGCGCGAGAAGATCAACGACATCATCGCCGACACCCCGGACATTCCCGCAGCGGTCGCCCGGATCGAGGCCCACGACAGCGTGTTCTTCTCCGACCACTTCCTGGTCGCCCGCCCCCTGCTAGACGCCATCCGCGGCGATCAGCCGGCCGTCCTGCTGATCGACGAAGTAGACCGTGCCGACGAGGCCCTGGAGGCGGTGTTCCTGGAATGCCTCGGCGAGTATCAGGTTTCCGTTCCGGAAATCGGCACCTACACGGCGAAGACGCCACCGTATGTGGTGCTCACCTCGAACAACACTCGTGACCTCTCAGCCGCGCTGAAACGCCGTTGCCTGCACTTGTTCCTCGACTACCCGGACGCGGAACGGGAGCTGGAGATCGTGCGGTCCAAAAAGACCGGGCTGCCCGAGGCGGCCGCCCGGCAGCTGGTGCAGGTGGTGCGCGGACTGCGGGAGCTGCCGCTGCGCAAGAGTCCCAGCATCTCAGAAACGATCGACTGGGCGCGCACCCTGACCGTCCTCGGCGTCGACGAGCTCGACGCGGGCGTGCTCGCCGACACCGCCAACATCGTGCTGAAGTACGAGCGGGACCTGCAGCGCGCTGTCGAGGTGCTGCCCCGCCTGGTCGACCCGAACCGCGAGCTGCCCGCCGCGAGTCACGGGCACGAGCACGGGCACGGCAACGACCACGGGCACGGCGACGACCACGACCACGGGCACGGCGACGACCACGGGCGTGGCGAGGATGACGTGGCCGACGGCCGGACCGTCCGGGAGGCCAAGGACCTGCCGGGGCGCCACGATGAGGGCTACTACGGCGCGCCGGGCCCCGGCCCGAGCCGCCGCGCGGCGCCCGGTGCGGGCCAGGGCAGCCGGTCGTTCGCGGCGTTGACCCGGCGACGGCCCGGCTGAGCGGAGCGGTACGTGGAAGGCGCCCTGCATCGGTTCGTTCGCTTGCTGCGTCTGTTCGGCGCGCGCGTGTCGGTCGCCGAGGCTGCCGACGCCATGCTGGCCGCCGCCCAGCCGGGCGTGGTCGCTGACCGGCAGACGCTGCGGGCGGCGCTGCGCGTGACCCTGATCAAGGACCGGCGCGACGACGAGCTGTTCGACGAGCTGTTCACGCTGTTCTTTTCCCTCCGCCCGGTAACCGGCCCGCTCGACAAGCACGGTCACAGTCATGAGCACGACGACCTTGCCGACACTGGCGAGCTGGAGTCGTTCACGGTCTCCGAAGAGCCATCGGAGCTCCCGCAGCAGGGGCACAGTCACGGCAAGCCGGCCGACATCAGGGACTACTTCCGCCAGGAGGACCTCGCCCAGCAGTACAACCTGCACCAGGAAGCCAACAAGATCGACCTGGCGTCGGTGACGGACGAGATCGTGCTGTCCTCCGGCGGCGCCGACGGCGCGCGCGACGCAGGGGCGTCCGTGCAGCTGGAGACCGACTGGCTGCACAACCCTGGCCTGCCGGGCCAGCTCGCCCCCGCGACCGGGCACCGCGTCGATACCGCGCTGACGGTGGCGCAGCAGGAGGTGCTGCTCGGCTGGCTGCAGGCAGCCGACGAGGATATCGACGAGCAGGCCCTGGCGATGCTGCGCCGGCAGCTGGCCGGCGTCATCGCGGATCTGCCCGAGCTGCTGCGACGCTACCTGGACAAGCTCGCCGGCGCGGCCGTGGAGTCGCGGATCGCCGAGCGCGGGCGGATCGACTCCGTCGACGAGCAGGAGCGAGCCCAGCTGGAGGAGGCGCTGCGGCGGCTGGCGCGCCAGCTGCACGGCGCCCGGACCAGCCGTCAGCGCAACACGCCCCGCGGCCGGGTCAACCCGGGCCGCACCATGCGCAAGAACATGCGCTACGAGGGCGTACCGTTCCAGCCGGTCACCACCAGCCGTACCGCGGACAAGCCCCGGCTGTTGCTGCTGACCGACGTGTCGTTGTCGGTGCGCGCGACCGCGCGGTTCACGCTGCACCTGGTGTACGGCATGCAGTCGCTGTTCACGCAGGCTCGCTCGTTCGCGTTCGTCGACGCGCCGGTCGAGATCACGGAGCTGTTCGCCGAGCACCCGCTGGAACGGGCGCTCGGGCTGGTGTTCGACGGGCTGCCCGCGGGCGGGCTGCTCGACGTGGACGCCAGCTCCGACTACGGCGCGACCTTCACCCAGCTGCTGTCGGAGCACTCCGCCGCGCTGGATCGCCGCACCACGCTCATCGTGCTCGGGGACGGGCGCGGCAACGGCAACGACGCCCAGTTGGACACCTTCCGGGAGATCACCCGCAGGGTCCGCGAGACGATCTGGCTGACCCCGGAATCCCGGTACTCCTGGGGGATCGGGGCGTGCGACCTGCCGCGCTACGCGGAGTTCTGCGACCGCGTCCAGGTGGTCGCCGATCTCACCGGGCTGCAGCGCGCAGCCCAGCTGATATCGGCGGAGGCGACCGGGCGATGAGCGAGCCGAACCTGATCCGGTCGCTCCCGCAGATCATTGACCCGCTCGCGCCGTGCCCGCCGGGCCGCTACGAGGACCATCTTGTCAGCGTGGTCCGCGCCGAGCCGCCTGGCGGCGGCCCCGAGGACGCTGGTCCGGTGGTCCGCACCGACCATTTCTGCCTGACCGAACGCGGCCGCCGGATCAAGGTGAGCCACTGGCTGCGCCCCGACGAGCTCGACAACGACGTGGCCGGGCTGCTGGCCGACGAGCTGTTCGCGCCGGGCTGGCTGGCGGGCGCGGAGATCTTCGAGCGGGTATTCACCGGCGTCGTGCGGTCTTGCATTGATGACCCGATGCTGGCCTGGTGCACGTTCTATGGCAATAGCCTGGCCCGGATCCGCCAGTGCTGGCGTACGCCGACCGCGGCGAACGGCCACGGGCGCACGACGATCAGCGAGTTCGCCCCCGTGTATGCGCACGCGCTGCAGCTCATTCCGGCCGGCCAGGTGCTCGACGTCGGCTCCTGTCTGGGCTTCCTCCCGCTGCTGCTGGCCGAGCGGCCGGCCAACACGGTGACCGCCTCCGACCTGTCCGACGGCACCATGTACTTGCTGAAGGCCGTGGCCGCCGCGCGCGGGCTGCAAGTGAGCACCCTGGTGTGCGATGCGGCGCGGATCCCGGTGCCCGATGACTGGGCCGACACGGTCAGCGTCGTCCACCTTCTGGAACACGTCAGCCCCGACCATGGCAGGGCCGTGATCGGCGAGGCGCTCCGCGTCGCCCGCCATCAGGTAGTGGTCGCCGTGCCGGTCGAGGAGGAACCCGTCGCCGCCTACGGCCACATCCGTACCTTTGATCTGCGCCAGCTCGGTGATCTGGGCGGCAGCACCGGCCACCGCTGCTCGGTGCACGAGCACCACGGCGGCTGGCTGGTGCTGACCGCCGGCTAGGTCTCAGCTGGACGTCAGGTCCAGGCCGTTCTTGGTGGCCTTGTAGACCGCCTCGGCGCGGCTGGTCGCGTCGAGCTTGCGCATGATGTTGCGGACGTGGAATTTCACCGTGGTCTCCGACAGGTGCAGGTACGCGCCGATGCCCCGGTTGCTCAGGCCGTTTGCGACCAGCCGCAGCACGTTCAGCTCGCGGTCGGTCAGCGGTGAGCGTGCCGGGGCGTGGATCGACCGCGCCATGGCCGCGGCCGAGCGAGAGTCGAACGCGCTCCCCTTCCGGGCGACCAGGCGGATTGAGCGCACCAGCTCCATGGTGTCGACGTCCTTGACCACGAAGCCACACGCCCCGTGCTGAATGGCGCCGACCACCAGCGCGTCGTCCACGAAAGTGGAGAACACCAGCACGCTGAGCCCAGGATATCGCTTGGTCAGCCGAGCGCACACGCCCAGCCCGTCGTTGTCCGATGCGGGGGACAGCTTCATGTCGAGCAGCACGATCGCCGGGCGGGTCCGCTCGACGACGGCCAGCGCCTCGCCGGCAGAACTGGCCTCGCCCACGACCTGCAGGTCGTGCTCGCGTTCCAGCAGCGAGCGCAGGCCCTGCCTGAGGATCGCGTGATCGTCGACGAGCACGATCCTGACCGGGACCTCGTCAGCCGGCTCTGCCCGCCCCGGCTGTGCCTCACGCATCGCCACCGCAACCCTCAGCCAGCGGCCGGCTATCGGCCTCGCTGAGTCCGAGCAGGGGCAGGGGGGTGTCCATGCGGAGAAGGACGCCGCCCGACCGAGAGCGGCGGATGGACAATGTGCCGCCCAGTTCCTCCGCCATGGCCAGCATGTTCGCCAGTCCGCGGTGTCGTCCGGACAGGTCTCCTGCGCACGACAGCCGCAGGGCGCGACGCAGCTGCGCCGGGTCACCGGTCCCGTTGTCGGAGACGCTGAGGGCCACCGCGTCGGCCTTGTAACGCAGCCGGACCAGTGCGCGTGTGGCTTCGCCGTGCGCCGCCGCGTTGAACAATGCCTCCCCGGTCCACCGCAGCATCGACTGCTCGATTTCGGGGGGCAGCGGGACTGGGTGTCCTTCCAGCATCACCTTCACGTGCAGGTTGGCGGGCCGGTGCACCGTGCACAGCCGCTGCAGCATGACGGGCAGCGGACCTGCCGACTCCTCACCGGCCCGGTGCAGCGCGTAGATCGCGGCGCGCAACTGCTCGGCCGCGTGCTGCGAGAGGTCCTTGGCCGGCACCAGGCGCTCGGCTATCTTCCTGGCCGGGCCGCCTATGCTCTCCAGCTCGGCCCGGCACACCTCGATGGTCATGCCGATGGACAGCACGGACTGGGTCACGCTGTCGTGCAGTTCGCGCGCGATGCGGTGCCGCTCGTCGTCCAGCGCCTGTCGCTGCGTCGCCGCGACGAGCTGCCGCTGCGTCTCGGCCAGCTCGGCGCTGCGGACGGCCAGGTCCCTGGCGTGCCGTGTGGTCGCGTCGTAGAGCTGCTCGCTGCGGCCACGCAACTGGGTAGTTGCGTGAAATAGGAATGAGTTGTGCAGCGCCACGGCGGCCTGGTTGGCCAGCACCCGCAAGATGGCGCGATCGGTGGCGGCCACCTCCAGCCCGGTGCCCGGCCGCGCTGCGATCCCGCCGACTGGCTCGTCATCCAGGGTCATCGACACCCGCACCCATCCCTGGCCGCTGGCTGGCGACTCGACCTCCCACGGACGGCCGCGCAGCACGGCCAGGTGTTCGCGTACGTCGGCTGTCAGCCTGCTCTCGTCGTCGATTAGCTCCCCGTCAGTGACTCCGAGAAACCGGGGGCGCGCGGCGGGCAGGACCCCGTCGGCCACGACGAACAGGAGCCAGTCGGCCTGCAGGTGCGCCGTCGCCGTCCGCACCACCCACTCGACCAGCGCGCGGGGACCGGCTGCGGTGCGCACCAGGGCACGGGAGATGCCGTCCAGCTCCTGCACGGCGTGCTCGAATCGCTCGGCGGAGCGAACGTACTCGGGGTAGTACGAGCGTTTGCCGGAGCGAAGGCCGGTCAGGATCTCCAGATCGCGGTCCGGACGAGCATCGCGGCCTGATTCGGTCACCGGCGGCCCCGTCACAAGGCCGCCCGGAACAGCGCCTCGATGTCCCGCGCGTCCGCTTCGCGGGGATTGGTGGCCAGGCAGGCGTCCTTCAAGGTGGTCCGGGCCATCTGGGGCAGCATGGTCTCGGTGACACCGAGCGCGGCCAGTCCCTTCGGCACGCCTACCTCGTCGGCCAGTTCGCGTACCCGTTCGGCGAGGAGCAGCGCAACCTCGCGTGCCGGCACGCCCTCGGTACGGATGCCGCCGGCCGCGGCCAGCGGGACGAAGCGCTCTGGCAGGACCTGGGCGTTGAACCTGATGACGTGGGGCAGCAGCACGGCGTTCACCACGCCGTGCGGGGCATCCAATAGGCCGCCGACCTGGTGGCTCATCGCGTGCGTGGCACCCAGGATGGCATTGGTGAACGCCATGCCCGCCTCCAGCGACCCCAGGGCCATGGCCAGGCGCGGGATGGTCTCGTTTGGCCGCAGTTGGGCGCGCAGCAGGTGGCGGATGATCAGCGCGACGGCATGCAGCGCGTGGCTGTCGGTCAGCAGGTTGTGCGCACGGGACACGTACGCCTCGATCGCGTGCGTCAGCGCATCCAGCCCGGTGGTGGCGTTGAGCCAGTCCGGCATGGTGGTGAGGAGGCGCGGGTCGATCACGGAGATCTCCGGCACCAGGGTCCGGCTGATGATGGTGATCTTGATGCGGGCCGCCGTGTCGGTGACGACAGCGAACTGCGACACATCCGAGCCCGTGCCGGAGGTGGACGGCACCATCACGGTCGGCGGGATCGGGCGTACGACCTTGTCCACCCCCTCGTAGCCGAGGATCCGGCCGCCGTTGCCGGACAGGATCGCTACGCCCTTCGCCGCGTCGATGCACGACCCGCCGCCCAGCCCGATGATCACATCGCTGCCGCTCTCGGCGTACATCTGGAAGGCGGCTTCGATCTCGTGGTCCTTGGGATTGGGGGTAACGTCATGCCACACTGCCGGGCACAGCCCGACCTGCCGCAAGTAGGCGACGGCCTCATCCGCCCAGCCCGCCTCGATCAGCCCAGGGTCGGTGACGAGGAACGGCCGACGCGCACCGAGCCGAGCCGCGCAGTGACCGAGTTCCGCCAGCGCACCCGGCCCGAAGACGATCTCCGGAACATGAAACTTCACCAGCCGGGCCGGGCCAGGCGCGCTGGGCGCCTCACCCCGTCGCGGGCCGGCCAGCTGGTCGGCGCTCTTTTCGCAGTCCCAGTCGGCACCAGGCCAGTCGCTCTCGACCATCGAGAGGTTTTCCAGTGGAATGGGCATGAGATCTCCTGCCCCGTTAGCCCAGCTAAGACTCAGGTTACGCCGCTGTCAAGAGTCTGTTGCATCGGCATTCCGGCAAGGGCAGCCGAGGGCGACTGGGTAGTCACGACGCCGTCCTCCTGGGCGCACTGGCCTGTCCGGTTGGGTAGCTGTCGTGGCGCCCGACCTGCCGGACAATGGGCACTATCAGATGTGCCTCGACCGTATGCCGGGGCACGGCACGGCGCTTGCAGGCAAGCCGCTTTCGCGTGGCTGCCGGCGCCGGCGGCAGTGGGAGATGAGCATTCATGACAGTGACCCTGGACCGGAGCGTCGAAGAGTTCATCGGCGCCCCGCGCCAGCTGTTCATCAACGGGCAGTGGGCCGATGCGGCGTCGGGCAAGATGTTCGAGACCCCCAACCCTGCGACAGGCGAGACCCTCGCCCGGGTCGCCGAGGGGGACGCAGAGGACATCGACCGGGCCGTGCGAGCTGCGCGCAGAGCATTCGAGGAAGGCCCGTGGAGCAGGATGACCCCGTCCGAGCGCGGCCGCATCATCTGGCGGATCGGCGATCTGATCCTGGAGCACCTGGACGAGCTTGCCCAGCTCGAGTCGCTGGACAACGGGAAGCCCTTCGCCGTGGCGCGGGCGGCTGACGTGCCGCTGTCCGCCGACATGTTCCACTACATGGCCGGATGGGCCACCAAGATCGAGGGCAACACGATCAGCATCTCAGTGCCCTACATGCCAGGCGCCAACTTCCACTCCTATACGCTGCGCGAGCCGGTCGGCGTGGTCGGCCAGATCGTCCCCTGGAACTTCCCGCTGCTGATGGCCGCGTGGAAGATCGCCCCGGCGCTGGCCACAGGTAACACCGTGGTGCTCAAGCCCGCCGAGCAGACCCCGCTGACCGCGCTGCGGCTAGCCGGGCTCATCGCCGAGGCCGGAATCCCTGACGGAGTGGTGAACGTAGTGTCGGGCTTCGGCGAGACCGCGGGCGCAGCCCTGGCGTCACACCACGACGTCGACAAGATTGCCTTTACCGGCTCCACCGAGGTAGGCAAGCTGATCGCCAATGCGGCGACGGGGAACCTGAAGAAGGTGAGCCTGGAGCTCGGCGGCAAGAGCCCCAACGTCGTCTTCGACGATGCCGACGACAGCGCGATCGCGGGCGCCGCCGGCGCGATCTTCTTCAACCACGGGCAGTGCTGCGTCGCCGGGTCCCGGTTGTTCGTCCAGCAGGGCCGCTATGAGGAGGTCGTCGACGGCGTCGCGGAAATCGCCAAGTCGATCAAGCTGGGCTCCGGAATGGAGTCGGGCACCCAGATGGGCCCGCTGGTCTCCGAAGAGCAGTTCCGCCGGGTCAGCGGATTCCTGGAGTCCGGCCGGTCCGACGGCGCCACCGCCCTCGCGGGCGGCGGCCGGTACGGCGACCGCGGTTACTTCATCGAGCCCACCGTGCTGACCAACACCCGCCCGGACATGAAGGTCGTCCGCGAGGAGATCTTCGGCCCGGTCCTGGTCGCGGCGCCGTTCACGGACCTGGATGAGATCACAGCCGAGGCCAACGAAAGCGAGTACGGCCTGGGCGCCGGGATCTGGACCAGGGACATCTCCAAGGCGCACGCGCTGGCCAAGAAGCTGCGGGCCGGAACCGTCTGGATCAACTGCTACAACGTGTTC
>DATCEO010000208.1:0-5407 GCA_036510065.1 Streptosporangiaceae bacterium | reverse complement strand
GGGCGCAAGTGGCGCAAGATCGGTGCCCCGTACTAAGCCATCTCGGTTCCTCATGTTGTGCGTGCCGAGAAGGTCGTCCACGGCTGTGACCAGCGGGGTTGCTCTCTGGGCCGTCCGGTCGAGATGATCACCGATCATGTGCCTGCGGTTGTGTTCCTCCTGATCACACGGGTCACAGCGTGGTTGCGGCTGTCCTAGCGTGAGGGTGCGCAGAAGACCGTGGAGATCCTGATCCTTCGCCATCAGCTCGCCGTCCTGCAACGGCGGCGCCCATGTCGCCTGCGGCTGAACTGGGCAGACCGTGCTTTGCTCGCGGCTCTGCTCGCCGTGATACCCAAAGCGCGCCGCCAAGGACTGCGGCTGCTGGTTAGCCCGGACACGGTCGTGCGCTGGCACCGTGACATCGTCCGCCGCTGCTGGGCGGCCAGGTCCGCGCGCGCCAGGATCGGCCGACCAGCGCTGACCGAGTCAAGTTCATGATCCGCGACCACGGGTCAGACTTCACCGCCCTGTTCGACGCCGTCCTCGCCGATGCGGCATCCAGACCATACTTTGCAACATCCAGACGCCCCGCGTGAACGCGATTACCGAACGCTGGACCGGCGGATGCCGACGCGAGCTTCTGGACCGGACTCCTCGTCTGGAATCAGGCACATCTTCGGCGAATCCTGGACGACTACGAGGCCACCACGATCAGCACCGCCCACACCGCTCCCTGCACGGTGCCGCGCCACTGAAACCGCTACCCAAGCCTGCCGATCTTGCGCGGCACAGCGTACGAAGACGGCCTGGCGTCAGTGGCCTGATCAACGAGTATCACCTGGTCGCATAACGTGGACGGGTTTTCGGCACGCACAGTCCAGCACACCCGGACCTGCTCCCGGAACGTCTGAGCCGGGCAGCCCGGACGGGCAACGCGCGCAGGTGCTTGCCCGTTACGGCGTGGACGTCCAGGATCCGCGCGCTGATCCGGCGGGCAGTGGCCAGTGCGTGGCGAGCGGCTCTACCGGCGCGCCGCTAGCCGCCGCGCCAGGACTGAACGGTTCCTTCGCGGAACGGTGCACGCGGTGCCCGGACCTCAGGCAGGCGGGCACTGCGCGCGCTAGCGGACACGGAAGGGCTCGGCGTCGGCGGTGCGCAGAGTGAGCCCGTTGCCGGGCGTGGACGGGTCGGGGCGGATGACTCCGCCGGCCGGGTCGAGGGTGCCGTCGAAAAGCATCGATTCGATCCGGACGTGGTCGTGGAACCATTCCAGGTGCCGCAGGTTGGGGGTGGCGGCGGCGACGTGGGCATGCAGGTGCGGCCCGCAGTGCCCGGAGATGTCCAACCCGAAGGAGGCGGCGACGGCAGCGACCCGTAGCCACTCGGTGATGCCGCCGCAGCGTGAGACGTCGGCCTGAAGGCAGTCCACCGCGCCGGCGGCGCACATCCGCCGGAAGTAGTACAGGTCATAGCCGTACTCCCCGGCGGTGACGTCCGGGTGCACCGCGTCGCGGGTCTCGCGCAGGCCATCGAGATCATCGGAGCTGACCGGTTCCTCGTACCAGCGCACGTCCAGGTCGGCCGCCGCGCGCATGATGCGGATGGCCTGCTTGCGGCCGTAACCGCCGTTGGCGTCCACGAACAGTTCCACGTCCTCGCCGAGGACCATGCGGGCCTGGCGCATACGGTCAAGATCGCGGGCTGGGTCGGTGCCCCACGACTCGCCGATCTTGATCTTTACCCGGGGGATGCGCTGCTCACCGGCCCAGTGGCCAAGCTGCTCACGAAGTTGCCGCTCGTCATAGCTGGTGAACCCGCCGCTGCCATAGACCGGCACCTCCTCGCGTACCGCGCCGAGAAGGCGGTGCAGCGGCAGGTTCAGCAGCCGGGCCTTGAGGTCCCACAGCGCCACATCAACAGCGGAGATGGCGTAGCCGACGGCGCCGGGGCGGCCGGCGTTGCGGACAGCCTTGACCATGGTGTCGAACGAGCCGCCGACGTCCATCGCGTCCCGCCCGGTGACGATGTTGGCCAGCTTGTCGCAGATCACGGTGGCGCAGGCGGTAGCCCCGTAGGTCCAGCCGGTACCGACGGTGTCGCCGCTGCGCGCCTGGACCAGCACCATGGTGGTGGAATCCCAGCTGAGGGTGCCGTCGGCTTCCGGGGCGTCGGTGGGCACGGTGTAGACCATGACGTCCACGGACTTCACCGGAGTGTCAGTCATGAGTCGTCCTTTGCGTGTGGGCCGGCCGACGCCGGTCGGTGGCATACAGCGCCCGCGCGCCGGCATCGATGCGTACCTGGCTGTGGATGTGCGCGCGCAGTTGCCGGGCGAGCGCGCTAGTGTCGGTGGCCCTCGCGGTGCCCATGGGTCAGCTGTCCTTGTGGGGCAGGAACTCCTGGACCTTGGTCTTCACGCCCTCCTTGATCACGCCCCACCTGTCCTCGTCGCCCTTGAGCATCGCCTCGGCGGCGTCTTTCATCTGCTCGAAGGTGGCGTGGGGCGGGATGGGCGGCACGTTCGGGTCGGTGTGCACGTCAAGCAGGGTGGGCCGGTCCGCGGCAAGCGCCCGGTCCCAGGCCGGGCCTACCTCGTCGGGGCTGGTGACGGTGATCGCCTGCAGGCCGAGGCTGGCGGCGAAGTTGGCGAAGTCGACGTCGGGCAGTGTCTGGGATTTGGTGAACTTCGGGGAGCCTTCCATCGCCCGCAATTCCCAGGTGACCTGGTTGAGGTCGTTGTTGTGCAGCACGGCGATGATCAGGCGGGGGTCGGCCCATTGCTGCCAGTAGTGCTTGATGGTGATGAGCTCGGCCATGCCGTTCATCTGCATCGCGCCGTCGCCGGCGAACACGATCACGGGACGGTCGGGGTTGCCGAATTTCGCCCCGATCCCGTACGGGACGCCGGGACCCATGGTGGCCAGGTTCCCCGAGAGCGAGCCGCGCATGTCGCCGCGGAATTTCAGCTGCCGGGCGTACCAGTTGGCCGAGGAGCCGGAGTCGGCGGTCACGATCGCGTTCTCGGGCAGCCGTGAAGACAGTTCGTGGAACAGCCGCATCGGGTTGACCGGGTCGGCCTCGACCATGGCCTCGGCGTCCATCACCTGCCACCAGCGCTTGACGTTGGTCTCGATCGTTTCGCGCCAGGCCCGGTCGTCCTTGTGTGTGAGGTGCGGGATGAGGGCGCGCAGTGTCGCGGCGGCGTCGCCGACCAGATTCACCTCATAGGGGTAGCGCATGCCGATGTACTTGCCGTCGATGTCGATCTGGACGGCGCGGGCCTGGCCGAAGGCGGGCAGGAACTGGGTGTAGGGGAAGCTGGAGCCGACGGTGAGCAGGGTGTCGCAGTCCATCATCATCTCGTAGCTGGGCCGGGTTCCCAGCAGCCCGATCGAGCCGGTGACGTAGGGCAGGTCGTCGGACAGGACGTCCTTGCCCAGCAGTGGTTTGGCGACGCCGGCACCGAGTAGGTCGGCGACCTGCATGACCTGCTCGCGGGCACCGCGGGCACCGGAGCCGGCCAGGATTGCGACCTTGCTGCCGGCGTTGATGACCTCGGCGGCGCGGGCCAGCGCGTCGTCGTCGGGGGACGGGGTGGGCCAGTCGACGCCGATGCTGGAGGGCACCATCTTGAACTCGTGCGTGGGTGGGGAGTACTCGAGTTCCTGCACGTCGGAGGGGATGATGACCGCGGTCGGCGCGCGTTCGGCCAGCGCGACGCGGATGGCCCGGTCCAGCACGTTGGGCAGCTGCTCGGGGACGGTGACCATCTGCACGTATTCGCTGGCCACGTCCTTGAACAGGGTGAGCAGGTCGACTTCCTGCTGGTAGGAGCCGCCCATGGCCGAGCGGTTGGTCTGCCCGACGATCGCGACCACCGGCACGTGGTCCAGCTTGGCGTCGTAGAGGCCGTTGAGCAGGTGGATCGCGCCGGGACCGGAGGTGGCCATGCATACCCCGAAGCGGCCGGTGAACTTCGCGTAGCCGACCGCTTCGAACGCGCTCATTTCCTCGTGCCGGGACTGGATGAACATCGGGTTGTCCCCGGCGCGGTCCCAGGCGGCAAGGGTCCCGTTGATCCCGTCGCCCGGGAAGGCGAAGACCTTGTCCACGCCCCAGTCGCGCAGTCGCTCGAGCAGGTAGTCGGCGACAGTCGGTTTGGCCATCGGTGGTGCCTCCTTGGGTTCGCGGTCAGGTCTGGTCTCAGTGGATGTGCGGCCGGTCAGCCGGTCAGCTGGTCTGCGGCCCGGGCAGTGACGGCCATGATGGTCAGCGCCGGGTTGGCACTGCCCTGGGTAGGCAGGACACTGCCGTCGGTGATGTAGAGGTTGGGCACGGCGAAGGTGCGGCAGCTGGGGTCGACGACGCCGTGCTGCTCGCCGGCGGCCATCCGGGCGCCCCCGACGAGGTGGGCGTAGCGGCCGATGGTGATCACTTCGTCGGCTCCCGCGGCGTGCAGGATGTCTTCCATGACGGACTGCGCGGCCTTCATCAGCCTGGTGTCGTTCTCGCACTGGGAGTAGGAGAAGTTGGCCACGGGCAGGCCGTGCCGGTCGGTCTCCTCGGCGAGGGTGACGCGGTTGCCGGGCTGGGGCAGGAACTCGCACAGCGCCCCGAGGCAGGACCAGTGCACGTAGTCGCTCATGTACTCGCGCAGCGCTGCTCCCCAGTGACCCTGGGCGGCGATGTGTTCGGCCCAGGTGATCGGCAGCGGGGAGACGGTCTGGATGGAGAACCCGCGCTGGTACGGCTTGGCGGGGTCGGTTTCGTAGAAGTCCTCGCTGCTGACCTCGGGCGGCGGTGACTTGTACATCCGCACCTCGGCGTCGAACCGGCCCGCGGTCTGCGGTGCGCCCTGCACCATCAGGTACCGCCCGACCTGGTCGAAGTCGTTGCACAACCCATCTGGGAAGCGCTTGGAGGCGGAATTGAGGAGCAGCCGCGGTGTCTCGATGGAGTAGCCGGCGATCGCGACCATCCGGGCCTTCTGGAACCGCGGCACGCCGTCGCGGACGTAGTGCACGCCGGTGGCCCGGCCGGTGTGCTCGTCGACCTCGATGTGGGTGACCATGCAGTCTGGGCGGACCTCGGCACCGTGGGCGAGGGCGTCGGGGATGTGGGTGATCAGCGGCGAGGCTTTGGCGTTGACCTTGCAGCCCTGCAGGCAGAATCCGCGGTAGATGCAGTGTGGCCGGTTACCGAAGCGGCCGTTGACGATGGCGACTGGGCCTACTTTCGCGGTGATGCCGAGCTTGTCTGCGCCGCGCAGGAACAGCTCCCCGTTGCCGCCGACTGGGTGCGGGCGGTAGGGATAGGTGTGCGGGTCACCCCACGGCCACTTCTCCCCCGCGACGGGGAGTTCTTCCTCGATCTCCTGGTAGTAGCTGCGCAGGTCGCCGTAGCCGATCGGCCAGTCCGCGCCGAC
>DATCEO010000207.1:0-49862 GCA_036510065.1 Streptosporangiaceae bacterium | reverse complement strand
TCCGACGAAGTCGGTTTGATTGAGTCAAGTTCGGGTGTGGGTGTCGGGTTGCTGGTCATGCGGCGAGGCCGGCGTCGCGGATGATGTCGTCGATGGCGGCCTGGTAGGCGGTGGCAGCGGTGCGCAGTCTGCTGGGTGGCGTGGTGGTGTCGGTGAGTTCGGCGAGGCCGGCAGGCAGGATGCGGTCGTGCAGGCGGGTGAGGAACATCGCGGTGTGCAGGCCGGTGTCAGTGACCCCGTAGCGGTGGGTGCCAGGGATGCGCTCGATGAGGTGGTGGCTGCGGAGCCGGCGCAGGTCGTAGGTCATCTGCCCGGTGCTGACGGCGGGCAGGCCGCGGAGCCCGGCGGTGAGGTCGCGCAGGTCGCGGCTGGTGAAGCCGCGCGGTAGCAGCCGGAAGATCAGTAATGCGGCCAGGAGCGCGTGGCTGCGGGCCTGGCCGAGGGGGAGGCCGGGGATGCGGGTTCCGCCGTCGGTGAGTACGGGGCCGGTGACTGAGGTGAGGTGGTCGGCTCCGGTGATCGGGTCGTGGCTGAGTCGTTCGAGGCGCAGCAGGCGCCGGCTGGCGGAGAAGCCGACCTCCCGCAGGGCGGGCAGGTTAGTCAGCCGTTTGCCGATCTGGAAGTCGCGGGTGTCGTTGATGGTGGTCTCGGTCCGGAGGGCTCGTCCTTCCTTGTGGTACTGCTTGATCGTGGCGTGCTTGCAGGCCGCGTGCAGGCTCGGGGTGACCCCGCTGGTGATGACCCGGGTGCGGAACCGCCCCGGGGTGGCGCGGGGACCGGTGCGCATCAGCCGGCGGCCGAAGATCAGGCTGACCTGGTCGGGGCGCCCGGCGCCGAGGTTGTCACGGATGACCTGCTCGAAGAAGACCCTTCCGGACACGGGCTTGTCCAGCATCTGGGTCAGGGAGAACTCCGCCTGCAGGATAGAGATGTCGTAGCGGTAGCCGGCGTCCCGGTCGGCCGGGGTGAACGGGTGGGGCAGCCGCGCCAGCCACTTGCGCAGCAGCGCGTCGATCTGCTCCGGTCCTAGCTGGTCACAGATCTGCTGCAGCGCGGCGGGGTCGCTGACAGCGGCGAAGCCGTTATCCAGCGACTCGAACCCGATGCCGGCCCTGGCTGCCTGCCGTTGTGCCCAGTGGTTGCCGTTGATGCACAGCTTGGCGTTGTAAGGGAAGTAGGAGCAGAACTTGAGGAAGAACGGGCCGAAATCATCGTCGACGCAGTAGAAGTAAAACTGGCTGGCCATCCCGGTGGTCTTCACGATCCACGGATACGACTTGCCCTCGTGGTCACGGCGTTTCTCGGTGCGGAACAGGCTCGTCTTCTCCTGCGCCCGCCCGATGAGCAGAACCCCCTCGGTCCGGCCCGACGCCTGGAAAGCAGCCAGGTGCTCATGCATCACATCGTCCTTGCGCTGCCCCCGGGCGAAATCCACCCACGGGATGCCCTCGCGGCCGGCGAAGCGGTGAACGGAAGTGGCGAAGCGGTCGGTGATCCTGGCCAGCGGTGCGGTCGAGGCAATCGGCAGGCCCAGCTGCCGCTGCACGTAACCCAGCAGCCCGCCCGCATACTGCAGCTGCGGGACATACACGTTGAGATACATCCGGTCGATGCACTCCACCTCGAACGCCACATGATCGGATAGCACCTCAGCGACAGTGCGCGGTAGCGTCATGACAAGCTCCGGTCGGACGACTCGGCCCTAGGGCCACCTACCGCCACAGGCGGCAAATAACGGGACACACGCTGTCACCGTCTGTCGCCGGCCGGAGCCCTGTCAACTAAGCCCAGCCACCCGGCATGGCTCGTCGGGCTGGGGCGGAGCCCCGTTAGGACTTGCTGTCGTCCCCGCCACGCCCGGTGCTCGTGTGCCGAGTACGGGAGCGGACCGACGAGCCGTTCGTGCTGCGCCCGGCGCGCGATCGCGCGGTGCCGGAGCCCGAGTGCCCGCGCATCCGCGCAGTGGGCGCGCCGCCGCTTGAACTGGCCCAGCCGGTGAACTCTCGTCGCTGATCGCTATGCAGGCGCGGTAATCAAGGCTTGGTCACTTAGTGCAGCTAGATGCTACTCTCAGTCACCGAGACGTCGATTCGGAGCCGGGCGGTCCCGAGGCTGCAAGCAGCTCGAGCTCAGCGCAGAGAGAAGGCTTACCATGCCAAGGCCAGTCCATCGCGGTTTAGGCCGGCCGCGGGCTATCGCGCTGAGCGCTGCCCTGGAGTCTGGAGTGGCGCTGCCGGGCGCTGGATTGTGGGCGGGCACCGCGGCCGCGCTTCCCAGCCCGTCGTGCTCATCCGACGGCGACAGAACCAGCTGCACTTTCTCCTATACGGGTGCGGCAACCGACTGAGCGATTCCGGCCGGGGTCACTGACCTGTTTGTCGTCGCGGATGGCGGTTCCGGGGCCAGGGCCAGGAGCACCGACCCGCGCGGCGGCGGATCCGGGGGAACAGGCGGCCATTACGTGGCGACGCTGAGGCGCATCCCGCCCGGCACCATTCTGAGCGTCTTCCCGGGCGGCGCCGGCGGCGGCCGTGCTGGCGGCAAGGACGTCGGCGGCGGCGGCGGGAGCGGCGCCGATGACACCGACGGTAATTCCGGTGGCGGCGGCGGCGCCACCACCATCGCGATTTCGCCGTATTCGGTCAAGAACCTGCTGGTCGTCGCCGGCGGCGGCGGCGGTGGTGGCGCCGAGAACCTCGGCGGCAGGGCCGACGGCGGTGGCGGCGGCGGCGGCACCATCCCCGAAGGCCGTTCCGGCAGGCCGGAGTCTGGCCACCGCGGTCATGGCGGGACCCTGTCCGCGGGCGGGGCCGGGGGCGGCGCCCTTGGCTGTACCAGCGCGGCGACCAGCGGCACGCAGCTCAAGGGCGGCAACAGCAACGGCGGCGTCTGCGTCATAGGCGCAGGCGGGGGCGACGGCAGCGGCTACTTCGGCGGTGGCGGTGCGGCCAGGGGCGCCGGCGGCGGCGGCTCGGCCTTCCCGCGGTCCGCCAGGTCAATCGACGGCATCTTCGTTGACCCCGAGATCTTCTTCAATGAGCCTCATGCCGGCAACGGCGACGTGACCATCAGCTATCGGCAGCGCTTCCCGTTTCCTTGGACGCCAGATCCCATAGTCAACTTCCAGCAGACCTTACGATCTACGAAACGCGGGACACCCTCGGCACTCCGCTTCCTGCCGAGATGGCTTGAGGCCGGCAAGCACGCCGACCTGACCGTGCTCGCCGAGAACCTGTTCGGCGTAGCACCCGAAGAGATCCACTCGGTACCGGTGAAGCTGACCATGATGGACGGGCGCATCACCCACGACACGCGATGAGAAATCGCTACCTGACGACCGTGCACCAGGCAGGCCGGAGGCTACCCAGGGCGCGGAAGCAGGTCGCGGCTGCCCGGCCGGCGCGGCTCATCGCGCGTCGATTGGTGTACCGCCCCTGCCGTAACAGGCGGAACCCGACGCGTTGGGGCTGATAGGAGCCGATCGCATCCGCGGAGCCAGCCTCCGCCCAGCCCGCAGCACGGCACCCCGCTCAGCCTTGCTGCCTCCCCCGGTGATACTTAAAGTAATTGACCCACTACGGAGGGCGAGATATGTGCACACGGGTGTTCTGGTCGGACAACAGCACGGCCAAGGTCACATCACGCACCATGGACTGGCAGGTCAGCGACGATCCGGTGCTGTGGGCCGTGCCCGAGGGCACCCGAAGGACGGCGGGTGATACGGCCTGGGAGTCACGATTCGGCGTCGTGGGGCTGAGCATGTGGGACGCCGGCACGACCGACGCCGTGAACAGCGCGGGCCTGGCCGCGCACCTGCTCTACCTGGGCGCCGCCGGCTTCGCGGCGCCGGGCAGCCCGGGCGCTGTCTCGAACCTGCTGTGGGCGCAGTGGGTCCTGGACCACTGCGCGACGGTGGACGAGGCGGTCGCGGCGCTGCATGACCTGCCCGTAGTGTCGGCTCCGGCCCGGGGCCAGGATCTCGGCGTCCATCTCGCCCTGGAAGACGCCAGCGGCGACTCCGCGATCGTGGAGCCGGTCGACGGGAAACTCCGCGTGCACCACGGCTCCCAGTACCAGGTGGTGGCGAACGATCCGGCCTTCGACCAGCAGCTGGAGCACCTGCGCCATTACCGCCCCTTCGGCGGCGACCGGCAGCTGCCCGGCGGGATCGAGTCCACCGACCGCTTCGTGCGCGCCGCCTATTTCCTGCACTATCTCCCCGAGCCCGGAAACCTCGCGGAGGCCATAGCCGGGGTGGTCAACATCGCTGGCACTGTCTCGTGCCCGCCCGGCGCGCCCTATGAAGACTCCGGCGTGTACCCGACCTGGTGGACCTCGGTCATCGACCTCACCAACCTGACCTACTACTTCTGGTCCCATACGAGCCCGTCACTCATCTGGGCCGAGCTCTCGGAGATTGACTTGCGGCCCGGCACCCCGGTCCGCTCGCTGGATCCCCGCCAGCCCGGCCTGGTTGGTGACGTGTCGGCCCGTCTCGCCCCGGCCGCGCTGACCTACTGACGTATGCGCCCCCGTGGTCGCCCCGACGCGAGGCGGCGTGCGGGGGCGGACCACAGGTGGCATCCCGCGAGTCCCGGACGTACCGGGAGCAGGTCACCTTCGATCAGGACTTCGCGGTTCGCATGCTGGTACGTTCGGCCCACTTTGGGGCCTTCACGTGCGTGGAGGCCATATTCACGTTCGACGGCGGCCTGGTCGTGTCCTGGCGGGCGCGGCTCAGGGCCCCGGCAGGACGGTGAGCAGGTTCTTGTCCCAGACGAAGATGGTGTACTGGCCGTAGCGGTAGGTCCGGGCCGGCGTGCCGAAGGTCGCGATGACTTCTTTGGCGTCGGGAAAGCCGACCACGCCGGTGAAGCCGGTGAACGGCTGGGTGCCGGAGTATCCGCGATAGACCACGACGAAGTTCGCCGATTCGCGGCTCGGGTCATACCATTCCGTCTTCACCAGCTGCCTGGTGGCACGGAGTGTCGCGCCGACATGGTCGAGCGACCTGACCTTGACCCGCTCCCCGCTGGTAAGCGTCACAGCGTTGGCGGCCCAGTAGCCGGACAGGCCGTAACGCAGATGGTGCGTCTCCAGCCAGGAGGTAAGCCGCGCGTTCTGCGCGGGAACCACCGGCTGGCGGATCGCGAACACCAGCCCGGCGAGGTAGCCGCACAGCACCACGATGAGCACCGGCGCGAGCCGCATGGCCAGCAGGCGCCTGGCCAGCACGCGTCCGGCAAGGGCCGCGGCGAAGGGGAGAACCGGGGTGATCTCCCGGGTGTACGTGACCTCCACGGCGTGCGTGCCCACCGCGAAGGCCACCAGGTTGATCACGATGCCGGCCAGGAGCAGCTGCGAAACCAGGTCCCGGTCCCGGGGGAACCGCCATGCCGCGACGGCGATCGCGCACGCACCCAGCGTGGCCCCCGCGAGGTGCAGTATCTCGAAACCGCTCCGGACGGCCTGGTGCACGCCGATGAAGTTCGCGCCGGCCAGGACCAGCAGGCAGATGCCGGTGACGCGCAGGTTATGCCAGAAGATGACGTTGAGCGGGGACAGCTGCGTGACGAGCTGGGCCTGGGTCTCCCCGCCGATGGCCTGGAGGACGTGCGGGGCCGCCAGGCCCGCCACCCCGGCGACGACGGCAGCGACGGCCAGCGCGATCTCGTAGCGCTGCGACGCCAGCGGCTGCCGCTGCCGCTGCCCGACCTTGGCTCGCAGGGCGCGGAACGCGCACACGAGGGCCAGCGGCACCACCGCCACATAGAGCACCAGCACGTCCGCGATCTGGGCCCAGGCGAGGATGAGCCCGACGACGACCGGCACGTACCAGCGCGGGCGGGCGCGGTCGATGATCAGCCAGGCCAGCAGCACGGGAACCGACGTGCCCAAGTGGTCAGGCGAATTGAGCAGGGCGTACGTTCCGGCGTCAAGTTGCGGGGCGATCATTATCCCCGCCGCTATGACGGCCCGTGCCACTGCCTCGCGCCCGGTGGTCTTGCCTATGGCGAGCAGGGCCACGAGCAGCATCGCGAGCGTGTACGTCAGGGCCGCGGCTATGTGCACCGCATCCGCGTTGAGCCCGTGCACCAGCTCGACCAGCATGTACTCGGGTACTTCGGTGGTGTAGTAGGTGACGTCGCCGGCTATCCAGCCATGCAGTAGCAGGTTGCCATGCAGCATGTCCCAGGCCTGCAGTGCCTGGGACGCGCCATCGGAGTTCGTGGCGTTGGTCTCGGAAAGCCGCAGGTTGGCGGCGAAGGCGACGACCAGGCCCAGCCCCCATGCGGCGACCGCGAGCCAGCGGCTTCGCGGCCAGCGGCGAAGCGAGTGCCGGTCGCGGCGTGCCGCCGGGTCAGCCGCGCCCAGCGTGCTGTCAGCCGCCGCGCTTTCTGCATGGACGTCAGAGGATGATCCCCCGGGGGAAGACATGACCGTCATTGCATCATCTCGCGGCAGGCGCATGCGAATTAGCCGGAAGTTACGGGGGACTCCGAGTGAGAATCTCGTGCCTGACCGGTGCGGGTACTGCCCGGCAGCGCCCGCGACCCGGCCGCGTTCACCGAGATCACCCGAGATGGTGCGCAACAAGTTCCGCAGCTCAGCCTCGTGGGCACCGCGCCGCCGGAACCGCCGCCTTCCCGCCGGCCAGCGGTCCTCACCACGATCGTCCCCGCAGGAGTCCCCCGTGACCGGGACGCTGTCCGGTGGTGCCGGCTGATCCGGCCGGCCAGGCTGTGCCCTTGGCAGTCGGCTGCTCCGTTCCGGTCCGGCGTTAAGGACTTCTGTCAATTGGGTCGGGCGCTTTGTCGCATTCTGCGATGTTACCGGCTTCGCAGTCCGTATACTGCCGGGGTGATGAACTCTCGGCGCGTAGCCGTTATTCTTCCTGCATACAACGCTGAGGCGACGCTAGCGCGCACAGTGGCGGAGCTCGATCGGGAGATCATTGACGAACTAGTGCTCGTCGATGATGCAAGCACCGACCGGACGGTCCCGCTCGGCCGCGAACTCGGCCTGGACCCGATCAGCCACGAGGTCAACCGCGGCTACGGGGGCAACCAGAAGACGTGTTACCGGCAGGCGCTTGAGCTCGGCGTGGACATCATCGTCATGGTGCACCCGGATTACCAGTACTCCCCGCTGCTCGTGCCGGCGATAGCGGCGATGATCGCGTACGGCGAGTACGACATGGTGCTCGGCTCGCGCATCCTGGCGCAGGACACGGTCGCCCGCGGCATGCCGCGCTACAAGTACGTCGCGAACCGGCTCCTCACTTTCGTCGAGAACGTCGCGCTCAGCCAGAAGCTGTCCGAGTACCACACCGGCCTGCGGGCCTTCAGCAGCGAGCTGCTGGCCGGCCTGCCGGTCGAACGCAATTCCGACGACTTCATCTTCGACAACCAGATCATCGCCCAGGCGGTCGCCGCGGGCGCCCGGATCGGCGAGGTATCCTGCCCCACCCGTTACCAGGCGGACGCGTCGTCGATCAACCTGCGGCGCAGCATCCGCTACGGCTTCGGCGTGCTGCGGACGAGCGCGGACTACTGGATGCATGCGCACGGCGTGAGCCGCTGCCCCTATCTCGACTTCGACCCCGCGGATGTGCTCGGCCGGCCGGCGCGGGTCGACGGCCAGGCCCCAGCTGCAGAGCCGGTCACGGCTCAGCAGCAGGTCACCGCCGAAGACAAGGCCAGGGTCAGCGAGTAGCGGCCCGGCCGCGCCGCGCGGCGGGCGCTCCGGCGTAGCCTGAAGCGGCGGTGCTCAGCCCGACCCGGCATGAGGAAACAACTAATGGCGAAGTCATTGAACCTGGATAGGCCACCCCGGACCGAAAGGAGACAGCGCTTGAACATAGCGAGCATCGGGCTTGTGCTGTTCTCCGTCCTCGCGGCGGCTACCGGTCAGGTCATGCTCAAGCACGGCATGCAGATCGCGACGGAGCGGGCGCACGACTCCGGCGGATCGCTGGTAATTCACGCGATCACCACGTCGTGGGTACTGCTCGGGCTGGTGGTCTTCGGGATCTCGGCGGTGGCGTGGCTGGCTACCCTGGCCAGGGTGCCATTGAGCGTCGCCTACCCGTTCAACGCCCTCGGGTACCTTGTCATCCTGACCGCGAGCATCATCCTGCTTCATGAACGTGCCACCCTGCTGACCTGGGCGGGCTCGCTCCTGGTCGTGTCCGGTCTCATCATCGTGGTGTTGTCTAAGCCCTAGCAGTCACGAGCGCCTCATCGCTGGCCGGAAGGATGATCAATTGTCGGAGCCAAGTGCAACCTTGGCGCACTCCCGTACCCCGGCCCCGCCGGCTAGCCGCTGCGCGTGGTGTGAGCACCAGTTTGACGACGGGGACGACCGTCTTGCGGGCCGGACCAGGTGTGCGCGGTGCGGCGTCGCCACGACCTCGCCGTGGCCGAGCGACGCGCAGCTTGGCGAGGCCTACGCGGACTGGTACCGGCCCGCGAGCGGCCGTTTCTCCGGCCTCGGAGACAAGCTGCTGCGCCGCAGCCGCTCGGCTCTCGCCGGCCGGCTGCACCGGGTGCTGCCGCGCGGGCCCGTCCTCGACGTCGGCGCCGGTGACGGGACGCTCGTCCGGGCCTTCGTCCGGCACGGCAGGGAAGCGGTCGGCGTCGATCCCTACGCCTCGGCGAACCACTCGCACGTACGCGACGTCGAGCTGGAAGAGATGGACGGCAGCTGGTCCGCGGTCATCTTCTGGCACTCGCTTGAGCACCTGCGCGAGCCTGTCCGCGCGTTGCGGCACGCGGCGACGCTAGCCACCCCCGGCGCGGTGCTCGTGGTCGCCGTGCCCAATGCGGCGAGCCTGCAGGCCCGCACCTTCGGGGACCGGTGGCTGCATCTCGACGTGCCTCGTCACCTGGTGCACATCAGCCCGCCGGCGCTGGTGTCCGCGATCGAGGCCGCGGGGTTTCGGGTCATGCGAGTGAGCTACCTGCGGGGCGGCCAGGTCGTGTTCGGCTGGCTACATGGGCTGGTCGGCAAGTTCTTCCCGGGACACCCTGATCTCTACGACGCCATCCGGCGCAGCGAGGCCCGCCAGGCCGCGCAAAGCCCGCTCTTCCGGCTCTACACGCTCGCCGCGGCCGTGATCACCCTCCCGGCGGCCCTGGTGGCAACCGGCTTCGAGGTGGCGGCGCGCGCGGGGGGAACCATTTACGTCGAGGCCCGCCGCGAACCCGACCAGGAGCCCGCCGCAACCGCGTAATCGCACAACCGCGTAGTGCGTCACCGTGCTTCTAGTGGCGGCGGGATCTTCCTGACCTGACCAGCGCAGAGGTAGCGGAAGCAGATCACCTTCGATCAGGACTTCGTGGCTCGCATGCTGGCACGTTCGGCCCACTGTGTGAAACTGCGGTTCAGAGGCTGTGACCTGCACAAATGCCTGGCCTCCGTGATCACGGTGCCGAATGGATAAGATGCACAGGTGACCAGCAGACCCGCCGCGGCGCAGCACCTGCGCGACCTCGCGCGGCTGCGCCGGGTCCGCGACCGGATCGACCGGGAGTACGCGCAGCCGCTGGACGTCGAGGCGCTCGCCCGTGGCGCGCACATGTCGGCCGGGCACCTCAGCCGGGAGTTCCGGCTGGCCTACGGCGAGTCGCCGTACGGGTACCTGATGACGCGGCGGATCGAGCGCGCGATGGCGCTGCTGCGTCGGGGTGACCTCAGCGTCACCGAGGTCTGCTTCGCGGTCGGCTGCTCGTCGCTGGGCACCTTCAGCACTCGCTTTGCCGAGCTGGTTGGTGTGCCGCCCAGCGCCTACCGGCGCCATGCGGCGGGCGCGACGGCAGGGATGCCGTCGTGCGTGGCGAAACAGGTGACCAGACCGATCAGGAATCGAGAAGCGCCGGTCAGCGAGCCGCAGCTAGCCTGACCGCCATGGACATCACCACCAGAACTTCAGGAGTGACCATGACCGGCTCTTCCACCCAGGGAATCAAGACCGTGCTGCATCCCGTGTCCGACCTGGCGACGGCCAAGGCGGTGTACACCGCCCTGCTCGGCGTCCCGCCGCAGACCGACGAGTCCTACTATGTCGGTTTCGAGGCCGCGGGTCAGCACATCGGGCTGGTGCCGGGTGGCGGACCGCAGGGTATGACCTCACCGGTGGCCTACTGGCACGTGCCGGACATCGAGGCGAAGCTGGCCGAGGTCACCGCTGCGGGTGCCACCGTGAAGGAGCCCGCGCACGACGTTGGTGGCGGCCGCCTGGTGGCCACCGTCACCGACCCCGATGGTAACCTCCTCGGGCTGCTTCAGGACCGGTGAGTGCCGACCCCGCTCCCGCGCTCAGCGTCGTCGACCCGCGTGCGCTGGCTACGCCGCACCGCTGGTTCCGCATCTCCCCGCGCCCCATCCGGGCTTGGCGCGAGGTGAACGAGCTGCCCCGACCGCGAGCTGATGCGCGACGGCCGCTGGTTGGTCTGACGCCTCGGCCGGCCCCGCCGAAGGCGGCCCCGCCTGACAGATGGAGACACGATGAGCATGGCCACGAGGACGGACACGCAGTCGCCTGCGCTGCACGTTGGTGACAGCCACGATCTGATCCGGGTGCACGGCGCGCGCGTGAACAACCTCAAGGACGTCAGCGTCGAGATCCCCAAGCGCCGGCTGACGGTGTTCACCGGCGTCTCCGGCTCCGGCAAGAGCTCGCTGGTGTTCGGCACGATCGCCGCGGAATCACAGCGACTGATCAACGAGACTTACAGCGCCTTCGTGCAGGGCTTCATGCCGACGCTGGCGCGGCCCGAGGTCGACGTCCTCGAAGGGCTGACGACCGCGATCATGGTCGACCAGCAGCGGATGGGTGCCGACGCCCGCTCCACGGTCGGCACCGCCACCGACGCCAACGCGATGCTGCGCATCCTCTTCAGCCGACTTGGGGAGCCGCACATCGGATCGCCCCAGGCGTTCTCCTTCAATGTCGCCTCGATCAGTGGAGCGGGCGCGGTCACGCTTGAGCGCGGCGGGAAGACGGTGAAGGAGCGGCGCAGCTTCAACATCACTGGCGGCATGTGTCCGCGGTGCGAGGGCCGGGGCTCGGTCACCGATCTTGACCTGACCCAGCTCTACGACGACAGCAAGTCGCTCAACGAGGGTGCACTCACGATCCCCGGCTACAGCATGGACGGCTGGTTCGGCCGCATCTTCAGCGGCTGCGGCTTCTTCGACCCGGACAAGCCTATCCGCAGGTTCACCAAGAAGGAGCTCCACGACCTGCTCCACAAAGAGCCGACCAAGATCAAGGTTGACGGCATCAACCTGACGTACGAGGGCCTGATCCCGAGGATCCGGAAGTCGATGCTGTCCAAGGGCGTCGACTCGCTGCAGCCGCACACCCGGGCCTTCGTGGAGCGGGCGGTCACCTTCACCACCTGCCCCGAGTGCGGCGGCACCCGGCTCAGCGAGGCGGCCCGCTCGTCGAAGGTCAAGCGGATCAGCATCGCCGACGCCTGCGCGATGCAGATCAGCGACCTGGCCGGGTGGGTTTGCGGCCTCGACGAGTCGTCGGTGGCGCCGTTGCTCGCCACGCTGCAGAACACCCTCGACTCGTTCATCGAGATCGGGCTCGGCTACCTCTCGCTCGACCGGCCGTCGGGCACGCTCTCGGGTGGCGAGGCGCAGCGCGTCAAGATGGTCCGGCACCTCGGGTCGGCGCTCACCGACGTCACCTACGTCTTCGACGAGCCGACGATCGGCTTGCACCCCCACGACATCCAGCGGATGAACGACCTGCTGCTGCAGCTGCGTGACAAAGGCAACACCGTGCTGGTCGTGGAGCACAAGCCGGAGGCGATCGCGATCGCCGACCACGTCGTCGACCTTGGCCCGGGCGCCGGCACCGAAGGTGGTGAGGTGGTGTTCGAGGGCACCGTCGAGGGGCTGCGGGCCAGCGACACACTCACCGGGCAGCACCTGGACGACCGCGCCTCGTTGAAGCCGTCGGTGCGGACGCCGTCAGGAATGCTGGAGGTTCGCGGCGCCAGCACCCACAACCTGCAGGACGTCGATGCCGACATACCGCTCGGCGTGCTGGTGGTGGTGACCGGCGTGGCCGGGTCGGGAAAGAGCTCACTGATCCGCGGCTCGGTGTCGGGCCGGGACGGGGTGGTGTCGGTCGACCAGGCAGCGATCAAGGGCTCGCGGCGCAGCAACCCGGCGACGTACACCGGACTGCTCGACCCGATCCGCAAGGCGTTCGCGAAGGCCAACGGCGTGAAACCCGCCCTGTTCAGCGCCAACTCCGAGGGCGCCTGCCCGACTTGCAACGGCGCCGGGGTGATCTACACCGACCTGGCGATGATGGCCGGCGTCGCCACCATCTGCGAGGAGTGCGAGGGGAAGCGGTTCCAGGCATCGGTGCTGGACTACCACCTCGGCGGCCGCGACATCAGCGAGGTGCTCGCGATGTCGGTGACTGAGGCCGCGGAGTTCTTCGGCGGCGGCGAGGCGCGCACGCCGGCCGCGCACGCCGTCCTCGGCCGGCTCGCCGACGTCGGGCTCGGCTACCTCAGCCTCGGCCAGCCGCTCACTACGCTGTCCGGCGGCGAGCGGCAGCGGCTCAAGCTGGCCACCCGCATGGCCGAGAAGGGCGGCGTCTACGTCCTCGACGAGCCGACCAGCGGCCTCCACCTCGCCGACGTCGAGCAGCTGCTCGGCCTGCTCGACCGGCTCGTTGACTCCGGCAAGTCGGTCATCGTCATCGAGCACCACCAGGCGGTCATGGCGCACGCCGACTGGATCATCGACCTCGGCCCCGGCGCCGGCCACGACGGCGGCCGGATCGTCTTCGAGGGCACGCCCGCCGACCTCGCCGCCGCCCGCTCCACCCTTACCGGCGAGCACCTCGCGGCCTACATCGGCACCTGAGGGCTGGATGTACGGGCGGATGCCTGGCCGTCCTGGTATGCGAGCGCCGGCCAGGGTCTGGCCTGGTCCTGGCCGGCACCCGAACGCGCTTGCCGCAGCCGACACGCCCACCCTGTGCACCCGCGGCCGAGAGGTGGCTCAGCGGGTCACACTGCCTGACGGGCCCTGGATCCCAGACGGCGCGAGAGCGCTGGCCAGCGTCCGTTAACTGACGGGCGCCTGCGGCACTGGACGGCGGCAGTAATGAGATGGCGTCCATCTATTCCGCGCGGACGCGTGTGCTCGCTGCGAAGTGTCGGCGGGGCGCGGCATACTGCTGAATTGACATGGACGAATCGCCCCCGCGCCCGTTTGCTCACCTGAACGCGCCGCTGCACGAGCTGTACCGCCGGGTGATGGGAGTCTTCCGGGTCAGCAAGCAGCGGTTCGTCGTGCACCTGCGGCCCGAGGACGTCACCGAGGCGCTGCGCGGCAACGGCGTGGCGCCAGCCGTCCAGGACGACGTGCAGGAGGCGCTGGCCAGGCTGGCGGAGTGGGGGAACTTGCGGGCCACTCCCGACACTAGCCGGGTCACCACGGTGGAGGACTTCTACCGGACGCGCTACCTGTATCAGCTCAGCCGGGAGGGTGAGGCAGCAGAGCGCGCTCTGGAGGTGTACGAGCAGGAGATCGCGCGCCGTGGTGAGCTGCAGGCCGTGGCACTTGAGGACATCCGCCTGAGGCTGCGGGCACTGGCCGGGCTGCCCTCGGATCCGGACCCCGCCGTGGTGCACAGCCTCCTCCTGGAACTGTCCGGGCGGCTGGACAGCCTGGCGGCGAACGCCACCGCGTTCATGAGCGGACTGCAGCGCACGATTGATCTCCAGGACATCGACGAGGACGCCTTCCTCAGCTACAAGGACCGGCTGCTGTCGTACCTGGAGAGGTTCGTTTCCGAGCTGGTGATCAAGTCGTCCGACATCGCGTCCTTGCTGCAGTCGATCGCCCCGGAGCGAGCCGTATCCCTGCTTTACATGGCCGCGCAGCGGGAGGCCGGTGACGTGGCACCCGCGGAAGCCGGTGACATGCCGCCCGCGGAGGCCGGCTGCGAGTGGGATGCGGCCGCCGGGACCGATCCCATTGCGGCAAAGCTCCGTGACTGGCAGAGCCGGTGGTCAGGCATCTGGTCGTGGTTCTGCGGCGACCGGGCGCACCCGAGCCAGTCATCGCTACTCCGGCAGCGGGCCCGCAAGGCCATCCCGGACCTGCTGGCCACGATCAGCGTGCTGCAGGAGAGGCGGGCCGGGCGCAGCGACCGGAGTGCCGATTTCCGCACGCTGGCCCGCTGGTTCGCCCAGGCACCTAGCGAGGATGACGCGCACCGGTTGTGGCGGGCCGCTTTCGGGCTCTCGCCGTCCCGGCATTTCTCCGGCGAGCCGCCGGAGGGCGCCGGCACCGGGGAAAGCTGGCTCGATGCTCCATCACAGGTGATCTCGGCGCGGCTGCGCAGCACTGGCCGTTATGAGCGCCGGGGAGCGCCGGCCAGGATCAAGGACCGGTCCGCCGAGCGCAGTCGGCTCGCCGAGCAGGTGACAGCGGAGCGGGAGCAGGCCGAGGCGGCGCGGCGCCGGCTGGCTACCGGGCACTCGGCGCGGCTCAGCACGCTCGGCGAGCTTGACCATGATGAGTTCAGCGTGTTCCTCCGCATTCTCGGTGACGCGCTGTCGGCCGGCCCTGCTGGCCCTGACGGGGTCGTCACCACCAGGACCGCCGATGGCACCCTGGAGATCGTCCTGCGCCCGCTTACCAACGGGACGATTGCCGAGATCGTGACAAGGGAGGGCGTGCTGCGCGGCCCGGACCATGAGATCACCATCTCCGACACGACCGAGCCACTTCCTGCTGCCCGCTCCGTCGCGCAGGGAGCACTCCGGTGAGCCCCGCCAGCCTGCCCGACGTCCTGGACCAGCAGCGTGAGGAGGACCGCCGCCGGTGCGTGCGGGCCCTGCTGCGGCATCCGCTGCTGACCCCGGACGGGCCCGATCAGCAGGCGTTTACGCTCGCCAGGCGGCACGCTGCGTGGCTGGGCGACTGGTTCACCAGCCAGGCGGGCTGGACCCTCTACGCGGACCATGCGGTGGTCCGGCTCAGGAAGGTCCCCGGCGAGCTGTCCGACGCCAGCCGCGGCGCTGTCGCCAAGATCCCGTTCGGCCGGCGCAGGTATGTGCTGACCTGCCTGGCCCTGGCCGCGCTGGAGCGGGCCGAGGCGCAGGTCACCCTGGGCTGGCTGGTCGAGCGGGTGGTCAGCCTGGCCGCCGACCCGGCCCTCGCCGAAGCCGGGATCACCTTCACCCTCGACTCCCAGGATGAGCGCCGTGACCTGGTCGCGGTCGCGCGGCTGCTGCTCGATGCGCGGGTGCTGGGCCGGGTGGCGGGCGATGAGCAGGCGTTCGTTGCCCGCAGCGGCGATGCCCTGTACGACGTCAACCGGCGGGTTCTCGCCTCCCTGCTGGTCACCCGGCGCGGCGCCTCGACGGTGACCGAGGCCGCGCTGGCCGGACGGATGCACGCGCTGGTCGCCGAGCCGCGGCCGGAGACCGAGGACGCGCGGAATCGGGAGATCCGGCACCGCCTGGTCCGGCGGCTGCTCGATGATCCGGTGCTTTACTATGCGGATCTCACCGAGGAGGAACGGGCCTACTTGTCCAGCCAGCGTGGCCTGCTACTGCGCCGGCTGGCCGATGGCACGGGCTTCGTTCCCGAGGTCAGGGCCGAGGGCATCGCCCTGCTGGATCCGAGCGGTGAGGCGACCGACCTGGGCATGCCCGAGGAGGGCACCGACGGCCATGCGACTCTGCTAGTGGCCGAGTATCTCGCTGCGGCAGCGCGGGAAAGGCCAGGGATAATGGTAGACGTCGCGGAGCTGCACAGCCACGTCGCCGCGCTCGCCCGCCAGCACAGGACGCACTGGCGCAAGGGGGCGACCGAGCCCGGTGCCGAGCGGGACCTGACCGCGGGCGCGCTGCGCAGGCTGGTGGCCCTGGGTCTGATCCGGCGGGACGGCCACGGGGTTATCCCGCTGCCCGCCCTGGCCCGGTACGGCTATGCGGAGCCGACGTTCACCGGGAGGCCGGAGTGACAGACCAGGCCCGCGCTGGCCAGGGGACAGCGATCCCTGACCCACTGCCGGTGCCGCGCCGCTCACGCTGGCAGCCGCTCCGGGCCGGGCTCACCGATCTGTTCTACTACGACTATCAGGAGTTCTGGTTCTGCGACGGCAGGCTCATGCTGCGCGGCAACAACGGCACCGGCAAGTCCAAGGTGCTCGCGCTTGTCCTGCCGTTCCTGCTCGACGCGGATCTCTCCTCGGCCCGGCTGGAGCCGGACGGCGACCGGGACAAGAAGATGGAGTGGAACCTGCTGCTCGGCGGCAAGTATGAAGAGCGGCTCGGGTATACCTGGCTGGAGTTCGGCCGCCGCACCGAGGATGGCGAGCACGCCTACTTCACCATCGGGTGCGGGCTCAAGGCGGTCGCCGGCCGCGGCATCGCGGACCGCTGGTACTTCACCACGTCCCAGCGCATCGGTGCGGACCTGTACCTGATCGGCCCGTCCAGCACCGTGCTGACCCGGGACCGGCTGACGGCCGCGGTCGGCGAGTACGGGCTGGTCACCCAACGGGCGGAGTCGTACCGGCGGGCGGTAGACGAGCACCTGCTGCACCTTGGTCCCGACCGATACGCGTCCCTGGTCGACCTGCTCATCCAGCTCCGCCAGCCGCAGCTGTCCCGGCGCCCCGACGAGGGCAAGCTGTCGCGTGCCCTGTCGGAGGCGCTTGCCCCGCTCGACCAGTCGGTGATCGCGGACATCGCGACTTCCTTCCACGACCTCGAACAGCAGCGCGACGAGCTCAGCGCACTCCAGGACACGCGGGGGCACGTGGCCAGGTTCGGCCAGCGCTACCAGCACTATGCCCGGGTGGCGTCGCGGCGGCAGGGCCGCGGGCTGCGCGCCGCGCAGTCCGCCTACGAGCAGGTCGGCCGCGATCTGGGCGGCATCCGAGAGGCGATCATCGCGGCGCGCACCGCCGAGACCGAGGCGGCTGGCCGGCTCGCCGCCGTCCGCGAGGATCTGGCCGAGCTGTCCGCGGTCCACGAGGAGCTGGCCGGCCGGCCCGAGCTGGCCAGCCTTGAGCACGCGGAGCGGCACGCACGGGCGACTGCCGCCACTGCGGCCCGGGAGGCGAAGAAGGTAGGCGACACGAGGACGGCACGGGACGGCCGCGCCACCGGCCACGAGACGGCGCTGACCGCAGCAGCCAGGACACGCCAGCTGGTCGCGGATGCTGCCGGGATAGCGCAGGCAGCGGCGCTGGAAGCGGGGATCGCCGACCGCCACCGCCGGCTGGCTGTGCTTCTTGGCCTGCCGGACGGCATCAGCGGCGAGCTGATCAGCGCGGCCAGCCAGGAGTTCGCTGGGCTGGCCCAGCGCCGCGAGCAGGCGCTCAAGCATGTGCTGGAACTCGCCCAGCAGGCCGTAGAGAAAGCGGCGAAGGCGGTCGCGGCCCGGACCCGGCTGGCCGAGCTGGAGGGCGAGCGGGACACCGCCGCCGAGGCGCGGCAGGCTGCCGAGGGCGCGGTGGCCGCCGCGGGTACTGCCCTGGCCAGAGCCTGGCAGGCGTACGCCGCCAGAGTCCGGGAGCTGACTCTGGCGGACCCTGACGAGGTGGGCTTGGTGGAGTGGGCGGCGATCCTCGACGGGCCGAACCCGGCTGAGGCGGCACTGCGGTCGGCTGCGGCCAGCAGCACTCAGGTGCTGGCGGCCGCGCACGCGCGAGCGGAGGGATACGCCGAGGAGGCGGCCCGGCTGCTGGCGGACCTGGAGTCAGAACACCGCCGCCTGGAGGCGGGCGAGACCGCGCGACCGCCGACTCCCTACACCCGGGCCGAGGGGGCCCGGGACGGTCGGCCCGGTGCCCCGCTGTGGCAGCTCACCGACTTCGCTGGGCCGGCCGACGAGCAGCACCGGGCCGGGCTAGAGGCAGCCCTCGAGGCGTCCGGGCTGCTCGATGCCTGGGTGACCCCAGACGGCCAGCTTCTCGAACCGGGGACCCATGACGTGATCATCACCGCGGGCCTGCCTGCGGGGGACGGTGTCCCGGTCCGCCGCGCTGACGACCTGGCTGTCGTGGCTAGTGACAGTCTCGCGGACGCGTTGCGTTGCGGAATAGACACGGCTGACCAGGTACCAGCCGATGTCGTCCAGGCCATCCTGCGAGCCATCGGCCTGGGCCCAGACCACCCTGGGCTGGCCTGGGTGAGCAAGGATGGACGGTGGCGGGCGGGGCCGCTGCGCGGGGCCTGGGCCAAGCCGGCCGCCGAGTTCATCGGAGCGGGAACGCGGGAGCAGGCGCGGCGGCGCAGGCTCGCCGCCCTGGCTGCCGAGATCGACGCGGCGAGGGACGCGCTCGCCGTGGCCGAGAAGAGTGTGGCGCAGGCGGCCGCGCGGCTGGCCGCGCTCTCCGACGAAGTCGCGGCCGCCCCCGGTGACCAGGAACTCCGGGACGCCCACGGCAAGGCGGCCGGTGCCCGGGAGACGCTGCGGCAGACCACCGGCAAGGTGGAGCAGCAGCAAGCCGTGGTAACCGAGGTGGATCGTGCGGCCGTCGAGGCGGCGCAGGAACGGGATGAGGCCGCCACCGATCTGGGGGTCCCCACCAGCGTTGTCGCGCTCCAGGCGTCCGCTTCCGCGGTGCGGGCCTACGGGAGCGCAGCGGAGAAGCTGCTGACCGCACTATGGCAGCATGAGGCCGCGCTCTCGAAGGCGGCCACGTGCGCGGTTGAGCTGGAGGGGGCCGAGCGGGAACTGGCCAAGGCTGAGGCCGCCGCGGCTGACGCGGCGGAAACGGCGCGGGACGCGACGGCCCGGCTGGCCACGCTGCGCAACTCGATCGGCGCCAGCGCCGACGAGCTGCGGGACCGGCTGGACGTGGTGAGGAGCCGGATCGAGCAGCTCAAGGCGGCCGACAAGCAGTTGGATCCGGAGCTGCGCGAGCAGTCGGAGACACGCGCCAAGCTTGAGGGGCGCGAGGAGCAGTTGCTGGCGAACCAGGCCGGGGAACAGGCCCGGCGGGACGCGGCGGTCGCGGCATTCTGGCGTTTCACCGCGACGGGACTGCTGGCCGTGGCGCTCCCTGAGCTGGACCAGCCCAGCATGGCCGGGATGCCCGCGCGGGAACTGGCCGACCTGGAAGGTAGCGAGCCCGGGCCAGCGCCGACCGAGCCCGCGGCACCGGCGGTGCGGCTGGCCCGGCTGGTGGAACAGGAGCTGACCGCCGTGGAGGACGGCGACGAGGCGTGGAAGCGGGTCCAGGACGATATTGGCCGCCGGCACAGCGAACTGGCGGAAGCCCTGTCGCGGCATGGCCACCACGCGGCGCTCAGCCTGGTGGACGAACGGGTGGTGGTGACCATCCAGTACCAGGCCAAGGACCGGACGCCTGGGGAGCTGATGGCCCTGCTCGGCGACGAGATCTCCTACCGGGAGCGGATGCTAACCGCCCGGGAGCGTGAGCTGATCGAGGAGCATCTGGTCAACGACGTAGCCAGCCATCTGCAGGAGCTGATCAGCGATGCGGAGGCCCAGGTCGCGGGGATGAACGCCGAGCTGGCCGAGCGGCCGACCAGCACCGGCATGCGGCTGAGGCTGCGCTGGGAGCCATCGCCCGAGGGTCCGCCGGGGCTGTCCGAGGCCCGGCGCCGGCTCCTGCGCCAGGATGCGGAACTCTGGTCTCCGGACGACCGGGTGGCGGTTGGTGAGTTCCTCCAGTCCCAGATCGAGGCCGAGCGCGCGAAGTCCGAGGACAGCACGTGGCAGGAGCAGCTGCGGCTGGCGCTGGACTACCGTACCTGGCACCGGTTCGTGATCGAGCGCTTCCAGGACGGCAGATGGCGACCGGCGAGCGGGCCCGCGTCCGGTGGTGAGCGGGTCCTAACCGTGTCGCTGCCGCTGTTTGCGGCCGCGTCCGCGCACTACCGCTCCGCTCACCAGGACGCGCCGCGGCTGATCACCCTGGATGAGGCCTTCGCCGGCGTGGATGACGACGCGCGCGCCAAGTGCCTGGGCCTGCTCACCACGTTCGATCTGGACGTGGTGATGACAAGTGAGCGGGAGTGGGGCTTCTACGCGAGCGTGCCCGGCATCGCCACGCACCAGCTGGTACGGCGCGATGGGATCGACGCGGTGCACGTCACCACCTGGGAGTGGAACGGCGCGTCACACCGGCGGGTGGAGCGCGAATTCAGCGATCGCTCGCCAGTCCCGCGGGCCCGTGGCGAGGGAGGCACTGAGCAGCCCGGCGAGCCCGGCGAGACGGCAGGAGCCCTGTGGTGAGGAGCCCGTGGTGAGCAACCCCCGGGCGGACGGCTCCACGTGCCGCTAGGTGACGCCATGGCGGACCTGCCACGGGTCCCGGCGGCCGCCGACGAGGACCGGCTGCGGCGGGTCCTCGGGGGGAGTGAGCTGAGCTGGCTGGTGGACCGGGCCCGGGCCCGGATCGCCCGGGGTGCGCCGCTCGACGGGGTGGTGACGCTGTCCGGCGCGACCACGGCTCAGCGGCAGGCGGCCGGGCGGCTGCTCGGCCGCCCGGCCGGGCACGGCTACTCTTTGTCGGTTTCGCTGCCAGCCGTCGAGTTGGCACTCCGGGCGGCCGGTCTCGCCGCGGACCTGCGCAGCGCGGTCGAGACGCTCACTGGTGCGGTCCCGGACGCTACGGCCGAGCGGGCGCGATTTGCGCAGCGCAGGGACACGGCCCTCCAGGCAGCGATGGGATGCCGGCACGCGGGCCGGGAGTGGTTCGCGGCATGGCTGGCGGAGTTGTCCGGTGACGGCGCGGTCACCCGGCTGCTGCGGGCCGGCCGTGGTGAGGCGCTGGCCCAGGCAGCCGCCGTGCTGGACCTGCTGCCTGCCACCGAGCTGCCGCTGCCGGTTCTCGCCGAGCGGGCGACCGGAGACACCAAGGCCCTGTCGGGCCCGCCCCTGCCCGGCCTGGTGCTGCGCGCGCTGGCACTCCGACAGGGCATGGCCCCGCCGGCGACCCAGGCCGGGCGGCGGGCGCTGTGGGAAGCGGCCGGGGTCATCGTGGATGACCTGGCCAGTCAGGTCCTGGTGCTCAACGTCCCAGCCAGCGGCGCTGCCCTGGGTCGGTGGCTGACCGAGTCCGCGGGGCTCGGGGTGCCATTCCGGGTGACTCTGCACCAGCTCGCTACCATGCCGGTCACGCTGGACCTCGGTCGGCTACGGGTATGCGAGAATCCGGCGGTGCTCCGCGCCGCGGCGGCGGACCTCGGGCCCCGCTGCGAGCCGCTGGTCTGCACCGAGGGCATACCGTCAGCGGCCTGCCACCGCCTGCTAAGCCAGGCATCGGTGCTGCACTGGCGGGCCGACTTCGACTGGACGGGGCTCCGGGTCGTCGGCGCAGCCATCGAGCGTTACGGGGCGGTGCCATGGCGGATGGGTGCGGGCGATTACCTGGACGCAGCGGCCGCCGGGGAGTCAGAGATGCTGAAGGGACCGCCGGTGGCCTCTCCCTGGGATGCCCGGCTGGCCGCCGAGATGCGAGCATCAGGCCGCGCCGTAATGGAAGAGCGCATGATCCCCCTGCTGCTCTGCGATCTGGATCGCGGAGCAGCAGCGACAATTCGCCCGCTGAAGGCGCCGCGTTAGTCCCGCGGCCCGTCCTGGCTTGCTGAGGGCCGGTACGGGGGAGCGACGCCCCAGCCCCAGCGGGGCACGGGAGCTTGCTCGACAACCGCTGCTCCGGGCTGGGAGTTGTGCATGGCAAGGCGGGTGCCCCACTCCAGGTAGCCGACGAGTGCCGCGCGGAACTCAGGATCGGCGGGCAGGCCGGCGTCGTCGGCCGCCAGGCTCATCAGTGAGGCGAACCGGAATCGCTGGTCTGGGGTGATGCTGAGGTTGAGGTGGTGAGCGAGCATCGCCGGGTAGCCGCCCAGCCGGCTGGTGTAGTCCGCTGGGCCGCCGAGGACCTCGCACCACCAGGTCGTCACGTGCTCCCGGTGCTGGGCGCTGACGCCACCGGGAAACAGCGGGCTGAGCAGCTCGTCGCGCTCGACCCGGTCGTAGAAGCGGTCGATCAGGCGAGCTATGGCGGGACGGCCCTGGACCCACTCGTACAGCGTCGGCGGCTCACTCATCGAAAAAGTGTAACACTGTAATCACCTCGATTGACAGCCATGCTGGGTCGCTCCTGGGGCTTCCTGACGGCGGCCGCCGATAGCATCCAGCCATGATTGATCACCTCGGGCTGCAGGTTGCTGACGTGCCGGCATCACTCGACTTCTACTTGCGTGCTTTCGCCGCGATCGGGATGCGCGAGGCGGTCCGCTTTCCGGACGGCGATACGTTTGTCGTCGGCCTCTGCGGTCCCGACGGCATTCCTAACTTCTGGCTGAGCCAGGCCCATGGTTCCGAGACCCGGGAACTTCACGTTGCGTTCCGGGCCCCTGCCCGCCACGCCGTGGATGCGGTCCATGAGGCGGCCGTGGCGGCCGGTGCCGAGGTCCTGCACACCCCGCGTGAGTGGCCTGAATACCATCCGGGCTATTACGGCGTCTTCCTGCGCGATCTCGACGGCCACAACGTGGAAGCCGTCCACCACGGGCACTAGAGCATTTCGGGCGGACCTTCGCCGTGTGCGGCTATCTGGCGGTCGAGCTGAGGTGGCCCGGTGATGACCAGGGCGGCGGCCGGCGTGGTGCTGGTGACCGTGAAGCCATGCGGATGATCGCGCGGCACGAATACGAAGCTGCCTGCCCGGGCGGTCCAGTTATCCTCGCCGCAATAGCCCGTGAGCTCTCCCACGAGCAGGTAGAACATCTCGTCCTCGCCAGGGTGCACGTGCGTGGGCACCGATAGTCCTGGCGGATACGTGGACTCCATCACCGCCAGCTGGCCGTCGGTATCCTCACCTGAGGCCTTGATCACCACGTGCGCGCCGTGGAAACCGTAGGCAGGTCCCTGGCCTGGCCTGAGCGCGAATCCCGCCATCGCTGATCATCACCCTTCCGGCAGCTTGTACCCAGCTTGCTGTCCCGGTCACATCAGCCCGCTCCGCGAGCGGGCCCATTCCGGACGGGCTCACCGCGACCACGAGCTAGGATGGCCGTTCCGGTCGGACCAGGCATTCACTTCCTGAACGGCGGGCAGGTCGCCGATGTCGTCGCCCGCGTAGAAGACTGCCATCGTGTCCTCGCCGATGAGCTCGCGGATGGCCGTCGCCTTGCCGATACCAGGGATGCAGGTCTCGAGTACCTCTTTGCCGAGCCGCGCTTCTAGTCCCGCGGCCGCCGCGGCTTCAGCTACCGGCACGCGAAGGACCTCGAGAAGACGATCCGGTTCGGCGGTGAGACGGGTATGGATGACTAGTGACCGCTGCTTGTCTTCGATCCCTATCGCGTCATCGTGAGCAATGCTGGCCAGGAGCCCGGGAAGACTGCGGCGAAGCTTGAGCATGCCGGGGGGCGGCGCTGGCGCACGGAGCTGCCCGTTCTCCCACCGCTCGACGCCCTGCAGACCGTAAATGACGATGCCGGGCACGGCACCGAAGCTACGGACGTGCGTCGTCGGGTGCGGTGATATCGCCGCGAGCGCGCCGTCAAAATCGAGTGCCACCACTGCAGACGGCAGTGCCGCGTGCAGGAGATGGGCATCGGTCAGCAAACGGCACCGCCGAAGCGGTCAAGGTCGGCGAAGGTCTTTCGCACGCCGTGCTCAAACAGCGAGGCCAGGATCGAGCTGTACACCTGAGCGAACCGGGTATCGTCGGCCAGCTCACCAAAGACCGCCCGGTTGTCCTCCAGGAAGGCGGTCTGGTGGCCTCGCTGTCGCCGTGCCGCGGCCTGAAGTTGCGGCGCCAGGGCGTCGACGATCTCGTGCGGCTCGCCGTTCTCGTCGCTGCCTTCGGCGTAGCGTGCCCAGCTAGCTACCACAGCCGCAGCCCGGGTGAAGGGGCGACCGGCGGCCAGCTGCTGCCTGATGACGGGGAGGAGAAACTTGGGAATCCGGTCGGATGCGCTGGAGCACAGCCGGGCGACGGTATCGCGAACTTCGGGATTGGAGAAGCGCTCAATGAGCTGGTTTGCGTATTGATAAAGATCGATGCCGGGGACCGGCCGGAGTGTCGGGATGGCTTCCAGCATCATGTAGTCCAGCAGGAACCGCGCGAATAGAGGATCGGTCGTGACGTCGTGCACGAGCCGGTACCCGGCGAGGTAGCCCGGATAGCACAGTGCCTGGTGGCTGGCGTTGAGCAGCCGCAGCTTCATCAGCTCATAGGGCTCCACGTCCGAAACGATCTGCACGCCGACGGCTTCCAGGGGCGGCCGCCCGTCGGCGAAGTTCTCTTCGAGCACCCATTGCGTGAACGGCTCGCAGAGCACGGGCCACTGATCGTCGATGCCGAACCGGCGGCTGAGCTCGGCGCGATCTGATTCGGTTGTCTCCGGGGTGATGCGGTCGACCATGCAGTTGGGAAACGTGACGTGCCGGGTCATCCAGCTGGCCAGCTCAGGATCGCGCAGGCGGGCGAACGCCGTGAACGCGCGCTGGCTCACGTGGCCGTTGCCCGGGATGTTGTCGCAGGACAGGATGCTGAAGGCGGGAATGCCTCGCTGGCGGCGACGAGCTAGCGCCTCGGTCACAATTCCGAAGACCGTGCCCGGCACGGCTCCTGGCTGCAGGTCAGCCACGACGGACGCATCTTTCGCATTGAACTCACCGGTGCGGGCGTCGAGGTTGTAGCCGCCTTCGGTGATGGTGAGCGACACGATCCGGGTCTCCCGCGCGGCCATCTTCTCGATTGCGGCTTCGGGATCGTCGGCCGCGAACAGGAACTCGACGATCGACCCGATCACGCGGGCCTCCCAGCTGCCATCGTCGTGCCGGAGGACCAGGGTGTACAGGCCATCCTGGGCAGCCAGCACGTCGCGCATCCCGGCATTAGCTGGCTGCAGGCCGATACCGCAGATACCCCAGTCCATCGCCGCGCCGTTGTTCATCAACGTGTCGATGTACATGGCCTGGTGCGAGCGGTGAAAATTGCCGACACCAATGTGAACGATCCCGGTCGTCACCTGGCGGCGATCATACTGAGGAAGGGACACATCGGCGTTCAGCTGGGCCAGGGTCTCCTCGGTCAAGATGGTCATGATGCCCCTTCCTCGCAGTCTCAGTGCTCATTGACCCCGAACGGCAGGTTATTGGGCCCCCTTGAGGGCGGCGACGATTCGCCGGAACCTGGCGTGGCGTTCGGAGTGGAAGGCGGCCATCGTCGGGTTCGGTTCCGCCACGAGCTCGGCTGGCGGCGCTAGCGGTCCCTGGATATCGTCAAAACTCAGCAGGCCGGCGGCGTGAGCGCCCAGGAGGGCAGCGCCCCGGCCGGACGCCGCGGGCACGTCCACGGCGTACAGCGGCAGCCCCAGCACATCGGCGAGCAACTGTCGCCAGCCAGTCGCTAGCGTGCCTCCGCCGGCCAGGCGAAGACGTGGCGGCTGGTGATCGCCGAGCAGGGCCTCCAGAGCATCGCGGATCGCGAACGCGGTGCCTTCGAGCGCGCAGCGCAAGAGCGATGTCCGGGCGTCTGCTAGTGACAACGCGGTCCAGGAGCCGCGGAGCGCCGGATCGGAATACGGTGTCCGTTCCCCTGACAGGTGCGGGACAAAAATCGGGTCGTGAGGCCGGCCCGGATGCTCGGCGCTCGCATACAGCTCTGCCCAGCTGGCGTTCATGACCTCCCGCACCCAGTTGAGACTGAGCCCTGCGCTGACGGTGGCGCCCATGTGGTACCAGCCGTCCGGAGTCGCTGACCGGTAGAGGTTGACCCCGGCGTCGGCCCGGCTGACCGGGGCGGTGAGAGGTCGGATGACTTGAGCGCCGGTGCCGACGGTCAGCTGGACCTCGTCCGTGCCGACAATTCCGCTGCCCAGGGCCGCGGCCGCCGTGTCGGCGGCCCCGGCCGCGACCGGAATGCCCGCGGGCAGCCCCAGATTGGTCCCGGCCACGTCGGTGAGGCGGCCGGCGGGCGCTCCCGCGGAGGGCAGGAGGGGGGCCAGCAAGCTGGCATCCAGACCGAGAGCGCTGACGACCTCAAGGTCCCAGCGGTCGCCGATCACGTCGTAGAGCAGGCTGGCTGAGGCATCACTGGGCTCGGCATGCACCGCACCAGTGAGGCGGGCCCGGATCCAGTCCTTGGGTTGCAGCGCCCAGCGAGCTTCCCGGTAAGCAGCTGGCTCGTTCTCGGCGATCCACAGCAGCAGCGGTCCGGTCATGCCGGGTGCCAGCGGGTTGGCGAGCCTGGCCAGTGCCCGAGAGCCGAGAAGCTGGTAGGCGCGAAGGGACCCGGTCGCGCGGCTGTCGGCCCAGAGCAGGGCAGGACGAACTGCCTCGCGGTCCCGGGATGCCAGCACCAGGCCGTGCATCTGTCCCGAAAGCCCGATCGCTGAGGGCCGCGCGCCGGCCGCGCGGACGGCCTCGCGAGTAGAGGCGGCCACCGCGTTCCACCAGTGAGCCGGGTCGCTCTCGGCATACCCGGGCATCGCCGCGGTCATGGCGTAGCCGGCTGACGCCTGAGCCAGGACCCGGCCCTCGGTATCGACGACGACCGCCTTGGCCGAGCTAGTCCCCAGGTCGATACCGAGGCAGCAGACCGGGCCGGCCGTGCTCCGACGGTGAGCCGCCTGGGCCGGGAGCCGGGAATCTGCGGTCATCTGTCAGCACTCGATGATGATCTTATGGACCGTCCGGTCACGTTGCAGCGCCTCCAGGGCACCGGCATAGTCATCGAGCCCGAACCGGTGCGTGATGAGGCCCTCGGTCCGTGCCCGACCGGTCCGCAGCGCCGCGATCGCGGCCGGGAATGAATTGATCTCTGCGAAGGACCCCTTGATGGTAATCTCGCGACGGAACACATCGTAGGGACTGACCCGCACGGAATCCTCAGGCTCGGTCACGCCGTAAAACATGACCGTCCCGCCGCTGCGGGTCAGCGGCACGCATTGTTCCGACACCGCCGCCGACCCGGTGGCGTCAACGACGATGTCGAAGCCGCTGCCTGATGCCACCTTCAGCTTTGCGACATCGCCGGCCAGGTCGCTGCGGTCCATCAGGAACGTCGTGTCGATCCCGAGATCCTCGGCTCGCTTGAGCTTGAAAGCTGACGAAGCCGCTACCGTGACGCCGACGGCGCCCCCGCGCGCGATCAGCTGGGCGAGCAGCAGGCCAGTCGGGCCGGCGCCGAAGACCAGGGCCGAGCTCCCCGGTCGAGGACTCAGGGTCTCCACCCCATGCATGGCGCACGCCGTCGGCTCGGTGAACACGGAGATGTCGGGGTGCAGGCCGTCCACGGAGAAGACCAGAGTGGCCGGGACGACGACATACTCGGCGAACGATCCGGGCCAGTTGGTGCCCATTCCCTTGAGGTTGACGCACATCAAGGTTCGCCCGGCCCGGCAGTACTCGCAATGCCCGCAATTCAGGTTGGGGTTGACGCAGACATACTCGCCGACGCGAAATCCCTCGGTCCCGTCGCCCAGCGCGTCCACCGGCCCGACCAGTTCATGGCCGGGCGTCAGGGGAAACTCGGCGAAGAACTTGCCATTGTGGATATGGAGGTCTGTTCCGCAGATTCCTGTTTGCCGTACTCGCACGCGCACCTCGCCCGGTCTCGGGTCTGGTGTCGGGACCTCGCTGATCGTGAAACGGCCGGGGACGTCGTAGACGACGGCTTTCATGCTGCTCCTTCGGCGGATGAGCGAGGCTCGCGACCGGACGGCCAGAGCCCGCTGGCGGGTGGGCTCTGGCCGCGGACCGAGCGCCCCGGGGTGCTCGGTCCCAGGGCGCCGGAGGTCATTCCCGCGCCGGATCCGCCTGCCTGGCGATCAGGCGGCGCAGCCCCCCCGACTTCGGCGTGACGCCCCGCAGCGCGGCGGCGCGGCGTCGCTGGTCGACGTAGACGGCGGCGATGAGCACGGCGCCGACAACCACCTGCTGCCAGAACGGCTGGATGCCGACGATCACGAATCCGTTCTGGAGCGTAGCCGGGATGAACAAGCCGATGACGCTGCCGAAGATGGACCCGTACCCGCCGAACAGGCTGGTGCCGCCGATGACCACCCCGGCGATCACGCTGAGATTGGTGGACGTCTGCCCGCCGATCGTGGTCGACTGGAAGAACGCCAGGTTGAGCCAGCCGGCGAATCCGGCCAGCAGGCCCATCATGGCGTAGACCATGATCAGGTGACGGTTGACGTTCAGGGCCGCCCGCCGGCCCGCCTCGGGGTTCGACCCGATGGCATAGGTATGCAGCCCGAACTTGGTCCGGTGCAGGATGACGATCCCGATCACCACGATGACGGCCGCGATGACGGAAAGCGTGGGGACCTGCCAGAAGATGTTCCCGAACCCCACGGTGTTGACCATGACGGTGGGGACGTCGCGCAGATCCACGCCGCCGGTGATCACCTCGGCCAGGCCGAGAGCCATGCCCAGGGTGCCGAGCGTGACGATCAGCGGCGGAACCTTGGCCCGCGCGATCAGGACGCCGTTGATGGTGCCCCAGACGAGCCCGCAGCCGATGGCAACCAGCGCCCCGACGATAGCGGTGCCCCAGCCCTGGCCGCCCATGGCCGCCATGGCCTTATCGGCGACGACGGCGCTGAAGACCAGGACGCTGCCCACCGAAAGATCGATGCCGCCGGTGATGATCACGAAGGTCATTCCGACGCCGAGGACGGCCAGGATGGCGGTATTGATCACGATCCCGCGGATATTGAAAACCGTGAGGAAGGCATTCGGCTTGATCACCGCGAAGATGACCACGATCACGGCGAGCACGATGATGATCTGCAGCGCCTGCAGCCGGGCCAGCCGGGCCAGCCGGCCGGTCGGTGCCTCCTCGCTCTTGTTCGCGGTCGCGGGCGCAGGAGGCGGCACGGTCGCCTGCCCGGTCATGACTGGTCCTCCTGCGTAACAGCGCCGGTCATCGCCCCGACCAACTCCTCCATCGTCGTGTCCTTCGCTCGGTACGTGGCCACCCGCCGGCCCAGCCGCATCACCTGCACCTCGTCGGCGACCTCGATCACGTGCGGCATCGAGTGGCTGATGAAGACCACGCCGAGCCCGCGGTCGCGCACCCGGCGGATCAAGTCCAGGACGCCCTTGGTCTGGACGACTCCGAGGGCGGCCGTGGGCTCGTCGAGCAAGATGACCCTGTTGGCCCAGGCGGCGGCACGAGCCACCGCGACGGCCTGCTTCTGGCCGCCGGACATGGCACCGATGCTGCCGGAGAAGTTGCGCACCGTCGCGCCGAGCTGGTCGAACGCCTTCTTGCTGCCCTCGCGCATCTCAGCGCTATTCATGAACCCCAGCCGCCCCAGCATGCCGGCCCGCATGATCTCGCGGCCGAGGTACATGTTCTGCACGGGATTGAGGTGGGGTGCCAGCGCCAGGTCCTGGTACACGGTCTCGATCCCGTGCTGTCGCGCCGAGAGAGGCCCCGTGATGTTCACCGGCTCCCCGTCGATCAAGATCTCGCCCGAGGTCGGCGTCTCGGTGCCCGAAAGGATCCGCACCAGCGTGCTCTTGCCCGCACCGTTGTCCCCGATGAGCGCGACAACCTCGCCGGCTTTGACCTCGAAGTTGGCACCTGACAGCGCGCTGACGTGACCGTACAGCTTGGTGATGCCCCGTGCTTCCAGCGCAAGGCTCATCGAAATCACTCCTTCTCGACCGCAGGGCTGATGAAGCGGAGGAGCTGCCGGGCTGAGCTTTGGCCTGGCAACGCTGCTGTAATCATGCCGCAATGTGCGTACCAATGAGGGTGCCGTTTCGTGTCATCGGTGTCAAGACTCTTGATTTCAGAGATAGCCCCTTTTCAAGAGCATGCAACTGGTTAAGGCCAGAAGTTTCGAGGTAAGCCTTGACATCGGTGACATGACACCTGCAAGATCAAGCAGACGAGTTTCTGGGAGATTTCCGACGGCTGACGTGCCCGGCCAGCAGGAGCCAGCGGGCCCGGCATAGCACGCTCATGCGGCTCGCCCCCGGTGTCATCCGGCACCGGCAGCCGACTCAGGTTTCACGCGCGAAGGAGCAGGTATGAAGCGGTTTTCGGTGGTACCAGCCGCAGGTGCGGCGGCCATGGCGCTGGCGCTCGCAGCGGGCTGCTCGTCATCGAGCACGTCAAGCAGCTCCGCTGGAGGGGGCTCCACGTCAAGCGGCTCGGCTAGCGGCAAGTCGTACAAGCTGTCGTTCATCCAGGGCGTGGCCGGTGACGGGTTCTACGTCACGATGGGGTGCGGCATGCAGGCCGAAGCCAAGAAGCTCGGCAACGCCACCGTCAACATCCAGGGGCCGACCAAGTTCGATCCCACGCTGCAGAACCCGATCATCGAATCGGTCACGGCGTCGAAGCCAAGCGCGATCATGATCGCTCCCGACGACGTGTCGGCCAGCGGGCCCCCGATCAGCCAGGCCATCAGCGCGGGCATCAAGGTCGTTCTCGTGGACACCACGCTGAAGGACCCGTCGCAGGCCGTCTCGCAGATCTCCTCGGACAACGTGGCCGGCGGCACCGCGGCCTTCGCCGCCATCAAGCAGCTCGTGCCCGGCGGCGGGCAGGTGCTCGTCGTCAATGTTCAGCCCGGCATCAGCACGACCGACCAGCGCACCGCGGGCTTCGCGGCCGCCGCGAAGGCTGACCCGAAGTACCACTACGTCGGCGTGCAGTACGACCAGGACAGCGCATCGGTGGCCGCGCAGGTAACGCTCGCCGCGCTGCAGAAGAATCCCGGCATCGTCGGCATTTTCGCGACCAACCTGTTCTCCGCGGAAGGAGCCGCGACCGGCGTCCGCCAGGCGGGCAAGTCCGGCAAGGTAAAGATCGTCGGATTCGACGCGGAACCCGATGAGATCACCGGATTGCAGCAGGGCACCGTGCAGGCGCTTATCGCCCAGCAGCCGTACGCGATCGGGACCCATGCGGTGGACCAGGCCGTCGCGGCCCTCTCCGGCAAGCCGACGACCAAGAAAATCGGTACCGGGTTCACCATCATCACCAAGTCCAACCTGAGCTCGCCAGCCAGCCAGGCGGCGATCTACAAGACGGCCTGCTGATCTCGGGCCGATGCTAAGCCGACGATAAACTACTAGGACGAACGGTCCCCCGGTCGCAGGCCGGGGGACCGCTTGGCGCCGGAGCAGCGCCGCTCGGATCTGCCAAACGTGACCCGCAATCGCCAGAGCAGGATTCCAGCCGGAGGCGATTCCTCGATGACCACCATGCGTGATGTCGCTCGTGTCGCCGGAGTGAGTGCCAAGACTGTCTCCCGGGTCTTCAACGAAGATCCCCACGTCACCGCAGAGACCCGCGACCGGGTTCGCTGGGCGATGCAGAAACTGGACTACGTTCCGAATCTGCTGGCCCGAAGCTTTCGCGCCGGCGCGGACCCGGCGGTAGGCCTGGCCGTTCCCGACATCGCTGATCCATTCTTCGCGGCGATGACGAGCAGCATCGAGATAGATCTGGTGGGGCGCGGCATGGCGGTCGTGGTGAGCAGCCTGAGTCAGGGCGCCGAACGCGAACGCTCTGCCCTGGAAGCCCTGCTGAGGCGCCAGATCAGCGGCCTGATCGTGGCCTGCGCGAGTGAGGACCAAAGCTACCTGGCGCCGTGGCAGGCCCGGACGCCGATGGTATTCGTGGACCGGCCCCCTAGAGGGCTCTCCGGCGTTTACGTCATCGAGGACGACTTGGGGGGCGCCCGGGAGACGGTCGCGCATCTTGCGCGTCACGGCCACCAGCGGGTGGCCTTCCTGGGTATTTCCACCCCTATCACGACGATACAACGCCGGCTAAAGGGCTACCGGTCGGCGGTGGCGGAGAACGGCCTGGACGATCGTCCCGACCTCATCTGCATGCCCACCGAGTCGGCCGACGAGGCGGCCGCTGAACTGGTGAAGCGCCTAGAGGCGCCGGACGCTCCCACCGCCGTCTTCTCCGCTAACACTCTGTGCACGATGGCGCTTGTCCCCGCCTTGCAGCGGGCTGAGCGTACCGATATCGCCCTGGTCGGCTTCGGTGACTTTCCCATGGCTGCGGCCCTTACTCCCGCAGTCACGGTAGTGGACCAAGACCCCGCTGGGCTCGGGCGTATCGCCGTCGAAAGACTTATCCAGCGCATCCAGGATCCCCGCGCGCAGGTACGGCGCAGGACCGTTCTTCCGGTGCGCCTGATCCCGAGAGGATCGGGAGAGCTGTCCCCGCCTCCCGCATGAGGTCTGACTAGGTCATGAAAAGACTCGCGGCCGTGCTGCTCGGCGGGCCGCCGGCGACGGGCAAGAGCACACTTGCCGCAGCCCTGGCTCCCCATCTCGACGCCGCGATCCTGGATCTGGATGTAGCGACGGGCCCGCTGACGCGAGTGGTGTCCGAGCTGATCGGCGTCCGTGACCTGCATGATCCGGTACTGGCTGGACTGACGCGGGACGCGCGTTATGACACGCTGCTCGGCCTGGCGGAGGCCAAATCTCCGGGTGGGCCGGCCCGTCGTTCTCGTCGCGCCCTTCAGCGCCGAGCGGGCGCAGCCTCCCGCCTGGGCTGCCACCGCGCGGCGAATCGCGGCCGACCCCGCGATGGTCTGGCTGCACGTGGCGCCCGAGGAGCTCATCCAGCGGCTGACGCGCCGCGGCCTGGCCCGTGACGAGGACAAGATCCGTGACCCCGCCTCGTTCCTGACCAGTCTGGATCTTGAGCCTCCGGTGGTGCCGCACCTGGCCCTGGACGCCGCCCAGCCGACAGCCGTGCTGGTGCAGTCCGTCCTCGATTACCTGGCCAGATAAGCCTTGCCATCGATGGCAAAGTCGGCGAGACTGAGGCTGTGCCATCGATGGCAACCTGGGAGACGGCGATGCCTCAGCTACCGGAACCACCTAGCTCATGGCGGTCTGCCCGCGGCGAAGCCGCGTGAGCGGGGCGAGCAGGCTGCTGGACGTCGCGAACGCGGCCGGGGTGAGCCTGCGCACCGCGTCGCGCGTGCTGAACGACGATCCGCGGGTCGCGTCGGTGACCCGGCAGCGCGTCCAGGAGGCCATGCTCGACCTGCGTTTCCAGCCAGACGCGATGGCCCGGTCGCTACGAGCAGGAACGGACACCGCGATCGGCTTCGTGGTGGAGTCCATCTCTGACCCGTTCTTCGCCGAGGTTATCGACGCGGTGGAACGGGAGATGTCGCGTTATGGCCGGTCAGTGCTGGTCGCGAGCACGCGACGCGACCCCGGCTGGGAACGCGATGTCATCGGGCGCATGCTGCAGCGGCGGGTCGCCGGGCTACTTGTCTGCCCGACCGGCGATGACCACACCTGGCTCGACACGCGGCGGGCGCCGATCGTTCTCGTCGACCGGCCGGCGCCTGGCCTGTCCGCGGATCTCGTCGAGATAGATGACCACCGCGCCGCGTTCGACGCCGTGGCTCATCTCCTCGCCCACGGGCACCAGCGCATCGCCTACCTGGGCGACACGCCTGCCATCTCGACATCGGCCGCCCGCCTGCGCGGTTACCGCGATGCACTGGCCCAGCACGGAGTAGAGGTGAGCGAGGACCTCGTCAATTGCGGGTGTGACACCAGCGATGCCGCCGCTCAGGCCGTCTCAGCCCTGATCGGCGGTTCCCGCCCGCCAACCGCGCTCCTGAGTGCCACCACGCGAGCGTCGCTGGGCGTGGTGCCGGCCCTGCATGCTGCCCGGCGTACGGACATCGCGCTCGTCGCGTTCGGCGACTTTCCCATGGCCGACAGCCTGCGACCGGCCGTCACGGTGGTGGACCATCCCGCTCGTGAAGTCGGGCGCGTGGCCGCAGCACGGCTCCTGGAGCGCCTGGCCCAGCCCGGGCTTGGCGTCGAGCGCATCCAGGTACCGGCCAGGATCATTGAACGCGGCTCCGGGGAGCTACGCCGATGACCTTCAGCACGGATGCTGTCATCGGAATCGACATCGGGACGACCTCGTCCAAGGCAGTTGCCCGATCGACGGCGCAGCCCGGCACCGCTTACGTGGAGCAGCGCACCCCCTGGCATACCGGTACCTGCGGCCAGACCGAGATCGACCCGTCCCGCCTCGTCGACGTAGCCGTCGAGCTGATCGGGCGCGCGGCCCGGGCGGCTGAGTCAGCATGGGGACCGGTCCGCGTGCGCGGCATCGGCGTGACCGGCCTCGGCGAGAGCGGCGTGCTGCTCGACGCGGCCGGGCGGCCAGCCGCTCCGGCGATCGCCTGGTTCGATCACCGCGGCGCGAGGGAGATGGAGCAGGCAGGCCGGGAATTCGCCGGATTCGCCGCCAGGTTCGAAGGCAGGACCGGTCTTCCGTGGTCGACTCAGCCCACCATCGCCAAGCTGCTGTGGCTGCGCAACAACGGTGTCCCGGCCGGCCCGGCATCGACCTGGCTGAACGTGCCCGAATGGATCGTCTTGGGCCTTGGCGGCGATCTCGTTCGCGAGCCCTCGCTGGCGTCCCGGACCGGTCTCATCGACCAGGACACGGGCGAGGCCTGGCCCGACGCCCTGGCCGTGGCCGGGCTGCCCGCCGGGATTCTTCCCGCCGAACGGCTAGCCGGCTCTCCCGCCGGGAACCTGCGGCACGATGGCGTCGTCTCCTGTGCCGCAGGCGCCGTGCTGACGGTGGCCGGGCACGACCATCCGGTGGCGGCCATCGGTGTCGGCGCGGTCGAGGCCGACGAGCTGTTCAACTCGAGCGGAACCGCGGACGTGCTCACCCGTTCCATCCCGGGGACGCTCGATGAGACCCATCGCCAGCGGGTCGTGAGCGCAGGCTGGTCGGCCGGGCGGCACGTGCTGCCTGACACGAGCATGATCCTGGCCGGGGTCAACGGCGGACTGCTGCTGCGGCGCGTTCTCGCTGCCCTCGGCGCAGAGTCTGAGCAGGCTCGGGCGGCGCTGGATCATGCCAGCCTCAGCGTCGGTGACCTGCCCGCCGGCCTGTCGGTGGCCGGCGATGGCCGAACCCAGGATGACGTCGTCATCCGCATCCAGGATGGTGCTTCTCCCGCCTCGGTCTGGACGGCCGCCGTGCGCTATACGGCCGCTCAGACCCTGCACCAGCTGCAGGACATCGAGAAGATCGTCGGCCCGCACCGGCGGGCCGTGGCCGCCGGGGGGTGGACGCAGATGGCCAGCGTGCGCGCGGCCAAGGCGGCCGTCATCGATGCCCTGAGCTTCTCGCCCGTCGTACAGCCTGGCGTCACCGGGGCCGCGCTGCTGGCCGCGTTCGCCCTGGCCGGCGAGGGCATTTCCCTCGCCGACTTCATCCGGCAGTCGACCGTCGATCCAGTTCACTGAGAACCGTCTTCGCAAAGGAATGACATGACCCAGGCAACGAAAGCCCGAGCGGGAACGCTAGACGATATCGCCACAGGCAGCCATGTGTTCTCCATCATCGCCATGGACCAGCGCAACACCCTGCGCCGCATGTTCACGGCCGTGGGCCTCGAGGCGAGCGACGAGGATCTGGGCACGGCGAAAGCCGACGTCGCGCGCGTCCTGACGCCAGCGGCCACCGGCCTGCTGTCCGATCCGACCTATGGCGTTCCGGCCATCACGCAAGCGAAGGCGCTGGCCCCGAACTGCGGGCTGCTCATCGCAGCCGAGCCGTCCGAGCGGCGCAGCTACCGCGGCGAGCCTCGCACTCACCGCGACCCTGACCTGGACGCTCAGTGGGTCCTGGACCAGGGCGGCGATGTCCTCAAGTTCTTCCTCCAGCTGCGCGCCGACCGCCCGGCCCCCGCCGGGGGAGAGCCCGACCTGGTCACCGAGGCACTGGCCGTAGGCGAGGAAATCATTAATGACTGCCACGACAAGGGCGTCCCCGCCGTGATCGAGAACCTCGTCTACGCACTCCCGGGAGAAGAGCTACGCGGCCAGGCCCGCGAGAACGCGATCATCGAGGCCGCCCGGGCCCTCAACGACCTCGACATTGACCTGCTCAAGCTCGAATATCCCGGCTCGCCGGAAGGCTGCCGGCGGCTTGCTGCGATCCTCGACCGGCCCTGGGCCGTCCTGTCGGCGGGCGTGCCCTTCGAGCAATTCACCGACATCATCCGGATCGCTACCGACGAGGGAGGAGCCTCCGGTTTCATTGCCGGCCGCTCCGTGTGGCGCGAAGTGGTGAGCCTCGTTGGTCCGCAGCGCCAGGAGTTCCTCGAGTCAGTGGCGCTGCCGCGACTGGAAAGACTCGTCGGTGTCGCCGAGCATTCGGCGCGGCCGTGGACTGGGATAAGCCGCCAGCCGCGGGCCACCTCGCCGAACTGAGGGGAAGCGGCCTCCCAGTCCGCGGGCCCGCTCAGCGGTTGATGGTCTGCATCATGTGGGGCGGGTAGCGATCCCCGAGGGCGGCGCCCCTGGGTGCGGCCTCCTCGATGGCGCGCAGGTCGCCTGGCGTCAGGCTGATGTCCAGGGCGCTGATGTTCTCGGCCAGGTAGCTGCGTCGCTTGGTGCCGGGGATGGGGACCACGTCGCTGCCCTGGGCGAGCACCCACGCCAGGGCCAGCTGGCTGGGGGTTACGCCCTTGGCGCTGGCGATCTCGCGGACGCGGTCCAGCAGCTCCAGGTTCCGGGCGAAGTTGTCGCCCTGGAACCGCGGGGAACTGCGGCGGAAGTCACCGGGTGCCAGGTCGTTGATGTCGCGGATGTGGCCGGACAGGAAACCTCGGCCGAGGGGGGAGTAGACGACAAAGCCGATGCCGAGCTCCCGGACGGTGGCCAGCACTCCGTCGTCCTCGGCGTCGCGGCTCCACAGCGACCATTCGGTCTGCACGGCCGTGATCGGATGGGTGGCATGCGCCTTGCGGATGGTCGGCGGGGCCGCCTCGCTGATGCCCAGGTAGCGAACCTTGCCGCTGCGGACCAGCTCGGCCAGCGCGCCCCAGGTCTCCTCGATCGGAACGGCGGGGTCCACCCGGTGCTGGTAGTACAGGTCAATGTGGTCCACGTCCAGCCTGGACAGGCTGGCGTCGCAGGCCGCCCGCACGTACTCCGGCCGGCCGTTCACGGTCCGGGTGCCGTCGGCCAGCGACTGGTTGCCGAACTTCGTCGCGAGCACCACCTGGTCGCGCCGGCCGGCGATGGCCTGGCCGACCAGTTCCTCGTTCACGAAGGGGCCGTAGATGTCCGCGGTATCGAGGAGGGTCACCCCGGCATCCAGCGCCGCGTGGATGGTGGCGGTCGACTCGGCGTCGTCGCCGGGCCCGTAGGCGTGGTTCATCCCCATGCAGCCCAGGCCCTCGGCCGAGACTGTCAGGGCGGCCGCGCCGCTGCCGAGAGTTCGCTGCCCGACCATTGCCATGTGTCCTCCACGTATCGACGGGCTCAGTCAGGAGAAGCCGACTACTGAGCGCGGCTGGTAGGGCGATTCGAGCCTGCGCACCTGGTCATCGTCAAGCCGGAGGTCCAGCGCGGCCAGTGCGTCCTGCAGGTGCGGCGGCCTGGTCATGCCGATGACCGGGGCGGTCACCGCCTCCTTGCCTAGCAGCCAGGCCAGCGCTACCTGGGCCCGCGGGCAGCCGCGATCGGCGGCGATCTCGCCCACCCGGTCGGCGATCACCCGGTCGCTGTCTGGATAGAAGAGCCGGACGTTCTCGCCGCCGCGCTGGCGCTCGGTCACCTCGTCCCAGGGCCGCGCCAGCCGGCCGCGCGCCAGCGGGCTCCAGGGCAGGATCCCGATTCCCTGATCAACGCAGAGCGGGATCATGTCCCGTTCCTCCTCGCGATTGAGGAGGTTGTAGTGATTCTGCATGGTGGCGAAGGCTGTCCAGCCGTGCAGGCGGGCCGTATACAGGGCCTTGCAGAATTGCCAGGAGTGCATCGACGAGGCGCCGAGGTACCGCACCTTGCCGGACCGCACCAGATCGTGCAGCGCTTCCAGGGTTTCCTCGATCGGGGTCACCGGATCCCAGCGGTGAATCTGGTAGAGGTCGATGTAATCGGTGCCGAGGCGGCGCAGGCTATCGTCAATCTCGCGGAATATGACCTGCCGCGAGAGCCCCGCGCCATTAGGTCCCGGCCGCATCCGGTTGCAGACCTTGGTGGCGATAATGACGTCGCCGCGCGAAGCATATTCTCCCAGCGCCCGGCCGAGGAGCTCCTCGCTGCTGCCGGCTGAGTAGACATTCGCCGTGTCGAAGAAATTAACGCCCGCCTCGAGGGCGAGCTTGACCATAGCGCCGGTGTCGTCTTCGCCGATAGTCCACCGGTCGCCGCCGCGAGCCGGATCACCAAAGCCCATGCAGCCCACGGCGATCCGGGAGACCTCCAGCCCAGTCGAGCCGAGCCTGACATATTTCATCGTCGCTCCACCGGTAGAGGGCCACTCACCAGGCTCTGCTCGCGGGCCGCGGCGCGCAACCCCACGAAGGGAGGGGGCGCGGACCGCCCGGACGTGCGATGGCCCCGCCTGGCACAGATGACCATAATCAGGATGATTGATCTTCAAGGCGAGCGCATGGAGACTTCAATGGAGAATGATATCTCTCGCAGTAAGCAATTCGAGGCGCTGTTCGCGAGCGGCCCCAAGGTCGAGCGTCTCGCGACCGGTTTCCAGTTTACCGAGGGACCGATCTGGAATCCCGCTGAGCAGTACCTGCTCTTCAGCGACATGCCCGGAGACGTCCGCCGGAAGTGGACACCGGATGAGGGGATATCTGAGGTCCGCCGCCCCAGCAACAAGTGCAATGGCCTGACCTATGATGCCGAGCTCAACCTGATCGTCTGCGAGCACGCGACCTCGCGGGTCACGATGGAGACGGCCGATGGCCAGGTCCGGGTCCTTGCCTCGCACTACGACGGCAAGGAGCTCAACAGCCCTAACGACGTAGTGTGCACCGACGACGGGTCCATCTACTTCTCCGATCCGGTCTACGGCCGCATGCCCGGCTTCGGGATCGAGCGCAGCCAGGAGCTTCCGTTCCAGGGCCTGTACCGGATCGACCCGGCCGGGGACCTGCACCTGGAGTCCGACGATTTCGCCGCTCCCAATGGGCTGTGCACGTCACCCGACGGCGCGCTCATGTACGTCAACGACACCGAGCGCGCCCACATCCGCGTCTTCGACGTCGGGGCCGACGGGAGCCTGAACAACGGCCGGATGTTCTGCGCCGACATCGGCACGGGTGATCTGGACGAAGGGCCGCCGGACGGCATGAAGGTCGACGCCGCCGGCAACGTGTGGGTCACCGGGCCCGGCGGGGTCTGGGTCATCGACCCAGCCGGCGCTCACCTGGGCACCATCGAGGTCCCCGAGAACGTCGGCAACCTGAACTGGGGCGGCCCGGACTGGAAGACGCTGTTCATCTGCGCCTCCACCTCGCTCTACTCGGTCGCGACGACCGTGTCCGGTGCGCCGTCGTCATACACGCGCGCTGCGCGCAGCTAGGAGGATTCCCATGGCATCCGAGCAGTTCAAGCTGGACTCCGCGAGCACCGCGCTGATCATCCAGGACATGCAGAATGACACGATCACCGAGGGCGGCGCCTTCAGCGACAGCGGCGCGCCGGCCCACGCGAAGTCGCAGGGCGCCGTCGAGCACGTCGTCGAGCTGGCGGCGGCGTGCCGGGAGCGCGGCGTCCCCGTCATCCACGTGCACTACATCGTGGACGAGGGCGCGCCCGGCCTGCAGCTCAACGCCCTGCTGTTCCAGGGCATCAAGGAGGCGGGCGCCGTGGTCCGCGGCACCTGGGGCGCGGCCCCGGTCGACGGCCTCGAGCCGCAGCCCGGCGATCACGTCATCGAGAAGATGCGCATGAACGCCTTTCACGGCACCCGGCTGGAGCCGCTGCTGCGCGGCCTGCAGGTCAAGACGATCCTGATCAGCGGCGCCTGGACGAACATGAGCATCGAGCACACCGCCCGGCACGGAGCCGACGCGGGCTTCGAGGTGGTCGTGGTCAGCGACGGAACGGCGACGATCAGCGAGGAATGGCAGGCCGCGGCGCTCAACTACGCACTGACCCGGGTCGGCCAGAGCCTGACCAGCGCCGAGCTCATCGCCGCGCTGCAGGAGTGAGGTAGTGGCTGCTGACCTGGCGTCATCAGGTACTGCCCCGCCGGCGTGGGCTTACACGTCGGCGGGGCGGGTCATCTTCGGCCGGGGCGTCGTGCACTCGGCTGGGCGGCTGGCCGCCCAGGCAGGAAGCACCGCTGCGGGCAGCACGGCGCTGGTGTGCACGGACACTGTGCTCGTGGCGGCCGGCCTGCTCGATCCGGTGCTGGCCTCGCTCAGCGCGAGCGGCCTGGAGGTGACCGTCTTCGACGGGGGCGAGCCCGAGGTCGGCCGGGCGACCGTCGAGGAAGCTGCCCGGATGGCGTCGTCCAAGCGGCCGGGCCTGCTGATCGGCCTGGGCGGCGGCAGCAATATCGACCTGGCCAAGGGGGTCGCTACCTTGCTAGCGCACGGCGGCGACCTCGACCGTTACTACGGGGACTCTGCCGTCCCCGGCGAGATCCTGCCGGTCATGGCCATTCCCACCACGGCGGGCACCGGATCTGAGGTCTCTCCGGTCGCGGTGTTCGCCGACGACGCGCGGCGGATGAAGGTCGGCGTCTCGTCCGCGTACCTGGTGCCGCGCTGGGCGCTGGTCGATCCGCTGCTGACGGTGTCCTGCCCGCCGTCGGTCACGGCGCACTCGGGGATGGACGCGCTGTCTCATGCCATCGAGGCGCTGTGCGCGCTGGCCTACACGGACACCGAGCCCGACGCCAGCCGGTCCCGGGCGTTCTGCGGGAAGAACCCGTACTCGGACACGCTGGCCCTGGAGGCGGTCAGCCTGATCGGCCGGTCACTGACCCGCGCGTACCGCGACGGCGGCGACCTGCAGGCCCGCGAGGACATGATGCTGGCCAGCATGTTCGCCGGGCTGGCCTTCGCGGCCGCCGGAACGGGACTGGTGCATGCGCTGCAATACCCCATCGGGGCCCTGACCAAGACCCCGCACGGCCTCGGGAACGCCCTGCTGCTGCCGGCCGTCATGCGCTTCAACCGCCCGGCCCGGGCCGCGGTGCTGGCGCAGGTGGGGCGCTGGCTGCCGGGCCAGTCCGCGTCGCTGCCCGACGAGGCGGCGGCGGATCAGGCGCCCGGCCAGGTCGCGGCGCTGGCGGCGGCGCTCGGCATCCGCGGCGGCCTGGCCGCCCTGGGCGTCGGCGCCGCGGACATCGCGCCGCTGGCGGCCGATGCCGCGACGGTGACCAGGCTCATTCAGCTCAATCCGCGGCCGGTCACCACCGCGGACCTGGAGGCGGTCCTGCGGGACGCTCTTGAGCCGACGGCCGGCTAGGCCCGCAGCACCCGGTCGCCCGAGCGCAGGCGATGCAAGATCCCCTGCTCTCTGGCCACCCGGACGGCCTGGGCGCGGGAATGAACCTCGAGCTTGCTGAACTGGGCGCGACAGTATCCCTTGACGGTGCTCTCCGAGATGGCCAGGCTCCGGGAGATCTGCCGGACCGTCAGGCCATCTTCCAGGTTGAGGAGCACGTCGCCCTCCCGGCGGGTCAGCGCCGGCCGGCAGGCGCGCGGGCCGCCCGGCTGCCGCGGGCCGGCCGGGACGAAGGCGCCGTCGTGGATCGCCCGGACGATGCCGGGCAAGTCAGCCGCCTGGCTCTCGGTCAGGAACGCCAGTGCCCCGGCCTCGAACGCGGCCCGCTCCTGCTCGGCGCTCTCATAGCCGGAAAACGCGATCAGGCGGCTGCGCCGGGCTGCCGGGCAGAGCTCGCCCAGGGTCGCGATCGACCCGCCGAAGACCACCACGTCGCTGACGACGACGTCGAACTCGCCGTCGGTGAGCATGGCCTCCAGCGGATCGCACACCACTGTCACCTGGGCCTGCGCGGACTGCTCGAGCAGCCGCGCCACTCCCCAGGCGATCAGGCTGCTGTCGTGGCAGACCAGCACCCGAGGTGGCCGCCAGGCCTGCCGCCGGCCCAGGACCACGGAGAACAGGGCGCTCAGGGTCCTGAGCTCGCCGAAATCCTCCGGCCGCAGGGTAGCGGGACTGGCGTGCGACACCGACAGGGCGCCGAGGGCCTCACGACCTCGCGTCACCGGAAGGGAGCAGGCGGACCGGAAGCCTGACGCCAGCATGAGCCGGTCCACCGGCCGGCCGAAGTCGGCCAGCCCGCCGATGTCCCGCTCCCAGAAGACGGTCCTGCGTGCCGTGGCGGCGAACATGGATGAGGCGTCGAAGGGCACCTGCGCCCCGTCGGCCAGCAGGGCGCGGCCGCACGAGCTGACCAGCTCGACACCCGAGCTGCTGAAGACCGCCAGCGATACCCGCGCGGCACCGGCGCCCGCCAGGACGAGGCCGAGCGCTCTCTCGACGGACTGCTGGGACGGTGCGGAGAGCTGCTCCGCGACTGTGCTGACAATCTCCATAGACATGCGCCTCCCGCGCTGGTGCCGCCCGCTACCGGTCGGGCTGACTCGTCTGAGCCGTCGCACGCAGCTGGGCCCAGACCGGGTCGGCCACGTCAATGCCCTGGCGCAGAGCCTGCTCCCGCCGCCGCCGGGCCCCGTCGCCCGGCACCGAGACCGGGGCATCGGATGGCGACGTCGGTGTCTGGCGCACCTGGCCGAGATAGTCAGATACCGGCGACACGCGGTCGGGTGCCGCCGGCTGCAAGACGATGAACACGTCGCCCTTGTTGCACGGATGCGCCGAGTCCAGCGTTCCGCGCACCGCGGTCCCGAGGGCGCTCGGTGTCAGCGACCCGACCAAGACCTCGAGGGCGAGGCCGAGCGCGTACCCCTTGGCGCCGCCGAAGGGCGCGATCGAGCCCGCCTTGGCGGCGTCCGCACTGGTCGTCGGCTCGCCGCTGGCGTCCAGGGCCCAGCCGGGCTCGAGCGGACGCCCGCGCAGCGCGTAGTCGTGGACCTTGCCCATCGAGATCAGCCCGGTCGACATATCGAGCACCAGGGGATCGGGCGTGGCCGGGATGCCGATCGCCAGGGGATTGGTGCCCTGCATGGCCAGCCGCCCGCCCCAGGGATGAACGAGGGCCTCGCTGATGGTGGTGGCTATCCCGATCTGGCCGGCCCGGGCAATGCTCTCGACGTACCAGGCCAGCATGCCCAGGTGATTGCTGGAGTGGATCACGGCGCACGCCATGCCCAGCTGCCGGGCCCGGCCGCAGACCTGGTCCAGGGCGGCCATGGCCACGACCGGGCCGAGGCGTGAACACGGCCTCCGTCGCCGCCACCCTCGGGCTGCCCGCGCGCGCGGTGTACTCGGCGAGCAAGGGAGCGGTCTGCGCCCTGACCCGGGCCATGGCGACTGACGGGCTGGCCGAGGGCATCCGGGTGAACGCGGTTGACCCCGGCACGGCTGACACGCCCTGGGTGGCCCGGTTGCTCGACTCGGCGCCTGATCTCGCCGCCGAGCGGGCGGCGCTGGCCGCCCGCCAGCCGCACGGACGGCTCGTCACCGCCAGGGAGGTCGCGCAGGCGGTCTTGTACCTGGCCTCACCCGCGGCCGGATCGACCACCGGCATCGAGCTCGCGGTGGATGGCGGCATGGGCAGCCTGCAGCCCCGCCCCGCCCAGCGCCCCGACGTCAGCCAGAGCCGCCATCAGCCGGGCTCGCCTGGCGGAGATACTCGCTGATGGCGCGCTCGGCGATGACGCGCTGCGGCAGGCCGGTGGCGCGAGCCGCGGCCGCCACGTCCTCGTGCTCGGGCTTGGCCCGGTGCGGTCCGACCTTGATCCGGACCGGGTGCCCGGCCACGACGACGCCGGAGCCAGAGCGGGGCAGCCCGCGTCGCCGCACGTCGTACCGCCGTGCGCCCAGGCTGCCGGTCTCCCGCAGCAGCCGCGATTCGACGGCGTCCGCCGCGGCGGCCGGGCACAGCGCGCTGATCACGTGACCGGGACGGCCCTTCTTGCCGATCACCGGAGTCAGCCAGGCGTCGAGCGCGCCGTCGGCCAGCAGCAGGCCGGGCAGCGCGCCCAGCAGTTCGCCGGTGACATCGTCGACATTTGTCTCGAGCACGATCAGCGTCTGCTCGGAACCCGGCCCCTGGCCGGCCGCCGGGTCAGCCACGGGCTCGCCCAGCAGGGCGGGCAGGACGTTGGGCCGCCCGGCGGTGTCCCGTGACCCGGCTCCGTATCCGGTCGCGACGATCCGCGCCGCCGGGAGCGCCCCGTACTGGCAGTCCAGGGCGCGCAGCAGCGCCGCGCCCGTCGGCGTCACCGTCTCCCCGTCCAGCCCGGTCAGTCCTGCGCCGGTGACCTGAGCCCCTTCGAGCAGGGCGACCGTGGCCGGGGCCGGCACCGGGTACCGGCCATGCGCCATCGCGGCTACCCCGGAGCCCAGCGCGACCGGTGCCGACCAGACGCCGGTCACCTGCAACGCGTGGATGGCGGCGGCGACGCCCACGACATCGGCGATGGTGTCGACGCCGCCCAGCTCATGCAGGTGGACCTGGTCGGGCCGGACCCCGTGAATCCGGCTCTCGGCCTGAGCCAGCGCCGCGATGGCGGCCGTGGCCAGCCGCGCGACCGGCTCGGGCCGGGCCGCGCCGGCCATGGCCAGCAGCTCGGCGGCCCGCCGCTCGGGCACGTGCTCGGCCACCTCGACCCGGGCCTGGCAGGCCGCCAGCCCGGCCCGCGTGACCGGCACGGCGGTCAGTTCCCAGCCGGTCATCCCGGTCGCGGCAATCGCGGCGCGGACAGCGGCGATCGGGGCACCCAGATCGAGCAGGGCGCCCAGCAGCATGTCACCGGAGATCCCGGAAAACGGGTTCAGCCAGATGATCATGACGCGGTCAGCCGCCGTCCGCCAGACGCGACGGCGCGGCGGGCCGGCCGGCCCGCCGGGCCAGCGCGAACGCCAGCCGGTGGGCGCCCATCGCGGCGCTGAAGCCCGAGTCGATGTTGACCACGCAGACGCCAGCCGCGCAGGAGGTCATCATCGCCAGCAGCGCGGTGACGCCCTCCAGCGCCGCGCCGTACCCGGTCGAGGTGGGGACGGCGACGACAGGGCTGCCGACCAGTCCGGCCACGGCGCTGGCCAGCGCCCCCTCCATGCCCGCCACCACGATCACGACGTCGGCCGCCCGGATGTCGGCGGTCACGGACAGCAGCCGGTGCAGTCCGGCCACCCCGACATCGCGGTACTCGAGGATGCGCAGCCCGACGGCGCGCGCTACGGCCGCGGCCTCGTCGGCCACCGGACCGTCGGCGGTCCCGGCCGTGACGACGGCCACGGTCAGGTCGCCCGGCGGCTCCGGCCGCCAGCACAGCAGGCGCGCGCCGGCATCATAGGTGCCCGGCTGACGGGGGCCGGGAGCATGCTGGTCACCGACCGCCGCCAGGATCTGCGCCGCCGTTTCTGGCTCCACCCGCGTGACCAGCACCGGCCCGCTGGACCGGTCCAGGAGAGCCAGGGCGATCTGGGTGATCTGAGCGGGCTGCTTGCCGGGCCCGTAGACCACCTCGGGCAGCCCCTGGCGGTCCAGCCGGTCCAGGTCGAGCGTGGCGAAACCCAGGGGCAGCGAGCCTTCCATCGCTCAGCCCGTCCCGTCGGCCGCGCCGGGGGTGACGACGTGCAGCGGCAGCAGCGAGTTCATGCTCCCGCTGCGCAGGCCGTCCATATCCAGGGTGACGAAGACGAAGCCCGCCGCCCGGACCAGGGCCGCCAGGTCGTCTCGGGCGGCGAGCAGGCGGTCGAGGTCGGCGGCGGGCACCTCGATCCGGGCCACCGTGCCGCCCGCGTGCGCGCGCACCCGGCACCGGGTGAACCCGGCCCCGTGCAGGGCATCCTCAGCCCGCTCGATCTGCCCGAGCAGCTCAGGCGTCACCGGGTCGCCGTAGGCGATCCGGGAGGACAGGCAGGCCGCGGCGGGCTTGGCGGCGGTAGCCAGGCCGAGCTCCTGGCTGATCGCGCGGACCGCCGCCTTGGTCAGCCCGGCGTCGACCAGGGGAAACACCGCCCCCCGCTCGCGGGCCGCCTGCTGGCCCGGCCGGTGGTCGGACAGGTCGTCCAGGTTCGTGCCGAGCGCCATGCGGGCGCCCATCGCGCTGGCCAGCGGCGCGACGGCGTCGAACAGCGCCGACTTGCAGTGGAAGCAGCGGTCGGCGCCATTGCGCCGGTACTGGGGCCGGTCCAGCTCGTCGGTGCAGACCTCGACGTGCTGGAGGCCGCGGGACCGAGCGAAATCCCGCGCCGCCGCCCGCTCCCGGCCCGGCAGGCTCGCCGACACCGCCGTGACGGCCAGCGCCCGGGTCCCCAGCACCTCGTGGGCCATCGCGGCCAGCAGCGCCGAGTCCGCGCCGCCGGAAAACGCCGTGACCAGCCGGTTCTCCTGCGCTAGCCGGGCCGCCAGCCGCCCGGCGCCCTCGGCCGCGGTCATCTGGTAGCCCCAGCCGCCGGTACGGGGCGCTCGCCGGACACGAACGGGATGGTCTGCGGTCCCTCCGGCAGCACGCAGACCCGGGCGTCCGGACCGGCCGACGCCAGCTCGGCGGCGACCGCCGCGCCGATGTCCGGCACCGCGAACAGGTGCGCCGTGCGCAGGTCGGCGTCGCTGAGCGTGGCGGAATGCACGCCGACGCGGGCCCGGCTCAGCACCCTGGCCAGGACCTGCACCTGCCACTGGTCGGGCACCGTGCGCGGTCGCGCCGCGATCGCCGCCAGCAGCCGCTCCGGTGTCGGCTCCGACGCGAGCACCTCGCGGAACGAGCCGTGGTCGGGAAACCCGTCCGCGCACTCGGCGGCGCAGATGATCAGGCCGCCGGGCGCGACGATGGTGGCGGCCGCCGACATGCCCTTGACCGCCTGGTACAGATTCTGGTCCAGCGGGAACCCGGCGTTCGTCGTGACCACGACCTCGAACAGGTGCTCGACCGGGCGCATCGACACCTTGCGGACGGCGTCGCGGGCCGCCGCGTGCATGGCCAGGACCTCGCCGCCGAAGGCCGCGACCACCTGCTGGTCACGGTTGAGGACCACGTCCAGGGCGAAGTCGACGCCGGTCGCCGCCGCGATCGCCCGGACATCGTCGTGTACCGGGTTACCCTCGCAGATGCCCCAGGTCGCCCGCTCGCTGCCGATGCGCCGGGCGTCGTGCAGCGTCAGCGTGGTCTCCAGGCCGGCCAGGCCGGGCGCGACCAGCTTGGGCCCGCCGCTGAAGCCGGCGAAGAAGTGCGGCTCCACGAACCCGGTGGTGATCCGGGCGTCGGCTTCCACCCAGTGCCGGTTCAGCCAGACCGGAACGCCGTCGCCGTGCCGACCGCACCAGCTGAGCTGACCGTTATCGCGGGCGTCGTGGTTGATCACGCGCAGGCTGCCCGCCAGGTCGGGGCCGAGCATGTCCGCCAGCTCGGCGGCGGTGTTGGCGCGGTGCGTCCCGGTCGCCACGAGCACGGTCAGGCCGGCCGGCGTCACGATTCCGGCCAGCTCCCTGATCAGGGCAGTGAGCATGGCCTCGCGGGGCTGCGGCCTGGTCGCGTCGCAGACTGACACGGCGACTCGCTGGCCGGGCCGCACCACCTCGCGCAGCGGGGGACCGGCCACTGGCTGGGCCAGCGCCCGCGCCAGCAGGGCCGGGACGTCCGCGGCGGCCCGATGATGGGCCGGCGCCACCACCGTGGTCCGGTCGGCGGGCAGCGCGACCCGCAGCCCCTCGCGCCCGTAGGCCAGGGTGATGTCCAGCAGGTTGCTAGCGCGCATCCAGATCCATCCCGGCGGCCGCCGCGACCACGGCACCCTCGATGCCGTGCCGGGCCAGCGCCTCGGCCACGAAGCCGCTCGCCTTCATCCGCTCCACGAAGTCGGTCAGCGCCGCCGCCGCCTCCTGGCCGCGCCCCTCCGGCAGGGCCATCGCCTGCTCGATCACCATGAACCGGCCCGGCAGCACGCGGAGCGACGGATCCTGGCCGGCCCACTCCGCCAGCAGCTGGCGGATGCCGGCGGCTACCTCCACCTGGCCGGCCGCCAGCGCCTGCAGCACCTCGGGGGCGTTAGCCAGCCGCTCGACCTGCGCCGCCCGCAGCTCGCGTGACAGGAAGAGATCATAGGCACTGCCCCGGCCCACCCCTACCCGGATCCCGGGCCGGTCCACTTCGGCGTTGTCCCGCAGGACGGAACCGCCCTGGACCAGGTAGCTGCCCTCGATCAGCACGTACGGCGCGGTGAACCGCAAACCCTCGCCGCGCGCCGGGTCAACGGCGAAGAAGCCGGCGTCGGCCTGATCGCCGCGGACCGCGTCCACCGACCGGGCCGCCTTATCGAACAAGATCAACTCGACCGCAACGCCCAGCTCGCCTCCCAGCGCCCGGGCCAGGTCGACCGAGACGCCGCCAGCCTCGCCCGTGACGTCGTCGCGATGGGCGAGGATCGGGTTGCCCAGATTGATGGAGGCGCGCAGCCGTCCATCGGGGGCGAACGCGCGGGCAAGGGCCGCTATCGGCACAGACATGTCAACGAGCCTAGCGGCGCGCGCGATAAGTCCTGGCCCAAGGCGCTCGGTTCCGTACCCGCGGTACGTAGGATCGGATAGTGACTGATCGCGGCCGCTATCTGCTGGACAACAAGCAAGCCGAGGCCGGTCAGCGCTTCGATGCCCTGTCGGCATTGTTCAACCCCTCCACCTTCCGGCACCTGGAGCGCCTCGGGATCTCGCCTGGCTGGCGGGTCTGGGAAGTGGGCGCCGGCAGTCCCAGCGTGCCCGGCTGGCTCGCGGCCCGGGTCGGGCCGGACGGCTACGTCCTGGCCACGGACATCGATACCTCGTGGCTGGGGGGTGGCGACGCGGCGGGCTATGACGTCCTGCGCCACGAGGTCGGCACCGAGCCGCCCCCGGCCGACGGCCTCGACCTCGCCCATGCCCGGCTGGTCCTCGTGCACGTTCCTGACCGTGAGCGGGCCATCGACTCCATGATCGCGGCGCTGCGGCCCGGTGGCTGGCTGCTCCTGGAGGAGGCCGATCCCGGACTCCAGGAGCTGGCCTGCCCCGATGCCTGGGGCCCTCCGCAGCTGCTGGCCAACCAGCTGAAACGGGCCTTCCGGGTGCTGCTGGCCGAGCGCGGCGCGGACCTGGCATTCGGGCGGACGCTGCCCAGGAGGCTGCGTGCTGCCGGGCTGACGCACGTCGAGTCCGACGCCTATTTCCCGATGGGCGGCCCGGCGTGCAGCGAGCTGGAGCGGGCCACCGTGGAGCAGATCCGGGACGGCCTGGTGGCCCGCGGGCTGGCGACCGATGCGGAGATCGACCAGCACCTCGCCAGCGTCGCTGCTGGCCAGCTCGACCTGGCTACCTCGCCGATGGTCTCGGCCTGGGGCCAGCGCCGGCAGGAGCTGCAGCGGCGGGATATCTCGTGATGCGTCCCTGGACTGATGCCAGCCGTCCGCGCGACGAGCGGATCGCCCTGCTGATGACCCTGCCGGAGAAGGCCGCACAGCTGGGCAGCGCCTGGCGAAACGCTCAGATCACCGGTCTTAACGTGGCGCCCCAGCAGGACGTCTTTACCCGGCAGGTCAGCTACGAGCAGGCGCGGAAAGACGGCCTCGGTCATCTGACCCGTCCGTTCGGCACTCGGCCCCGCGAGCCCCTGGAGGCCGCCAGGGAACTCGCCGAAGTCCAGCAGGACCTGCTCGATGACACCCGGCTCGGCATTCCGGCCATCGTGCATGAAGAGTGCCTCACTGGCTTCACCACCTACCGCGCGTCGGTCTTCCCCACCCCGCTGGCCTGGGCCGCCACCTTCGATCCCGAGCTGGTTGAGGCCATGGCCGCGGCTATCGGCCGGGGCATGCGCGACGGCGGCGTGCACCAGGGACTGGCGCCGGTCCTGGACGTCGTGCGCGACCACCGCTGGGGCCGGGTCGAGGAAACCCTGGGCGAGGATCCCTACCTGGCCGGC
>DATCEO010000206.1:0-2011 GCA_036510065.1 Streptosporangiaceae bacterium | reverse complement strand
CGGTCAGCTTCAGCCCGCCCGCCCGCGCCCGCTCGGTCAGCTCCCGCAGCAGCTGCTCATCAGCCGCCGGCAGCTCGCCTCCATCGTGGGCCTGGCTGGTCGTCACATCTGTCACTGGTGTCTCCCTGTTTGTCAGGAGTTCCACCGTTAAAATTACAGTCCCCGCGGCTCCGCTTCGCGCATAAGGAGAAGGACGCGTCCTCGCGGGCCGCAGGGTTCGCCGCCGTGTGCGCGGGGCTGCTCGCGGCAAGCACAAATCGCCTCCAGTGGGTGGACTGTGGTCGCCGAGTGGGCCGGGGGTGCCCCTGGCCCGGCTCATCGAGCATGTCGGGCCCGCTCCGGAAGCAAGCACGCGGGTCTTCTAGGCGATGGACGACAGGGGCTGACCGAAGGTGAGGGGCTGCTACGGCTATTTCTGCGGCACCATCCCGCTTCAGCTAGCCGCTAATCCGCAGGCGATCCTGGCGCTGGCGGTGAGCGGGGCGCCGCTGCCGGTCGGGCACGGGGCGCCCCTGCGACTGCGGGTCGAGACCCAGCTCGGATTCACGATGGCCAAGTGGATCAAGGGCATCGAGTTCGCGGCCGGCACCAGCGACATCGTCATGGGCGTGGGCATGGGAGGCTGGCGCGTGGATCAGCAGTTCTACGCCAACGATGCCGGCATCTAGGAAGCGGGCCTGTCATGACGGATAACCATGCCGGCGGCCTCGCAGCCGCGGAGTTCCCGCTGCAGGTGCTGCGCGAGTACGCGCTGCTCGCCGACGGCGAGCGGGGGATCCTGGTCGGCCCGCGCGGCGATTTCGCGTGGATGTGCGCGCCGCGCTGGGATTCCGACGCAGTATTCTCCTCGCTGATCGGCGGCGGCGGCATATATGCGGTCACCCCGGCCGCCCGGCCGTTCGTGTGGGGCGGCTACTACGAGCAGGGCACGCTGATCTGGCACAGCCGCTGGGTGACTAACTCCCAGGTGCTGGAGTGCCGCGAGGCGCTCGCGTTCCCCGGGGACCCGCATACCGCGGTGGTGCTGCGCCGGGTCCTGGCGGTCGACGGCCAGGCACAGGTGCAGGTGATGCTCGACCCCCGCGCGGGCTTCGGCCGCCACCAGGTGAGCCGGCTGTCACGTGACGGGGAGGCCTGGACGGCGCGCTGCGGGCCGCTGCACCTGCGCTGGTCCGGCGCAGACGAGGCAGCGACCCGGCAGGACGGCGCGCTGGAGGCGGTCATTACGGTGCCGGGGGGCGCCCATCACGATCTCGTGCTGGAGATCTCCGACCAGCCGCTGGCCGGGCCGCCGGCAGACCCCGGCCGGGCCTGGGCGGCCACCAGCGATGCGTGGAGCCGGGCGGTGCCGGCCATCACCGGCACGATCGCCGACCGGGACGCCGGGCACGCCTACGCGGTGCTGCAGGGGCTCACCAGCTCCGGCGGGGGGATGGTCGCTGGCGCCACCATGTGCCTGCCCGAGCGCGCGGAGCAGGGCCGCAACTACGACTACCGTTACGCCTGGATCCGCGACCAGTGCTACGCCGGCCAGGCAGTGGCCGCGTACGGCCCCTGCCCGCTGCTGGACGCCGCGGTCCGCTTCGCCACCGAGCGGATCCTGGCCGACGGCCCGCAGCTCAAGCCCGCCTACACCGTCACCGGCGGCCCGGTTCCCGGCGAGCGCAGCCTGGACCTGCCCGGCTACCCGGGCGGCGCGGACAAGACCGGCAACTGGGTCAACCAGCAGTTCCAGCTTGATGCCTTCGGCGAGGTACTGCTGCTCCTCGCCGCCGCCGCGAGCCAGGGCCGGCTCGACAGCGAGCACTGGCGCGCGGCGGAGGTCACCGTCGCAGCCATCGAGAAACGCTGGCCAGACCCGGACGCAGGAATCTGGGAACTGGACAACCGCCACTGGGCGCATTCCCGGCTGACCTGCGCGGCCGGGCTGCGCGCCATCGCCGGGCACGCCCCGGCCGGGCAGGGCGCCAAGTGGAGCGGCCTGGCCGACAGCCTCCTCACCAGCGTCTCC
>DATCEO010000205.1:0-9450 GCA_036510065.1 Streptosporangiaceae bacterium | reverse complement strand
GAGCCGATCTCATCCGTTACCGGCGACCACATCGACCAGCGGATCGCCCTGACCCGCTTCATCGCCGACGCTGGCCTGCGACTGCCCATCTGACAGAGCCGGGGGCAAAACGCCAAGCGAATGACCGCTCACGCCACGATGAGGCGCAGCGCAGGTTGCGTCCCGCGACGTGGTGTAAGTGATCTTCACCGTGTTGGTCAGCGGGTTGATGCTGACTATGCCGTGAGCAGGGCTGGTGTGGCTACCCCCTTCTGGCTGGCGGAGCTGGTGTCGAGCAGGGCCATGGAGCCTTCGGAGAGGTAGCGTCGCTCGCTGACCTGCCATTCGTCATGGGCCTCGACGAGGACCGCGCCGGCGAGACGGAGCAGGGCTGCGGGGCTAGGGAAGACGCCGACAACGTCGGTGCGGCGCTTGATCTCCTTATTCAGCCGGTTAACAGACATGGGGTTGTTGCTCCAGATCTTCTTCCAGTGGCTGACCGGGAAGCCGGCGAAGGCCGTGATGTCATCAGCGGCATCGGTGAGCATCGCCTCGACCTTGGGAAACTGGCGGCCGGGCATCGCGGCGATGGTGCCCAGCTGCTCCCGGACATGCACCTCACCGGGCTGGGCGAAGGTGGTGCGGATCGCGGCGGCCACCATCTCGGCGGAGCCCCTGGGGACCTGGGCCAGCACGTTGCGCAGGAAGTGAAACTTATGCCGACGTCGGCATAAGACCCATTATGCCGACCCTGGGATTATGCCGACCTGGTGGCGGGGAGGCGCAGGTAGCGGCTGCCTGAGCAGCGGAAAGGTCGGCATAATCCAGTCGGCTTGATCGACACTTGCTCTCCGATCTCGGGAGAGGAGAACGATCATGGGTGATCCTTCGCGTGTCCGGGTGACCGGGCCGCTGGCGGGGTTCGCAGAGGGCTTCGCCGGGGAGCTGGCCAGGCTGGGCTATAAGCCGAACGCGGCGGCTGATCAGCTGCGGCTGATGGCTCACCTGAGCCGGTGGATGGATGGCGAGGGGCTTGGGGCTGAGGCACTCACCCCGCAGGTAACGGAAGCGTTCCTGGAAGTCCGGCGCGCTGCCGGCTATGTGATGTGGCTGTCGCCGAAGGGGCTGGCGCCGCTGCTGGGCTACCTGCGGCGGCTGGGCGTAGTCCCGCTGCCGCTGCCTGTCCCGGTCACGCCGGCGGGAGCGGTGCTGGAGCGGTACCGGCGGTACCTGATGGCCGAGCGCGGCCTGGCCGCCGTGACCGCTCGTTGCTACGGGGACCTGGTGCGCCCGTTCCTGGCTGAGCGCGAGTCAGCCGCCGGGCCCGTCCCGGGCCAGCTGATGGCGGCCGAAGTGACGGCGTTCGTGCTGGCCGCGTGCCCGGGCAGGCCAGCCGGGACGGCGAGCCTGACGGTGACCGCGCTGCGGTCGCTGCTGGGCTTCCTGCACGTCGAGGGCCTGATCAGCGAGCCGCTGGCGCCGTACGTGCCGTCGGTGGCCAGCTGGCGGCTGTCCGGGCTGCCGCGGGGCCTGGAACCCGGGCAGGTCGCGGCGCTGCTGGCCAGCTGCGACCAGGCCACCGTCACCGGGCGCCGCGACTTCGCGATGCTGACGCTCCTGTCCCGGCTCGGCCTGCGCGCCGGGGAGGTCGCTGCGCTGCGGCTGGAGGACATCGGCTGGCGGGCCGGGGAGATCACGGTTGCGGGCAAGGGCAGCCGCCGGGAGCGGCTGCCGCTGCCCGCCGATGTCGGCGAGGCGATCGCCGGCTACCTGCGCGGTGGCCGGCCTGAGCCGTTCGAGGACGCCCGGCAGGTGTTCCTGCGCGCTCGCGCGCCGCATCGCGGACTGACCGCGGCCGGGGTGTCCCAGGCGGTGTTCGCCGCCGGGCAGCGTGCCGGGACCGGCCCGGTCCGGGCGCACCGGCTGCGGCATTCCGCGGCCACCGGCATGCTGCGGGCGGGCGCGCCGCTGACCGAGATCGGGCAGGTGCTGCGGCACCGGCGGCTGCTGTCCACGGCGATCTACGCCAAGGCCGACACCGAGGCGCTGCGGGCGCTCGCCCGGCCATGGCCAGGAGGTGATGCCGCGTGAGCCCGCTGCGCGAGGCGCTGGCCGGCTACCTGGCGATCCGGCGGTCCCTCGGCTACAAGCTCGCCCGCGCGGAGAAGCTGCTCAGCCAGCTCATCACCTACCTGGAAACCGCCGGGGCCGCGACGGTCACCACCGAGCACGCGCTGGCCTGGGCGACGCTGCCCCGCGGGGATGCCCGGTGGCACGCCGACCGGCTGACCGTGGCCCGCAGGTTCGCCATCTACCTGCAGGCGATCGACCCGGCGACCGAGGTACCGCCCGCGGGCCTGATCCCGTCGCGGCCGTGCCGGGCTACCCCCTACCTGTATTCCGACATCGACATTGCGGCGCTGATCTCGGCTGCGGACGGCTTGCGGTTCCCGCTGCGGGCAGCGACCTACCAGGCCTTGATCAGCCTGCTGGCTGTCACAGGCCTGCGGGTCGGCGAGGCGATCCGTCTCAATGGGGCCGACCTCGACTTCGCCCGTGGCGTGCTGACCGTGCGGGCGTCCAAGTTCGGCAAGACCAGGCTGGTGCCGCTGCACCCGACCGCGGTGGCCGGGCTTCGCGGCTACCTGCGGCTGCGGGGACAGCTGCACCCCCATCCCGGCTCTCCGGCGGTATTCATCTCCCCGGCCGGCACCCGGCTGCTGTATTGCAACGTCCACGCGACGTTCCGTCAGCTGGCCCGCCAGGCCGGGCTGCATCCCCGGTCGGCGTCATGCCGCCCGCGCATTCACGATCTCCGGCACTCGTTCGCGGTCCGCAGCCTGCTCGATGCTTACGCCGCCGGCCAGGACGGGCAGGCCAGGCTCACCCTGCTGTCCACCTATCTAGGGCATGCCGACCCCGCCAGCACCTACTGGTACCTGTCGGCCGCCCCGGAACTGCTCGCGCTGGCCGGGCAGCGCCTCGAAGACCACCTCCGGGAGCAGCCGTGACCGCGCTCGCGCCAACGCTTGAGGCGTTCTTCACCGACCGGCTGATCCGCCAGCGTCACGCTAGCCCGCATGGCTCGCTGAACGGGGCGGCCAGCCCGGCCAGCCGCTATTTCCCACCCGCACCGGGAGCCGGCTCAGCCGCGACGCGATCGAGCACCGGATCGCCAGGCACACCGCCGCCGCCGCCGTCAGCTGCCCGTCCCTGCACGCCAAGACTGTCACCGCGCACACGCTGCGTCACACAGCCGCCATGCGACTGCTCCAGGCCGGCACCGATACCTCGGTAATCGCCTTGTGGCTCGGCCACGAACAGGCCGAAACCACGCAGATCTACCTGCACGCCGACCTTGCCCTCAAAGAACGGGCACTAGCCAGGACCACGCCACCAGACACCAAGCCCGGCCGCTACCGCCCGCCCGACGCGATCCTCGCCTTCCTGGAAGCCCTCTGATTATGCCGACCTTCCCACCGCCAGCCCGGCCGCCACCAGTGACTCCGCATGCCAGGTCGGCATAATCCCAGGGTCGGCATAATGCACCCGGCAGCGCTGCCATGCGGTGCCGATCAGCACAGCGGCGATGGCGGCTTTGAGCCCGGCGTGGGCGTCGGAGATGACCAGCTGCACCCCGTTCAGCCCGCGGGCCTTCAAGGAGCGCAAGAATGCCGTCCAGAATGCCCCGTCCTCACTATCACCGACGTCGAATCCCAGGACCTCGCGGTGCCCGTCCGCCGCGACCCCGGTGGCGACGACGACGGCCTGGGAGACCACCCGGTGATCGACGCGGGCCTTGCAGTAGGTGGCATCCAAGAACACGTACCGGAATGGCTGCCCGGCCAGGCTGCGGTCGCGGAACGCGGCGACCTCGGTATCCAGGTCCGCGCAGATCCGGCTCACCTCGGACTTAGAAATCCCGGTATCGGCGCCGAGGGCCTTGACCAGGTCATCGACCTTGCGGGTGGAGGTGCCGTGCAAGTAGGCCTCCATGATCACCGCGAACAGGGACTGATCCACCCGCCGGCGCCGCTCCAGGAGCGACGGGAAGAACGACCCGGCCCGCAGCCTGGGGATCCTCAGTTCCAGATCCCAGCCGTGGTGGTGATCGTCCGCGGCCGGTGCCCGTTGCGGTGCGCGGTGCGTGTCTCGATGCGCTGATGCGGCAGGGCGCCGATCACCGAGGCCAGCTCGGCCTCGATCAGCGCCTGATAGATCGTCTCGGCCGCCTGACGGATACAGTCGTCGACCTCGGCGGCCTTCAGCGCCTCCAGGACTTCAAGCAGGGCAGACTGGTCCAGGGCCATCGTGTGATGTGTCCTTCCGCGAGAACCATTGGCGTGGGTCTCGCTGACCATCACACGATGGCCCGTCCTAACGTGCTCAGGCACGCTGTCAGGGCTGAGGACTTACACCACCCGAGGGGACGCCACCGCAGCGCACAGATGTCGTGAGCTGAACTGGATGTTCTGCGCTCGCCGCACAGTCCGCCGGCGCGACTGCTGACAGGGACAGAGTCGGCGTTAGGCGCGAATCATGAGAAGTAATGCGCTTCAAGGAGTTGGGCTCGTGAATCACGATGAGCGTGCATAGATATGCGCAACCGGGCATCAGCATGCGCTCGGACAACGTGCTGTCATCGGCATTCTCTGAACTAAGAAAATGATCATGATTTTTGGGCTGGTTTGCGGTGTTTAGCTCATGGCGGGGGTGCGGGTGAGGGCGGGCATTCCGAGTCCGACGGGGGCCTGGGGTGCGGGTGCGCCGGTCGATCTGGGCGAGCTTGTCCTCGGCGCCGGCGAGGCTGATCTTGAGTCCCTCGGCTTCGCCGGCCCAGCCTTCGCGGTCGGCTTCGGCGATGCGGGCGGTGAGGTTGTCGCGGATCTCGGCGATGCGGTTGCGCTGGGCGGGGTCGGGCCAGTGCAGGGCGCACCGGAGCCAGCTGTGCTCGTGGATGCAGGGGGTGGCGAACGCGCGGCCGCAGGTGCCGGTCGCGACCTTGCGGCGCTCGAAGTGGCCGAGGAACTGTTCCCATTCGGCGTCGGTGGGGGTGCGGTATTCCTCGGCGGGCCGCAGTGCCCGGCGGCGGGCGAGGAAGGCCAGGTGGGCCTGGATGGCCTCGTGGGGGTAGACGGCCTTGTAGCCGAGGGTGACGTTGATGTCGCGGTGCCCGGCGATGATCTGGGCGATGTGCGGCGGGAGGCCGTTCATGATGGCGTCGGTGAGGAACATCCGGCGAAAATCGTGCGGCGTGTAGTGCAGCGGGGCGCCGGCGGGGTCGGTCAGGCCGGTGCGGGCCAGGGCGGCGGCGAGGATCTTGCGGATGGTGGCGGCGGGGATCGCGCGGTTCTCGGCGCCGATGCGCCGCTGGAACAGGACCGGGGCGAGCTCGGGGCTGATGACCAGGAGCCGCTCGGCGTCGGTCTTGGACGGGGCGATCTGCAGCAGCGGCACCAGCTCGCCGGTGCCCGGCAGCCGGTACTGGACGAAGCTGTGGTGGCTGAGCTGCACCAGTTCCTCGGCGCGGATGCCGGTAGAGCGCAGGACCTCGACGGTCGCCCAGGCCCAGAAGGCGCGGCCTTCCTCGGCGGTCAGGTTGCGCCGTTTCCCGGTGGCCCGGTCATCGGCCCAGACGCTGACCGCGGCACTGCCGGTAACCGATCGCACCAGGATCTCTCCGGGCGCGGTGATGGCGTCGCCGGGCCGGGTGCCGCGGGCGGCTTGCAGCAGCGTGCGGGCATCGGCGTGCTGGCGGGCGGCGGAGCGGACCAGGACGGGCAGGACCGGGAGCCGCTCGCGGGTCCGGGCGTCCATCCGGGACTTGCGGTGCCGCTGGGCCTTGCCCTGGATGGTTTCCGCGCGGCCGACCGGGCAGGGCGCCGCCCATTGTGCCCACCGCGCTGGGTCATCGACGGCCCACTGGGCCAGGTCGAGGTAGAAGGCCCGCACCGGGGTCAGGAACTCGCGGTGGCAGATCCGCTCAGCATTGACCATCGTTTTGCCCGCAGCGGTGGTGATGGTCTTCTGCTTGGTCCGCAGGCGCTGTTTCCAGGCGTCGGCGACGCTGGCGCTCAGGTGCAGGCTGTCGATGCCGGGGTGGTGGGCTTCCAGGTCGGCCCAGAACATGCCCAGGCGGTGGGCCAGCTGCTCCATGCTGCCGTAGTCCATCGCCGGCTGGCGTTCCCGCAGGTAGTCGACGAGCAGGTCACGGATGGGCTGGCAGGCGAGCTGGTGCCGGTCGATCATCTCCGCGGGCATGCGCTGCCCGGCGGTGCGCAGTTCCCGCAGCCGCGCCGGAGCTGCCGGGCCGAAAATCCCCATCTCGCGCAGCAGCCGGTAGCAGGCTGCGCTTTCGCTCCTGGCCGCGCCGTAGATGCTGGCCTCGGTATCCAGCAGCTCGAGGACGTCACCGATGGTGATGCCGGCCAGCATGCCGCCCTTGGCCGCCAGGATGACCGCAGCCCGGCGGATCGTGTGGCTGCGTGCCGTGCCCGTCACAGCGAGATCACTGTCACACAGCGCCCGCAGCCGCGCGGAACCGCCGGGGTCGCGGACTGCGGCCATGGCACGGGCCAGCTCCGCGTGGTCACATCCGCCGGCTGCCAGCCAGCCCGGCGCCGGGCGCACGATGTCGGCGCAGATGGCTATGACCAGCGCTGAGGCCAGCCCGGCCAGCCCCCGGTCATCGTGCCCGGGCCGCTGGCCAGGGCAGTCGCGGGGCAGCTGCCCCGGCAGCGTCGGCACCGGTAGCCAGCCATCGCTGCTGCCAGCTGCGGCCGTCCTGATCCTGCAGCCAGTCCAGCAGCGCCTCCAGCGCGTCGCCCGCCCGGGCAGCAGGCCGGCCAGGTGCTGGTGCACCTGCTCGCGGGTCTGTGAGGTAGCTGGCCAGTCTGCGGCAGGCGGCCGCGGCGGGAACCGGGTTCGCGCTGCCCGGTAGCCCGCCCGCCAGGCAGATGCCGCCGGGCGCGGCACGCCTTCCCCGGCGGTCACGACGTCCCGGTCCCGAACAGCACATCCAGGCTCTCGGGCCGGTAGCCCGGCGCCGGGACCCGCTGGGCCCGCTGCCGGGCCTGGCCGACCTGCTCGGCATGGTGGGCCAGGATCCGGCGGATCACGTCCTCCTTGCGGGGCGTCAGGTAGAGCTGCGTGGTGGTCAGCAGCGCATGGCCCAGGACCAGCTGCACGTCGGTCAGCGGCAGGGCCGGGTCCTCGGCCATCCGGTAGGCCGCCGTATGACGCAGCGAGTGCAGCGTCGCGTCCGTGCCCGCCGCCGCGCCGGCCCGCTCGAACATGCGGTGCGCCGCGTGATAGGCCAGCGGCCGGAACGGCCGCCGCAGCGTCCACCACAGCGGCTGCCCGCTGCCGCGGGGCAGCTTCCCGTCCATCTCCAGCTGATACAGCCGCAGCCACACGAACGCGTCCGCCGAGGCCGGCAGCTGCTGCGTCTCCCGGCTTCCCTTGCGGACCACGGTGATCAGCTGCCGTCCCGGGTCCACCCCGCTGCGGGTCACCGACAGCAGCTCCGAGGCCCGCGCCCCGGTCGACACATAGAACGCGACCAGGGCCCGGTCCCGGTGCGAGTGCAGCGCCGCGAAGATCTCGTTGAACTCCTCATCCGGCACGCTGCGCGGAATCCGGGACGGGACCGCCGGCCGGTACATGCCGCTGCGCTCGGGGCGGAATGGCTCCATCGGATTGCGGTGCGCATGCGCGCGGCTGCCCCGCCGGGACCGGTCCAGCGGGAACGGATTGACCAGCGGGCCCGTGCCCGCCTCCCGGTGGAAGTCATAAAAGCCGCGCAGCACCGTCTCGCTATGCGCCCGCACCGACGGCGCATACACCTCGCCCGGTGCCGCATCCGGCTGCGGCCGGTCCCGGTTCCGCCAGTGCGGCCGTGCCGGCTTGCCGGCCAGCTGCAGCCACCGGCAGAAATCCCGGGCATCGGACCGGGTTGCCTGATCCCAGGCCACCCCCGCCGCCCACAGGAACCGGAACCAGCGGAGCAAGTCCATGCCATACGAGCGGACGGTCGCCTCCGCCCGTCCCGCTGCCTGCAGGTGAAAGAAATACGACCCGGCCCCGCCGACAGCCGCCCCGTCCCCATCGACCAGCCGGAAAGGCTCCCACCGGTCCCCCGGTAGCAACCAGCCGCCCAGCCAGCGGCACCACTAACCCAGCCAGGTCTGCGCCTGGTTCCCCCTGTCCAGCCATGACCGGCGACAGTAACCACACACCCGCCCGCACGTCCCCTGAACTGCGAAAACTCCCGCCGCTGTTCAGTTAACACGCAGAAGTGCGCATCGGGTGGTGGCGGTCACTGGCCGCGGGCAGCGGGAGCGGTCATGGCTGTCCCTCGGCCGTCGGCGGCGGGAGGGACGTGGTTATGGGTGGTCGATTTCGAGGTGGCGGCTGATGGCGGTGGCGATGGCGGTCAGGTCGCGCGGGTCGGAGCTGATGATCAGGTCGCGACGGCGGAGGGCGCCCTCGACGACGCAGACGTCGACGATGTCGGTGGTGGCCGCGCGGGCGGCGAGGGTGCCGGTGGCGCGGGCCTGGGTGTCGTCGAGGGCCTCGATGTCGCAGCCGGTCAGGAGACGGGACAGGAGGGCCTGGCGGCTGCCGCCGCGCCAGGCCTGCGCCAGGACCGGTGCGGGCACAACGGGGACTTCGCGGCGGGCCAGCAGGGCCCGGTGGCGGGCCCACTGGCGGCGTTCGCCGCGGTCGGCGGCGACGAGGGCGCCAGTGTCGTAGGTGACGCCCATCAGGCGCTGCGTCGTCGGCTGCTGGTCCCGGTCTGGGTGGCGCGGTCGGTGGCCTGGGCGGCCCACTGCTCGGCGTCGGCGAGTTCTGCGGGGGTGAAGGCGCCGTGCTCGTCCTCGAACTGGGCCACGGCGGCCAGGCCGGCGCGGATGGTGAATTCCTTGCGGGCGGTGGCGGCGAGCCAGGAGCTGTAGGTCATCCCGGCCTGCTCGGCGGCGGCGGAGATTTCCGCGTCCAGGTCCGGTGGCAGGGAGATGGAGCGCTTCTTGCGGACAGCCATAAACCTACGGTAGCACAGCAGTAGGACAGTATGATGAGATGAGGATGACCGTGGTTATCCGGCTCGGGGCCGGGGAAACGGCTGGGCGCTACCCGGAGGAACACGCGGGAGGGGTGAGTACAGCAGCAAAGTACAGCAACCGGCCTGGATTCCGGGGGGCTGGTGCGGACGCCCTGGGACGGTGACCTGCACATATGGACGACGGTGGACGTCCTGCCGCTGGATGGCATGCAAGAGGTCCGGGGTTCGAATCCCCGTAGCTCCACACAAAAGACCAGGTCAGGACTCGGTTGCAGACTCCTGCAGTTGGCTTCCAAGATCGCCTGACCGTCATCTGACCGTCGTTCTGGGCAGTGGTGGTTGGCACTGGACCGCACGGACTGGGTCTCGATGACAGCCCGGGGCGGCGCGCGTGTGGTGCGCACTGA
>DATCEO010000204.1:0-67833 GCA_036510065.1 Streptosporangiaceae bacterium | reverse complement strand
GGCCCGACCAGGATCACGAACTCGCCGTCAGCGATGTCCAGGCTGATCTTGTCAACCGCCAGCGCGCCATCGGGGAAGCGCTTGGTCACTTCGTCCAGAACGATTTCAGCCACTGTTAGCTCCTTTTAGCCCTTGACCGCTAGCCCTTGACCGCGCCTGATGTGAGCCCAGCGACGATCCGGCGCTGGAAGAACAGCACGAAGATGATGATCGGGATCGTGATGACGACCGCGGCGGCCGCGATCGGGCCGGTCGGGACCGTGAAGACGGAGCCGCCGCTGAAGTACTCCATCGCCGCGGGCGCGGTGCGCGAGCTGATCGACGAGGTGAACGAGATCGCCAGCAGGAAGTCGCTCCAGCAGGCCAGGAAGACGAGGATGGCGGTGGTCACCATGCCCGGCGCCGCCAGCGGCGCGATGACCCGGATGAACGCCTGGAACGGGGTGGCGCCGTCCATCTTGGCGGCCTTCTCCAGCTCCCACGGGATCTCGCGGAAGAACGCCGACAGGGTGTAGATGCCCAGCGGCAGGCCGAACGCCACGTACGGGATGATCAGGCCGAACCAGGTGTTGAAGAGGCCGAGCTGGCGCTCGATCGTGAACATCGGGGTCACCAGCGCGATCAGCGGGAACATGGCGATCAGCAGCGCCAGCCCGACCAGCACGCGCTTGCCGGGGAACTCGAGCCTGGCCACCGCGTAGGCCGCCATCGAGGCGAGCGTGACCGCGATCAGCGTCGAGATGATGCCGATGCCGATCGAGTTCACCAGCGGCCGCAGGAACTGGGAGGTCTGCAGGATCCCGCTATAGTTCCCCCAGGTCCACTGGGCGGGCCAGAGCGACGGGTCGAGGACGGCGGCGGGCGTCTTGAACGACAGCGAGACCAGCCACAGCACCGGGATCAGGGCCAGCGCCAGGACCACCAGGTTGGCTGTGGCCCAGCCGGTCCGCTGCCGGGGCGTGATAACTGCCATCAGCGCGTTACCTCCGTTCCAGGTTGCTGCCCGGGGCGGCGGTGCCGAAGCCCAGGATGAAGATCGTCGCGATGATCGCCACGCAGATGAAGATCAGGATCGAGATCGTCGACCCGATCCCCAGGTTGAGCGCGTTGAACAGGTTGTCGTAGCCGAGCGTCGACACCGACGAGGTGCCGTTGTTGCCGCTGGTCAAGATGAAGATGTTGTCGAAGATGCGGAACGAGTCCAGGGTCCTGAACAGCAGCGCGACCAGGATGGCCGGCTTCATCAGCGGCAGGGTGATGCGGGTGAAGCGCTGCCAGCCGGTGGCGCCGTCGACCTTCGCGGCCTTCTGCAGGTCCTCTGGGACCAGGGAGAGGCCCGCCAGCAGCAAGAGCGCCATGAACGGCGTGGTCTTCCAGACCTCCGCCAGGATGATCACGGCGATGGAGGTGACCTGATGGGTCAGCGGCGCGCTGTTGCCGAACGCCGCGGACAGGTAGCCCTGGCTCGGCGTCCAGGCGTATTGCCAGCCGTAGGCGGCCGCCACCGTCACGATCCCATACGGGATCAGCGCGGTGGTGCGCACCGTGTTGCGGCCGAACAGCGTCCGGTGCATGAGCATGGCCAGCAGCATGCCCAGGACCAGCGTGATGGCGACCGAGATGACCGTGATGACCACGGTCACCTCCAGCGCCTGCCACCAGAACGGCGAGCTGAGCACCGCGGCGTAATTGCTCAGCCCGATGAACTTGATGGCGTTCGGCAGCTCCAGGTTGTAGCGCAGCAGTGACAGGTAGATGGCGTAGCCGACCGGGTACGCGGTGACGGCGACCATGACGATGACCGCCGGGGCGCACAGCATCCAGCCCAGCCTGCGCTCGGCCCGCGCGCCTTCCGACAGCGGCGCCTTGCGCTTACCCGATGTCTGCTCCGTGGCCTGCGAACCGGCCGTGACCTGCGCGCTCAGGCTCATCGGTGTGATCCTTCCCTTGTTGCTGACCCGCCACTTGCTGCGCGGCGGCTCACGGGACTAGTCCCTTGGATTGCAGGGCGTTATTGAGCTGGCGGACCATCGACTGCTCGGCGCTCTGCGGGCTGATGCCGCTCGGCGGCGAGACCAGGTGCGAGATATCGATGGACACCACCTGGTAGACCGGCGACTTCGGCCGGACGCTGGCGTGCAGCAGCGCCTGCAGGATGTCGGCGTGGAACGGGTAGTTCTTGAACAGCGCCGGGTCGTTGTAGAGGCTGGTGATGGTCGGCGGGGTGCCGCCGACGTTGGCGGCGATGACCTGGTTCTGCCGGTCGCGCAGGCACAGCGCGGCCTGGAAGGCCAGCGCCTTGTGCTGGGAGTACTTGCTGACTGCCAGGTCGATGCCACCGATCGTCACCTTGGCCGGCTGGCCGGGGATGACCTCCGGGTATAGCGCCCACTTGAACGTCTTGAACAGCTTGGGGTTGTCGGCCTTCATGGCCGGATACACGAACGGGTAGTTGAGCTGGAAGGCCGCCGTGTTGGCCTCCATGGCCAGCCGGTTCTGGTTCTCCATCTGCACGTCCAGCGACGGGTCGGCGGCGGACGACGACGCGAGCTGCTTCATGATCGTCAGCGCCTTGACGGCGGGCGGGCCGAGCGTCACCTTGGTCGCAGTGGGATTCAGGATAGTGCCGCCCGCGCTGGACACCATGGTGTTGAACCAGACGGTAGTGCCCTCGTACTGCGCGCCCTGGATCTCGATGTAGTGCGGCTTGCCCTGCTTGGCCAGCTGCTCGGAGTCGGCGATCATCTGGGCCCAGGTGGTCGGCGGCTTCGGCACCAGGGCCGAGTTGTACCAGAGCAGCTGGGTGTTGCTGTTGTCGGGCACCGCGTAGAGCTTGCCCTTCCAGATCGCCGTGTTCAGGGCCGGCCCCAGCGTGCCGTTCTCGGCTGCCGCCTTGTTCGCGCCGGTCCACTGCTCGATCCAGCCGGCCTGCGCGAACTCGGCCTCCCAGGTCACGTCGAGGCCCATGATGTCGATCGTGGAGTCCCCGGCGGCCAGCCGGCGGACGAGTTGCTGGCGCTGGCCGTCCGAGCCGGTAGGCAGCTGCTGGTAGGAGATCGTGTATTTGCCGTGACTCTGCGCATCGCAGTTCTTGATCGCGGTCTGCGTGGCGCCGGAGTTGTCCGGGTAAAGATAGAAATTCAGCGCGACCGGGCCGGTGCCGGCGCTGGCCGTGCCGCACGCGGCCAGGCCGGAGGAGGCCAGGGCGGCCACCGCCAGGCCGATCCAGCTGCGCCGGCCGCGGCCCGGCCGCCGTCGCGGGCGGCCCTCCGAGCGCTGCGCCGGCCCGTCCTTATCAGACATCATCGTCTTCCCTTCACCGAGGCACTGGTGCTGCAGTACGTTCCTGTAACCATCACGACCTCCCGGCTGTCCGGTGAGCGGCCCGCCTGCCAGGGCCGGTGCTGTCTGCTAGGCGTGCTGCTTGCGCCCGGCTGCGCGGCCCGCGCTCGGCGCCGTTCCCGGCCGCCCGGCTAGCTGCCCGCGGGCCGGGCCGTCCGGAGCTCGCCCGCGGCACCACCTGGACCTCCAGCACCTGTCGCAGCGGCCTGACCTGCTCGCCGCGCAGCAGCGCGCAGAGCCGCTCGGCCCCCTGGGCCCCGCTGTGCTCCAGCGGCTGCCGGACGGTGCTCAGCCCCAGCAGCGCGGCCGACTGGATGTCGTCGAAGCCGATGACCGACAGGTCCCCCGGGACCTCGGCGCCCGACCGGTCCGCGGCGGCGAGCACGCCGATGGCCTGGGTGTCGGACGCAACGAAGATCGCCGAGGGCGGCTCGGGCAGGCCCAGCAGCTCTGCGGCCATCGCTTCGGCGTTGGCCGGGCCGTGCGGTCCCAGCCGGATGAGGGCCTGGTCCGGGACCAGCCCGGCGGCGGTCAGCGCCTGCCGGTAGCCGGCCAGCCGCCGGTGAGAGGCGGTAAAGCCGAGCGCCGTGGAGACCGCGCGCTGCACCCGGTCGCCGATGAACCCGATCCGCTTGTGCCCGAGACCCAGCAGGTGATCGGTGGCCAGGCGCCCGCCCGCCACGTCGTCGATCACGGTCTGCGGCACGCCGGGCGCCCGCACGTCCACCGTGACCAGGGGGAGCCCGGCGGCGGCGAAGGCGGCTAGCTGCGATCGGCGCAACGGCAGCGACATGACGATGACGCCGTCGGCGCGGTGCCGGGTGACCATCGTGGCCAGGAAATGGTCGCGCTGGGCCGGGGTATCGACGTTGCAGACCATCGTGTCGTACTCGTAGCGGGCCAGGACGGCCAGCGCGCCGGCCAGCCGCTCCACCGACGAGGGCCTGGTCAGGTGCGGAATCACGATCGCGACCGTGCGCGGCGTGCCGCGGGACAGGGCGGCAGCCAGATGGCTCGGGCTGTAGCCCAGCTGCTCGATGGCCCGCAGCACCTTGGCCCGGGTGGCCTCGCGCACGCCCGACGCGCTGTTGATCACCCGCGAGACGGTCCCGACGCCCACCCCGGAAGCCGCGGCCACATCAGCGATGGTCGCGCGTCGGGACTTAGGCATCCCCACCCCCTTAACGATTCCGGACTGGAACCGGTTCCATGGTGGAACAATCAATCTTGGCCATGCCTCGCCTAGCTCGTCAAGGTTGCGGACCGGTATCTCCACTGTTAAATCGAAAAGGGTGGATCGGAGCAGCCGGGCCGCGCCGGCCCGGATGAGGCCGCAGCGGTGAGGTCCGCGCAGGCCAGCACGCAGATCGGCGCGGCCGGGAGGGCCAGACCGCCGACAAGTCGGAGCGGCGCAGGCTCGCGGCGTTGGGTAGCCGCTGCCGCGCACCAGTGGCCCCTGGCCCCCCGGCAGTCACAGGGATCGCGGCCAGCGCCCGCTCGGCAGGGCGGCCCGCCGTCGTGGCCGGGCCTCCACGCCGGCCGCAGCGTCAGGATGTCCCAATATCGTGGTCGTGCAGTTACTGCTGATACAGCATCAGTACCTGCACGTCCACGTCCTTCGCACCGGGCTGTGCGCTCGCGGGACGACGTGGCTGGGCACCTGCTGCCGTGCTAGCAGCAGGAGAGGGCCACCCATGACGTTCGCACCGTCCAGGACCACACGGAGGGCCAGTGCCGAGCCGCCCGCCAGCGACGTGGCTGGGCATCTACTGCTGTGGTAGCGGCAGCGGCGGGCCGGCCGCGTCGTTCCCGCGCGGCCGCGCCGGCCGGGCGAGGCCGCGCCGGCCGGGCGAGGGCGTTATTCGACGATCTTGGTGATGGGCACTTCGAGGATGTCGCGGGCCCCGGCGGACTTGAGGGCCGGAATCAGCGTGTTGACCCCGCGCTTGGGCACCACGGCCTCCACGGCATGCATGTCCCCGCGGGCCAGCGACGTAATGGTGGGCGACGACATGGCCGGCAGCATGGCGGTCACGGCCCCCAGCTCGCCCACGCCGACGTTGAGCTTGAGCAGCACGCTGCCGCGGGCCTGGATCGCGCCGCGCAGCAGCAGCGCGATGTCCTCCATGGCGGCTCGCTTACTGGCGTCCTCGTGCGCGGCCGGGTTCGCGATCAGCTCGGTGTAGCTGGTCAGCAGGGTCTCCAGGATCCGCAGGCCGTTGCGGCGCAGCGACGAGCCCGTCTCGGTCAGGTCGACGATCGCGTCCACGATGTCGGGGACCTTGGCCTCCGTCGCGCCGTAGGACGGGATGATGGCCGCCTTGACCCCGCGCGCCTCCAGGAACCGCCGCGTGATCTCGGGAAACTCCGTCGAGATGCGCAGGCCGTCGGGAAGGTCGCTGACCGAGTCGAACGACGCGGTGGCCGGCACCGCGAGCACCACCCGGACCGGCGCCGAGGTCGCCTTGGAGTACTGCAGCTCGCCAAGCGAGGACACGTTCGCACCGGTCTCGGTGATCCAGTCCCGGCCGGTGATGCCGAGGTCGAACAGGCCCTCCGCGACATAGGAGGGGATCTCCTGGGGCCGCAGGAACCGGACCCGCTCGATGCGGGGATCGTCGATCGTCGCATGGTAGTCACGGTCAGATGACCGCTGCACCGTCAGGTCAGCCGCGTCAAACAGGTCGAGGGTGGCGCGCTCCAGGGAACCTTTGGGCAAGACCAGCGACAGCAACGAAACCCACTCTCGTACCGAACGGACAGTCGTCCCCGACTCTAGCCGCCCCGCGAAACTTCTCCGCGGCTCGGAATAGCCCGGGGCACGGGGGCGTTCCACATGATCGCCGGTGCGTCTGTGTCCCCCGGGCCGCAACTACCGCCTTCGCGGAATACCGTTCGGCTGGAGCCGCGTTGCGCATCTCGCCGAGAGGCGACCTACGCATCGGCCGTGGCACGCCCTCGTGAGCAAGCGCTCCCGGGGGCGCTGTCATGTCCGGCCCTCTCAGGTCCGGGCCCGTTCAGGTCCGACGCGGCCCGCGGGTAAGCGGGGGCAGCGCACCCGGGCGGCCAGGAGCTGCCGGCTCAGGACCGCCGGGGCATCGGTCAGGGACGGCCCGTACCAGGTCAGGTGACGGCCGCTGAGCAGCGCCGTGCGATCACCCGGGAACGCCTCCGGGCCGTCCGAGGCGCTGAACCGGTACGGCTCGTCCGGCAGCACGACCAGGTCGGCCCCGGCGGCGCGGATTTCGTCGATGCCGACCCGCGGATAACGCTCGGCGTGGCCCGAGTACAGGTTCGCCACCCCGAGCCTGTCGAGCAGGTCACCCGCGAAGGTGTCGTGCCCGAGCACCATCCAGGGCCGCCGCCAGATCGGAACCACGGCCGTCCGGCTGGCCGCGTCGGCCCGCGGTGGCACCCGGCGCCAGGCCGCGGCGGCCGCATCCAGCCAGGCCGGCGCGGGCAGCCCGCAGGCCACGGTCAGCATCCGGCCCAGGGAGGTCAGCGCCTCGGGCAGGTTCCGCACCCGGGTGACCCAGACGGCCAGTCCGGCCGCGCGCAGCGCGTCCAGGTCCGCCTGCCGGTTCTCTTCCTCGTTGGCCAGCACCATGTCGGGGGCCAGCGCCACGATCTGCTCGACGGCGGGCTTCTTGGTCCCGCCGATCCGGCTGACCGCCAGGTCCGCCGGGTACGTGCACCAGCTGGTGGCGCCCACCAGGATGCGCGGCGCGCAGGACGCGACCGCTTCGGTCAGCGACGGGACCAGTGATACCACCCGGGTGACCGACCCGGGTACCTTCACCTCGCGGCCCAGGTCGTCGCGCTCTGCGCCCAGGTCATCCCGCCGGTCAGCGGGCAGGCCGAGGTCCTCGTGGTCGGGCATGGCGGTGTCCCCCAGCTCCCTTGCTCGGTCCCATTCTGAACGCCCGGCGCCATAACCTCTAGCGTCACTTGCCGGATCTGTACTCGCGTAATGTGAGCTGTCGCGCGCCCGCGCGACGGCCCGGCGACACCGAGAGGCATCATTTCCATGACCGACGCGCTACCGGAGGTCGTGCGGGCGAACCTGGACGACCCGTTCGCTCAGCTGTCGGGAAACCTGGCGGACACCCGCCGGCTGCGGTTCGACGTCGCCGGGACCGGGCAGCTGACCCCGCATATGCAACGGCTGGAGCTGACGGCCGACGAGCTCGACGGCTTCACCTACGCGCCTGGCCAGGACGTGATGCTGCTGGTCGCAGCCGACGGCAACCGGCCCGTCCGGCGCCGCTACACGATCCGGCACCGGGACCCCGCCCGCCGGCTGCTGACTCTCGACGTCGTCCTGCACGGTGACGGCCCCGGCGAGCGCTGGGTGCGCTCGGCCCGGCCTGGTGACCGCATCGAGGGCATCGGCCCGCGCGGGAAGGTTACTACCTTGCCCGCCGCGGACTGGCACTTGTTCATGGGCGACGAGTCGGCGCTGCCGGCGATCTTCGCCATGACCGAGTCGCTGCCCGGTGACTCGGTCGCGACGGTGGTGCTCGAGGTCCCCGATCCGGCCGACGAGCAGGAGCTGAACGCGCCGGCCCGGACCAGGATGACCTGGCTGCACCGGCTCGGCCGCCCGGCCGGCGAGCCGGCCGACCTGGTCAGCGAGGCTGCCGAGGTGGAGCTGCCGCCCGGCAAGGGCCACGCCTACCTGCTCGGCGAGGCCAGGGTCGTGCTGGCGCTGCGCGAGGCCCTGGCCGCTCGCGGCCTGCGCCAGGACCAGATGTCGCCCAAGGCCTACTGGGGCCGCGGCCGGGCCAACGCCGGTCACGGCGAGCCAGCCCGGGACGCCTAGCCCCAGATCGGCGGCCAGGTCTTCACTGCGCCGGGCAGGTGCCGCCGGACCTCGACAGCGTGAACCGGACTGGCCGGCCGCCGGGCAGCTGGCGAATCACCAGCGGGACGCAGCGCGGCAGGTAGGTGAGGAACGGCACCCAGTACACGGTCAGCCCGGCGGCGTAGCTCTCCGGGATCCCGGTCCCGACCGGGCTGGCCGGGCAGCCCATCAGGGTCAGGCCCGGATGCCCGTAGCGCAGGCTGAACGTGGTCACGTCCTGGCCGTGAACGGTCAGGAAGCGAAGATGCTGGCGGGCCGCCGGAGCGGCCGACACTACGACCGTACTTCCGTTGCGGACCGCGATGATCACGCTGATGGCTCTCGTCGGCTGCCCGGCCGACACCGACGGGACGTACCCGCCGCCCAGGGGCAGGCTGGCCGTCCAAGGGCCCTGGATGCCCGCATAGACGAACCACACCGGGCCGACGCGCACGCTCTGTGCCTGCCAGGTTGGCGACAACGGCCCGTTCCGCTCGGACCGGCAGTCGACCAGCGCGGTTCCGGCCACGGGCTGGGTCGCGGGCGCCGGGCGCGCCGGGCCGTGGGCACCGTGCGCCGCGTGATGAGCAGCGCCGACCGCCGGAGCGGGACCGGTGCCCGCCCGCAGCGCGCGGGCCGCGGGCGGCATGGCCACCGCAAGCACCGCCACGGCCGCAACGCAGCCGGCGCCGACGCGGCGCAGGTGCCGGGTCCGCCGGCGCCGGACCGCCGCCAGCAGACCGGGGGGCGGGGGCTCGGCCGCCGTCTGCAGAGCGGCCCGCAGTCTGCGTTCAAGATCGTCCATGACGCCTCCCGCCTTCCTGGCGCCGGCTATCGGGACTGCGGTCATCCGGCTCGTCGGGCGCGCCGACGACCGTCCGCAGCCGGGCCAGTGCGCGGGCGGACTGACTTTTCACCGAGCCGACGCTGCAGCCCAGGGCCGCGGCCGCCTGCGCCTCCGAGAGGTCCTCGAAGTAGCGCAGCACGAGGACGGCGCGCTGGCCGGCCGGCAGCGCGGCCATGGCCCGCAGCAACTGGTCCCGCTCGGCGAGCAGAGCCGCCTCATCGCCGCCCGCCGGCACGGCGCTGGCGGCGGCGAGCGGCTCCTCCGGACGCCGTCGCAGCAGCCGCCACCGGTCGACCGAGGCGTTGACCAGCATCTTGCGTACGTACGGCCCGGGGTCATGGCCGGACCGGCCGATCCGCGGCCAGCGCCGGTGGGCGCGCTCGAGCACGCTCTGCAGCAGATCCTCGGCCTCGGCCCGGTTGTAACCGGTGAGCAGCAGCGCCATGGTGAAGAGCCGGCCCGAGGAGGCCGTGACGTAATCCTCGAACGACGCCCTTGCGTGCTCCGCGCCGATGATGTCTGCCTGTCCGGGCAGGTCGGCCTGCTGGCTCACTGCGGTCCTCGCCTCACTCGCCCCACACTCCATGCACGACGCGGCGAAGCAGAAGGTTGACCGGGCCGTCCAGATCGGCGGGCCAGATCGGCGGGCCAGATCGGCGGAACCGGCCTAGAACTCCTGGCCGCCCACGTCTGCCTGGCCGTGGGCCACGAGCCACCGCAGCGCCTCGTGCAGGGCGTCGAGCGCGGTGAACCGCGGCGCGAAGCCGAGTACCTCCCGGCCGCGCGCGATGCTGGCGGCAATGCTGCGGAAGCTGTGGTCGCGGGTGGTGGCCGCGTGCTCGGGAGCCACGCGGCGGTCGAACTCCGCCCACTCGACGAAGTCGAGCACCGGCTCGCGGCCGAACCACCGGGCCACTCCCGTGGCCAGGCCGCGCAGCGTCATGGCCTGCTCGGCGACCACGTGGAAGCTGGCCCCGATCGCGGCCGGGCGCGACAGCGCCCGCTCGAACGCCTGGGCCACGTCGTCGGCGTGAACGTGATGCAGGACGCCTAGTCCGTTATCCGGCAGCGGCAGTGGCCGGCCCGTGGCCAGGCTCGTCCAGACGCCGGGATCCAGGTTGCCGGCCGGGGTGATGACCGGCCAGCCGGGCCCGCTGATGTGACCGGGGTGCAGCACGATAGCCGGAACGCCGCCCGCCAGCGTCTCGCGGTGCAGCAGCGCCTCGATCTCGGCCTTGCCCGTGCCGTACGGGCCGTAGCCGGTCCGCGGCTCGTCCTCGGTGACCGGCACCCGCAGCGCCGGGCCGTGCACCCAGATCGTCCCGCAGTGCACCAGCAGCGGACGGGACGGGCGCAGCGCGTCGACGAGCTGCCGCGCCGAGGCCGCGGTGAAGCAGACCAGGTCGATCACCATGTCCGGGTCCAGCGCGGCGACCCGGCCGCCGAAGCTGCCCGCGGCGTCCTCCGCCTCGCGGTCGGCACTGACCCGGGTGACCGCGCCCCACTCCGGGAACTGCTGGTAAACCTCGCGGGTGCCCCGGCTGATCGCTATCACCTCATGCCCGGCGCAGACCAGCCGCGGGATCAGGTAGGTGCCGATGTGGCCGGTGGCTCCGATGACGACGACCCGGCTCATGCGCACGACCTTTCGACGAGACGACGCGCCCGGCAATCCTCGCATGGGTCGCCGGCCGCTTGACGGGAGATCATCAGTGTCCCTAACGTGAGGCGACATTTGCCCCGGCTTCGGCGCCTTTCGCAGGACCGCCGCGGAACCGCGGGCATCGGCAGCAGAGGATGGGACGCCACCACGTTTCGGTCATCACGGTCCCGGCCCAAGGCGGACCAGCAGCCCGACAGAGCGCCAGGCAGCGTCACCCGGCACGGTTCCGGCGTGACCCGGATTGCCATTGACCCGGCTCGCGAGCTGGGCCAGCTGGACCGCAACGTATTCGGCGGCTTCATCGAGCACCTGGGCCGCTGCATCTACGGCGGCCTCTACGACGAGGGGTCCCCCCTGGCCGACGCCAGCGGCTTCCGCACCGATGTCAGCGGCCTGCTGCGCGAGCTGCGCATGGGCGTCCTGCGCTGGCCCGGCGGCAACTTCGCCAGCAACTACCACTGGACCGACGGCATCGGCCCGAAGGATGCCCGCCCGCGCCGGACGGAGCTGGCCTGGGGCGGCGAGGAATCCAACCGCTTCGGCACCGACGAGTTCCTCGCCTACTGCCGCCACCTCGGCACCGACCCCTACCTCTGCCTGAACATGGGCACCGGCACGCTCGAGGAGGCCCTCAGCTGGATCGAGTACTGCAACGGCGCCGGGAACACCTCGTGGGCCGCCCGCCGCCGCGACAACGGCCACCCCGAGCCGTACAAGGTCCGCTACTGGGCCCTGGGCAACGAGATGTACGGCAAGTGGCAGGTCGGCTCGATGTCCGCCGAGGAGTACGTGGCCACCGCGACGCGGTGGGCCCGGGCCATCCGGCGGCTGGACCCTGACGCCGTCCTGGTCAGCTGCGGCAACAACGGCTGGAGCGACTGGGACGTGACCCTCATCAACGGCCTGGCCCAGCACGTTGACCTGCACTCGGTCCACCTGTACACCGGCTGCGACGAGTACTGGCCCAACGTGCTGGCGCCGCACCAGGCCGAGCGGGCCATCCGGGCCGCGGGCGCGCTGATCGACCGGGTGGCCTACGTGAAGAAGATCGCCCAGCCGCCCCGGATCGCCTATGACGAGTGGAACGTCTGGTTCCGTACCCGCGACAGCGCCCTCGAGGAGCGTTACAACTTCTCCGACGCGCTGGCCGTCGGCACCTACCTCAACGTGTTCGTCCGTCACTGTGACCGGGTCGCGATGGCGAACCTGGCCCAGATGGTCAACGTCATCGCGCCCATCGTCACCAGCCCGCAGGCGGCCGTCACCCAGCCGATCTACTACCCGGTCCTGCTGCACGCCCGGGCGGCGCTCGAGGCGGCGATCGACTGCCACGTGACCGGGCCCACCGTCGAGGGACCCGCCGCCGAGCCGCGCGGCCGGTGGCTGCACCGGTTCGCCGACCTGGGCCCGTTCACCGTCGTGGATGCCGCCGCGACCACGTCGCCCAGCCGGGACCGGCTCGCGGTCACGCTGGTCAACCGGAGCGCCGAGCCCGAGCCCGTCCACCTGGCCCTGCGCGACGGCGAGTTCGACGGGGTCGCCGACATCACTGTCGTAACGGCGGAACGGGGCCGGTCCGCCCGCGTCCTGCCAGACGTTGAGGCCGCGACCGTGACCGAGGGCTCGGAGAAGCCCGACGGCGCGCTGCTGTCCCTCACCCTCCCGCCCCAGTCCTTCACCGTCATCGAGACGGCGATGACCCGCTAGCCGGCCGCCAGTTACTGGCGCCCGCAACGGGGGGCAGCGCATGATCCCCGGGGACTTTTCAGTGGTCGCTGCTGAAAAGTCCCCGCGATCATGCGGCGTCGTGGGTCCCAAACAGCGCCGCGGGGCCCCAGGCCGCCAAGCGCGGGCCGGGCCGGCTAGTTCGGCCCGGGCCGGCTAGCGCGGGCCGCACCAGAGCTGGGCGGCGCTGATCGCGGCCGACCGGCGGGCGGCCGGGTCGGGTTCGTCGCTGGCCCAGGCCAGGTAGCCGTCGGGCCGGACCAGCAGGGCGGGCGGCAGGCGCGGCGCGGACTCCTGGTAGCTCACGTGGCGGATCCGGTCGGGCAGGATGGCGGCGCCACCGGCCGCGGACTGGTCCAGGAGCAGGAACCTGCCGTCGTGGAGCAGGTCATACGGCGACACCGTGGCCCCGCCGGCGAGAGTCAGCCGGGCGCGCGGCAGCCGAGACCCGGCCAGCCGGTGCGCGGGCAGCAGTCCCCGCGCGGCAGTCCCGCGCGCCGCACCCGACTCAGCGCCGGCCGCCGCGCCCGGCCTGCCACCGGGCGGGACGGGCGGGTAGCTGACCGACAGGCCGGAGTAATCCCGGGCCAGGCGGCCCTGGACCGGCGGCAGCGGCACGATCAGCCGGTGGACCGCCCAGCGCAGCGCGCGGCCGGCGGGCGACCTGACGGTGTTCAGCCGGAACTGGCGGCCGGTCAGCGCCAGCACGGCGGCGCCCACCGGGTGCCGCTCGGCATGGTAGGAATCGAGCAGCCACTCCGGCCCCCACCCGCCCAGGACGGCGGCCAGCTTCCAGCCCAGGTTGACCGCGTCCTGCAGCCCGGTGTTCATGCCCTGCGCCCCGGCCGGCGAATGTGCGTGGGCGGCGTCTCCGGCCAGCAGCACCCGGCCCGCCCGGTAGGCAGGTGCCTGGCGGCTCTCGCTGCGGTACCGGCCCGACCAGATCAGGTCGTGCGCCCCGAAGTCCTGCCCGACGACGCGGCGCAGCCCGTCCACGACCTCGGTCAGCGGCACCGGCTCGGTGACCGGGACATCGGCCCGCGCGAAGTCGTAGAGGACCACCCGGCACGTACAGTCCCGAAAGGGAAACACCAGCAGCATCCCGTTCGCGGAAAGGTCGCCGTAGGCGGCATCCATGGGCAGTCCGTCCAGGCGAAGATCGGCCAGGATCACCGAGCCCGGATTGTGGGATCCCGGAAACGGAATTGCCGTGGCATCCCTGACGAAACTACGCACTCCATCGCAGCCAGCGACATAGCTAGCTCTTTCCTGACTGCCATCGGCGAGCGTGACGGCGACCCCCGCGTCGTCCTGATGGACCCCCGTCACCGTGGCGGACCAGCGGACGTCCGCGCCGAGCTCGGTCGCCCTGGCCAGCAGCAGCCGCTCGATCTGGCTCTGCGGCATGTCGAGCATGTAAGGAAAGTCGGAATCGAGGGCCCCGAACGCGATCTTGGCCCCGCGCGGGCCGAGCGGGAACGACGGCACGGCCAGTCCGGCGTCGGCGAAGATCGCGGCCTGCCCGCGCAGATCCAGCACTTCCATGGTCCGTGCGTGCAGGCAGATCGCGCGAGAGGCATCCTGGGGCCCCGATCGCCGTTCCAGAACCAGGCAACGCACGCCCGCGAGGGCCAGTTCTGCCGCTAGGATCAGCCCGGTCGGCCCTGCTCCCACGATAACGACGCCGTCTGAGAGGCCAGCCGAGGGATCTGCCGGCACGCGACCTCCTGATCATCGGCAGGCTAGCGGGTCAAATCCCGGGTCAGCCGAGACCGGCCGAAAGATCCTCTAGCTCAACTGGCACGAAGCTGCTCCATAATAAAGAAGAACAGGCCATGTTCCGCACTGCCGAAAGGAGCGCTCGGTTGGCACCTACGGCGACTGCCGAGATCTCCGCACTCCTGGGAAATACCTCGGCCCGGACGCTCATGCTCGGCATCGACAAAACGGGCAGAATACGTCAGCACGACCGGGCAGCGGCCGATGTCCTGTGCGATGAGCCCAGCACCCTGCTCGGCACCGACCTGGGCAGCCTGCTGGCCGGCTCGGAGGCGCAGTCCGTTACCTTGCAAGGACTCATCGACGCCGCGTGCTCCGGCCGCGAGGGAACGACGGTCCTGACGGTACGGACGGCCCGCGGCACCAACGCCGACGGCGTCGTCACCGTGCAGCCGGTCCGCTCGGCCGACCCGGAACTGGTCGCGCAGGTCATCCTGCGCATCCCGCCCCCCCTCGAAGAGCGGTTCCTCGACCCGGCGGTGATGCGGCACGCGATGCTCGACGGCGCGCTGCGGCGGATCGGCGGCGAGCTCGACATGGACCAGATGGCCCCCGAGCTGATCAACATCGTGGTGCCCCACTTCTGCAACGCCGCCGGGCTGCTCATCCGGGAGAGCCTCATCGGCGACGAGGACATGCCGCCGGCTGAGACGCCCGACGGGTCACCGCTGGTCCGCCGCCTGGCGGTCGCGCATGACACCGAGGACGGCCGATGGGACGCGACGTTCCCGACCGGCGAGATCCTCCGTTATCCCCCTAATACGCCCTATGCCAAGTGCATGGCGACCGGCCTGCCGATCTCCGAGACGCTCGTGAGCGAGACCGCCGACCAGATCGCGCGAAGCTGGACCCGCCAGCCGGTCGCCGACCTGCTCTCCGCCACCTCGCTGCTGATCCTGCCGCTCATCGCCCGCGGCACGATGCTCGGCTTCTTCGTCTGCAGCCGGGCTACCGGCTACCGGCGCTTCGACGCCTACGACACCGAGCTGGGCATGGAGTTCGCCTCCCGCGCCGCGATGTTCATGGACAACGCGCAGCGGTACAGCCGGGAGCGCGCGACCGCGCTCACCCTGCAGCGCAGCATGCTGCCGACCGGCCTGTCCGCCCCGTCCTCGGTCGAGGTGCGCCACCGCTACCTGCCCGGCAGCAAGCTGATCGAGATCGGCGGCGACTGGTACGAGTCGATCGCGCTGCCAGGCGGCCGGGTCGCGCTGGTCGTCGGGGACGTGGCCGGGCACGGCGTGCGCGCGGCGGTCACCATGGGACGGCTGCGGACCGCGATCCACACCCTGGCCATGCTCGAGCTGCCGCCCGCGGAGACCCTGCAGCAGCTGAACGAGCTGATGCAGGAACTCGGCGCCCGCGAACCGCACTTTGCTACCTGCGTTTACGCCATCTTCGACGCCGTCAGCGGCACGTGCGAGCTGGCCTCGGCCGGTCACCTGCCGCCGCTGCTCGTGCGCCCGGACGGTACCAACGAGCTACTCGACATATCCCCGGCGCCGCCCCTCGGCGTGGGCTCTGGCCCCATCCAGAGCCGGGTCCTCGACATCGACGACGGCAGCCTGCTCGTGCTTTACACCGATGGCCTCGTCGAGCGGCGCACCGAGGACATCGACGTGGGCCTGGCCAAGCTGCGGGCCATCTTCGGTCCCGGCTCCGCCGACCAGCCGCTGGAGGACCTGTGCAAGGCCACCCTGGCGGGCGTGTACGCCGATCAGCAGCGCGATGACATCGCGCTGCTGATCGCCCGGCTGCGCCGGATTCCGGAGGACAACTACGTCAGCTGGAAGCTGCCCGCCGAGCTGACCTCGGCCCACCGGGCCCGGACGCTGATCCGCCGGCCGCTCAAGCGGTGGGGGCTCGCGGAGCTCATCCCCAGCGCCGAGCTGCTCGTCTCCGAGCTCGTCACCAACGCGGTCCGGTACGCCCAGGGCCAGATCGGGCTGCGCCTGGTCCTGGAGGGCGGCCTGGTCATCGAGGTGCTCGACGACTCCGCGGCGCTGCCCCGGCTGCGGCACCCCGACGACCAGGACGAGCGGGGCCGCGGCCTCCAGGTCGTCAGCCAGATCGCCCAGCGGTGGGGAGCCCGGCGCGCGGTATCGGGCAAGGTCGTCTGGTGCGAGCTGCCGCTGCCGCACAGCTGATCTCAGGCCCGGGGGCTGCCCGGGTGCCGCGGGGCGAGCTTCTTGTCGTGATCGCTGGCGGGAGTGGCCGGCCCGCCGCTGGCTCGCATCGCCGCCGCGAACGCCGGGGTGCCCTTGCGCACGTAGAGCCGCAGCCAGATGTCGGAGGTCTGCCAGATCCACAGCAGGTGATAGTGCAGGCCCTGGAGCAGCGAGCGGGCCGGCGCGGAGGCGTCAATCTCGACGATCCACAGCCGCGAGGCGTGGGCCAGCCGCTGCCGCAGGACGGCGCCGGGCACGTTGGTGCCGCCCAGCGTCGCCGACGGCACCGGTCCCCGGGCCTGCTCGATGTTGGGCAGCCGGGCCAGGCCGTACGGGTAGGCCGCGCCGAAGCTCTCGGCGTTGTTATTGGTGTACAGGACCACGTCGCCGGGCTTGGCGGTGGCGGCGATCAGGGCGTCGGCCTGGCGGATGTCGTCGCCGTGACCGCCGGGCAGGCGGAAGCCGACCTGCGAGTTGAGGCCAAGGATGGCCACCAGGACCACGGCCGCGGTGCCGCCGATCCGGCCGAGCGCCGCCAGCCCTGCCCCGCCGAGCAGGGCGGCGGCCGGGACGCAGAACAGGATGTACCGGAAGTTATAGACGGGGGTAATCGCCGAGCTGACGAGCAGGATCGCCGGCGGCAGGATCAGCCAGGGCAGGCAGAGCCCGGGCAGCGTGCTCAGCCAGGCGGGCAGCTGCCGCCGGGGCGCGCGGATCGAGGTGATCACGATCCCGACGATGACGATGACCACGACCGCCAGGCTCATGGTCGGCGGCCCGATGAGCTTGGTGACGCTCGTCAGGCCCGCGTAGCCCGGCGCGGTCAGCCAGCTCAGCTGGCCCCGCTGCATCCAGCCCTGGACGACCAGCGGCGCGGCCACGATCAGCCCGGTGCCGGCGGCCGCGATCCAGCGCAGCAGCACGGCCCGCCGGGACTGGCCCGGCTCCGGCCTGAGCATGCGCAGGAAGATGGTCACTCCGTGCGCCGCGACGAGAAGCAGGCCGAAGATGTTCAGGATGCCCAGCAGCGCGATGCTGATCGCGTAGAGGATCCACCAGCGCCGCTGGTATCCGTGCCCGGTCCCCAGCGCCCGGACCAGGACATAGCCGGCGATCGTCGCCATCGTGGTCACCATGGCGTACGACCGCGCGTCCTGGCCGTACAGGCTGATGTCGGGGACCACGGCGAACAGCACCCCGGCGGCCAGGCCGGCCCGCGGGGAGACCAGCCGGCGGCCCAGCGCGGCCACGAATCCGGCCGCCACCGCCATCGCGATGGCCGAGGGCAGCCGCAGCGCCAGCTCACCGGTGCCGAACACCCGCACCAGGACCCAGATGACCATGTAGTACGCGCCGTGCACCGCGTCGACGTGGCCCAGCATCGCGACCATGGCGCTGAACGGCCGCTGGACCGCGGCCAGCGTCGCCGCCTCGTCGCGCCAGTACGAGGGAACGGTGATGCCGATCAGCATCACGGCGAAGGTCAGGACGGGCGGCACGGCCCGCATCCAGAGCGGGCCGGGCTGACGCGGCCGCAAGTCGCCTGCCCGCGTCCGGTGGCGGGCAGAGCCGCCCGCGATGGCGGCACGGCCTGTCCCGGCTGCCTGGCCGAGAAGCGCCGGGCCACGGGATGAGCTCATTGCCCGAAATCCTCCGGATGTCACAGGCCGTCGCCCGGCCGCCCAGCCTCCTAGCGCCCGTAGCCCGCTACATCGCTCAGAGAGCCGGCCTCGGCCGGCTCCCTGACGCTCAGGCACGGATCCAGGTACCCACCGTTATCCGCCGTCATCCAGCGTATCCGGGGGGCCCAAGGACCGAGCCTATTCAGATTCCGCGCAGCGCGCGGATGGACTCGCGCAATGACCCCATCGTGGCGAGCACCGCCGAGGGCTCATAGCCGCAGTGGGCCATGCAGTTGGCACACCTCGGGTCCTTGCCCCGGCCGTAGGAGTCCCAGTCGGTCGTCTCGATCAGCTCACGATAGGTCGGTACGTACCCGTCATCCATCAGGTAACACGGCCGCTGCCAGCCCTGGAGCGAATAGAGCGGAATCCCCCAGGCGGTGCAGGAGAACTCCTTCTTCCCCTCGAGGAAGTCCAGGAACAGCGGGGAGTGGTTGAGCCGCCAGCGCCGCCGGTTCCCGTGGTCGAACGCCTTGCGGAACAGCTCGCGAGTCTCGGTGACCCCCAGGAAGTGCTCCTGGTCGGGCGCCTTCTCGTAGGCATAAGCGGGCGAGATCATCATCTCGTCCACCTTCAGGTCATCGTTGAGGTAGTTGAGCACGTCGATGACCGTCTGCGGGGTGTCGGTGTTGAAGACGGTGGTGTTGGTCGTCACCCGGAAGCCGCGGCGCTTGGCCTCCTTGACCGCCGCGACGGCCTCGTCGAAGACCCCCTCCTTGCAGACCGACTCGTCGTGCCGCTCCTTCAGGCCGTCGATGTGCACGGTGAAGGCGAAGTAGGGCGACGGCGTGAACTTGTCGATCTTCTTGGGGAGCAGCAGCGCGTTCGTGCACAGGAACACGAACTTCTTCCGCTTGACCAGCTCAGCCACGATCTCGTGGATCTGCGGGTGCATCAGCGGCTCGCCGCCGGCGATGGACACCATGGGCGCCCCGCACTCCTCGATCGCGCCAATGGCCTGCTCGACCGGCATGCGCTGCTTGAGCAGGCTGGCCGGCTGCTGGATCTTGCCGCACCCCGCGCACTTCAGGTTGCAGGCGTACAGCGGCTCCAGCTCCACCAGCAGCGGAAACTTTTCCTTGCCTGCCAGCCGCTGGCGCATCAGGTAGGTCCCGACGCGCAGGCTCTGGCGCAACGGCATACTCATGCTTGCCTTACCTCCTTGGGCAGGCCGAACCGGATGGACTCGGTCGCGAGCACGCGCTCGCTCACATCGACCGGGCCCAGGCCGGACAGCGCTGCGACGATCTGGCTGACCACCGCAGGCGGCGCCGAGGCCCCTGCCGTGATCCCGACTGTTGACGCCCCGGTCAGCCAGTCGAGCTCGATATCCCCCGTGTCATCAATCAGGTACGCCGGTGTACCTGCCCGCTGCGCCGTCTCCACCAAACGCCGCGAGTTGGACGAGTTGGCCGAGCCGGCGACCAGGACGACATCCGACTCGGCGGCGATAGCCCGGACCGCCAGCTGCCGGTTGGTCGTCGCGTAGCAGATATCGTCGCTGCCCGGCCCGCGGGCGGCCGGGAACCGCTCCAGCAGCGCGTCGACGATGACCCCCGCCTCGTCGGCCGCCAGGGTGGTCTGCATCAGGTAGGCGACCTTGCCCGGGTCCGCAGGCCGCAGCCCGGCTACGTCCTCGATGGTCTCGACCAGGGTCATCGCCTCGGGCGCCTCGCCGAGCGTGCCCTCTACCTCTTCGTGGCCGGCGTGCCCGATGAACGCGACCAGGTAGCCGTCGCCGGCGAACCGGCGGGCCTCGGCATGCACCTTGGCCACCAGCGGGCAGGTCGCGTCGACGGTCTGCAGGCTGCGCCGGACGGCCTCGCTTCGGACCGCCGGCGACACCCCGTGCGCGGAGAACACGACCGTAGCGCCGTCGGGAACCTCGCTGAGCTCGTCGACGAAGATTGCGCCGCGCTGCTCAAGATCGGCGACAACGTGCGTATTGTGCACGATCTGCTTGCGCACGTAGACAGGCGCGCGCGGCCCGTCCGGCCCCGTTCCGCCAGTCCCCGTGCCTCCGGTCCCCGTGCCTCCTGCGCCCGTGCCCGTGCCCTCTGGCCCTGGGCCGTCCAGCGCCCGATCCACGATCTCGATGGCTCGCTCCACGCCGGCGCAGAACGACCGGGGGCCCGCCAGCAGCACCTGGCGCGATCCGGCCGCGGCGGCCCACCGGGCCAGGACGGGCGCGGCCAGCCGCAGTGACCGCAGCGCGGCGATGCCGCCGGTGATGGTGGCCGGGCGCAGCAACGAGCGCTGCGGGGTGTCGGACACCGCCCGCACCACGATGGCGGGGCGCCCGACGGCGCCGGCCAGCAGGTAGGACGACTCCATGTCCACCGCCACCGCCCCGCGGGCGGCCGCGCGTGCCCGCTCCGCGGCGTTAAACAGGCTGGATACGGTGACGATGTGGCCCTCGTGCACCCGCAGGCCCGCCCGGCGCAGCTCGCCGGCCACCAGCGGGGCCGACGGGCAGCTGAAGCTGATGCCGGGGCCGCTGACCTCGGTCGCGACGATCAGGTCCCCCGGCTCCAGGCCGGGCGCCAGGCTCCCGCAGGTCCCCGTGACGGCCACCAGCGCGGCATCGTCGCCGCGCAGCTTCTGCGCCTGGGCGCGCGATCGCCGGGCGCCGAAGCCCGTGTGCCGCACGACTCCGCTGCCGTCAAGCCCGCGGCGCACGGCGCGCGCCTCTAGCCGGAGCGGGGCACAGACCGCCAGCCGGGTCATCCGGCACCGCCCAGATAACGACCCAGCGCGCTCACCGGGAACACCAGACGGTACAGGTGATAGTTGATGTAGAAGTCGCCCGGGAAGCCGGTCCCGGTGAACTGCGGCTCGTCCCAGGTCCCGTCGGGCCGCTGGGTCTGCGCCAGCCACCGGACGCCGGCCTCGACGCTCTCGCTGGCGTCCCCGGCGGCCAGCAGCGCCAGCAGCGCCCACGCGGTCTGGGAGGCGGTGGACTCGCCGCGGCCGGGGGTTCCCCCGAATTGGCCAGCCCCGTGTTGTCCAGTGCTGTGCAGGCTGCCCGGCGGCTCGTAGGACCGCAGGTCCTCGCCCCAGCCCCCATCGGGATTCTGGTGCTCCACCAGCCAGTTCACGGCGCGCCTGATGACCGGCTTGTTCGGCAGCACGCCCGCCGCGATCAGGGCCGGGACCACCGCTCCGGTGCCGTAGACGTAGTTCGCGCCCCACCGGCCGAACCAGGAGCCGTCGCTCTCCTGCGCGCGCAGCAGCCAGGTCACTCCCCGGCGGACCGGCCGGCTGCTCGCCAGGCCGCGCCGGGCCAGCGCCTCGACGGCATGCGCCGTGACGTCGGCCGACGGCGGGTCGATGACCTCGCCGAAGTCACAGAACGGCAGCTTGGTCACCATCTTGCGGGTGTTGTCGGCGTCGAAGGCTCCCCAGCCGCCGTCGCGCGACTGCATGCCGATCAGCCAGTTGGTGGCCCGCTCGACGGACTTGTCGAGGGCGGCCCCTTCCGGCTGGGTGGTCCGCTCCAGCGCCAGCAGCACCTCGGCCGTGTCGTCGATGTCGGGGTAGACGTCGTTGTTGAACTCGAAGGCCCAGCCGCTGGGCTCGATGCCCGGCCGGCGGACCTGCCAGTCACCCGGACCGCGAATCTCCTCGGCCAGCACCCAGCTGCCGGCCCGGACCAGCGCCGGGTGATCGGGCGGCAGGCCGGCGTCGCCGAGCGCGATCATGGCCAGCACGGTGTCCCAGACTGGCGACTGGCAGGCCTCGATCCGCCGGACCGGCCCCTCGGGGGTCTGCGCCCAGACCGTGAACGAGTCCAGCCCGGCCAGGCCGCGCGCGATCACCGGATGGCTGAGGTCATAGCCGACCAGGTGCAGCGCGATGAGCGAGTACACCCACGGCGGCTGGATCCCGCCCCAGCAGCCGTCCTTCTCCTGCCGGGCGATAATCCAGTCGGCGCACCGCCGGATCGCCGCGGACCGGACGGCGCGCAGCGGGGCAGCCCGCAGCCCGTGCCGCTGGTAGACGTGCAGCGCCCGGTCCAGCTCGCCGAACACCCGCGCCCACATCGCGTCAGCCGCAGCGTCCGCCCCGGCCGCCGCGCCGGCTGCGGTGACCGCCCGCGGCACCCGCAGCTCGCTGAGCTCGAAGGGCAGCGAGCGGACGGGCCGCAGCGATCCGACGATCGTGAGCGGGACGATGGTCTGGCGAGCCCAGCAGGCCCAGTCGCTGATGTTCAGCGGAAACCAGCTCGGCAGGTAGATGAGCTCCGGCGGCATCACCGGCAGGTCGTCCCAGGACCACTCGCCGAACAGGGCCAGCCAGATCCGGGTAAAGACCCGGGTCGCCGGGATGCCGCCGGCGGTCCGGATCCAGCCCGCCGCCTGGGCCATGTGATAGGCGTCCGGCGAGTCACCGGCCAGCCGCAGCGCGACGTAGGCCTCCACGGTGGTGGACAGGTCGGGCTTACCGCCGTAGGAGTTTGACCAGGTGCCATCCGGCCGCTGCCGCGACCTGATCCAGCGCGCGGTCGCGTCGGTCTGCTCGGCCGTCCGGATACCGAGGAACTCGCGCAGCAGCAGGTCCTCGGCATCGATGGTGACGTTGGTCTCCAGCTCACCCTGCCACCAGCCCTGCTCATGCTGAAGGCCGAGCAGGTGACGTGCGGCGGCGCCCAGCGCCGACCGTGCCGTGGCCGTAGCATCGCTGCCGGTCCCGGTGGCCTGAGTCATCGTCATCGCGTCATCTCCTCCGTCTGGCTGGGCCCTGGCCTTGGCGCAATGCCCGGGTGACTACCTGGCCCGCTCAGTTCTGCCGCACCGTGATGAAGTCGGCTATCGCGGCGAACTCCGCCCGCACGTCATCTGGCATGTCGGTCTCCGCGAGGCACTTGGTCGCGGCCGCCAGCTGGGCATCCGACTCGCTCTCGGCCCACTCCCGGCCGCCGGCCGCCTCCACGAGGCCGGCCGCACGGAGCAGGTCGTCCTCGTCGAGCGCATCGGTGCGGGCCAGCATCCGGGCCAGGTCGCGGGCGGCCGCGCCGTCCTGCGACAGTGCGGCCACGACCGGCAGCGACTTCTTCCGCGCCCGCAGGTCGGCCCGGACCGGCTTGCCGGTGACCTCCGGTGCCCCCCAGATACCCAGCAGGTCATCGGTGAGCTGGAACGCGAGCCCGGCATGGGCACCGAACCCGGCCAGGCCCATGGCCAGCTCCGCCGGCGCGCCGGCGCCGATAGCGCCGATGCTGCAGGCACAGGCCATCAGCGCGGCGGTCTTGTCCCCCGCCATCTGCAGGCACTCCTCCAGCGTCACGTCCTCGCGCCGCTCGAACGCCAGGTCAGCGCCCTGGCCGGCGATCAGCCGGTGCACGGCCGCCGACAGGCAGCGGGCCGCCCAGACCGCCTGCGGCGCGGGGTCGGTGAGCAGGATGTCCTGCGCCAGGCAGAGCAGGGCGTCGCCGGCCAGGATGGCCGAGCCGACGCCGAACACCGTCCAGGCGGTCGGCCGGTGCCGCCGCTCGGTATCGCCGTCCATGATGTCGTCGTGCAGCAGCGAGAAGTTGTGCACGAACTCGACCGCCGCGGCCGCCGCGACGCCGCGCTCCGGGGGAGCCCCTGCGGCGCGCGCCGATAGCAGGGCCAGGGCCGGCCGAAGTGCCTTACCGCCCTGGCCGTCGCCGGACGGTGCCCCGTCCGCATCGACGAAGCCCAGGTGATAGGCCGCGACAATCCGGACATCCGGGCTGAGCCGCTCCAGCCACCCGGCAATCGCAGGGCCAACGACGTCTCTGGCGGCGGCGACGCCCGCGGGCATGGTTGTCGTCATGAGGACGCCCTTGCCGCAATTTCGCTGCCCTTAATCCGCTCAGCCACCATCTCCTGCGCCGGCGACGGCGTCGTCAGCTCCGAGATGATGTGCTCTGCGGCATTGTGTCCGCTACGCACGGCTCCCTCCATCGTGTCCGGCCAACCGGTATCGGTCCATGCGCCAGCCAGTGCGAGGCCGGGCACCGGGGTGGCCGCGCCCGGCCGCAGCCGGCCCGACCCTGGCACCTGGCGGAACGTCGCCCGGCGCTCTCTGGTGACGAAAAAATCCAGCACGCTCGCGTCTGCGGCAGCCGGGAAGAGCTGCTCCAGGGCGGGCAGGAACTGCTCGCGCAGCCGCGCCGACGGGACATCCACGTAACTGTCGGCCGCCGACAGCGAGACGGCCAGGTACTGCCCGGTCGTCACGCCCGCGGCGCGCGTCTTGTCGAACACCCACTGCACCGGGGAGTCCAGGGCCGCCGCGAACGGCAGCCGGGTGACCCGGCGGTCGTAGTGCACGTGCACGTTGACGATGGGCGAGACGCCGAGATCGGCCCAGCCTGCGGGCATGGACCCCAGCCCGGTGGGCGCTAGGTTAGTGGCCACCCAGGACGGCACGGCCAGCACCACCGCGTCGGCGGTCAGCACGCCGCCAGCGGCTGCCGCGGGCGGCGGGGCGGCGGCGGCTGGGCTCGCAGCCGGGCCGGGCGGGGGCGGGACCGCTGCCTGGCTGTCCTGGCCGCCGGCCGGTACCAGGCGCCGGTCGGCATCATCCCCGGCCGCCACCGCGCGGACAGCGAACGCGCCGTCCGGGCCGCGCTCGATGGCGACCGCCTTGACGCCCAGCCGGACGTCGGCGCCCAGCCGGGACAGCAGCCGCGCCGCCGCCTTGCCGTGCAGCTCCCCCAGCGGGATCGAGGAGATGCCGATGTCGGCGGCATCCTTGCGGCCCAGCAGGGCGGTCTTGATCACGGTGGCGGCCAGCCCGGCGCTGGCCTCGTCGCCGTCGATGTTCAGGGTGGAAATGATGAACAGGTCCCAGAGCCGGCGCCGGGCCCGCTCCCCCTGCCAGCGCGAGCCGAGCCAGTCGCCGAGTCGCTGGTCATCCAGTCCGGGGCTGGCTGGGTCGGCCATCCGCATCCCGAGCACTGCCCGGCCTGCCTTCAGCCGCTCGGCGGGCGTGAGCAGTCCGTACCTGGCCAGGGCTCCAGTCAGGTGCAGCGGCGCGGGCAGGGAGCTGCGCCGGAGCCGGGCCTGCCGCCCGGGCGTCAGTACGGTCACGTCGAACCGTTCCTGCATCGAGACCGAGCCGGTCATCCCGAGCCGCGCCAGCAGTTCCTGGTAGGCCGTGCAGCACCGCAGGAACACATGCTGCCCGTTGTCGATGACCAGGTCGCCGCGGGAGAACGAACAGGTCGCGCCGCCTAGCCACGGCCGCGCTTCTAGGAGCGTGACGGCGATGCCGGCCTCCCGGAGCTGGACGGCCGCGCTGATGCCGGCCAGCCCGCCGCCGATGACCAGAACGTGGCGGCCGGTCACGGGTTCCCCCCCGTAACCGGCCGCTCGCTGCCCGCCGGGCCCTCTTCCTCGGAAGGCTCCTGACCGCCCGCAGTGACCGCGTCACTGGCCGAAGCCACCTTCGCGCTGGCGAAGCGGCCGCCCGCAGCCGGGCGAGGCGTCAGGCCGGCTAGCGACCGCACCGCGACCATGATCTTCTCCTTAGCCGGCAGGGACATCCGTCGCTGCAGCACCACGGCGGGCGTGGCCGAAATGTGATCGAGCAGCCGGAGGTAGATGCCGGCCATCGCCCCGGCCGACGCGGCGCTGCGCCAGTCCAGCATCGGCATCAGCCGCAGGCCGGTGGCGTACCAGTCGCGGGCTCGCTGGGCCTCGAAGCGGACCAGCCGTTCCAGGCCGCCGGTGTCGCCCGCCTGCGGGTCCTGGCCCGGGGTCAGCGTGCAGCCAAACCGCGCGAGGTCCTCCGCCGGCAGGTAGACCCGGCCGTTACCGAGGTCCTCGCGGATATCGCGCAGGATGTTGGTCAGCTGCAGCGCCACCCCGAGCGCATCCGCGAGCGGCCCGGCCGCAGCCGGGTCGGCGGACCCGAATACGCCCAGCGACAGCCGGCCGATCGAGCCCGCCACGCACCGGCAGTAGTGCTCGAGCTCGGCAAAGGTCGTGTAGGTCGTACCGCGCACGTCGGCCTCGCAGCCGTCGATCAGCTCCGCGAACGCCGCTACCGGGATGGCGAACCGGCTCGCCGCATCGGCCAGCGCGAGCAGCACAGGATCAGCGGGCGGCGCGGCCGGCCCGGCGGCCAGCTCCGTTACCTGGGCCCGGGCCTGCTCGAGCGCGGCCAGCTTGTCCGCCGCCGGAAGGTCGCCGTCGCCGATGTCGTCGATCCGGCGGGCGAGGGCATAGACCGCCGACAGCGCGCGCCGCCTGTCTCGCGGCAGCAGGGCGATGCCATACGAGAAGTTGCGGGCCTGCGTGCTGGTGACCTGCTGGCAGTGCTGGTAGGCCGCGAGCACGTCGGGCGAGGCCGGGGCCACGGTGCTCATCGCCCGGTCACCACCGCGGTGAGCAGCTCGGCCGCCAGCCTGCGCTTGGCTGGCACGGCCTGAGCCGCCAGAACGTCATAGCCGGCCGCCGCGATGGAGGCCAGCGCCGCCCGGCCGCCCGCCACGTAGCCGGCAACGGCCAGCCGCGCCGTGCCCCGCAGCGTCCCCACCAGCGGCGCGCCGTCGTCCAGCATCCGCCGGGCCCGCTCCGCCTCGAACGCCATCAGGTCCTTGAACGCGGCCGTCGCGGCCGTGGCGGCCAGGTCGCCCACGCTCACCCCGAACCGCTCCAGGTCCTCGGCCGGGAGGTAGGTACGGCCGGCCCGGTGGTCCTCAGCCACGTCCTGCCAGTGCTCGGCCAGCTGCAGGGCGGTGCAGACCCGGTCGGAAAGCTCCGCCCGCGGCTGCGAGTAAGCACCGAAGACATACAGCACGATCCGCCCGACCGGGTTGGCCGAGAGCTTGCAGTACCCGAGCAGCTCGTCGAACGTCTGGTACCGGACGACAATCTGGTCCTGCCGATTAGCGGCGATGAGATCAAGAAAGGGCTGCATCGGGACGCCCAGATCTCGCACGGTAGGGGCGAGCGCGCGAATCACCGGAAGCTGCGGCTGGCCTCCATTAATCCGGAGCAGATCCGCCTCTAGCTCGTCGAGCATGCGCGGCCGCTCGGCTGGCGGCGCCTCATCCCCGATGTCGTCAGTTATGCGGGCGAAGCCGTAAACCGCCATCAGGTGGCGGCGCCGGGGGGCCGGTAGCAGGCGCAGCGCGACGGGGAAGTTCTCCCTGGTAGAACGCGTCATCATCGCGTCGCTGCGGGCAGCGTCATCCTGCCCTGCCCAGAGGAACTCCTCGCTCATTCGCGTACCGTCGCGCGCCACGGCCCCTATTTCCGCACAGTTTGGTTTTGAAGGCAAATAATGACGTGAGCGTCAGATGACGTCCAGGTCGCGTTGACGCAGGGAACTGCCGGGCCGCGCTGGGCCGACGGCCGGACCCATTATGGTAGCTCCGCAGGCAACGTGCACGACTGCATAGCTGATTGGCAAATCCGGCCGCGTCAAATTTAATGCTGACGTCAGTGTCATCTCCGCCGCGCTCCGGCTGGGCCGGGCGCGGGCCGGCCGGCTGGCGAGCGGCCACGCCGGGACGGGCCTGTCGCCACCCGGGGAGTCGGCGCCGCGCCCGCAGGGCGCGCCGCGGCATCCGCCGCGACCGGGCCGCCTTGCGGCCCGTCCGCCAGCGGGCAGCACGACGGCTGACCTCAGGAGTCCGGCAGAGGGCGCGATATATGGAAATATCATGAAACTTACCATCCACCGAGTTCATGATCCTTTGCCTTTCGGCTATTGCCGGCAAACGGTGCCCACCAGGCCGCCCTAACCGCCTGAGAAAGGTTCGTAATAATCCAGACACTTTCCCCCGGCGCACATTAATAGGATGTTAAGCTACGAAATCTTCGCAAGACCTACCTGTCACATAGGGATTCGTTACCCACTTCTCACACCGGGGCTACAGCCATGGGGTTGCGTCACAAGTCCATCCGCTTTCGGGTCCTCCTGCTCGTCCTGGTCCCCCTCGTCTCGCTGATCGGCGTCTACTCCTACGCCACGACCGGGGCGGTCCGCAGCGCGGTCCGGCTCGTCCGCGCCGGGACGGTCGCTAACGTGACGATCACGCCGACCAGCAACCTGATGAAGCAGCTCGACGCCGAGCGCAGCCTCGCCGTCACTTATCTCGTCAGCCCGACCAGTCAGGCGCTCAGCGACTACAACCGGCAGCAGGCCCGCACCAGCGCCGCGCTCAAGAAGTTCGAGGGCGTCAGCATGTCCGGCCCCATCGCGGCCAACGCATCGCCGCTGGAGAAGGCCATGGCCGCCACGCTCATCAACGCCACCAGGAGCTTTCCCGGCCTGGTCGGCCTGCGGGCCAACGTCGCGTCGAACGGCATCACCCGGCAGACGGCGGTCAGCGAGTACAGCGCCCTGGTGCATGACGGCTACCGGGTGATCTACCAGGCGATCCAGAAGACGGGCATCAGCGAGTCGGTCGTCACTACCGCGCTCCAGCAGACGAACATGGACGAGGCGGGCCAGCTCCTGCTGCAGGAGAGCGACCTGTACGCCGGCGACGCGGCCACCGGATCATTTCCCCCGGCCGACCGGACGCAGTTCGCCCAGCTGGTCGGGCTGCGCCGGTTCCTGATCGCCGAGGCGCTGCCCCAGCTGGACGCCACCTCCCGCGGCCTCTACTCCAAGTACGTCAGCCCGAGCACCGCGGACACCCTGGCCCAGCTCGAGAACACGATCACCCGGACGCCGGCTCGCCGCGGCGTCCCGCAGGTCCCGCTGCAGTCCTGGGCCAGCGCCGTGACCGGGTACGGCAACGGCCTGACCAAGATGCTCAACCAGGGCACGGTCGCGCTGGTGGCCCAGGTGAAGTCCTCGGCGCAGACGTCGCTGATCGGGCTCATCGTGGCCGGCGGCCTGGGCCTGCTCGCGATCATCTTGTCGGTGCTGTTCTCGGTGATCATCGGCCGCGGCCTGCTGCGCCAGCTGCGCGAGCTGCGGCAGTCGGCCCTGGAGCTGGCTAACGACCGGCTGCCGGACGTCATGAAGCGGCTCCGTGATGGCCAGACTGTCGATGTCGCCGCCGAGTCGCCCCCGGTCGAGTCCAGCGCGGACGAGATCGATCAGGTCCGGCAGGCGTTCAATATCGTGCAGCGGACCGCCATCGAGGCGGCCGTCGACGAGGCCAACCTGCGCCGCGGCGTCAGCGACGTCTTCCGCAACCTGGCCCGGCGCAGCCAGGTCCTGCTGCACCGTCAGCTGCGGCTGCTCGACGGCATGGAGCGCCGGGCCAGCGAGCCCGAGGAACTCGAGGACCTGTTCCGCATCGACCACCTCACCACCCGCATGCGCCGGCACGCCGAGGGCCTGATCATCTTGTCCGGCGAATCGCCCGGCCGGGCCTGGCGGCAGCCGGTACCGATGCTGGACGTGCTGCGGGCCGCGGTGGCCGAGGTAGAGGACTACACCAGGATCCGCGTCGAGGTGCGGAGCAAGGCCGCGCTGGCCGGCCCGGCCGTGGCCGACGTCATCCACCTGATCGCCGAGCTGGCCGAGAACGCGACGGTGTTCTCCCCGCCGAACACTCCGGTGCGGATCCAGGGCGACATCGTGGGCCGCGGCTTCGCGGTCGAGGTGGAGGACCGCGGGCTCGGCATTACCGAGGAGCGGATGGCTGAGATCAATCGCAACCTGTCCAGCCCTCCGGTGTTTGACCTGTCCGGCAGCGACCGGCTGGGGCTGTTCATCGCCGGGCGCCTGGCCGCACGGCACGACATCAAGATAACCCTGCGTCCGTCGGCATTCGGCGGCACGTCGGCCATCGTGATCATCCCCACGAGCCTGGTCGTCGAGGAAGGCGCCTACGAGCAGGTCCGCTCCATCGGCCTGGAGGGACGCGGGCTGCCCCAGAACGGCCGGCCTGCCGCGCTCGCCGAAGGCCACGGCGGCAACGGCGGCGGCAACGGCAACGGCGGCGGGCCGCGCGACAATGGCAGCCCGCCGGGCGCCGGGCCGGGCTCCTTCTGGAGCCCGGCGCCGCGATCGACCGGCACGGCCCTGCCGCCCGCTGAGCCGCCGGAGCCCGCCGAGGCTGAGGCGGCGCCGGGCGGCCTGGCCCCGGTCACGGCCCTGCCCGGCCGCGAGGACGGCTGGCCCGGCAGCCAGCTGCCCTGGGCCCAGCCGGTGTTTTCCGGGCCGGACAGGGCGCTGGACGCCGACGGCCTCGACTCGGGCGGCGCCACCGCGGAACTGAGGGCCCTGAATGAGCTGGATGACCTGGGGGACGTAGGCGATCTCGGTGAGCTTGAGCTGCCGGTCCGGGTCCGCCAGGCGAGCCTCGCGCCGCAGCTGCGCGACACGAGAAAGCCGGCCGACCGGCCGGCTCCCGAGCCCCGGCAGGCCTCCCCGGAAGCCGCCAGGAACACGATGGCCGCGCTGCAGCGCGGCTGGGAGCTCGGTAGGTCCAGCGATCCCGACCTGCCGCCCGACCCAGGCGCCGCGCCCCAGGGCAACGGCGCCACCGACGGAGCCGGGCAGTAACGACCAACAGCCGCATGCGGCAGGGGAGACCGAATATGAGTCACGGTGGGCAACTGGACTGGCTCCTTGACGACCTCGTCACGCGGGTCACGCACATCGACAAGGCAGTGATCCTGTCCCGGGACGGCCTGGCCATCGGCTCATCGGCCGGGCTGACCCGCGAGGACGCGGAATACCTGTCCGCCGTCGCGGCCGGTTTTCAGAGCCTGGCCAGGGGAGCTGGCCAGCATTTCGGCGGCGGCGCCGTCCGGCAGTCCGTTATCGAGATGGAGAACGCGTTCCTGTTCGTCACCGCGGCGGGCGAGGGCAGCTGCCTGGCGGTCCTGGCGGGGGCCAACGTGGACGCGGGGCTGGTGGCCTATGAGATGACGGTCCTGGTCAAGCGAGTGGGCGAGCACATGGGCGTCAGCCCCCGGCCGGTATCGTCCTCCGCCGAGGCAGTGTGATCGGCGGTGTTCCCGTCTGACGACCATCCCGGCGAACAGTGGGTCGACCAGGACGCCGGACCAGTCGTGCGGCCGTACGCGCTGACCGGCGGCCGGACCCGTCCGACCGGCGAGAAAGTTGACCTGCTGGCCCTGGTCTGCGCCGTTCGCGGAACTTCGGTCGACCTGTCCCAACTGGAGCACGAGCAGCTGCTCATGCTCGGCCTCTGCCGGGTCCCGAGACCCACGGCCGACCTGGCCGCGGACCTGGACCTGCCGCTGGGAGTAGTCCGGATCCTGATCTCCGACCTGCGCGAGCGCGGTCTTGTCACCATTCACCGGCCGGCGCCCGTCGGGCTGACCGACCCCAAGATCCTCAAGGATGTCGCCGATGGCCTACGACGGATATGAGCCAGCCCTGCCGGCGGCGGATATCCCGTTCACGATCAAGATCCTGATCGCCGGCGGGTTCGGGGCCGGGAAGACCACGCTGGTCAGCTCGGTCAGTGAGATCCGTCCGCTGCGAACCGAGGAGGTCCTGAGCGAGCGCGGCGAGTCTGTCGACTCGCTCGACGGCGTGGAGCAGAAGTCCACCACCACGGTGGCCATGGATTTCGGGCGGATCACCATCCGCCAGGACCTGGTCGTCTACCTGTTCGGCACGCCGGGCCAGCAGCGGTTCTGGTTCATGTGGGATGAGCTCGCCTACGGCGCGCTCGGCGCGGTCGTCATGGCCGACACGCGCCGGCTGGCCGACTGCTTTCCCTCGGTGGACTACTTCGAGCGCCACGACATGCCGTTCGTCGTGGCCGTCAACTGCTTCGACGGCGTCCGGCGCTACCCGCTGGACTCGGTTCGCCGCGCCCTCGACCTGTCGACTAACAGCCCGGTGGTGCTCTGCGACGCGCGGCGGCGTGAGTCATGCCGGGACGTCCTGGTCACGCTGGCCGAGCACGCGCTGCTGCGGCACAGCCGGTCGCCGGAGGCCCTGCCGGCCGGGTAGGGCTGCTCATGACCGCCAGATCAGCACCAGCGCGCAGTCATCGGAGCTGGCCCGCCCGGCCTGCATGGTCTGCACGAGCCGCGCCGCCCCCGGCCCGAACCCCCCCGCGATGAGGTGATCCGCCTCTCCGAGCAGGCGGTCAATCCCGGCGTCGATGTCCCGGCCCGGCACCTCGACCAGCCCGTCGGTATAGAGCATCAGCGCATCGCCGGGTCGCAGGGCGCCGCGAGCGGGCACGCTGCGCAGATCCGGGACGACGCCGAGCACGATCCCGCGGGCGCTGGTCAGCCGCCACCGGCCGCTGCCCGCCTCGAAGTGCGCGGCCGGCGGATGCCCGGCCGAGGAGACGACATACTCCCCGGTTGCGAGGTCCACGGCGATGTGCACCGCGGTGACAAAGCCCTCGGCCGGGCTGCCGCGGCGCAGGTAGGCATTGCAGGCAACCAGGAACTCGCCGGGCGGAACGGAGCCGAGCAGTCCGCCGAAGGCCCCGGACAGCAGCAGCGCCCGGGTGCCCGCGTCGATGCCCTTCCCGGCCACATCGACCAGGGCGGCCTCCAGGCTCTTGCCGTCGCAGGCCGACACCAGGAAGTCACCGCCGAAGGAAGCACCGCCCGCGGGCCGCAGCACCGAGATGGAGTGCCATCCGTCGGGCAGGGCGGGCAGCCGACTCTGGACCCGGATCCGGTCCCGCAGCTCGATGAGCATCTGATCGCCGCGCAGCCCCTGAACCCCGAGCTTGGCCCGGGTCCTGGCCAGGACATCAGCGAACAGCGCCGTTATCGCAATGGTGGCGATGATTCCTGGTCCGGGCCTTACCTGCCCGGCCCACCAGTCGTAGGCCAGCACCACTGCGACCAGGCAGAACAGGATCCTGAGCGCGCGGGGCCACAGCAGCAGGGCGCCCGCCAGGATCGGCAGGATCAGCACTCCCGACGAGAGCCACTCCGCCGTCTCCTGGGCGGCGGCCACGCCGATGCCGACGACCGCTAGCGCGAGGACCAGGCCGATCCTGCGGTTCCTGGTGATCAGCTGGCGCCGGATCAGGCCGCGCGACCGTTCCGCGAACCGCCGGGCCACGGACAGGATCTGCTGGGCGATTCCGACAACCATGATGCCCGGCACTGTACCGTTACCTGCCCGGATCCGGTATCGGCCGCAAGTCGCTGTCTAGCTGGGCGGTCCGGCGGCTGGCGGGCCCCCCGCGGCGACGTGCACACTGGAGATCAGCTCGGCAGCAGACACGGCACTCGGGAGCGACATGGCGGCCATGAAGATCTCAGTCGACGCGGCGATGCGAGCCAGGGATGTGGGCCGCTCGGCGGCCGGGAATCTCGGGCCGGTGGCCGACAGCCCGGCCGACAGCCCGTCCGGGGGGCCGTCCGGGGCGGCTGGGCGCCCAGCCGCGGCGGCCGGGCCAGCCGGGGCGCGCGATCCGGCGCCGCCCGGCCCTCCGGCGTTGCCGGTCCGGGCGGGCAGCAAGGTGCCTCCGGCGCAGCAGCACCGGAAGCGGTCACGCCGCCGGGGCCGGTTACCGTGGCCCGCGGCCCGGACCGGCGGGACCAGGGCGGCGGGGAACCAGGGCAGCAGGGACGCAGGCGGCGGGGAACCAGGGCGATCCGTGCGGGCTAGAACTGCAGGGCCTTGACCTCCAGGAACTCCTCCAGGCCGTGCACCCCTAGCTCGCGCCCGTAGCCGGACTGGCCGAAGCCGCCGAATGGCGCGACCGGGTTGAACGCGCCGCCATTGATCTCGACCTGCCCGGCGCGCAGCTTCCGCGCCACGGCGACAGCATGATCATGGTCGGCCGACCAGACCGCGGCGGCCAGCCCGTAGGGCGTTCCGTTCGCGATGTCCACCGCCTCGTCCTCGCGCTCGTAGGCCATGACGCACAGCACCGGGCCGAAGATCTCCTCCTGAGCGATGGTCATGTCCGGCGTCACGTCGGCGAAGACGGTCGGCGTGACGTAGTAGCCGGTGGCCGGCTCCGCCGCCCCCTGCAGGCCGCCCGCCACCGCGCGGGCTCCCTCGGCCAGGCCCTTCTCGATGTAGGCGACGACCCGGTCCCGCTGCGCGGCCGAGGCGAGCGGGCCGATCCGGACGCCCTCGGCCATCGGGTCACCCGGCGTGTAACGGGCGGCGTTCTTGGCCGCCAGCGCGACAGCCTCGTCATAGAGATCGCGGTGGACCAGCATCCGGGTCAGTGCGTTGCAGGTCTGCCCGGCGTTGACGAATGCCTTGGCCACGCCCACCTTCACGGCCGTGGCCAGGTCAGCGTCGGGCAGGATCACGTTGGCGGACTTGCCGCCCAGCTCCAGCGTGACCCGCTTCACCCCGGCGGCCGCGACCTCCGCGACGCGGCGGCCGGCCGCGCCCGAGCCGGTGAACGAGACCACGTCGATGCCGGGATGCCCGGCGATGGCCTCACCGGTCACCGGGCCGATGCCGCTGACCAGGTTGAACACCCCCGGCGGCAGTCCGGTCGCGGCGAAGATGTCGGCAAGCTCGTAGGCCGCGGCGGGAGCGACCTCGCTGGGCTTGAGGACCACCGTGCAGCCGGCCGCCAGCGCCGCCGCCACCTTGGCGACGATCTGGTGCAGCGGGTAATTCCACGGGGTAATGGCGCCCACGACGCCGGCGGGCTCGCGCACCACCAGCGAGTTACCGATGCGCTCGCCGCTGAAGTCGTAGCTGGACAGCAGGCCGACGTAGCTGGCCAGCACGGCCAGGGGCGTGCCGACCTGGACGGCGCGGGCGAAGGCCAGCGGTGCGCCCATGTCCGCGCTGATCGCGGCGGCGACGGAGTCCGCGCGCTGTTCCAGGAGCTCGCGGCCCGCTTCGAGGTGCCGGCTCCGCTCCGCGGGCGAGGTCACCGACCAGCTCGCGAACGCGGCCCGGGCGGCCGCTGCCGCGTCGTTCACGTCCGCGGGATCGCCGGCGGGTACCCGGTCGATGACCACCTCGGTGGCCGGGTTGACCACGTCGACGCTCGCGTCGCTGGCTGACGGCGTCCAGCTGCCGCCGATGTAGTTCTTACGCATGCTGGTCATCCTGCCGCATCGGCTGCCACCCGAGGACCCGGTGCGGCGCAATGGACTGGTCCATGATGACGGGGGGTTTTCAGCGGATACCTCTGAAAAAATTTCCCCGCGCTGATGGACGGCCCCAGTCGGAAGGGGTGACGCCCCGTTAGAGGGGCTCCGCGTGGGCCTGGCGGGACTCGCGAGACCGGAGTGCACCGCCGCCCGGCTGGCCGCGCGGCGGCCTGATCGACGACCGATTTGCCGGAAAGCTGGGAACTTCCGGGACATCGACTACTTAACGTTCCCAGAGGCGGGGCAATGTCCCTCTGGCCGAAGACGAGAGGGAGACGCGCCGGGGGTGAGATGCGGCGCCGCTACCAGGAAAAACATTCGTAAGTCCAGGACGCCACTTCATTTCGTGATACAACGCTCTCTGTAAGTAACCGAGCTTCAGTTACTTTAAGTAGCCGAGGCCGGGAGGACCGACCCAAGGGCAGGCGGATGACTTACCAGGCCCCGGACGGGTGGCGGCTGCCGCCGCCTCGTTGCCCGCAGCACGCGGCACCATTCGGCGGCTCGGCGCCCGTGAGCATTCAGGTTCACCGCGCCTTGCGGCTCTTCGTCACGGTCGGCGCGTGGGCGGCCGGGCTGTGCCTCATCGTCGGCTCGGTGGCCCTGGTCGCCGAGGCAGCCGGCCCGCGCGCCGCGATGCGGGTCATGGCGGCAGCAGGCCGCTACCCGCTGCGAACCAGCAAGTTACCCGGCCACGGCGGGCAGGCTGGGCGGGACCGGGCGCCCGGCAAGATGCGCGCTTTCGCCGGCACCGGGAACCAGACCACCAGTCAGTTCCTGGTCGCCGCGCACAGCCGGTGGGAACTGCAGTGGTCCTACACCTGCGCGACGCCCTCGCCGGGCGCCCGGCTGGTGATCAGGGAGGGCAACGCGGCCGGCGGCGGCGTCAGCGTCGCCGCCATGGGCCCGGCGGGGCACGGAAGCACCTGGTCCTACTCCGACACCGCCGCTCACTACCTGGTGGTCCTCACGAGCTGCGCCTGGTCCGTCCAGGTGGTCGGGCGCCGCTGAGCCCCGCCGGGCGGCGCTGAGGCCCGGCCCGCCACGCGGCGGGCCGGGCCGGGCCGGTGGCCGCCCGCCGCACCCGCCGCGCCCGGTGGCTCAGTCGAAGATCGGGTCCCTGGTCCGGCTCCGCTTGAGCTCGAAGAAACCGTCCGTGCCCGCGACGAGCAGGACCCCGTCCCAGAGCCTGGCAGCCGCCTCGCCGCGGGGAATGGGCGAGACCACCGGCCCGAAGATGGACGTTCCGAGCACCGAGATGATCGGCGTGCCCACCTCGTAACCGACCCGCTCGATGCCGTCGGCGTGCGACGCCCGGAGCGCCTCGTCGTACTCGGTGGAGTCCATCGCGCCGGCCAGGTCCGTCGGCAGGCCGGCTTCCGCGAGCGCGGCCTCGATGGTGGCCGGGGTCCGCTCGGCCTTCTGGACATGGAAGCGGTTGCCGAGCGCGGTGTAGAGCGGCCCGAGCACCTCAGGACCGAACTTCTGCTCGGCGGCGATGGCCACCCGCACGGGGCCCCAGGCCTGGCGCATCAGCTCCTGATAGTTCTCGGGCATGTCCTCCTTGCCGGAGTTCAGGATGGCCAGGCTCATCACGTGCCACCGGACCGACACGGGCCGGACCTTCTCGACCTCGAGAATCCAGCGGCTGGCAATCCACGCCCACGGGCACAGCGGATCGAACCAGAAATCGACTTCAGTAGGCTCCTGCTCAGCCATACGCTCTCCTCGGGGGTAGGGACTGTCTGGGTTAGGGACCGTCCTGGGGTAGGACTGTCTCAGGGGCAACCGGGGCGCGCCCCGCGGAATTCCGCGAGGGAGATAGGTAACTGGCTTCAGGCAAGCCCGGAAAGGGGTGATCGCAGTGGCGGGCAATCTGACGCGCGAGGAGGCGCGGGAGCGGTCGCAGCTGCTCAGCGTCCGGTCCTACCAGGTCGATCTCGACCTGGTAGGCGAGGAGCCGACGTTCCGCTCGGCGATGACGGCCCGGTTCAGCTGCAGCAGCCCAGGGGCGGGCACCTTCATCGACCTCACCGCGCCCGAGGTCATCCAGGTCGTGCTGAACGGCGAGGCGGTGGACCCGGCGGCTTTCGACGGCAACCGCATCGCGCTGACCGGGCTGGCCGCCGACAACGAGCTGCGGGTGGTCGCGAGCTGCGCCTACTCCCGGACCGGCGAGGGCCTGCACCGGTTCACCGACCCCGCCGACAAGGGCGTCTACCTCTACTCCGACCTGGAGACCTTCGACGCCCACCAGGTCTATGCCTGCTTTGATCAGCCAGATCTCAAGGCCACCTTCGAGCTGACCGCGACCGTGCAAGACGACTGGCAGGTCATCTCCAACATGCCGCCCGCCGGCTCGCCCGAGCCTGCCGGCCCCGGCTGCCAGCGGTGGCACTTCCCGCCCACGCCGCTGCTCCCGACCTACATCACGGCGATCGCCGCCGGGCCGTATCACGTCGTGCGGGACTCCCATGACGGCATCCCGCTGGGGATCTTCTGCCGGCAGTCGCTGGCCAGCTATCTCGACCCGGACGAGATCCTGGAGGTCACCCGGCAGGGTTTCGACTTCTACCACCGCGAGTTCGGGATCCGGTACCCGTTTCCCAAATACGACCAGCTCTTCGTGCCCGAGTACAAGGCCGGCGCCATGGAGAACGCCGGCTGCGTCACCTTCCTGGAGGAGTACATCTTCCGGTCCCGGGTCACCGACTCCCAGCGGGAGAGCCGGGCGGCGACCATCCTTCACGAGATGGCGCACATGTGGTTCGGCGACCTGGTCACCATGCGCTGGTGGAACGACCTGTGGCTGAACGAGTCCTTCGCGACCTGGGCCAGCACGGTCGCCCAGGCCGAAGCCACCCGGTGGATCAGCGCCTGGACGACCTTCGCGCAGGTGGAGAAGGCCTGGGCCTACCGCCAGGACCAGCTGCCCTCGACCCACCCGATCGCCGCCGACATCCCCGACATCGCGGCGGTCGAGGTCAACTTCGACGGGATCACGTACGCCAAGGGCGCGGCCGTCCTCAAGCAGCTGGTCGCCTACGCCGGCCAGGACAACTTCCTGGCCGGCGTGCGCCAGTACTTCGCCGCCCACGCCTGGAATAACGCCACGCTCGACGACCTGCTGAGCGCGCTGGAGCAGACGTCCGGGCGTGACCTGGCGTCCTGGTCGAAGGCCTGGCTGGAGACGGCCGGGGTCAACACGCTGCGACCGCGATACGAGGTCGGTGCCGACGGCCGGTTCGCCTCCTTCAGCGTGCTGCAGGAGGCGCCCGCCAGCCATCCGCAGCTGCGGCCGCACCGCATCGGGATCGGCCTGTACCAGCAGACCGACAACGGCCTGAGCCGCGTCTACCGCGTCGAGGTCGACATCGCCGGCGATCGCACGGACATCCCCGAGCTGGCCGGCGCGCCCCGGCCGGACCTGGTGCTGGTCAACGACGACGACCTCACCTACGCCAAGATCCGTCTGGACCAGCATTCGCTGCGGGCCCTGATCAGCGGGCGCGGCCGTTTCACCGAGTCCCTCCCGGCGGCCATCTGCTGGGCGGCGGTGTGGGACATGGTCCGTGATGGTGAGCTGGCGGCGCGGGACTACCTCCCGCTGGTGCTCGCCGGAGCGGCCTCTATCACCGATAGCTCGGTCCTGCAGACGCTGCTCATGCGGGCCGCTTCCGCCGTCCGCCGGTTCGCCGACCCGGCCTGGCGCCCGGCGGGCATGGCCCAGCTCGCCGCGGGGCTGCGCGAGCTGCTGGCCCGGGCCGCCCCGGGCTCGGATGAGCAGCTGGCCTTCGCCCGGGCCCTGGCCGGGATGGCGACGTCACCGGAAGACCTGTCGCTGCTGGCCTGGCTCCTCGACGGCTCCGCGACGATCGACGGGCTGGCCATCGACACCGAGATGCGCTGGCGGCTGCTGCACCGGCTGGTCAGCCGCGGCGTGGCCGGCCAGGAGCAGATCGACGCGGAACTGGACCGCGACTTCACCGACGCGGGCCAGCGGCATGCCGCTGCCGCCCGGGCCGCCATCCCGACCCCGGAGGCGAAGTCGCGAGCCTGGAACGACATCGTCGGCGGTGACCTGCCGAACGCCACCTTCCGCGCGGCGCTGTCCGGATTCCAGAACCCGGACCAGGACGAGCTGCTGGCGCCCTATACCCAGCCGTTCTTCGACGCGGTCGCCGGCATCTGGCGGGACTGGGGCTCGGACATGGCGCAGTACTTCGCCGAGGTGGCCTACCCGGCGACGGCAGTCAGCCAGCAGGCGCTGGACTCCGCCGATGACTACCTGTCCCGGACCAGCCTGCCGGCGCCCCTGCGCCGACTGCTGACCGAGGGCCGCGACGACGTTGCCCGGGCGCTGCGCAACCGGGAGTACGACGCCAGGTCCGCTGACTAGCCGGCCGCCGGCTAGCCGGGCCGCGGGCTGGGCGAGGCCGCCCGCGCTACCGCCAGCAGGAGCGGGAGTGCGGGCAGTTCCTCCAGCAGGACCGGCCTGCCCCGCTGGTCGCCGAGCGGGATCTGCCAGTTCGGGTACTCATCGCTGGTGCCCGGGATGTTCTGGCTGCGGGTGTCGCCGACGGCATCGGCGAGTGACACGCCGATCATGAGGGCCGGGGTCCTGGCCAGGTAGCCATAGAGCGCCACGGTGAAGCCGGCCAGGTCATGCCGCTGGTCCGGCGCCAGCAGCCCCTGCGCCTCCAGCGCGCTGGCCCAGGCGGAGACCGTGGCCGCGGAGCGATCCCGCTCTTCCTGCTCGGGTGCGGTCAGCAGGCCGAGGCGAGCCCGCTCGGTGACGTGGTCGCCGGTCAGGAAGCCGGCGACCGGCGGCACGTCGTGCGTCCCGACCGTGGCCATGCAGTCGCGGCGCCAGTGGCCGGGCCGCAGCGGCGAGCCGTCCGGCTCGCGGGCGAACCAGAGCATCATGGTGCCCAGCACCCCGTGCTCGGCCAGGTAGGAGCGGATCCACGCCTCGACGGTGCCGAGGTCCTCGCCGATCGCCACTCCCCCGGCCGCCCTGGCCTGCCCGGTCAGCGCCGTTACCGCGGCGGCATGGTCGCATCGCACGTAGGCGCCGCGGTCGGGGGTCATGCCCTCGGGCACCCACCACAGCCGCATCAGGCCCATGACGTGATCGACGCGCAGGCCGCCGGCATGCCGGAACGCGGCCGCGAACAGCTGGGCCAGCGGGCGGTATCCGGTGGCCGCCAGGCGCTGCGGGTGCCACGGTGGCTGCGCCCAGTCCTGGCCCCGCTGGTTGAAGCTGTCCGGCGGCGCGCCGACGCTGATGCCGCGCACCAGCAGGTCCTGGTGCGCCCAGGCGTCGGCACCGCCGGGGTGCACCCCCACCGCCAGGTCGTGGATGACGCCGTGGGGCATGCCCGCCGCCAGCGCAGCGCGCTGGGCCATGGCTAGCTGGTCATCGACCAGCCACTGCAGCCAGGCATGGAACTCCGCCGCCTGCGCCAGTGCGCTCTCCTTCGCGGCGGCCAGGCCGGCGTCGCGATCTTGCACCTCGGCCGGCCAGGCCCGCCAGTCCGGGCCGTGCCGCTCGGCAAGGGCGCACCAGGCCGCCCAGTACCTGAGCTCATCGCCCTCCTGGTCCTGGTAGGCGTCGAAGGCGGCCTGCCGGGCCGGGCTCAGCGGCACCGTCCGGATCAGCTCCAGTGCGGCTCGCTTAGCCGTCCACACCGCGTTTCGGTCGATCAGGCTGGCCGAGGCGCTGCGGGCCCGCAGCGGGCCGGCCAGCCGCTCGATCTGGGGCCGCCCGGCTTCCGGTAGCTGCGCGTACTCCGGGATGTCCTCGACCCTCAGGTAGAGCGGGCTGGTGTAGTGCCTGGTCATCGGCAGGTAGGGCGACGGGCTGATGGGCGGGACCGGCTCGGCGGCGTGCAGCGGGTTCACCAGGACGAACCCGGCCCCCAGGTCGCGGCCGCTCCAGGTCGCCAGGTCCGCTAGGTCGTGCAGGTCGCCGTGACCCCACGAGGCCCGTGACCGCACCGAGTACAGCTGGATGGTGAATCCCCAGGTCCGGTGCTCGGGCTGGGGAGCCCTCGTCGCCACGGCGTTGTCAGCGGCGGCGCCGGCCTTGACGGCAGGCGAGTCAACGGCGGGCGAGTCGGAAGCAGGGTCGGGACGGGCAGGCGCTGGGCCGTCGCCCTGGCTGGCCGGGGCGGCTCCGGCCGGAGCCGTCCCGGGCGGCGGGGCCGCCTCGAGCGCGGCCAGGATCGCCTCCAGGGTCTCCGCAGGCACGTCGACCCGCTCGTTCCGCCAGTTCTCGTAGCTCGTGCCGATCCCGGCGGCCTGCGCTCGCCGGATCAGGTCGGGGTCGGTCATCCCTCCATGATCGACCCTGCCGACTCCGGCCCGCGAGCGGTGGCCGAGCGTCATGGCCTGCCCGCTACTGCTGCTAGAGCAGCAGCAGATGCCCGGCCATGACGTTGGCGCTTGAAACCAGCCGCCCCGCAGGCCCCGCAAGCCCCGCGGGCCTCATGGGCCACGCCACCGCACCGGCCAGTCCGGGCCGCCGCGCCCGTCAGTCCGGGGGCGCGGGCGACAACGCCCGGATGCGGCGCTCGACGAAGGCCCGCTGGGCGTCGGCCAGGCCGAGCCGCAGCGCCTCCCGGTAAGCGGTCAGGGCCGCGTCGGTGTCTCCGGCCTGGCGCAGCAACTCCGCCATGGCTACATGCAGCTGCGGCCAGCGGGCCACGGGGGTGCCCGACCCGAGCTCCGCGAGGATCGCCAGCCCCGCCTCTGGGCCGTCGGCCATGCCCACGGCGGCGGCCCGGTTGGCCGCGACCACCGCGGTGGGCTCGAATCGCAGCAGCTCGTCGTAGAGCGCGACGATCTGCCGCCAGTCCGTGTCGGCGGCCGAGCCAGCCTCCCCGTGGCAGGCGGCGATGGCCGCATGCAGCTGGTACGGACCGGGCCGGCGCCGCACCAGAGCCGCCTCCACGAGCAGCCGGCCCTCGCTGATCATCGCGGCGTCCCAGCGGCTCCGGTCCTGGTCCGCCAGCAGGATCAGGCCGCCGCTGGCATCGGTGCGCGCGGCCCGCCGGGCGTCGGTCAGCAGCAGCAGCGCCAGCAGGCCGGTCACCTCCGGCTCGCCGGGCAGCAGCTGCGCGATGGCCCTGGCCAGCCGGATCGCCTCGTCGCAGAGGTCGCCGCGGACCAGCTCGCTGCCGCCGGTGGCCATGTGCCCCTCGGTAAAGACCAGGTAGATAACGCGAAGCACGGAACTCAGCCGCCCGCCCAGCTCGGGCCCCGAGGGCACCAGCATCGGGATGCCGGCCTGCCGGATCTTGCGCTTGGCCCGGACGAGACGCTGGGCCATCGTGGCCTCCGGGACCAGGAAGCCCGCGGCTATCTGCCCGGTACTCAGCCCGCAGACCGACCGCAAGGTCAGTGCCACCCGCACCACCGGGTCCAGGGCCGGATGACAGCACATGAAGATCAGGGCGAGCTGGTCGTCGGCCGCGGTCAGCGGGTCGTCCGCCGCCCGGGCCGCGGCGCGCTGGCCGGCGGCGGCGGGATCGCCGCCGCCGGCCAGCGCGGCCAACTCCTTGGCCGGGCGCCGGGACTCCCGGCGGATCCGGTCCAGCAGCTTGTGCCGCGCCACGCTGACCAGCCACGCTCGCGGGCTGGCCGGGATGCCGGAACTTGGCCACTGGGTCAGCGCCGCGGCGCACGCGTCCTGCACCGCGTCCTCGGCGATCTCCAGGTCGCCGCCGGCCAGCCGCGTGATCACCGCCACGGCCGCCCACCAGTGCTCCCGGAAGACGCCGTCCAGCTCGTCCTGGAGCTGATCCCGCAGCTGGTCGCCCAGCTGGTCGCTCGGCCGGTCGCTCAGTCCGGCGGCCCCGTCTCGATGACTGGCCGGACCTCCACTACTCCGTCGCTGGCCGTGGGGACCACCGCGGCCCACTTCAGCGCCTCATCCAGGTTCGCGCATTCCACCAGGGTGTACCCACCGAATTGTTCCTTGATCTCCGCCGCGGGGCCGTCGGTCAGCAGCGTCTGGCCGCCCCGGACCCGCACCGTGGTCGTGGACTCCGGCGGCTGCAGCGGGCCGCAGGAAATGAGCACACCTGCCTCCGCCATCGCCTGGTTGGCCGTGCTCCACGCCTCGAACAGCTTCTCGGCCTCTGCCGTCCCGGCGTCCGGAATCGGCTCGCCGTACAGCAGGAACAGGTACCTCATGGCTGCCCACCTCTCCGGCCGGCGAGTGCCGCCGACCTGTCAGTGATGAGTCGAACGACGGCGGCCGTTCTCGACACTAGCTGGCCGCGCGGGCCGCCGGCCGCCAGCCCGGCTAGCCGCCCGGATGCCGCCGGGCCTAGTGCCGGGTCCCGGCCCGCCCCGGGACCGGCGCCGCTGCCGCCGCGGCGGCGCTGCCCTCTAGGCGCAGGTGCGGGACGATCGGCTCCATCCAGCGCGGCATCCACCAGGCGTGCCTGCCCAGCACCGCCATGATGGCCGGGACCAGGACCATCCGGACCAGCGAGGCATCGATCAGCACCGCGAACGCCATGCCGATGGCGAGCATCTTCACCGTCGGGTCGGTACTCAGGACGAAGCTGGCGAATACGGCCACCATGATCGCGGCCGCGGTAGTGATCACTCGGGCCGTGCTGCCGATGCCGATCGCGACGGCACGATGCGGATCCCGGGTCGTGATCCAGGCCTCGTGCACCCGCGACAGCAGGAAGACCTCGTAGTCCATGGACAGGCCGAACACGATGCAGAACACCAGCGCCGGGACGTACGCGGGAATGGGCAGCGTGCTGGGCACGCCGATCAGGCTCGCCCCCCAGCCCCACTGGAAGATCGCGACGATCACGCCGTAGGCGGCGCCGATGGACAGCAGGTTGAGGATGGCCGCCTTGGTCGCGATCACCACCGACCGGAAGGCCATGGTCAGCAGCACGAAGGCGATCGCCACGACCACCAGGATGAGCCACACCATCCGGCTGGTGATCTGCCTGGTGAAGTCCACGGAGCCGGCCGTGGTGCCGGTGACGTAGCTGGCTACGTGCTCCTTGGGCAGCACGTCGTCGCGCAGCCGGATGACCAGGTTGGTGGTGGCGGTCGCCTGCGGCCGGGTGGTGGGAACCACGCTGAAGACCGCGGTGTTAGCGGCCGGGTTCACACTGGCCGGGCCGACCGACGCGACGCCGGAGGTCGCGGAGACGTCTTTCTGCATCGTGCTCAGCAGCGACTGGGTGGCGGAGCTGGACTGCTGGGGCAGCTTGACCACCACCGCCAGCGGGCCGTTGACCCCGACGCCGAAGCCGTCCTTGATCAGGTCATAGGCCTGGCGGTTGCTCTGCGAGGTCGGGTTCGTGCCGTTGTCGGGCTGGCCCAGCGATATCGAGAATAGCGGGATGGCCAGCACCACCAGGATGATCACCGCGGCCACGCCCCAGGGCCACGCATGGTTGCTGACCATCCGGCCCCACCGCGCGAAGGCGCTGTGCTCGTGCTGCTCCTGCGTGGCCGCGGCCGTCTGCCTGGCCTGCTGCTGGCTGGAAACCCCCTGCTTGCGGGCGCGCAGCCGGTCCGGCAGCGACCGGGCATTGCCCCGGACCAGGCCCATCAGGGCGGGCACCATGGTCAGGGCGGCCAGCATCGTGACGGCCACGGCGATCGCGGCGGCCAGGCCCAGGGCCCCGACGAAGCTGACGCCGACCACGTAAAGCCCGAGGATGGAGATCACCACCGTGCTGCCGGCCACGACGACCGCCGCGCCAGAGGTGCCCTCGGCTCGCGAGGCGGACTCGATGACCTCCATCCCGGTGTCCAGCTGCTCGCGGTGCCGTGACACCAGGAACAGGCCGTAGTCCACCGCGACACCGAGGCCGAGCAGCGTGGCGATGGTCGGCGCGGTCGTCGGGAACGTCACCGCCGAGGCGAGCAGGCCGAGCGCCGACAGGCCGGCGCCGACGCTGAACACCGCCGAGACCAGCGGGATCGAGGCCGTGATGAGCGAGCCGAACATGAACAGCAGGAGCAGCAGCGCCAGGGCCAGGCCGATGATTTCGGAGGTCCGGTCGCTGGTGGTCTGGCCGATCTCGCCGGCGCCGGCGCCGTATTCGACCTGCAGGCCGGCCTTCCTGGCCGGGGCCACCGCCTTATTGAGCTGGTTCAGGTACGAGGTCTGCAGCGAGTCCGGGTTTACCTTCCACGAGACGTTCGCGTAGGCGATCGTGCCGTCCTTCGACACCGCGCCGGAGTTGGAGGAGGAGAACGGGCTGACGGCCTTGACCACGTGCGGCAGCCCGGCCACGTTGCTGACGGACTGGTTCACGGCCTGCTGCTGCTGGGTGACGGTGCCGTTGCGGGCGTGGAACACGATCTGGCCCGCGTACCCGCCCTGCTGCGGATAGTCGTTATTCAGCCGGTTCTGCCCGTTCGCGGAGTCGGTACCGGACACCGTGTAGTTGTTGACGTAGTCGCCGCCCCAGGCCTGATTGGCCGCGAGCAGGCCGCCCAGGATGACCAGCCAGGCGACAATGACGATCCAGTGCCGCCTGGCGCAGAACGCCCCCAGCCGCTCTAGCGCTTGGTTCATGGCCGCCTCCCCGGCACGGGCCAGCGCCGCGCCGATCTGACGGCACGGGGCCCTGGCCGCTCAGACCACCACGCTGCGTCCCGGCCGGTTCCCCGTCATCACCCGGAGGGAGTGGTGATAGCTAGGGTGACACCGCTAGGGTGACACCGCAAGGGTGACGCTCCGAGGCTGGCGCGATCCCGTCGGCTACCGCACCGCGGCCGCGCGCTCGGTCGGCAGTTCCCGCTCCGGGGCCGGCTCGCGGGCCAGCCTGCTCGGCCACCACATCCACCGGCCCAGGTCCAGGTTCAGGGCCGTCACCAGCACCGAGCGGACGATGATCGTGTCCAGCAGCACGCCGAAGGCGACGGCGAAGCCGAGCTCGGCCAGGAAGGTGACCGGCAGCGTGCCCAGGACAGCGAACGTGCCGGCCAGCACCGCCCCGGCCGAGGTGATCACCCCGCCGGTCGCCGCCAGCCCGGTCAGCGCGCCGCGCCGGGCGCCGTTCCTCGCCGCCTCCTCCCGGACCCGGGTCATCAGGAAGATGTTGTAGTCGATGCCCAGCGCGACCAGGAACACGAAGACGAACAGGGGGAAGGAGGTGTCGGCCCCGCCGAAGTGGAACAGGTGGGTGAACACCAGCGCACTGACCCCCAGCGCCGCGAAGAACGACAGCACGACGGTGGCGATGAGGACGACCGGGGCAACGATCGCCCGCAGCAGCAGAGCGAGAATCAGGAAGACCACCAGCAGGATGAGCGGGATGATCAGATTCCGGTCATGCGTGGCGGCTCGCTTGATGTCCAGGTTGACGGCGGTCGTGCCGCCGACCAGGGCGTTACCGCCGGGGACGGCGTGCACCGCGGTGCGTACCCGGTCGACCGTGGTGAAGGCGGCCGGGCTGTCCGGGGCCGCCGTGAGCGTCCCGTACAGGTAGGCGTGGCTGCCGCGGACCACGGGCGGGCTGACTGTGGCGATGCCCGGCACGGCCCGGAACGCCGAGCTGAGCTGCGTCGCCGCGGCCGGGCTGCCGGCCACGACGACCGGCTGCCCCGCGCCCGCCGGGAAGTTCTGGTCGACCACCTGCTGCCCGGTCACCGAGTCGGGATGCCCGCGGAAGGACTGAGCGCTGGTCAGCCCGTTCGCCTTCAGGCTGAGGGTGCCGAGCGCCAGGACGCCGAGCACGACGGCCGTGGCGACCCAGACGACTCGCGGCCGCGTGGCGATGCCCCGGCCCACCCTGGCCCAGATTCCGCGGCTGGTGGGCTCGGCCGAGCCGTAAGCGGGCCGGACCGGCCAGAAGATCCAGCGGCCGAAGATCACCAGCAGAGCCGGCAGCAGGGTCAGCATCGCGATCAGGGCGACGGCCACGCCGACGGCCAGCACCGGTCCCATGCCCTTGGTGGAGTTGAGCTCCGCGACCGTCAGCACGAGCAGGCTGAGGATCACCGTGCCGGCGCTGGCCACGATGGCCGGCCCGGCCCGGCGGAGGGCGACGCGCATCGCCTCGTGCCGGTCCTCGTGGCGGCGCAGTTCCTCCCGGTAGCGGGCCGTGATCAGCAGCGCGTAGTCGGTGCCCGCGCCGAAGACCAGCACGTCCAGGATGCCGGCGGTCTGCGCGTTGACGGTCAGCCCGTGCGCGGCCAGCAAGTAAATCAGGGCCTGGCAGACGGCCAGCGCGCTGCCCGCCGACAGCACCGGCAGGAGCCAGAGGACAGGACTGCGGTAAGTGACCAGCAGGAGCACGATGACCACGACCAGCGTGGCGTACAGCAGCGTGCTGTTGATGCCCTTGAATGCCTTGGCCGAGTCGGCCGCGTTGCCCAGGGGGCCCGCGATGTGCACGGTCAGGCCCGAGGATCCGGACTGGGCGATGCTCCGCAGGCTGGTCGCCGCCGCGCTGGCCCCGTTCCAGCCCTTCTTGCCCAGGTTGACCGGGACGATGGTCTCGATGGCCTTGCCGTCGCGGGCCACGACCGGGCCGATGATCTGGCTCGGGACCGCTCCGTGGACGGCGGCGAAAGCGCGGGCGTCGGCGGCGGCCTTGGCCCGGTCGGCGGCGGTCAGCCCGGATGGGCGCGAGTAGACGACGACCCCGGTGAACAAGTTAGGCGACTGGAAGGTGGCCTGCAGGTTGACCACCTTGGTGGACTCGGCCTGGGCCGGCAGCCAGGCTGAGGCGTCGTTCTTCTCGGCGTTGGTCAGCTTGCCGGCCAGTGGGCCGAGCGCCGCGACGACCAGCAGCCAGAAGACCAGGACCAGCCATTTGGTGCGGCGTCCGCTCGGTATGCGCGCTAGCGCGCGGACTACGTTCATCGTGATCCCCCAGGATCGGCAGTTGGCTCAGGATGGCGGCCGGCCGCGAGGGCCGGAACTCAGTCGTCGTTAAGATATATCTCATCAACTGTCGCCAGCAAGATATATCTCGTTAACAACTGATGTCGTGATCGCGCCCGCCGGGGGCAGTCGACGGCGACCACAGCTGGCGGAGACATCTGTTATGACGCCAGGCTCGCGGCGAAGTCATCGCCGCGGGTAGGCATTCTCCCCTGGCACCAAGGAGACTACGGATCAGCCGCGCCGGTCAATCGGATTGCCGGCCCGCAGGCCGGCCGGCGCCTGACCAGATCGGCGGGTGCCGGTCCTTCCACGGCCGCGCGGTCTCGAGCTGGGCGGACAGCGAGATGAGCGTGGCCTCGTCGCCGATCCGGCCGGCCAGCATGACGCCGATCGGCAGCCCCGCCGAATTCCAGTACAGCGGGAGGCTGACGGCCGGCTGCCCGGAGAGGTTGTACAGCGCCGTCCATGGCGTGAACCGCTTCTGGCGCTCGAAGTTCTCGGCCGGCTCGACCTCGTCGAAGTAACCGACCGGGACCGGCGGCGAGGCCACGGTCGGGGTCAGGACGGCGTCGTACTCATTGAGGACCGACAGCCCTCGCCGCATCACGGCCTGCAGGTAAGCCTGGGCGAACAGCAGGTCCGCGGCCCGGAGCTCCAGGCCCTTGCCGCGCAGGTAGCGGGTCAGCGGGAGCAGCTCGGCTTCCTGCTCGGGAGCGATCGGGGCCAGCGTGGCCATGGAGTACCACAGCGTCACGAAGGCTGGCACCACGTCGGCCCCGAAGGGCAGGTCGATGTCCTGCACGTCATGCCCGAGCGACTCCAGCAGCGCGCTAGCGTCCTCGTAGGCCGCCACGCAGTCCGGGTGGATCTCGACGCCATCGACCGCCGCGGTCAGCGAGCGCGCGATACGCAGCCGGCCCGGCTCGCGGCTGGCGTGGCCCAGGAAGGTCTCGCTGCCGGGCAGCGGCGGCTGGGTGTACATGTCACCGGGCTGGTGGCAGGTCATCGCGTCGAGCAGCAGCGCCGCGTCGGCCACCGTGCGAGCCAGCGGGCCATCGGTGCCCAGCCCGGCCAGGTCGGGCATCAGCGGGCCGCCGGATATCCGGCCCCGGCTCGGCTTGATCCCGTACAGTCCGCAGACGCTGGACGGGATGCGGATCGAGCCACCGCCGTCGCTGCCCTGCGCCGCGGGCGCCAGCCCGGCGGCCACTGCCGCGGCGGCGCCGCCGCTCGATCCGCCGGCCGAGCGACCCAGGTCCCAGGGGGTGCGGGCGGGCGGCCCGATCCTGGTCTCGGTGTAGCACGGCAGGCCGAACTCCGGCGTGGCGGTCTTTCCGGTGATCACGATCCCGGCTGAGCGCAGCGCAGCGACCACGTAGTCGTCTTCGGCGGCCACGTTGTCGGCGAACAGGGCGCTCCCCAGGGTCATGCGGACCCCGGCGACCATGTTCAGGTCCTTGATCGGGATGGGGATCCCGGTCAGCGGCGGCAGGGTCGTCCCGGCCGAGCCGTCCTGCCGGCTGGCCACGACGGCCTTCTCGGCCTGGGCCGCCTGCTCGCGGGCCAGCTCATGGGTCACGGTATAGAACGCGCCGACCTGCTCGTTGAGGCGATCGGTGCGGTCGAGGTAATGATCGGTGATCTCCACCGGGGACAGCTGGCCGGCCCGGATGGCCGCGGCCAGCTCCGTCACCGTGAGGTCATGAATGTCGGTCACGCACCGAACAGTAGAACGTCAGGGCCGGCGCGGTCTATCCGGCCCGGGCCCGGCGCGGCCGCCATCCTGGTAAGGCTGGTAACTACTCCGTTACTCTTAGGGACGTGGATCGCGACCCCGGCGCCGAGTCGCAGCCAGCCCCCGCGCCGACGCCGGCCGACGAGGCGGGTGCACCGCCCCAGCGCCTCGCGCTGTCGGCGCGCTCGGCCGGTGAAGGCCTCGGAGCCGATCCTCGGGTGCCGGTCTGGATCCGGCGGGCCGTGCTGGCCCTGGCCGCCGGAATCGCCGTGGGCATCTGGCAGAGCTGGCGCTGGGGCGTGACGGCCGCCGCCGTCGTCGCGATCGTCGACACGCTCTACCAGTCCAAGGCGATGTCCCCGATTCCGGCCGACGTGCTGGCCATCTCCGCCCAGCGGCGCACCCGCCGCCGGATCGTGATGCTGCGAGCCGCGGGGTATCACGCCCTGCACCGGCGCGCCATTCCCGGCAGCGACCAGGTCATCGACCATCTCATCATCGGGCCCGCCGGGGTGTTCGCCCTCGACTCCGAGCGCTGGGACCGCCGCCTGCCGGTCCGCACAACCGGCGCCGCGACTACTGGCGCGCTCTACCACGGGCCGTTCAGCCAGTCGCAGCGGCTGGCGCACGCGCGCTGGGAAGCCGCTGAGGCCGGCCGCCTGATCGGCGCCGAGCTCCAGCAGACCGTCAGTGTCAGCCCGGCGATGGTCATCTACGGCCCGACCATCCCGTGGGGCGTCGCGACGCTGCGCGGCGTGGAAGTCTTCAGCGGGAAGCGGGTCCGGAAGTTCTTCCGCAGCCAGAACCGGGCCACCCGCGGCCAGCACCTGGACGAGGACCAGATCGAGACGATCTACGAAGCGGCCGAGCGCGCCCTGCCGCCCGCCCGGTAGCCCCCGCTGCCTGCGGCGCCGTCCGCGGCGCGGACCGCGTGGCTGGCCGCCCGCGGCGCGCCGATGTCCCGTCCGCCGCGCGGACGGGTCCGCGGGCCGGACTAGCCTGTGACTCCATAACTCGGTCGAAGGGCAGGCTGTGGCTGGACTCAGGGACTGGGCGGCGGGCGCGCGACCGCGTACGCTGCCCGCCGCGGTCGTCCCGGTCGTGGTGGGATCCGGCGTCGCGGCCGGCTATGACCGGTTCTCCGCCTGGCGCGCGGCGCTGGCCCTGATCGTGGCCCTCGCCCTGCAGGTCGGCGTCAACTACGCCAACGACTACAGCGACGGGGTCCGCGGCACCGACGAGGTGCGGGTCGGCCCGGTCCGGCTCGTCGGCTCCGGCCTGGCCCGGCCCCGCCAGGTGCTCGCCGCCGCGCTGGCGTGCTTTGCCGTCGCGGGCGTAACTGGCCTGGCCCTGGCTGCCGTTACCTCCTGGTGGCTGCTGCTGGTCGGCGCGGCCGCCATCGCCGCCGCCTGGTTCTATACCGGCGGCACCCGGCCGTACGGGTACCGGGGACTGGGCGAGCTCTCGGTCTTCGTGTTCTTCGGGCTGGTCGCGGTGACCGGGACGGCGTACGTCCAGATGCGCACGCTGACCTGGCTGGCCGTGGCGGCCGCGGCGCCGGTCGGGCTGCTGGCCTGCGCGCTGCTGGTCATCAACAACCTGCGCGACATCCCCACCGATCGCCAGACGGGCAAGCGCACGCTCGCGGTGGTCCTCGGCGACCAGCGGACCAGGGCCCTGTACATCGGCTGCATGCTCATCCCGTTCTGCGTCGCCGTGGCGCTGGCCCCCGTCGCGCCGCTGTGCCTGCTAGCCCTGGCGGCCGTCCCGCTGGCGATCGCCCCGGTGCGCCAGGTGCGGCAGGGCGGGGCCGGCCGCGGTCTCATCACCGCGCTCGGCCAGACCGGCCGCCTGCAACTCGCGTTCGGCGCACTCCTCACCCTCGGCCTGGCCATCCGCCCCTGAAGATCCCGCCCCGCCGGCCCCAAACAGGGCGGGCGGCGTTTCAGCGGCCGGGGCCGCTGAGGACGTCCGGGACCGGATCGGCGCTGTCCAGGACCTCGGGGACAGGCTCGGCGGCTACCGCCTCCGGGACCAGGCCGGCAGGGGTCGGCTCGCCGGCGCCCTGGCCGGCGCCCTCGATCTCTCCAGGCCGGGCGGACCCGTTCTGCACCTCGAGGACCGGCTGCGCGCCGGCGCGCGACCTCGGCACCCGTCCCGGCAGCCGCGGCGCGCCCGGCTCCCCGGCCGGCACGTCACCGGCCAACGGGTCGCCGGCCGGGCGGGGCGCCGCCGACCGGGCGGCGGGCTGGTCGTCGCCGGCGCCGAACGCGCCGCCGAGCGCCTTGAGCGCGCTGGTGAGCTCGCTCGGGATCATCCAGACCGTGTTACCCGAGCCCTGGGCCAGCTGCGGCAGCGTCTGCAGGTACTGGTAGGCCAGCAGCTTCGGGTCCGGGTCGCCGGCATGAATCGACTGGAACACGGTGGTGATCGCCTCGGCCTGGCCCTCGGCGCGCAGGATCGCGCTCTGCTTGTCACCCTCGGCCCGCAGGATCGTGCCCTGCTTGTCGCCGTCCGCGGTCAGGATCTGGGACTGGCGGATGCCCTCCGCGTTGAGGATCGCGGCGCGCTTCTCGCGTTCGGCGCGCATCTGCTTCTCCATCGCGTCAATGATGCTCTTCGCCGGGTCGATGGCCTTGATCTCCACCCGAGTCACCCGGATTCCCCACTTGCCGGAGGCATCGTCGAGCACCCCGCGCAGCCTGGTGTTGATCTTGTCACGGGAGGTCAGGGTCACCTCCAGGTCCATCGAGCCGATCACGCTGCGCAGCATGGTGGCGGTCAGTTGCTCGATCGCCTGGATGTAGTTGACGATCTCGTAGTCAGCGGCGCGGGGGTCGGTGACCTGGAAGAACAGCACCGTGTCGATCTTCACGACCAGGTTGTCCTCGGTGATCACCGGCTGGCCCAGGAAGGAGACCACCTGCTCGCGCAGGTCGATCAGCGGCTTGACCCGGTCGACGAGCGGGATGATCAAGTTCATCCCCGGCTCCAGCGTCTTGCGGTACCGGCCCAGCCGCTCCACGTTCCTGGCCCTGGCCTGCGGAACGATCCGGACCGTGCGCGTGGCGATGAGCAGCACCAGCAGCACGATGACTGCACCGACGATCCCGACAGTGTCCATCACGCCTACTCCCTCGGGTACACGAGCGCCGTCGCGCCCTCGATATTCAGCACGTCGACCCGAACGCCCACCGGGATGACGAGAGTCTCGTCATAGGGCCGGGCCGTCCACAGGTCGGCGCCAATGCGCACCTGGCCGCCGTCGGCGCTGACCTCCTCGACCACGCTGGCCGTCCGCCCGACCAGCGCGGCGGTTCCGGTTCGCAGCAGGGGCGGCTGCCGGATATGGCGCATCGCCAGCGGCCGGGCGACGCCCAGGCCCACGGCGGAAGCTACGACGAACGCGCCGAACTGGACGCCCAGGTTCCCGCCAGCGGCGCCCGCCACAGCAGCCACCAGCGCGCCGACAGCGACCAGGCCGAACGCGAGCGTCACGGTGACGATCTCGACCGCGCCTAGCACCGCGGCGATGATCAGCCAGATAATCCAGGTGTGCACCGCAGCGCTCCGAATGCGAAACGTCATTCAGCTATAGCTCGACAGTAACCCCGCCGGCGCGGATTTGGGCAGGCCGGCGCGGGGCCATCGTGGACCGGCGTGCTGCTCGCGCGGAGTGCTTCCCACCAGGAGGCGCAGCGCGCACCATGGACTGACTGACATCACGGAGGATGCGTCATGCCCGCAGTAACAGAGCCGTCCTATAGCCACGGCGTCTTCGCTACCGCCCTGATCGGCGAGACAATCGGCAGCAATCTGCGCGAGGTCGCCACGGCGTTCAGTGACAGCGAGGCGCTAGTGGACGTGCCCACCGGCCGGCGCTGGACCTACGGCCAGCTGGACACCGACACCGACGCGGTCGCCCTCGGGCTGGTGGCAGCCGGAATCGAGAAGGGCGACCGGGTCGGGATCTGGGCGCCGAACTGCCCGGAGTGGGTGCTGCTGCAGTACGCGACGGCCAAGATCGGGGCCATCCTGGTCAACATCAACCCGGCCTACCGCAGCCACGAGCTCGGCTATGTGCTAGCCCAGTCCGGCGTTCGCCTGCTGGTCAGCGCCGAGAGCTTCAAGACCAGCGACTACCGGGCCATGATCGGGGATGTCCGCGGCGGCCCGGCGGCGGCCGGCGGCGCCGGGCCGCCGCCCCTGAGCCTGGAGCGGGTGATCTACCTAGGCACGGACGACTGGGACGACCTGGTGGCGACGGGCGAGGTCGCGCTGGCTGCCTCGGCCGGCGAACTGGAGCGGCGGGCGGCCCGGCTGGCCTTCGACGACCCGATCAACATCCAGTACACCAGCGGTACGACCGGGTTCCCCAAGGGCGCCACGCTGTCGCATCACAACATCCTCAACAACGGCTTCTTCGTCGGTGAGGGGTGCCGGTATACCCCGGCGGACCGGGTCTGCGTGCCGGTTCCGTTTTATCACTGTTTTGGCATGGTCATGGGAAACCTGGGCTGCACTACGCACGGGGCCTGCATCGTCATCCCCGCCCCTGGTTTCGACCCGGCCGCCACGCTGCGCGCCGTCCAGGCCGAGCACTGCACGTCGCTGTACGGGGTGCCGACGATGTTCATCGCCGAGCTGGCACTGCCCGACTTCGCCCAGTACGACCTGTCCACGCTGCGGACCGGCATCATGGCCGGCTCGCCGTGCCCGGTGGAGGTCATGAAGCGCGTGGTCAGCGAGATGCACATGACCGAGGTGACGATCTGCTACGGGATGACCGAGACGTCCCCGGTCTCGACGCAGACCACGGCCGACGACGACATGGAGCGGCGGGTGTCCACGGTCGGCCGGGTCGGGCCGCACCTCGAGGTCAAGGTGGTGGACCCCGAGACGGGGCTGGTGCTGCCGCGCGGCCGCCACGGCGAGCTGTGCACGCGGGGCTACTCGGTCATGCTGGGCTACTGGAATGAGCCGGAGAAGACCGCCGAGGCCGTCGATGCCGTGCGCTGGATGCACACCGGCGACCTGGCCGTCATGGACGAGGCCGGCTACCTCAACATCGTCGGGCGGATCAAGGACCTGGTCATCCGGGGCGGCGAGAACGTCTACCCGCGCGAGGTCGAGGAGTTCCTCTACGGGCACCCGGAGATCGAGGACGTGCAGGTCGTGGGCGTGCCGGACGTGAAGTACGGCGAGGAGCTGTGCGCCTGGGTCCGGGTGCGGCCCGGCAGCGAGCTGACCGCCGAGCAGGTCCGGGCGTTCTGCACCGGGAAGATCGCGCACTACAAGGTGCCGAGGTACGTGCGGTTCACCGACGAGTTCCCGATGACCGTGACCGGCAAGGTGCAGAAGTTCAAGATGCGCGAGACATCGGTCGCCGAGCTCGGCCTGGAGGCCGCCGCTGGCCAGGAGACCGCCTGACCTGGCCGACCGGGGATGGCCCGGGGGTGGCCGGGGGCGCATACTGGTAGCTCGGCCGATAGCTTCCGGCTCCTGCCGGACATGTCATAGTTGCCGGGACAACCTCCGACGTCCTGAGCATGCGGTGGTCTCTGGCGGTTGTCAGCAGCGGATGGCGGGTCTGGGCTGGGCGCCTGGCCGGGGAGGACGCAGATCGTGTTCGGACATAAATGGGAGCCCGCCCGCGGGACCATCGTGGAATCCCGGGTTGAGCAGGTAACCGTGGCCGGGGAGCCGGGCCTGCACCAGGTGCGGGTGTACGTCGTCGACGTCCGGCGGCCAAACGGCCAGCCGCTGCGGGCGACGCTGCCGTCGCCGTACGGCGTGAGCACGGATCCGGCCCCGGGCGTCACGGTCCGGCTCGAGGTCAACGCCAAGACCGGCGAGGTCCGCTTCGACCCCAGCGCGCCCGCTCCCGCCGCCCACGCCGCGTCGGTCCGCGAGGCGCAGGGCCAGGCCGGGCCGCCCGGCCGGGCCGGCGCCCCGGCCGGGTCCGTCGGCTTCAGCTCGCCGGACGCCCCCGGCACCTTCGAGCCGGTCACTTCCGCGCCCCCGGTCACGGCGGCGACTTTCAGCTCACCTGCCGATTCCTTCGGGGTACCGACCAGCACGGTCGGGCCGCCTGGGGGTTCGGTCAGCTTCTCCAGCCCGGCCGTGGCCCCGGCCGCCTTCGAGCCGGTCACCCCGGCGGGCAGCTTCGGCTCGCCCGGGAGCGGGTCGTTCAGCGCGGGCGGCACGTTTGACACCTTCGGGCAGAACAGCGAGTCCGACCGGATCGCCCGGCTGGAGGATCAGCGCGACCGCGGGCAGCTGACCCAGCAGCAGTTCGAGGTGCAGTGCCAGCAGATCCTGGACGAAATCTGACCGCCACCGCGCAGCTGTCCCGCGATGCCGTCGAGATGGTTGCCGCTCGCATCCGCCGGTACGTGCGCCGGACGCCGGTCGTCACCGTGGACCGGGCCGACTTCGGCCTGGCCGCGGGCCCGCTGACGCTGAAGCTGGAGCAGCTGCAGCACTCCGGCTCGTTCAAGGTGCGCGGGGCCTTCGCCAACCTGCTGCTGCGCGATATCCCGCCCGCCGGAGTCGTGGCCGCGTCGGGCGGCAACCACGGCGCCGCGGTCGCCTACGCCGCCGGGGTGCTCGGGGTGCCGGCGCGGATCTTCGTGCCGGAGGTGTCGTCGCCGGCCAAGGTCAGCCGGATCCGGAGCTACGGCGCGGACCTGGTGGTCGAGGGCGCCACCTACTCCGACGCCTTCGCGGTCAGCCAGGCGTGGGCGGCCGCCAGCGGCGCCCTGCCGATCCACGCCTACGACCAGGCTGAGACCGCGCTGGGCGCCGGCACCACCGCCCTGGAGCTGATGGAGCAGGCGCCGCAGGCAGGGACGATCCTGGCCGCGGTCGGCGGCGGCGGCCTGCTGGCCGGCACGGCCGCGGCCAGTGCCGGGCGGCTGCGGATCATCGGAGCCGAGCCCGAGGACGCGCCCACCATGACCCTGGCCCTGGCGGCCGGCAGCCCGGTCGACGCGCCGACGGGGAGCGTCGCGATCGACTCGCTCGCCCCGCGCCAGGTGGGCGAGCTGACCTATGCGATGGCGTCGCGCCGGGTGCAGGCGGTCGTGCTGGTCAGCGACGAGTCCATCCTGGCCGCCCAGCAGCTGCTCTGGGAACGGCTGCGGGTGGTCGCGGAGCCGGGCGGCGCCGCGGCGCTGGCGGCCGTGCTGTCCGGCCGCTATTCTCCGGCGCACGGCGAGCACGTCGCGGTGATCGTGAGCGGGGCGAACACCACGGCGGTCGACTTCAGCCGCTGAGCCGGCCGGCGCGGCGACGCCGGATCGGCCGGGAACTGGCACGATGGGCCAGTCATGACTCTTATCGATCGGCTGCGTGATCGCTCGGTGACGGTGACCTGGCGCAAGCCGAACTGCCCGGGCGGCAATGTCGCGGACGCGGGGCAGGCAGCCATCGATCAGAACCAGGCATCGGCCCGGTAGACCGGGGCGAGTGATCGGGAACTGAAGCCCTAGCGATCGCGGCCGTGCTCTGGCCGCGACCCGGTCGGCGCGAGCGGCCAGCGGGACCCGCGGGTCATCACGATGCCGATCACCCGCAACCCCTTCGAGGCTGGCCGGGAGGCCAGCCAGGGGTCCATGGCCTGACGGCGATGCTGGCCCGGCTCGGGCCAGCGAAGCTGGAGATCGTGCCCACGCTGATCAGCGCGGGCATTGCGGCGCTCCCCGCGCCGGGCTCTGCCTCTTCGAGGCCCGCCCGGCACGTCCCATCGCCAACACCACTGATCCGACAATTCATCTTGCAGCTTCGGAGCGTAACGCCGCCGCGTCCGAGGCCGACCGGGCGGACCGGTCATGGCGGGTGGTCAATTGCGCGCCTCGTCCTGGGTGATGCTCTTTAGCAAAATTCAGGAAGAAGCGGCTCATGCCCTTCGATGGCGCGAATCCATCAGGCTTCGGAGAGGCGGATTTTATAACGCACTTCCGACATAACAAGTCCTGCGCGTCCTCCGTTAGCGCGTCAGGCAAACATCACCACGGTCGCCCTGTTACTCTGACGCCGCCCGAAACGGTCAACAAAGAGTTTCGCGCGCCTCAAGCCTTAGCCAACTACCGGGCACAACCCGGTCGAGAGGATACGGATAATGCCCGATTTTTCTCGTCGCGGATTGCTCAAGGTAACGGCGGCCGCTGGCGTCGGCGCGGTCGTTCTCCCGGGCGTCGCAGCCGCGGAAGCCCCTGGAGCGAGCGCAGCGGCCAGCGGAGCTGAAGGCGCGGCAGGCAAGACGGCGAGGCTCACCGGCCGCATCGTCCGGCCTAACAGCCCTGGGTATGCGAGTGCGAGCCTGGGCTGGGACGAGCTCTTCGCGCGCTATCCGCTGGTCATCGTCTTCGCGCAGGAGACCCGGGACGTGGTCAACGCCCTGGCGTGGGCGCGGCAGAACGACGTCGCGCTGCGGGTGCGGAGCGGCCGCCACAGCCTTGAGGGCTGGTCGAACGTGGACAACGGCATCGTGATCGACGTCAGCGAGCTCAAGTCGGTCCGCATCGACACCGCCTCGTGCACCGCGACAGTCGGTGCCGGGCTCAGCCAGCTGGAAGCGGTAACCACGCTCGCGAAGAAAGACCTCGCGGTGACCACCGGGACGGAGGGCACCGTAGGCCTGTCCGGCGCCACGCTCGGCGGCGGCTTCGGCTTCCTCACCCGCTACCTCGGCATGGCCTGCGACAGCCTGATAGCGGCTGAGATCGTCGTCCCGTCGGGTGCCAAGGGCGCCAAGGTGATCAGTGCAGACCTGACGAACCACCCGGACCTGCTGTGGGCGCTCCGCGGAGCGGGGAACGGCAACTTCGGGATCGTCACCTCACTCACCTACAAGGCGACTCCGCTCAGCAGTGTCGCGTACCTCCAGGCGACCTGGGACGGCGTCAAGAACCTGCACGGGATCTTCGACACCTGGCAGCGCACGGCACCCGTCGCCGACAACCGTCTCGGCACCCAGCTCGAGATCCACAGAAACCAGACCCTGCTGTTCGCGGTCCTCGCGGACGGGTCGACGGCACGAGCCAGGCAGCTGCTCGCCCCGATCCTGTCGGTTGGTAAGCCCGACATCAAGGTTCAGACCGGCAACTGGGGCGACGTATACGCGGGATTCCAGATCCCGACCAAGGACGAACCCGCGAACTGGAAGTTCTTCTCCCAGTTCACTACCGAGCCATTCCCGGCCAGGGCGGTCAGCCTGATCGCCTCATTCATGCGAGAAGCCCCCACGGATGACAGCAACTTCTTCACCCAGGCGTTCGGCGGGGCCGTTAAGAGGACCCCTCGCGGCGGCACGGCGTTCCCGCATCGCCACGCACTGTTCTATTCCGAGCCCGGCGCGGGCTGGGGTACTCGCGGAAAGCCACGCAGCGGCGACGCGATCACCCCCAAGGCCCAGGCCTGGATCGCCGAGTTCAGCCAGGCGCTGCGGCCGTACGTGAACGGCGCCTATGTCAACGTGCCGAACGTCGGCATGGCGGACTGGGAGACCGCCTACTGGGGATCCAACCTCGACCGGCTGCGCAAGATCAAGGCGAAGTACGACCCGCACAACATCTTCCAGTACGAGCAGAGCGTCCCGCCCGCGTCACGCTGACAGCTATTCGCCCTGCAGCTCATCGGCCGATGGCTCGCTGCCGACCCCGCCACGCTCGCCCCATCGTTCCTGGCCTACATCGGCCACTCCGCCTACGGCCTGCACGCGCTCCGCACCGACCTGGACCGCTTCACCTCCCTCCTCGGCGGCACCGACGGGGAGGACCTCTTCGGCCAGCACTGACACCAGGCCCGCCGCAGTCGGGACAGCGCCAGCGGACCCCTCAGCCAATGCCGATCTGGAAGGCTGACGTCGTGCCGTCCCGGCCCGTCAGTGCTTTGCTGAGCGTCCTCAGACGCGGGCAAGCGCCTCGCGCAACGGGTCAAGACCCATAGCGCCCAGGCTGAGTGCCTTGGCGTGAAAGTCCTTGCGGCTGAAGGCTCCTCCGGCCCGTGCCATGGCATCCTCCCTGGCCTGTAGCCAGATCCGTTCACCAAGCTTGTATGAAGGGGCCTGACCCGGCAAGCCGAGGCAGCGACGTAGCTCGGAGCGCAGTTGCCGTTCATCCCAGCTGGAGTGGGCGCGCAGGAACTCCCAGGCGATCTCGGCATTCCAGCGCTCGCCCTCGCGCCAGCCGGTGCCCCTTGGAACATCCAGTTCCAGGTGCACCCCGATGTCCAGGGCCACTTGGGCGGCGAGCAGTTGCTGACTGTCGAGCATCCCGAGATATGCCCCCGGGTCGTCCAGGTATCCGAGCTCTCCCATGAGCCGCTCCGCGTAGAGTGCCCAGCCCTCGCCGTGACCGGATACCCAGGACATGCGCTGCCAGCGGTTCAGGCTGTCCCTGTCCGCCATGGCGTGCGATATCTGCAGGTGATGGCCGGGAACGCCCTCGTGGTAGACGACCGTGACTTCCTTCCAGGTGGAGAAAGTCTCAACGCCGTCCGGCACCGACCACCACATCCGCCCGGGCCGGGACCAGTCATCGGAGGGCCCGGTGTAGTAGATCCCTCCGTCGTTGGTGGGTGCGATCACGGCCTCGATCCGGTGCGCGGGCTGCGGGATGTCGAAGTGCATCCCGTGCAGCTCCGAAATGGTGCGCTCGGCCAGTTCCTGCATCCAGGCACGGAAGTTCTCGCGCCCTTCGACGCGCCGGGCCGGGTCTTCGTCCAGGATCGCCACGGCCTCCTCCACGGTGGCCCCGGGCCGGACCAGGTTACTGACCCGCGCCATCTCGGCCCGCAGCCGGGCGATCTCCTCCCAGCTCCAGGCGTAGGCCTCCCGCAGATCCACGGCGGCGCCGAGGAAGTACCGCGAGGCACGGGCGTAGACCTCAGGCCCGCAGGCATCCTTCTCCCTGGCCAGCGGCATCAGCTCGCGGTCGAGGAAGGCGCCAAGCTCGGCCGTAGCGGCCGTAGCCGCGCGCGCGGCCACGCCCAGCTCCCCCCGCAGCGAGTCCGGGACTCCGGTCAGCCGCCCGACCAGTCCTGAATAGAAGGAATCCCCCGGCTTGGCCCAAGCCGCGCACTGCCCGGCGACCTCCTCGACCTGCAGCCTGGCCGCGGAGCGGCCATTCCTGGCCGCGTCGAGCAAGGTCGCGGACAAGTGGCGGTAAGCCCGCGGCACCGCGGCCATCCGCTTGGCGATGTTGGCGGCGGCCTCCTCGCCCTCCGTGGGCATCAGGTCGAAGACCTCGCGCACCATCTGCACCCAGCTGGTGATGGTGTTGAGTTCGCTAGTGGTGTCCCCGGCGTCGTAGCACTCCACAGTCAGTGCCAGGCGCTCCCGCATCGCGGCCCGCGCGACCTGCTCGCGCGGCTCCGGGGCTTCGGCCGCGTCAAGGGCCGCGAAGGTTGAGCGATCCAGCCCGGCCCGTCCGGTGAACCCGTCAGCACCGAGATCCGCCAGCTCATGGTCGTGCCCCGCGCGTTAGGTGCCAGCCCGGCCGGCGCCGCCTCGACCCCTAGTCCGTGACACGTGGCACGGCGCGCTCGTTGTAGAGGAAGCGCCCGTCCTGGAGGAAGGCGATCAGTGGGTGCAGCCCCTCGTCCGGCTCGACGCCGACGAAGCGGTTGTCGCCGGCGTGGACGTAGCGGGCGGTCGTGCCACCCTCCCCGAACTGCGCCGCGAGCCGTGCGGGATGTCGGTGATCTCCAGCCCGTCGGCGTCGGCCTTCACCTCGTAGGTGACCGACGGTGCGGAGTAGCTCCCGGCGTAGGTCTCCGGCCGGAACGGCACCGGGGTGTCCGGCGGCAGCACCCGCGACGGCAGGCGGATCCCGGCCGCGGACGAGAGGATCTCCGCCAGCACCTCGTCGATGAAGGCCGAGGCGTGGCCGCCGTTCGCGTGGATGGCGAGCACCAGGCCCCGGTCGGGCACGATGCACCAGGTCGTGGTCTGGCCCGGGGTGCTGCCGTCGTGGCCAACCACGGGCTTGCCGTCCCAGTCGAAGAGCATCAGCCCGAGGCCCCAGGCGGCCGTGTATCGCTCCCCCAGCCGCGGCAGCGTGACCTGCGGCCGGCACATCTCGGCGAAGGTTCCCGCGGGCAGCACCCGCGTCCCGGCGGCCGCCACGCCGTCGGCCAGCAGCATCCGCCCGAACCGCACGAGGTCGCGCGGCGCGGCGCTCAGCGTGGACCCAGCCGGCGCGTCCGACTGCGGCAGCAGCCGCCGGGGCGACACCCGCAGCGGCTCGCCGACGTGCCCGACCGCGGCCCGGAACATGATTGCTTCCTCAGCGTAGAGCGCCATGTGCCGCGCCCCGAGAGGCTCGATCAGCAGCTCCCGCATGGCGGCCTCCCACGTGCGCCCGCGCAGCTTGGCGACGAGGGCACCGAGCGCGCAATAGCCGGCATTGCAGTACGAGAACAGCTCCCCCGGCACGCTGACCTGCCGGGCGTTGCTACGCATGAACGCAACAAGCTTGGCCACCGCGTCGTCCCCGCGTCCGGTGTCCTCGAACAGATCCCCGTCGAACCCACCGGTGTGCGACAGCAGCTGCCGCACGGTGATGCTCTCCGAGGCGGCGGCGTCCAGCACCCCGAACTCGGGAAGATACTTTCGGACCGGCTCATCGAGATCGACCAGCCCTTCCCCGACAAGCTGCATCACCAGGGCGGTCGTCCAGACTTTGGTAACCGACCCGATCTGGAACAGGCTGTCGGCGGTAGCCTTCACCCCGGTGTCCAGATTGATCACCCCGGTGGCCGCCTCAGCCAGCTGATCCCCCATCCCGACGGCCACCGCAGCCCCCGGCACCCCATGCCGCCCAGCGGCCCGATCGATCTATCCCTGAAGATCCGGAAGAAGCGTCATATCGAGGACCGTACCCGCGAACCCTCCTCCCCGACGCCCCTCTGGGGACGCCCCGCCCCACGCCGCGGAGCACCCCGGCCACCGCGGCGAGGCGCCCGGACGCGCTGCCCGTGACGACCCGACCGAGCGTCAGCCCAAACGGCCAACTCTCGTTTGCGGCTGGTGACACGTTTCTTACCGGCACCCCGCTGCGGATGACCTTCTGACGGCCAATGCGCTCCTGGGCGCTGCTTCATCCGCGGGCCCTCGCCGCCCGGCCCTCAGCATCCCCGTCCTCCTGATTGGCGACTTCCCCGCCCGCAAGCCAGGTGAGCCGAGCGTCACCAAAGTCACCCGCACAATCGAGTTCCACCTGCTCTGCCCCTGGCAGCTCACCTGAAAGCAACGCCATCGGGACATGACGGATGGGAGCCTTCCGGTGCGATGATTTTCCTGGCGGCCGTCGGTCTTACCGAGCATGACTATGACGACGAGAGTCCAGAGCGTGTCGATCCCGGTGGCCGATCAGGACCGGGCACTGGCGTTTTACACAGAGGTGCTCGGCTGCGAGCTGCGCACCGACATCGAGGTGTGGCCCGGGGCCAGGCTGGTGGAAGTGGTGCCCCCCGGGTCGAGCGTCGGCCTAGTGCTACTGCCCCCGGACAGCGAAATCCCGATGGCCGTACGGTTGGGCACGACCAACGCCGAGACCGCCTACGCGCGGCTTCGCCAGGCGGGCGCGAGGCTGCACAACGACGAGGTCGTGCACCTCGACGGCTCCCCGCCGATGTTCTTTTTCGCCGACCCGGACGGCAACGGGCTCGTATATCTAGAGGAAGAACCCGGCGGGGCCAGCGACAACTGATGCCGGCATCCCGAACTGGGCCGTGAGCCGGAGTGGTCATGGCCCTGGATGCACCGGGCGGACCGACGACCGCATTCCGGCACATTGCCACCTCTTCCCGGTGCCTGTCGAACCGTGACCAGCGGCCAGGCGTCCACGCGAGGGCAACCCGGAGCAGGCCCGGCGAGCCTACGTCGTCTCGCGCCGTAGGGGCGGTGTCCGATTTTGGGAGCGCGGCGGGAGTGGCCGGACGGATTTACATGCGGTCAGATGCGGTTAGCGTAGGCGCGTACAGCGCCGTCACCTGCGCATACGTCGCCGTACAGGGAGCTTGTACCTGTGGTGGCGGTGTTCGGGACGAAGAGGCATCACGATCCAGACTGTCCCGCTCGGGCCAGCAGCGCGGGTTTGGCTGCCCGAGCGCCGCCCACATGGCGCGTCAGGCCGGGCGAGGACTCGCTGGCCTCGTGCGAGCACCGCCTGGCCCGCGCGGCCGGGCAGGTGATGGCTCCCACGATGCAGCTCGCCGCCATGGGCACGCATAGATCAGCCGCCGATGCGCGGCGCCTCGGAGAGGTGAGATCATGAAGCCCATGGTCCGACCGACGAGCAAGCGGGGGGCCCGCGAGATATCTGTTGAGGACCAGCTGGATGCTGCCCGACGCGAGCTGGGCACGGCCCATCCTGAGCTGCCCCGGGCGGGGATCCTCGCGCCCGCCAGCGTCCAGTCGGGCGAATCGACCGACTGGGGCAGTGTCTCGCTAGTAATCGCGCTGCCGCCCGAGCGCTCGGCCGCAACGAGCCGCGACAAGACGGGATAGCCGAGCATGCCAAGTGGCGCAAAGCTCTACGATCGGCTGCCCGGCACCGCGGATCCCGATGACCTCTTCGAGGCATTCGCGGGCTGGGCCGCGGAGCAGGGCTTCACCCTCTACCCGCACCAGGAAGAGGCGCTGATCGAGATCGTCTCCGGCGCCAACGTGATCCTCAGCACCCCGACAGGCTCGGGGAAGAGCCTGGTGGCGGCAGGCGCGCACTTCACCGCACTGGCCCGCGGCGAGCGGACCTTCTACAGCGCGCCGATCAAGGCGCTGGTATCGGAGAAGTTCTTCGCGCTCATCGACGCGTTCGGCGCCGCCAACGTCGGGATGATGACCGGCGATGGCAGCGTCAACGCGGGGGCGCCGATCATCTGCTGCACCGCCGAGGTCCTGGCCAACATCGCGCTGCGGGACGGCGCGGCGGCCGACGTCGGCCAGGTGGTGATGGACGAGTTCCATTTCTACGCCGACCCCGACCGCGGCTGGGCGTGGCAGGTCCCGCTGATCGAGCTGCCGCAGGCCCAGTTCCTGCTCATGTCGGCCACGCTGGGCGACGTCACCCGCTTCGTGGAGGACCTGACCCTGCGCACCGGGCGGCCGACCGCGGTGGTCAAGTCCGTGGAGCGCCCGGTGCCGCTGGTCTACTCCTACGCGATGACGCCGCTGCACGAGACCGTGGCCGAGCTGCTGACTACCCATCAGGCGCCCATCTACATCGTGCACTTCACCCAGGCCGCGGCCATCGAGCAGGCCCAGGCGCTGATGAGCGTCAACGTCTGCACTCGGGCCGAGAAGGACGCCATCGCTGAGCTGATCGGCAACTTCCGATTCGCGCCCGGCTTCGGCAGGACCCTGTCCCGGCTGGTCCGCCACGGCATCGGCGTGCATCACGCGGGCATGCTGCCCAAGTACCGCCGTCTGGTGGAGACCCTCGCCCAGGCCGGGCTGCTCAAGGTCATCTGCGGCACCGACACCCTCGGCGTGGGCATCAACGTCCCCATTCGCACCGTGCTGTTCACCTCGCTGTCTAAGTACGACGGCACCAGGACCCGGCTGCTGATGGCCCGCGAGTTCCACCAGATCGCCGGGCGGGCCGGCCGGGCCGGCTTCGACACCACCGGGCGGGTGGTGGTGCAGGCTCCGCAGCACGTCATCGACAACGAGAAGGCGCTGGCCAAGGCGGGCGAGGATCCGCGCAAGCGCCGCCGGGTGGTCCGCAAGAAGCCGCCGGAGGGCTTCGTGGGCTATGGCCTGCCGACCTTCGAGCGGCTCGTCGCGGCCGAGCCGGAGCCGCTGCGGTCCAGCTTCGCCGTCAGCCACGCCATGCTGCTCAACGTGATCGGCCGGCCCGGCGACGCGTTCCCCGCGATGCGCCACCTGCTGACCGACAATCACGAGGACCGGCCCGCTCAGCGCAAGCACATCAGCCGGGCCATCGCCATCTACCGTGCCCTGCTGGCCGGCGGGGTGGTCGAGCGTCTCGCCGAGCCCGACTCCGACGGCCGCTCTGTCCGGCTGACCGTGGACCTGCAGGACGACTTCGCCCTCAACCAGCCCCTGTCCCCGCTGGCGCTGGCGGCGATCGAGCTGCTGGACCGGGAGTCGCCGGTGTACGCGCTGGACGTGCTGTCGGTCATCGAGGCGACCCTGGACAACCCGCGGCAGGTGCTGTCGGCCCAGTTGTTCCGGGCCCGCGGCGAGGCCGTGGCGGCGATGAAGGCCGAGGGCATCGAGTACGAGGAGCGCCTCGAGCTGCTGGACGCGGTCACCTACCCGCGGCCGCAGGCCGATCTCCTGGAGGCCGCCTACAACATTTACCGGCAGGGTCATCCCTGGATCGCCGACTACGAGGTGGCGCCCAAGTCGGTCGCCCGGGACATGTTCGAGCGGGCGATGACCTTCACCGAGTACGTCAGCTTCTACAACCTGTCCCGCTCCGAGGGACTGGTGCTGCGCTACCTGGCCGACGCCTATAAGGCGCTGCGCCAGACCGTGCCCGAGGAGGCCAGGACCGAGGAACTCGCCGACCTCATCGAGTGGCTCGGCGAGCTGGTCCGCCAGGTCGACTCCAGCCTGATCGACGAGTGGGAGCGGCTGCGCAACCCGGCCGCCGAGCGGGTGGCGCCGGTCGACGAGAAGCCGCCCGCCGTGACCAGCAACCGGCGCGCGTTCCGCGTCCTGGTGCGTAACGCCCTCTTCCGCCGGGTGGAGCTGGCCGCCGCGCGGCACTGGGAGGAACTGGGCGAGCTGGACGCCGCGTCCGGCTGGGACGCGGCTGCGTGGGCGGAGGCCCTGCAGCCTTACTTCGAGGAGCACGACGAGATCGGCACGGGACCCGACGCCCGCGGGCCCGCGCTGCTGATCATCGACGAGGGCCCGCGCGCGTGGGCCGTGCGGCAGATCTTCGATGACCCCGCCGGCGACCATGACTGGGGCTTCAGCGCGACCGTCGACCTGGCTGCCTCCGATGAGGCGGGCATTGCCGTAGTAACGGTCACCGCCGCCGGTCAGCTCTAGCCCGCGGCTGCCCTCCGGGCGCGCGCATGCCGAGCCTCAGGGGGCGGCCCCAGGGCCTGGCGGGACCGACAAGGCGAGCTCCGGATGACCAACGGCCTGTACGGGCACGTTCAGGACCCGCCGCAGCCGGGCCTCGAGGCTGCGCCGGCCAATTCTGGCCAGCGGCGAGCGCCGGTCGGTCAGCAGGAGCAGCACCCGGTCGTAGGAGCCGGCCTCGGCCTTACGTCGCACTATCTGGTAGGGCTCGCCTGTGGCAATATCGCCAATCGCGTGGAGGCCCAGCGTGCGAAGCTGCTGCCGGGCACGGTCGAGTCGCTGGCGGGCACTGTCTGAGGGGTTATAGGGCTCCGGCAGCGGACCCGTGCCGTCAGCCCCCACTCCCAGGGCCTGGCCCACGGGGTTAGAGAACCTGGACGGGCGGCGGGGCTCATTGATCAGGGCCACTATCTCGACCTCGATCGAGCCGGGGCTGTTGGCCGCGACCAGCGATTCCAGGAACGCCCAGTCGCGCGCATCGTTCCCGCCCAGCAGTTCGTCACCAATGACGACCAGTAGCCGCATACCTCACCGTGGTACACCCGGAATGGCTGCCGCGCAAGGCGCGCGCGGCCGCGCGCGCCTCGCCTCGCCTCGCCAAACCCTGAGCGTCAGGACTAGCCGCTACGCGGCTGCGGGCTCGAGAATCACGACATCGGCAGCGTGGGATGCCTCCGGTACCGGCTCGCCTGCCTGCTTAAGCATGGCGATGTGCGCGGCCATGGCCTCAATCATCAGCCGCTCAGTCTCCGGCCGCCTATCTCCGGCGGCGATCACTCCCGGCAGGTCCGGGGAGTACGCCGAGTAGCCCGACTCATCGCCGCCCTCAAAGACGACCACGTTCCATAGCAGGGCGTCGCGACTGCGGCGGTCCCCTTCCAGCTCGCTAGCCGAAACGCCGCTGGTGAGTACCCGGGCCTGCTGCGCCGCATCGATCATCTCGGTGAGCAGAAGGATGTCACGCTGCATATACGGATTGCATCTCAGCCAGGACCGCCGGCCGGAGCAGCGGGTGCAGGCCGCGCAAGGACACCAGATCTACTGGACGACCCAGGAGCTCCGCGAGCTCATCGGCGAGCTGCTCGATCTCCCAGCCCAGGCGACGCCCGGACCGGAGGG
>DATCEO010000203.1:0-68324 GCA_036510065.1 Streptosporangiaceae bacterium | reverse complement strand
TCGACCGGTTCCACGATAGGTACGGGGCCGACGCCCCGGCCCAGATTGCCGACCGGATCGAGAACGCCCGCACGGGGATCCCGGCCACGCTGGCCGCGATCAAGAAGACGGCCGAGTCAGGCTGACCATCGGGATGGCCGGCGACTTCGACTACGGGACCGGCGGCGGCGGGTATGCCACGCAGCGCCGCACCGACCCGCGGATCGCGGCCTACGTCCATGCCGCGCTGGGCGACGCACGGTCGGTCGTCAACGTCGGGGCGGGCGCCGGATCGTGCGAGCCGGAGGACCGGCTGGTCACCGCCGTCGAGCAGTCGGCCGCCATGCGCCGTCGGCGCCCGGCCCGAGCGGTTCCTCGACCCGGCCGTCCGCCAGTCTCAGTCGGCCTGAGGATTTGTCGACGCCGCCACCGCCGACAGGTCGGTCCGCCGCCTCCGCCGTGACCTGGAATCCGGCGCATGGGACCGCCGCTTCGGCGCACTGCGCTCCCAGCCCGAGTTCGTCGGGGCGCTGCGCCTCGTCACCGCCCGCCCGGCCTGAATTTACTGGCTGTCGTACTCGTCGTGGCGGCGCCACCAGAAGCCGTTCTCGTTGCGGCCGAGCGGCGCGCGGTCGAGCCACTGGTACATGCCCCACAGGCCGTCGAGCCCGCGCGAGTACGCCGAGTAAGTGTGGTAGACGACGCCGTCCTCAAGCGCGAACGCGCTCACGCCGGGCCCTTCCCGCCGGTAGGTCTCCCAGTCCGTCCCGACGATGCTCGAGGCGAACTCGTCGAGTCCGGAGCTGTCCTGGCCGGCCGGCGGCCGGAGGTCCGTCTCGCGGAAGTTGTACTCGGCGGCGCCCGACTCCCACTGCTCCCGGGTGACGGCGGCCTGGAAGTCGTAGTTGAAGTCGCTGCCGGACGAGGACGCCCAGGGGAAGCTCCAGCCCATCCGCTGCCGGTAGGCCTGCAGTCTGTCGAGCGGGGCCCGCGACACCGCGCAGAGCGTGACATCGTGATTCGCGAGGTGGACGACGGAGCCGTCGAAGCCGTCCGCGATCGCCGAGCAGGACGGGCACCCTGCCGTGTACTCGGACCCGAACATGAAGTGATAGATGAGCAGCTGCGAGCGTCCCTGGAAGAGATCGGCAAGCGACGCTGCGCCCTGGTCGGTGTCGAAGCGGTACTCCTTGTCGATCCGGACCCAGGGCAGCTCCTGCCGCCGGCGCGCCAGCTCGTCGCTGCGCCGGGTCAGCGCCTTCTCGGCCTCCAGCAGCTCCAGCCGGGCCGCCAGCCACTCGTCACGTGTTCCGGTCTTGTGAGCGGTCATTGCTCTCTCCTTATTGATTGTTGGGACAACACCCTCGCGCCGCCCGCCGGTAATGCCTCACATCGGTGGCGTGAGCCCCGGAACCGACGCGGGCGCGATGACGATCACGATCCCCAGGCCGATGATCGCCAGCGCCAGCGGCACATCGAGCGCGGCCTTCGGAGGCAGCAGCTTCTGGGCCAGGACCACCACGGCGATCACCACCATCCAGGCCATGCTCATGACGCCGAGCACCACCAGCACCAGCATGAGCCCGATGCTCGAGCCCACGCAGCACAGCCCGAACTGCAATCCAGACCCGGCGCTCTCCTGGCAGCGCCGCCGGAAATGCTGCTTGACCGGGGTGAGCTCGTACACGCCGGCCGCGATCACCAGCACCCCGGCGGCCGCTGGCCCGTGCGGCCGGTAGAGCGCGTACACCACGACGCCCACCAGGGCCCAGACGGCCAGGTAGGACGCGACGAACAGCGGCACCGCGCGCACGCCGCCGCCGGCCCGGGCGCGTCTCACGACCGCCGGGGCCGCGCCCGGCAGCATCATCGCCGCCATCATCGCCACCCAGACGGCGGCAAAGAAGGCGAACGGCCCCAGCCGGGTCGCGACGCCCATGTCCATCCCGCTCATCTGCCTGACCGCGACCACCCAGCAGGCGGCGGCGAGGCCGAGCGTCGCCGTCAGCGCGGCTGCCATCGTGGCGGCCTGGCTGTACCGAAGCTGCACTGCGTCCCTCCTTCTTGGCTATGCCCGGCCGGGCCCTGTGTCCCGCTCCGCTGCCTCGGCCACGCGCTTGATGTTCGCCAGCCGCCGATCCCAGTCCCCGGCGAGCGCGGCCATCCACCGCGCCGTCGCGTCCAGCGCCGCGGGCCGCACCGCGTACCGCACCTCGCGCCCGGCCCGGCGGCCGGAAACCAGCCCGGCGCCGTCCAGGACGGCGAGGTGCTTGACCACCGCCTGCCGCGAGACGGGAAGCCGGCCAGCGAGCGTTGTCGCGGTGGCCTCACCCTGCGCGGCGAGCAGGTCAAGCAGCTGACGTCGCGTCGGGTCGGCCAGCGCGATGAGGACACTGTCGACCGCGCCGCGACGTTCGCCGGTCACGCCGATGATTGCTCAGCGCGCATCTTGAGGGCGTCGATTTCCTGGGGCCAGCCGTGAGTGTTGTCCTGCACCGCCTGGCGGCGCAGATCCTCGGACCCGGCCAGCGCCGCGAACCCGCTCTCGACGACGCGGAGCCGGGTCTGGTCGCCTTCCGGGATCAGCGTGAACTCCACGAGGGTGCTGTTGTCCGCGCGCAGCTCTTCCCCTCGGAACGCGCTGGCCCAGCGGTAGGCCAGGTAGGTCGGCGGCTCGACCTTCTCCACGCGCACCGGGAAGTCGCCGTACTCGGGGTTCTTCGCCACCATCGACTCCCCTTCCCTGGCCACGGTGCCGGGCAGGCTCGCCTTGTCGGCCACCCAGAACCCGGGCTGGGCCACCAGCGACCAGACCCGCTCCAGGGGCGCTGCGATCAGGGTTTCGCGTTCGATCCGGTCCTCGCTCATGAGGGGTCTCCTTCAGCGCTATGATCTGTGCAACCCTAGGGTTGCACATCCACCCCTCCGAGCGCAACCCCTGGGTTGCACTAGGAGCGGGCGCCACGCAGCCGCGCGGGGCCGGCCCGCTCCAGCAGCGGCCCTCAGTTCGGCCCGAAGAACCCGGCCAGCGACGCGGCCAGCTCCCCCGGTGCCTCCTCGGCCAGGTGATGGCCGCAGTCCAGCGAGTGACCGCGCACATCGTCGGCCCAGTCCCGCCAGATGGCCAGCGGATCCCCGTAGAGGTCCTCCAGGTCGTCGCGGGCGGCCCAGAGGAACAGCATCGGGCAGCCGATCCGCCGCCCGGCCTTGCGGTCGGCATCGTCATGCTCGCGGTCGATGCCCAGCCCGGCCCGGTAGTCCTCGATCATGGCGTGCACGGTCTGCGGGTCGTGGATCGCGCGCTGGTAGTCCGCGAACGCCTCCGGGCCCATGTGCTCGTCCGTCGCCGTGTACCAGGAGTCAGGGTCGGCGTTGATGTACCGCTCGGCAGGCCGCTCGGTCTGGCCGAAGAAAAACCAGTGATACCAGCGCTCGGCGAAGGTAGCGTCGCAGCGGGCCAGGGCCTCGCCGATCGGTATGCCCTCCATCAGGCACAGCCGGGTCACGGCGGCCGGATAGTCCAGGGCGATGCGCTGCGCGACGTACAGTCCCCGGTCGTGCCCGGCGACGCAGAACCGCTCATGCCCGAGGGTCCGCATCAGGGCCACGCAGTCACCCGCCATGGCGCGCTTGGAGTAGGGCCGGTGGTCGGGCGTGGTCGGCGGCTTCGAGGACTGGCCGTAGCCGCGCAGGTCCGGGCAGACCACGGTGAACTGCCGGGCCAGGAGCGGCGCGACCTTGTGCCACGTCGCGAGCGTGCGCGGATGACCATGCAGCAGCAGGACCGCGGGCCCCGTGCCCCCGTACCGCACGCGCAGCTGAGCGTCCCCGACATCGACGCGATCCGAAGCGAAGCCCTCGAACATCAACCTACCTACTCCCATCATTAACGGTTCACAGTATGATGAACAATGACCGTAACATAGCCGAGCCGAGTGAGGCGGGAACCCCGATGCCGGAGCGAATCGGCCAGCCGCGGCTGCGAGCCGTGGCGGAGCTCATGCGCGAGCTGAGTGACCCCGTGCGGCTCGCCGTGGTGGAGGATCTCGGCGACGGCCCGCGTACCGCGTCGCAGCTCGCCGACGACCTGGACATCGCCGCGCCGCGGCTGGCTAATCACCTCTCCCGGCTGCGTGCGGCCGGGATCGTGACAGTCACCAGGTCAGGGCGGCACGCCATCTATCAGCTGGCTGACCGGCGGATCACCGGGGTGCTCAGCACGCTGGGCCCGCTGGCGGCGGCCGGCCGCGACGCCGTCGCCGCGGCCGGGCCGGCCGGAGCGGCCGGGACCTCGATGGCGGAGGCACGCACGTGCTACGACCACCTCGCCGGCCGGGCCGGCGTGGCCGTGTTCGATCGTCTCATCGCCGCCGGGGCGCTACTGCCCCCCCCGGACGCCGATAACTCGGAGATCGCCCTCGGGCCGGGCGCCGCGGCCGGGTTCGCGGCTCTGGGCGTCGACGTGCACGCGCAGCTGCCGCCCCGCCGCAAGCTGGCCATAACCTGCCTGGACTGGACCGAGCAGCGGCCGCATCTGGGCGGGGCGCTGGGCGCCGCCGTTCTCGACAGCGCGCTGGCGTCCGGCTGGGTGCGGAAGGGCAAGGGCCGGACGCTCGAGGTCACGCCCGCCGGGCGCCTGCATCTCGGGCACCCGGCATCTCCAGTACTGGCGTAACGCAGCCGCGCGGCCTCAGCGGTTTATCTCGCGGCGCCAGTACTGGGAGTACCGGTAGTGCAGGCCATGGGTGAGGCTGTCGCCGATCCGGTAAACGGACGTACTGCCGTTGACGAGCTCCCAGCCCTGCTCGGCCCAGTGCTCCATCTGCAGATGGACCTTCTCGATATCGTCATCGACCCACGAGACCCGGTATTCCCACTTGGCTGCCATGATTCCTCCGCTACCTGGCTGCATGATGGCCTGAGCCGCAGCCGCTCGGCGATCGCCTCACAGCCGCGGGAAAAACTGGTCGGTGTGCTCGCCGTGCTCGTAGACGCTCGCCGCTGAGCCCACGATCAGCGGATCGGGAACGCCGACGATCTCGGGGTCCTTGTCGGCGTAGTCCAGCGTGTGCAGCACGTAGCGCAGGGCAGTAATCCTCGCTCGCTTCTTGTCGTTGCTCTTGATGACCGTCCACGGCGCGTCGGCCGTGTCGGTGTAGAAGAACATCGCCTCCTTGGCCTCGGTGTAGGCGTCCCACTTGTCCAGCGACGCCAGGTCCATCGGGCTGAGCTTCCACTGCCGCACCGGGTCGGTCTGCCGGGCCGCGAACCGGGTGCGCTGCTCCCCGCGCGACACGGAGAACCAGAACTTGATCAGGTGAATGCCGCTGCGGACCAGCATGCGCTCCAGCTCGGGCGCCTCCCGCATGAACTCCAGGTACGCCGCCGGGGTGCAGAACTCCATCACCCGCTCCACGCCCGCCCGGTTGTACCAGGACCGGTCCAGCAGCACGATCTCGCCGGCGGCCGGCAGGTGCTGGATGTAGCGCTGGAAGTACCACTGGGTTCTCTCCCGCTCGGAGGGCTTCTCCAGGGCGACGACCCTGGCGCCGCGCGGGTTGAGGTGCTCAGTGAACCGCTTGATCGTGCCGCCCTTGCCGGCGGCATCGCGGCCCTCGAACAGCAGCACGACCCGCTGCCCGGTCTGCCGGACCCAGCTCTGCACCTTGAGCAGCTCGATCTGCAGGGAGCGCTTGGCCTCCTCGTACTCGCGGCGGCTCATCCGCGTGCCGTACGGGTAGTCCTCGCGCCAGGTCTCCGCGCCTGGCGCCGGCTCCAGCAATGGCCCGTGCCCGTTCGCTTCCGCAGTGTCCGGCGCAGCGCGCCCCGGATCTTGCTTGCGACCGCCGCCGCTCGTCATATCGACATCATGACTCATTCTGCGCGCGGGCACAGGCCGACAGCGGCCGACGAGGGGATCAGACGTGGTGCGGCTTGGCCAGCGGCCAGCCGCCGCCCGCCAGCCGGGCCCGGACCCGGGCCACGTCGGAGTCCAGCGCCTTGCCGTTGGTCACCAGCGCGATCGCCTCCCGGATCGCCTCGGCCGAGTGCGGATCAGTGGAGCTTTCCAGCTCCGTCGCGATCTGGGCCACTTCAGTGTCAGTCAGCTGGCTGGCCAGCAGCGCGAACAGCGGCACGTAGTCGACGTCAGGAACGCCGTCCGGATAGCCGGCTCGCAGCCAGCCGATGATCGAGCTCAGGACAGGGGGCAGCGCCATGTTCTCAATCCTCTAGTTATTGCAGCATGTCAGGTGGGAACTGGTTACTTCGTAGCTGGTTACTTCGTCGCGGGTTACTTCGTCGCTGGTTACTTCGTCGCGGGATGGCCAATTTGATAAATCTCATAGATTCCCCACCCGATTGCGGCCAGCACGACCAGAAAGCAGAGCGCGGCCACCACGATGCCCGCCGGGTTGCCGCCGACCACGACATCGGAGTCGTCGCCGGCCACCTGGGCCCGGCCGCCGCCCCTGGACAGGGCGAGCAGGCCGAGAGCGAATAGCGCCGGGAGCCCCGCACCAGCGATCAGGCCGAAAACTACGATCTTCCAGAGCGCTGCCAGGTTGATCCACGACATTGTCTGCTCCCCGCTCCCTATTCTCGGTCGCTCAGGCCGCTGCCGCGGGCTCGGGCTCGGCCGGAGCGACTGATCCGGTCCATTCGTCATTCACGTTGTTGTGGTCGACCTTGTTCGCACGCGACCTCCAGTAGACCGCCCCCGCTACGGCGGCCAGGATGGCCAGGACGACAATCACGCCCGGCGTGCGGCCGATCGCGCGGGCCAGGAATTCTGCCCCGGCCCCCATCAGCCCGGCACACGGCAGGGTGAACAGCCATGCCGTAGCCATGCGCCCGGCAGTGTTCCAGCGGACATCGGCACCCCGCTTGCCGAGCCCGGTGCCGACGATCGACCCGGTGGCGACGTGCGTGGTGGACAGCGAGTAGCCGAAGCCGCTGGACAGCAGGATGACCGCGGCCGAGGCGGACTCGGCCGCCATGCCCTGCGGCGCCTGGATCTCTACGAGTCCCTTACCGAGGGTGCGGATCACCCGCCAGCCGCCCAGGTAGGTGCCGAGGCTGATCGCCAGGCCGCAGGAGAGGATGACCCAGAACGGGGCGGTGGCGTTCTTGGGCACCGTCCCGTTCACGATCAGGGCCAGCGTGATGACGCCCATCGTCTTCTGCGCGTCGTTCGTGCCGTGCGCCAGGGACACCATCGACGCCGACCCGATCTGCCCGATCCGGAAGCCCCGGCCGCGGGCCCGTTCGGTCAGGCTACGGCTGATCCGGTAGAGCAGCCACGTCCCGGTCGCCGCGATGAGGGCGGCGATGATCGGCGACAGCCCGGCCGGGATGATGACCTTCGACACCAGGTCGTGCCACTGGATCGCGTGCCCGCCGGCCGCCGCGATGGTCGAGCCGATCACCCCGCCGATGAGCGCGTGCGACGAACTCGACGGGATGCCGAACAGCCAGGTGAGCAGGTTCCAGATGATCCCGCCGACCAGGCCGGCGGCGACCACGGGCAGCGTCACCAGGTTGGTGTCGACCAGGCCGCTGGCGATCGTCGCCGCGACGCTCAGCGACAGGAACGCCCCCACCAGGTTCAGCACCCCAGACAGGGCCACGGCCACGCGCGGGCTCAGCGCCTGGGTGGCGATGGAGGTCGCCATCGCGTTGCCGGTGTCATGGAAGCCGTTGGTGAAGTCAAAGCACAGTGCGGTGATGACCACCAGGACCAGAAGAAAATCGTTCACGTGACCAGGGTCATGAGTGAGTAAAGTCGTGTCGAGGGGCGTACCAACTATCCCGCGACATGTCAGGAACGCCCCATCCAATGTTCACCTGCCCTTGGTAGCGATCGTGACCCGAAGGACCAGGGCCGCCGTTCCGGGGCCGCCCGCGCCGGGAGCGATAGGTTCAGACCATGGAATATCGCGCACTGGGCGGGTCAGGTCTGCGGGTCTCCGTCCTCACTATGGGAACCATGACGTTCGGCGGCCGCGGCGGCTTCGCGGACGTCGGCTCGACGGGCGAGGAGGAGGCGCGCCGCCAGGTGGATCAGTGCCTGGAAGCCGGGGTCAACCTCTTCGACACCGCGGACGTGTACTCCGGCGGGCTGGCCGAGGAGATCCTGGGGCAGGCCCTGAAGGGCCGCCGGGACGAGGTCCTGGTCGCCACCAAGGTCCGGATGCCGATGGGCCCCGGGCCTAACGACGCCGGGCTGTCCCGCCACCACGTGGTGACCGGGTGCGAGGCCAGCCTGCGCCGGCTGGGCACCGATCACATCGACCTGTACCAGGTGCACGAGTGGGACGGCCTGACTCCGCTGGAAGAGACCCTGGAGGCGCTGGACTTCCTGGTCACCTCCGGCAAGGTCCGGTACGTCGGGGGCTCCAACTACGCCGGCTGGCAGCTGATGAAGGCACTCGGCATCGCCGACCGGCTGAGCCTGCCCCGGTTCGTCAGCCAGCAGATCTACTACTCGCTGCAGGCTCGCGACGCGGAGTACGAGCTGATTCCCGCGGCCGTGGACCAGGGCCTGGGCGTGCTGGTCTGGAGTCCGCTGGCGGGCGGCCTGCTGTCAGGCAAGTACCGGCGGGATGCGCAGCCCGCGGCCGGCTCGCGACAGCTGACCGACTGGAACGAGCCGCCCGTGCGGGACCAGTCCGTTTTGTATGACACGGTCGATGTCCTGCTCGACATCGGCAAGTCACGCGGCGTCTCCGCGGCACAGGTCGCGCTGGCCTACCTGCTGCGCAAGCCCGCCGTGACGTCGCTGGTGGTCGGCGCCCGGACCACCGAGCAGCTGGCGGACAACCTGGCCGCCGCGGACCTGGTCCTGACCGACGACGAGTTCGGCCTGCTGGAGGCGGTCAGCGATCCGCCGCTGCTGTACCCGTACTGGCACCAGGCCAAGACCGCGAGCGACCGGCTGTCCCCCGCCGACCTGACCCTGCTCGGCCGCCACCTCTAATCTCCTGCTCCACCGACGCCGGTTTGCGAACGCCGTTATCAAGCGCCTAGTCTAGTTCGCGAACAGTGTTTGCAAATAAGGAGCACCCATGAGCAGTAACGAACCGGGGGCAACCTGGCACGCCCGCAACGGCGCCGTCGACATCGCCTATCAGGACCTGGGCGGCGCGGGCGGGGACCCGCTGCTGCTGGTCATGGGCCTGGGGGTGTCGAGGTTCTGGTGGCCGGAGGGGCTCATCGACGAGCTGATCAGCCGCGGCTTCCACGTGGCGGCCTTCGACCAGCGGGACGCCGGTGAGTCCACCCACCTGCCGGACACCGGGCCGGGCAGCCCCATCGTCAGCGTGCTGCGCGGGCGCTCGGCGGCCTATACGGCCGAGGACATGACCGACGACGCCGTCGCGGTCCTGGATGCGCTCGGCTGGGACTCAGCGCACCTGTTCGGGGCGTCGATGGGCGGCCAGCTCGCCCAGCGCATCGCCCTGCGTCATCCCGGCCGGGTGCGCAGCATCACCTCCGCCTCGTCGCTGCCCGGCGATATCAGCGGCCTGCGGGCCAGCCGGTACGTGCACCTCGGGCAGGTGGCCCGGTTCGCCCGGATGAAGTTCCCCGAGGGCCGCGACGGCGACATCGCCCTGGGCCTCGCGCTCGCTCGCGCGGTCGCCTCGCCGGGGTATCCCTTCGACGAGGCGGCGGCCCGGGCGCGGATCGAGCGCGATGCCGTCAGCGGCGTTCGCGACACCCGCGCGCAGAGCCGTCAGGCCGGCGCGAAATGGCACGGCGGTTCGCTGGCGCAGCTGAGGGTGCCCGCGCTCGTCCTGCACGGCGACGCCGATCAGGTCCTGCGCCCCGCCGCGGCCCGCCGCACCGCCGCCGCGATCGACGGCGCCAGGCTCGTCATCCTGCCGGGGGTCGGGCACGACCTGCCCGCTGCCGTGTGGCCTCGGGTGGCCGACGAGGTCCGGGCCGTCGCCGACCGCGCCGAGGCGTCGCGGTCGCCGGCGGGTCCGCCCGGCGCGATCAGGCCGGGCTCGTAGGCGTAGATCACGGCCTGGGCGCGGTCGCGGAGGTCGAGCTTCTGCAGGATGCGGCGGGCGCCGGCGCGCAGGGCTTCGTAGACGTAGGTATCGAGCCCGAAGGTGGTGACGATCAGGACCAGGGCCGGGGCTGCGCGCGGATGAGGCGGCGGGTCGCCTCGATCCCGTCGAGCACCGCGCTGGAAGTGGGGCCGACGCGCCGGCCGGCGGGAGATTATCCCAAGGACAGGTCCCGGACCGGCGCTTTAGCTGCGCCGTAGCCGCCGTTCGACGCGGCGACACCGAGCGCGGTGCCGCCGCCAGTGAAGTGCGCATATCTAGCATTTCTGCGCTGCGCCGCGGAGGCTGGGGTAAAGGCTTCATCGCGCACCGGTAGGGATCGCAGATCTCGGCGATCATAGAGCCGGAGCGATGTCGGGTTCCAGCAGCTTCTCGGCGAGCGGCCTGCATGCTTGCTCGTACAGGTCGAGCATCTCGGGCTGGTCACCGTGGCTGATGGCGTCGGCGAGGTATTGCGCCAGCACTGTTCCGTCGTGGATGGCGAGGTTGAGTCCCATGCCGGTCGAGGGGGTGAATACGTGAGCGGCGTCCCCAGCCAGGATGACCCGGCCCGCCCGGTACCTGTCGGCAATAGACGCCATCATCTCGAATGTGCGGATGTCGAGGATCTCAACCGGAAGATCCGGGACGCCGGCGCCAGAGCGGACCAGGTCCTCGCAACGGGCCTGGCCATAGTTCTCAAGTCGTTCGCCTAGCTCGGGGTGCCATGGCAGGCCGCGGATCCAGCGGTCGGTGGCGTCTGTGGGGACGAACACGCCGCCGGTTGAAGGGTCGCCGATGCCGTACACCATGCAGGGCTCGTCGCCGGTGTAGTCACGCAGGGGCGAGCGGAACAGGATACTGATCCAGTGTCCGTAGCCGCGGGCCCTGGAAGTAGCGATCCCGCTGGCCTGGCGCACGGCGCTGTGCGCGCCGTCGGAGCCGACGACGTACTGCGCCCGGATCGTGGAAGAGCCGTTCCCCTGAGCCGGAACGGTAGCTAGCACTGCCCCGTCAGCGGGCTCCAGGTCGGTCAGCTGGGAGCCGTACCTCAGCTGGGTCCCACCCTGTACGGCGCACTGGGCGAGGATGGATTCGAGGTGGTCCTGTGCGCAGGTCCACACGTGGTCGTGGAAGGGCAGCCGCTGGATTTCCCGGCCGGCGAGGCAGGAGCGGATCGACATCGCGTGCTCGGACCGGAAGCCTAGGCGCCGCACTTCTGGCTCGGCTCCCCAGCGGGTCATCAGCTGCATGGTCTCGGCGGTCAGAGCGGTCGCCCGCGGATGACTTGAGGCGCCCGGCCTGTGCTCGAGGACCAGCGGCGCGAGCCCCCGGCGGGCCAGCTCCAGCGAGGTCGCGAGCCCAGCAGCGCCTGCGCCGACGACCAGGACCTGCACGCGTTCTTCTTCGTGACAGGTCATGCGAATCCTCCGCGGTGCTAGAGTATGAAGGTACCCTGATTATCAGGTCTCCTTCATTAAGGAGTCAGGCCGTGGCCAGTCCCGGTCCCGATCCGTCGACGCCCACCCTGCTGCGAACGGCGTATAACGTCCTATCCGCCGCGATCTACCGCGTCGTAAGCGAAGCAGGTGCCACTGACATGCGCCCCGCCCACGGCAACGCGATGGAGATGCTCTCCATCCAAGACGGCCTTCGCCTGACCGATATCGCAACCCGGTCGGGCATGGCCCCACAGTCGATGGGCGAGATCGTCGACGACCTGGTCTCCAAGGGATACCTGGCCCGCCGCGAGGACCCCTCGGACAGGCGAGCCAAGCGCATCTATCTCACCCAGAAGGGCCGCGAGACAGCGCAGGCCAGCCGTATCGCGCTACTTGAGGTCGAACGGCAGATCAGCAAGATCCTCGGTACGCACAAGTACCAGGAAATGCGGCGCAACCTGGCCGCAATCTCCGAAATGGATCTATCGACGGCCTGGCGGAGGAATACCCAGCCAAAACTATTACCCTGCCGGGGCTAGATAGCGAAGGCATGCCTGCCAGGTGCCCACCAGCTTCAGGTCGAACCGGTCCCTGCCCGCGGGTGCAGCTAACCGGCGCGCCAGGCCGCGGCTCGCGGCGCCGTCGTCGGCAACAACCAGCACCGGCATGATCGCGGCAACCCCCCCCGGGGCCCGCCAAGCCTCCCGCTGGCTCATTCAAGAGCCATAGTGCTGCCCCGTCCGGACCTGGTCCATGCGGGCTGCCCGCCAGCTGCGCCGGGGCAGGGCCAGCAGCATTGCAGCTGCTCACTGCAGCAGCCATGCTGGCCACTCCGGATCGCCAGGATGGCATGCTGGCTGGGTGAGCAGCGCCCCAGCCGTCGAGCCATTCGTCCCCGCCTTCGGCGGGGAGGTGCTGAAGGACCTGCAAGAACGGCTGAGCCGGAGCCGGCGGCCCGCGTCCGAGGCCGACGACGGATGGGAACGAGGCGTGCCGGGCCGCTGGCTGGACGAGCTGCTCGCGGACTGGCAGGCCTTCGACGCCACGCGATTCCAGGCCCGGCTGGACGGGCTGTCCCACCTGCGCGCCGATCTTGACGGCCAGGTCGTGCATGTCGTCCACGCGCCGGGCACCGGCCCCGACCCGCTGCCGCTGCTGCTGACCCACGGCTGGCCGGGCTCGTTCTGCGAGTACCTGGACCTGATCCCGCTGCTGACCGACCCCGTCGGGAACGGCGCGGCCGCCTCCGACGCGTTCACCGTCGTGGCGCCATCGCTGCCGGGGTTCGGCTTCTCCGCGCCGCGGCCCGGCGGACTCACCGCGAACGCGGTCGCCGAGCTGTGGCACCGGCTGATGGCCGAGGGCCTGGGCTATCCCCGGTACGCCGCGCACGGCAGCGACCTGGGCGCCGGGGTCACCGCGTGGCTGGCCCGGGCCCATCCCGGCGCCGTCGCCGGCATCCACCTGGCCAACCCGGGGCTGGCCGCCCCGCCGCGGCCCTGGACGGCGGCCGAGGCGGAGTACCTCGCGCAGGGCGAGAGCTGGGCCGCGCAGGAGGGCGGCTACGCCCACGAGCAGGCCACTAAGCCCGCCACGCTCGCCGCGGCCCTGCACGATTCCCCGGCCGGGCTCGCCGCCTGGATCGGCGAGAAGGTCGTGGCCTGGAGCAGCGCCACCAGCGACGGGCAGCCGGCCTTTGCCCGGGAGCTGCTGCTGGGCACCCTCACCCTGTACTGGGCCACCGGGACGATCGGCTCCTCGCTGCTGCCCTACTGGGCGCACCGGCACTCCCCCGGTAGCGCTCTGCCCGCTGGGAGTCCGCCTGCGGTCCGCACCGCGATCAGCGTCTTCGGCGGGGAGCGGGTCCCGTTTCCCAAGCCGCCTCGCGAGCTCGCCGAGCGCTACTTCACCGTCACCGCCTGGGACGAGCACGACCGCGGCGGGCACTTCCCGGCGGTCGCCGAGCCTGAGCTGCTCGCGCAGACTCTCCGCGAGGTGTTCCGGCCGGCTCGCGGCGCGCGCTGAGCCGCGATGGCGGTCACGGTGAGCCGCGGGTTACGCGACAAGCTCAGCGGCCATCTTCCACAGCCGCTGCGCCTGGCCAGGGTCCCGCGGCCCACGGGCGACTCCGCCGCCCAACATCTCGGGCTTCCCGCGCAGCACCGGCGCCTGATTGCAGTCCTCGAAGTAGCCGCCGCCCACCCCGGCCAGAAGCCTCCCCGGCCCGCCGCCGGGTGGCCTCGACCGCGAGCAAGATATCGGCGGTCTTGGACTGCCCGTAGGCCGACCACGGGTCGTATGGCCAGTTCCGGAAGTCGAGATCCTCGAAGATCACCCACGAGAACATGTGCGCATCGGTGCTGACGCAGACGACCCGGCCCCGCCGGCCGCGGCCAGCGACGCGTGCAGCCCTGCCGTCAGCGCGAAGTGCCCGAGGAAGTTCGTGGCGCCACCTGCTCGCCGGGCACATCAGAAGCGGCCGCGCACCAGGATGATCAGATGCCGCCGAGAACGTCACTCCGCTACCAGTAATACCCGGTTATACTGGCAGTATGAAGACCGCGATTTCTCTGCCGGAGGACACTTTCGAGCAGGCCACTGAGATAGCAGCGGAGCTAGGCATCAGCCGTTCAGAGTTCTTCGCCCGGGCGGCTCGCATGTACCTGGATGACCTCGCGTCGCGGTCGCTCACCCAGCAGATCGACGAAGCACTCCAGACGGCAGGCCGCGACGACTCGGCGGCGGCCGCCACCGCGGCCGGCCGCCGCCGCCTGGCACGCCAGGACGACTGGTGATCCAGCGTGGCAGCATCTGGTGGGCTGACCTCGGAGAACCGCACGGCAGCAAGCCCGCCAAGCGCCGCCCTGTCCTGATCATCCAGTCCCGGCCCGTTAGCGCCAGCCGCCTGAACACCACCGTAGCTGCGGTCATTACCTCCAGCACCAGCCTCGCGGCGATGCCGGGAAACGTGTTCCTGCCCGCGACCGCCTCCTGCTTGCCCGCAGACTCCGTCGTCAATGTCACTGCCTTGGTCACTCTTGACAAGACCGACCTCGACACCGAGGTCGGGCAACTGCCCGGATCCCTCATGAACGACGTTGACCAAGGTCTCCGCCGCGTGCTCGGGCTCTGACCGGAACGAGCCCGCGCGGGACCGTCCCGGGGTTTCCCGGACCGCCCCGCATGCGGCAGGTGCTGGATGCGATCCCACCTGCATCAGGGGCGGTCGTCATGGGCCCCGGTATCGTCTCCATCGATCTCTACTCAGGCCGCCAGCTGGTTCTGTCTGCGATCATGGCTGCTGCTGGCCGTCATGCTGGGCATGCGGCTGGCGAACCAGCGTGATCGCTTCGCGCGCGAGGCCCGCTCACCCGCCGCGTTCACGGGCGTGGCTGACACCGCCGTGCTCGGCACCCGGCCGGCCAGGGATTGCCACGGGCCGCCGCGGCACTCCTGGCTGTTTCGGGAGTCGGCTGGGCCTTGCTTGTGGTGCCGTCCTGCGGCACTGGAAGACCCCGACGGCCGGGGCCTCCTTCGTCCTCGTCGCCGCCACCGAAAGCCTCGCGGTGCTGGGCGCCACTCTGGCGGTCAGCTACCGCGCCGGTTGGTGCCCAGGACAGGACGTCGATCGCGCCGACATCTGCGCGAGTACGCCACAACTGCGCCGCTGCGCGCTACGACCCGGAGGCCGGAATCGCGTGCTGGGATGAGAGGACGCTAGCCGGGGTCCGGCAGTATGAGCGGCTGTCGGCGGTCACCGGGCTGCATGCTCTGCGCAGTGCGGCCGCCGGCTGGACGCTGGCAACACGGAGCACGCCGGAGGCTGCGGTGACGGTTCATCCGCAGTTCGGACAGCTAGCCGCCGCCGACATCATCCGCAGGAACGCCCACGAGGCCGTTCATCACGAGCTCGACATCCGACGCGACTTCGCCCGCGGCCCCACCTGAAGTCATGAACTACTCAGGCAGCGGCGCCCCTCGTCCCCGCCTCGGTCGTCATTACCCTGTCGCACTAGCTACCAAATCGTCAGCCAGCTTGGGCTGGCGTTCGTCACCCCGAGCGTCATTCCCGGGTATGAGATCGCCGCACCCAGATGCCCCGCACGTGTGACCACGGTTCGGCTCTCTGGCGTGACGACACGCCCTGTACCTCCCCGGCAGCCTTGGCTAGAGAAATTCATCAGCCTCCGGGAGGTGCTCCGATTGCCGGTGCCATGCGTTCCCGCGGAATTCATATTCGACTGGACATGGCTGCGGAAAAGATGGTCTCAGTCAGCTATTTACGGTGCGCTCGCCCTTCAAGTCGGCCTGGTTGCCTGGTTCGCCGCCACCCATATTCCCTATGACCTGAACGTCTACCTGTGGGGCGGGCACGCAGTCGCCGGCGACCAGCACCTGTACCTCACCCGGGTGCACACCAGCTGGTTTACCTACCCGCCCTTCGCGGCCGTCATATTTGCGCCCGTCAGCGCGGTACCGGTCGGCATTGCCCGGGCGGCGTGGGAGCTGGCGTCCATCGCGGCCTTCGCCGTCTCGTGCGTCACGACCCTGAAGCTCGCCGGATACCACGCCTCCAGGACCGCGGTCGCCGCCCTCGTCGCGCTGGGCCTGCTACTCGAGCCGGTGTGGCACACGCTGTACCTGGGCCAGGTCAACCTGTTCCTGCTCGCTCTCATCCTCACCGACGTCCGGCGCGCGTCTCGCGGGCAGCCCGCCGGTATCGGGATCGGCCTCGCGGCGGCGATCAAGCTGACCCCGGCCATCTTCATCATCTTGCTCCTGCTGACCCGCAGGACCCGGGCCGCGCTCACCGCGGCCGCCGCCTTCGCCGCCTGCGGGCTGATCGGGTACCTCGTGGCCCCGGCCGCCTCGCGCCTGTACTGGACGAAGCTCTGCTACGACACCGGGCGACTGGGTGCCGCCTACATCAGCAACCAGTCTCCCTACGGAGCCGCAGACCGGATTCTCGGCGGCCTCGCTCACGTAGGACCCTGGTACGTCCTCGTGGCCCTGACGATCGGCGGCATCGGCCTCGCGGCCGCGATCGCGGTGGGCCGGCGGGGCGACTGGCTCGGGGCCGCCGCGGTCACCGGGGTCACCGGGCTGCTGGTCTCCCCGATCTCCTGGACTCACCACTGGGTCTGGATCATGCCCGCCATCGCCGTCCTAGCTCGCGGCGGCGCCGGCAGCCGGATCGCGGCGGCAGGCGGCTACCTCCTGTTCGTCCTCACGCTGCCATGGTGGGCGCCGCGCGCCGACTACTCCCGCGAATACGGATTCCACGGGCTGGCGACCCTCACCGCTAACTCCTACCTGATCGCAGGCCTGGCGTTCCTGGCCTACATGGCTGTGCGCGCCTTCTGGCCCCGGCCCGATGCGCCCGCCGCCCTGCCCAGCTCATCCCGTGACCGGCAGCCAGCGCTCCATGCAGGTCAGCAGCTCGTCGGTGTCGACGGGCTTGGTGACGTAATCGCTGGCTCCGGCGGCCAGGCTCTTGTCCCGGTCGCCCTGCATGGCCCGGGCGGTGACGGCGATGACCGGCAGGTCAGCGAACTGCGGCATCTCGCGGATCGCGGCGGTGGTGGCGTAGCCATCCATCTCGGGCATCATCACGTCCATCAGCACGAGATCGATGTCATCGCCGGACTTCAGGACCTCGATACCCTGATGCCCGCTAGGCGCGTGGATCACGGTGAGCCCGTAGAGCTCCAGGATGCTGGTGATCGCGAACGCGTTCCGCAGGTCGTCATCGACGATGAGCACCCGCCGGCCGCGCACCCTGTCGTGCAGCCCGGACTTGGCCACCGGGCTGGTCATTAGCTGAGCCGGGGCCCCGGCCGCCGGCGAGGCGGTGCCGGCGGCCGGCAGGTCCGGTGCGGTGGCCTCAGTGGCGTCGGGCCGGGCGGAGGCGGCGGTCCCGTCGCGGGCGGGCCGGAAGGCCAGCGGCAGGTAGAGGGTAAAGACACTGCCGCTGCCCGGTCGGCTCTGCGCGGCTATCCGCCCGCCGAGCTGGGCGGCGACCTCGCGGCTGATGGCCAGGCCCAGGCCCGTCCCGCCATAGCGGCGGCTCGTGGTCCCGTCCCCCTGCTGGAAGGCCTCGAAGATGGTCTTCAGGCTGTCGTCGGAGATGCCGATGCCGGTATCGGTGACCGAGAAGGTGACCTCGGCTTCCTCGCCGGGCGCGGCAGGCCTGGCTAGCTCTATCTGGAGCATGACCCGGCCCTGCTCGGTGAACTTCACCGCGTTGGACAGCAGGTTGTGCAGGACCTGCCGCAGCCGCTGCCGGTCGGTGACCAGCTCGGCGGGGACATCGGACGCCACCGCGACCGCGAAGTCCAGCCTCTTGTCGGCTGCCAGCGGCTCGAACACCGAGCGGAGGTCTTCGACCAGGGCCCCCAGGGCGAACCTTTCCGGATGCACGTCCAGCTTGCCGGCCTCGACCCGGGACAGGTCGAGGATGTCGTTGATGAGCAGCAGCAGGTCCGAGCCGGAGGAGTGGATGACGTTGGCGTACTCGACCTGCTTGGGCGTCAGGTTCTCGGCCGGGTTCTGGGCCAGCAGCCGGGCCAGGATGAGCAGGCTGTTCAGCGGGGTACGCAGCTCGTGAGACACGTTGGCCAGGAACTGTGACTTGTACCGGGAAGCCAGGTCGAGCTGCCGGGCCCGCTCCTCGATCTCCTGCCGGGCATGCTCGATCTCGGCGTTCTTGATCTCGATGTCGCGCTTCTGCCGGGCCAGCTGGGCAGCCTTGTCCTCCAGCTCGGCGTTAGAGCGCTGCAGCTCCTCCTGGCGGGACTGCAGCTCCCCGGTCCGGGACTGCAGCTCCCCCGCCAGCCGCTGCGACTCCTGGAGCAGGTCGTCGGTGCGGGAGTTGGCGATGATGGTGTGCACGTTGACGCCGATGGTCTCCATCAGCTGTTCCAGGAAGTCCCGGTGCACCTGGGTGAACCGGCTGAACGAGCCGGCCTCGATCACGCCCAGCACCTGGCCCTCGAAAACGATCGGCAGCACGATCAGGTTGACCGGGGCGGCCTGGCCGAGCCCCGAGGAGATCTGCACGTAGTCGGGCGGGGCATCGCTCACCATGATGGGCTTCCTGGTCTTGGCCACCTGCCCGATGAGGGACTGGCCAAGCCGGAACTGGCTGGGCGCCCCGATGTCGGCCAGCACGCCGTAGCCCGCGATGAGCCGCAGGACCGTGCCCTCGGCGGTGTCGTCGGCGATGAAGAACGTCCCGTGCTGGGCCCCGACCAGGGGGATCAGCTCGTTCATGATCAGCTCGGCGACGGTGACCACGTCCCGGTGCCCTTGCAGCAGCCCGGCGATCCGGGCCAGGTTGGTCTTGAGCCAGTACTGCTCCTGGTTGGCCTTGGTCGTCTCCCGCAGGGACTGGACCATGGCGTTGATGTTGTCCTTGAGCTCGGCGACCTCGCCCTCGGCGTCGACGGTGATGGAGCGGGTCAGGTCACCGGTGGCGACGGCGCTGGTCACCTCCGCGATGGCCCGGACCTGCCGGGTCAGGTTCCCGGCCAGCTCATTGACGTTCTCGGTCAGCCGCTTCCAGGTACCCGAGACGCCCTCGACCTCGGCCTGGCCGCCGAGCCGCCCCTTGCTGCCCACCTCGCGGGCGACGCGGGTGACCTCAGCGGCGAATGACGAGAGCTGGTCCACCATCGTGTTGATCGTGGTCTTGAGGGCCAGGATCTCGCCGCGCGCGTCGACGTCGATCTTCTTGGACAGATCGCCCTCGGCCACGGCGGTGGTGACCTGCGCGATATTACGGACCTGGCTGGTGAGGTTTCCGGCCATGAAGTTCACCGAGTCGGTGAGGTCGCGCCAGGTTCCGCCCACGCCCGGCACCTGCGCCTGGCCGCCCAGCCGCCCCTCGGTGCCCACCTCGCGGGCCACCCTGGTCACCTCGTCGGCGAACGCCGACAGCTGGTCGACCATCGTGTTGAGGGTGTCCTTCAGCTCCAGCAGCTCACCCTTGACGTCGACGGTGATCTTCTGGCTGAGGTCGCCCCTGGCCACCGCGGTCGCGACCTGGGCGATGTCCCGGACCTGGCCGGTGAGGTTCTCGGCCATGGCGTTGACGGAGTCGGTGAGGTCCTTCCAGGTCCCCGCCACGCCGGGGACGTACGCCTGCCCGCCGAGCTTGCCGTCGGTGCCGACCTCGCGGGCCACCCGGGTGACCTCCGAGGTGAAGAGGGCGAGCTGGTCGGTCATGCTGTTGAAGACGCTGGCGATCTCATCCATCAGCGGATCGCCCGTGTGCGGCAGGCGGGTGCTGAAGTCGCCGCCGCGCACCGCGGTCAGGCCGTCCAGGAGCTGCTGCAGCCGCGGGTCAGCAGGCTGGCTCACCGCCTGCGGGGCCTTCGCCATCGGGACTCCACTCATGGGGCTGGCCGCGTCGGCCCGCGCCGCCGGTCTCTGGGTTGCGCGACAGACCGATACTGCCACGCCCGTCAATGCTGGCAAAAATAGCCGTTGGGCCCGGGCCGTGGCCGGTAACGTGGGATTCCGGCCCCTGAGTCGGTCCCGGGAAGGGCCAGTTATCGTGACAGCAGCCAGCAGCGGAGAGTTCTGCCGGCTGAGCGCGCTGATCGCGCGGCAACGGCGCGAGCTCGACGTGATGAGGTCGCAGGCCGCCGCCCGCGCCGTCATCGATCTCGCCCGGGGCGTGCTGATGGAGCGGCTGGGCTGCTCGGCGGCTGAGGCCCGGGCCCAGCTCGCGGCGCTGTCCCAGGGGTCCAGGACGAGCGTCACGGAGCTCGCCGCCCAGATCACCGGTCAGCTGCCGCCCGAGGCGGCCGCGGCGGCCGGGGCGCCCGCGCCGGACGCCGCCGGGCCCATCCCGGCGAACGGCACCGGCCCCCCCGGCCCGGCCGGGACCGCGCTGGCCGGCGCGGCCATGGAGCTGGCCGACGACGGCGACCAGCTGGCGGCCGCCGTCCTGGAGGAGGCCCTGGTCCCGGCGGGCGCAGCCGCGGTAGCGCTGTGGCTGACCGAGCCCGACGCGGGCCTGGAACTGGCCGGGCAGGCCGGCTTCGGGCCCACGGAGGCCAGCCGCTGGCGCCGCATTCACCCGGACATGGACACGGCCGCGCAGCGGGCCGCTCACCGCGGGCAAGAGGCCTGGTGGCCGGCCGGACGGCCCGGCGGCGAGACCGCGCCCGCGATGGGACGCTGGCCCCGGGGGGCCCGCGCGGTGCTCCCGCTGCTCGGCACCGGAGCGGCGCTGGGCGCCATGGAGATCTGCTGGCCCGGGCCGCTCGCCGACTTCCCCGGCCCGCTGCGCCGGCAGCTCACCGCCCTGGCCGACGTCTGCGCCAGTGCCCTGCAGGCCCGGCTGGAGGACAGCGACCTGGCCGCTGATCGTCGCGCGTCCTGGGCGTTCGGGCTGCTGGACAGCCTGCCCGGCTCGGCCTTGTTCGCCCACGCCATCCGGGACGACGCCGGGCAGGTGACCGACTTCCGCATCCGCTACCTCAGCGACAGCTTCATCGACCCGGCCGGGCGGCGGGCGGCCGGCCTGGCCGGGGCGTCGCTGCTGGAGGTCTACCCCGCGGCCGCGCTGCCCGGCGGCCTGTTCGACCGCGCCGTTCAGGTGCTGACGTCAGGTGAGCCGCAGAACATCTCCGGAGCGGTCCTCAGCACGGCCGTCGGCGACGCGCTGGTGGCCCCGGTGATGGACGTCCGCATCGGCCCCCTCTACGGCGGCGTCGTCATGGCCTGGCGGCACGCGGCTGAGATCGAGCGGCTGACCGCCCTGCTCCAGCAGGCCCAGCGGCTGGGCCGGATCGGCGGCTGGGAGGAGAACCTGCTCACCAAGGACGTGGTCTGGACCGAGCCGATGTTCGCGTTGTTCGGTCAGCGGCACGGCGCGCCGATCTCCGTCGCCGAGCTGGACGCGCACGTCCCGTCCGACGACGTCCCGGAAGTGGAGCGGTTCCGGCATGCGCTGCTGGCGGACAAGCGGGAGACCGCCGCCGCGTTCCGCATCATCCGCGCCGACGACCAGAGCGTGCGGCAGCTGCGCGCGTTCGCCGAGCCCGTGACCGATTCGGCCGGCACCCTGGTCGCCGTACGCGGTGCCTATCAGGACGTGTCGGCCGACTACCACACGCAGGTGGCCTTCGCGGCTACCCGGGACCGGCTGGCCGACACCGAGGAGCGCGCCGAGGAGGACCGCCGCCTGGCCCTGCGGCTGCAGCAGGCCATCACGCCCCAGTCGGCTCACCCGGTGGAAACCCCGGGCCTGGAGATCGCGGCCCGGTACCGGCCGGCCGGCCCCGGCAGCCTGGTCAGCGGCGACTGGTACGACACGGTGCTGCTGCCCAGCCAGCAGATACTGCTGACGGTCGGCGACATCGCGGGCCATGGCATGGACGCGGTCACCGGGATGGTGGCCCTGCGTAACTGCCTGCGCGGCCTGGCCATCACCGGCGCGGGACCCGGAGCCCTGCTGGGCTGGCTGAACAACATTGCCTGCCATCTCACCGACGGCATCATCGGCACCGCCGTGTGCGGGCTCTACGATCCGCAGCGCCGCGTCCTGCGCTGGGCCCGGGCCGGCCACCTGCCGCCCGTCCTCGTGCGCGGCGGGGTGGCGCGGGAGCTTGCTCTCCCGGACGGAATCCTGCTCGGCGCCGATCCCGGCGCCTCTTATCAGGAAGTCACCACGGCCCTGCAGACCGGCGACGCCCTGGTGCTCTACACCGACGGCCTCATCGAGCGCCGCGACGAGGCCATCGACGTCTCCCTCGAATCGCTGCTGTGCAGAGCCCAAGCGGCCGACGGCGACATCGGCCGCTTCGCCGATGACCTGCTCAGCCAGGCCAGCTCCGACACCAGCGACGACGCCTGCCTGGTCGCCGTCCGGGTGCGCTGAGCCGACTGTCCCACCGGTCTCAGCGAGCGGTCCAGCCGCCGTCGACGGGCAGCGCGCCGGCCCGGCCGGCCGAACCGGTAACGTGCGGAGGGTGGATCACAGACGACTCGGCCGGACCGGCCTTCAGGTCTCCAGGCTCTGCCTGGGCACGATGACGTTCGGACTGCAGCGCGACGAGGCGACCGCGGTCGCCATTCTCGAGCGGGCGGCCGACGGCGGCATCGACTTCATCGACACCTCTGACGCCTACCCGCTGGGCGGGGACCTGTCGACCCGGGGAATCACCGAGGAGATCCTCGGGCGCTGGCTGCGCGGGCGGCGGGACCGCTTCGTCGTGGCCACCAAGTGCTTCGTCCCGACCGGCCCGGCGCCGTTTGACGCCGGCAACTCCCGCAAGCACATCATGGCCGCCGTCGAAGCCTCGCTGCGCCGGCTGCAGACCGACTACATCGACCTCTACCAGCTGCACGGGTATGACCGCGAGACGCCGATCGACGAGACGCTCAGCGCCCTGGACAACCTCGTCCACCAGGGCAAGGTCCGCTACATCGGCTGCTCCAACTTCCTGACCTATCAGCTGGTCCGGGCCATCGGCCGCAGCGAGACCCTCGGGCTCGCCCGCCTCGACTCTGTGCAGCCCCGCTATAACCTCCTCTTCCGCCAGATCGAGCGGGAGATGCTGCCGTTCTGCGGCGAGGAAGGCGTGGGCGTTATTCCCTATAATCCGATCGCGGGCGGGCTGCTGTCCGGTAAGCACTCCGCCACCGAGCCGCCTCCCGAGGGCGGCCGCTTCACCCTCGGCACGGCCGGGAAGATGTACCAGGAGCGCTACTGGCACGATCGCGAGTTCGCCACGGTCGAGACGCTGGGCGAGCTGGCCAAGGCGGCCAGGGTGAGCCTGGTCACCCTCTCGGTGGCCTGGGTGCTGGCGAACCCGGCGGTCACCGCGGCCATCATCGGAGCTAGCTCTCCCGAGCAGCTCGATGACAGTCTGGCGGCCGCCGAGTTCCACCTGGATGACGACCTGAAGCGGCAGCTCGACGCCCTGACCCGCGAGTACCGCATGGGCGACGCGCCCCGGTAGCCGGTGTGAACGGGCCGCCGGGCTCAGCGGAGCGGGCTGAAGGGGGCGAGGTCGAGGGGCAGGGGCAGGCCCAGGGCGGCCCGGGCGGCCAGCAGTCCCGCGTACGGGCCCATGGTGAGCCCGGTCGCGCCGAGGCCCGTGGCCACCACCAGCCCGTCAGTTCCCGGCACCGGGCCGAGCAGCGGCCGGAGGTCGGGGCCGACCGGGCGGAACCCCACCCGGGTCTCCAGGTACGTCCCCGAGCCGAGGCCGGGGGCGACCGCCAGCGCCTGCGCCAGCACCTCCGCCAGGCCGCTCGGCGTCACCCGGAAGTCGAAGCCGGAGCCGGCCTCGCGGGTCGCGCCCGCGACTACCCGGGAGTCGTCGAAGGCCACCAGGTAGTGCCCGGTTGCCGAGGGCAGGATCACGGGCCAGTGGCTGGTGTCAGCCGGGTCCATGGAGATGTGCGCGATCTGCCCGCGCTCCGGGCTGACCGCGACCCTTACGCCGGCCGGCCGGAGGAAGGCCGTCGTCCAGGCGCCCGTGGCCGCCACGACAGCGTCAGCCTCGATGAGCTCGCCGTCCAGGATGACGCCGACGGCGCGCCCGGACCGGCAGGCCAGCGCGGCCTGACCCGTCCTGGTCACGGTCCCCCGCCGCCGCGCTGCCCCGATCAGGGCGGCCGCCATGCGCCGGCCGTCCACCCGCGCGGCGCCTTCCAGGTAGACCGCCGCCGAGCCCGGCGCCAGCGGCGGGAACAGGCGCTGCGCCTCGCCGCCGCTGACGGCCCGGACCTCGCCGATCTCCGGCGCACCGGCCCGCCGGGCGGTGATCCGGCGGACTGCCTGGCGCTGCTCGTCGTCGCTGCCGGCGATGATCAGGGCCCCGACCTGCCGGTAGGACACATCGGGCGAGCCGAGCTCGGCGAGCTCGGCCACCAGCGGGGGGTACTGGCGCGCGGCCGCGCAGGCGAAGTCGTACCAGGCCAGGTCGTCCGCCCGGCTCGACCAGGGGCAGAGGATGCCCGCGCCCGCCGCGGTGGCCTGGCCCGGCAGCGCGGCATCTATCAGCGTGACGTCCGCGCCCAGGCCGCTGGCCGCGAAGGCACAGGCGGCGCCGACGATCCCCGAGCCCGCAACCACCAGCCGCATGAACCCTCCCGGAGGGCCTTATTCCGCATCTGCGCATTCCGCATCTCGGCGCCGCGCACGCAAACCCGCCATCGCCGGCACTCAGCGATGAGTCTGTCACCGTGGCGTCGTCAGTACGGAAAAGCTTGTTCCCGGCAAGGAGGACTGATGGACGGCAATGCGCTGACCACGTGCTTGTGGTTCGACACCGAGGCCGAGGCCGCGGCCAACTTCTACACCAGCATCTTCAAGGACTCCCGGCTCGGCGGGATGAGCCGCTACGGCGACACCGGGCCGGGCGCCGCGGGCACGGTCATGACGGTCGAGTTCGAGCTCAACGGCCAGGGGTTCGTCGCCCTGAACGGCGGCCCGGAGTACACCTTCAGCGAGGCCGTCTCGTTCCAGATCCCGTGCGCGGACCAGGACGAGGTGGACTACTACTGGAGCCGGCTGTCGGCGGGCGGCCAGGAAGTGGCCTGCGGCTGGGTGAAGGACAAGTTCGGCCTGTCCTGGCAGGTCATCCCGTCGGTGTTCTTCGAGATGATGAGCGACCCGGACCCGGACAAGGCCAGCCGGGTCATGTCGACCATGCTCACGATGACCAAGTTTGATGTGGCCGCGCTGCAGAAGGCCTACGCCGGATAGACAAGTAACGCCGCGGAGCGACCGGGCCGCCCGTCCGCCGGAATCGGTTAGTCGGTGGCCAGCTCCTGCCACGTCCGGCCGCTGCGCACGCTCGCCGGCCGCTCGGCCACGATGTCCGAGCCCGGCCGTGCGTGCTCGTCCCGGGTCTTCACCAGGATCCACCGGCGCTGGCCGGTGCGGGTCAGGGCGAATTTCCCGGACAGCTTGCTGCCCTCCAGGAGGGCCGTCAGATGGCCGGGCTCATCGCGGGTGATCTCCGCGGGCCCTTCGTCCCAGATGATCACCGCGCCGCTGCCGCGCGCCTGATCGTGGACGCCCTCGAAGTCACCCGCGGCGATGGTGTGGTCCTCGACTGGCACGGCCAGCCGCCGGACGCCGGGATCCAGCGAGGGTCCCTTGGGCACGGCCCAGGAGCGCAGCACATCACCTACCCGGATCCGCAGGTCGAAATGCAGCGTCGTGGCGTCATGCAACTGGACCACGAAATGCGACGCCGGCACCGCCCGACCCTACCGCCGACCCGCCCGCAGGGTCGTCAGGTGCCGCCGGCGCGGTCAGCGGTCGGCCGTCCAGCCACTCGGCACAGGACCTGGATTCAACCGGGCCGAGTTCCAGTTCACCGGGCAAGTCTTCGGCGAACACGAGCTCAGCGGCGGCCTCCAGTTCGCTGCGGAGCAGATCGGCGGGGCCAGTTGCCTCGAATCCCAGGGACCACCAGTCCTGGCCACCCGTGCGGATTTCGGTGAGTTCCACCTGGCAGCCCGGCTCGCGGTCCAGCCCAGGAGCAAGCGCCACGATCGGCCCGCTGGCCATGGAGAACCGGCTGATGCGCCGTCTCTTGTTTACTGGCCTTCAGCATGCCGGGCTGCCATTGTCCTGCCTGACCGAGCTAGAGGGAAAGGACCACTTCTGCCAGGACTCCATCCGTCCGCGGGCGCGGCCCGCTACCTCGAGGATTCCCGGGCTCCCGCGGAACAGCTTAACTTCCAGGGGGCCGCCCCCTCGGACCTTCACCGACCGCCCGTGCAACTGCGGATCCAGGAAATAAGTGTCCTCGCGTGACTCCGTCGCGGCCGGGAACCGCCCGAACCATCCGGCCACCGCGGTCTCCAGCTGGCCCGGGAAGACCCAGCGCGCCTCGAGGCTGCGGACTCCGTCGGAGGCAGCGGCGGCGCTGAGGTCAGCGAGTGCGTCAAAGAGGGGCGTTTCGGCAGTCATGGAACTCTCCCCTGGTTACTGCGAATGCGATCCTGGTGGCGTCGCTGGATATGCCAGCAGTTCACCGGTGATCCTCAGCGGGGGCATCACCCCCGATGAGTGAATTGCCTGCACCGCGCCAGCATGCTGTCAATGCGCCTCAGGGACGGACGAGAGCGGCGAGCAGGGCCTGCAGCTTCAACTGGGTTTCCTCCAGCTCGGTGCCGGGACGGGATCCGGCCACCACGCCGACGCCGGCGTACATCGAGGCGTGATCGCCGTCCACGTCAGCCGACCTGAGCCCGATGGCCCAGCTGCCGTCCCCGCGGGAATCCATCCATCCCACCGGGCCGGCGTACCGGCCGCGGTCGAAGCCCTCGACCTCGCTGATGTAGGCCAACGCCTCGTCGGTGGGCGTGCCGCCGACCGCCGGCGTGGGGTGAACCTTGGCCACGAGCTGGAGGGCGCTGGGCACCCGCAGGCCGGGATGCGGGCGATCGTAACCGGACGGCACTGACTGACTCCCGCCGCGGCCGGGGCCGCCAGGGCTGCCGCACAGCCGGGCCGGTGCGTCCGGGACGGCGGTCAGCAGGCCGCTCAGCCGGGTGGCCAGGTGGGACACGTTGCGCAACTCCAGCACGGTGGGCTTGGCGGGCACGTCCAGGCTGTCGCAGAGCGGCCCCAGGGTGCGGCGGAGACCGTCGATGACGTAGGCGTGCTCCCGGCGCTCCTTGGCAGAAGCAAGCAGCCCGGCGATCAGCGCCTCGTCGGTGGCCAGGTCACCGCTGCGGCCGATGGTGCCGGCCAGGGGATGGCTGGCGACGTGGGCGCCGCGGCGCTCGATCAGCAGCTCGGGGCTAGCGCCGAGGAAGCCACCGACCCTGAAAACCATGCACGTCGGGTACAGGGCGAGCAGCCTGGACAGCACATCGGAGGTGACGAACGGGCGATTGGCCGTCACGTCGACCCGGCGGGCCAGGACGACCTTGCCCAGCGCTCCGTCGGCGATGCGAGCGACGGCGCCGGCCACCAGCTCGCCCCAGGCCTCATGGTCCATTACCGATGCCAGGGTGAACTGGCTCGGCGCTGGCCGGGAGTCAGTGAACCCGCCGAGGGCGTCAGCGGCCATCCTCTCGGCTAGGCGGGCGGCGGACGGGGCCCCTCCCCGGCCGGCGACGGTGGTGATCCATGCTTCGCCATCGCAGCGCCCGATCACCACGCGAGGGACGACGAGTACCCCGGGCGCGTCCCGCGCGAACGGCAGCGCTCCCAGAGCCATGGCCCCGGTTCCCGGTCCGGCCATGTCGTCGCTGCGCCGGATGGCGGCCAGGCTGGCGGCCACCCCGGCCACCGCAGCGGTGTCGGTGAGACCGCGGGGAAGCTCAATGCGCAAGGCGACGCCGCGCCCGGCCAGCCCGAAGCCCTCGTGCTGCCACAGGACGCCGTCGCCGCCGGCAGCGGCCAGGAGGGCAACGTCTGCGGCGTCGATGCCGGTTCCCCTGCCGGCCAGGCGGACCGTCGTGGCTGCGAGGAAGTCCGCTCCCGGCGTCATGGCGCTGGTCATGCTCACTCCCTGTCAGTCAGGCGATTCGATCATGGTCAGGTACTGCCTGGACCGCACGGCCGCAGCGGTCAGGTCAGCAGGCGCACCAGCCCGCTGACCGCCATGTAGGCGCCGACGAACATCGCGATGGCGGCCATGAGCTGCCGCGCGTGGCTCATCAGCTATTTCTGAATGTGCTGTAGCCGTGCCTTGGTCGCCTCGGCCCTGATCTCCAGGAACACGAACGGGATGATCACGGGGGAACGGGTACCTTCCGCCGGCCGTGCAGGCGGCCGGTTGCCACCAGGGCGCCGATGGCCAGCAGCGGGACGCCGAGGACCAGGTCGAGGCCAGCGCTGACCGAGCCCTGGGTCTTGACGGCATCGGCTTGCAGGACGAACACGTCCAGCAGGCCGACCGTCGGGCTCATGCCCATGCCGCCCAGCAGAAAGCCCGCGAACATCAGCCGCGGCCGCGCGTTTTCCATCAGCAGCAGGTCAACGGCGAACAGCTTCGGATTCAGCGCCGCCACGAACGCCAGCCCGAAGAACGCCGCGTTCATCGCTGCTCAGCCGGCATCGTAATCGTCTGCTCCCATCGCCTGTCGGTGACCCGCCCCTGGCTGGCTATTGCGGCCCGCTGGGCGCCGCCAGGCGATTCGCCAGCCCGCCCGCGAATTTCCGTGCCGCCTCCAGGTGGTAGTCCTGGAGGTTGGTCGGCGGGATCTTGATCCCGAGGTATCGCTGCCGGTAGTCGCCCGACCCGAGGTAGCTCAGCAGTGACAGCAGGGAACGGACCTGGCCTCCCTGGTAGCGGAAGTGAATGCCGTCGGCGAAGACGCCGTCGCGCGCCGTGCCGAGTCTCCGCACGGTCTTGAGGTTGTGTTTCCAGTACCGGCGGCAGCAGACGGCGGCGGCGAAGGGCTTCCCCTTCAGGACCTGGCCCGCGGTGTCGGACTGCAGGAAGGAGCGGACGGGAACGTCGGTCGACAGCCACCAGGTGGGAGATCCGATGACCACCAGGTCGTAGTCCCGCTCGGTCACGACGTCGGGGACGTGGATCTTCGCTGGGCGGCGGCGGGGTGACTCCGCCGGGATCATCCCCACGAGCTCGCGGAACGGGTGCGGCATGGGAAACTCCTTGAACCGCCCGGCGTAGCGCGGGTCGGTGAACTCGATCGCGGCCAGGGTCACCTCACAGCCGCGGTCGCGAAGCACCCCGGCCATCGCCTCGACGATCTTCAGAGTCTGCTGGGTGTAGGTGTAGTAGACGAACAGGACGGAGGGCGCTTCTGCGGAGTCCATGTTGATCCTTCCTCGGCACGGTCCTGACGGCGCGCCAGGTCAGCAGTTAGGTAGTCACGGTCCGCGACTCTGGCGCTGGGCTGGCCGCTCGGGCTCGGTGGCCGATCTCGACGGCCACGGCGAGGGGCAGGATGAAGTCGACGAGCGCGAAGGTGAGGGCGGGGCCGAGGTAGGTCGGATTGCCGTGCAGCTGCGCGCCGATGATGATCAGTCCCAGGGATGCGAAGCGGAAGACCGAGACCAGGCCGGTTGTCGTGCGGACCTCAGTGCTCCTGCCGCCTAGCAGCAGGCCTAGCAGCAGGCCCAGGACGCCGGCGACGATAATGATGACGATCGCGGTGACGATGACCCACGACCCGAACATCGACACGATCGTGCTCCAGTTCGCCGTGATGCCGGTCGCCAGCGCGACGACCAGCGCCAGGTTGGCCGCCTTCACCAGCTCGGGCTGCCAGTTCCTGGCGTGGTCGGCGTAGCGGGCGCGGATGAGCAGGCCGACGACCAGCGGCAGGAGCACCAGCGCGAGCAGGCTCTTCACGATGTCCCAGGCGCTGATCGACGCGCCGGTGACGACCTGCCCGGCCCACACCGGCACGGCGACGATGTTGACCAGCTGGAGTACCACGACCACCGACACGGCCAGCGGCAGATCCGCCCGCCTGGCCAGCTGAGCGGCCTTCAGCGACGCTGCGCTGCCCGCGCCGATCGTCGCCAGGACCAGCCCGGGCACGTACTTGCTGCCCATAGGCGATAGTTCGGCGATGCCCCACGCGCCGGCCGGGATCACGACCGCGTTCAGCACCACCATGGCGATGACCAGCACGACGCGGTGCAGGGGGGCGACGAGCTGGCCGACAGTGAAGGTCATGCCCAGGGACAGGACGGTGGCGCCCACCGAGATGGCGATGCCAGCGTTGAACAACGCGGCCAGGAGCTGCTGAGCAGTCACGCCGTTCCTCCCGTTTCAGAACGCGGCCTTCGCGAGGGGACCGGCTCTGGCTCAGTCCTCGCTTAGCCGCCCATGCCTGCTTGTGCTTCGGCGAGTGCGGCCTTGAGCTTCTTGGCGCCGCCACCGTCGACATGAGCGACCGACTTGCGCACCGCGCTGGCGAGCATCGCGTCAACTTTGTCGGCTTTGCTCCGGTCGTAGATCGCGACGATGCCGGCCGAGCCCGGTGGCAGCGCGGCGCCCATCTTCTCCTCCAGGCCGCTTTCCACCCGGTGCCTGGCGAACTTGCCGATCAGGGCGCCGGCGGCGCCGCCGACGACCACTGATGCCAGCAGGGGCGGCGCGAGCAGCCCCACGACCAGCCCGACCCCGCCGCCGATCTCCAGGCCCTTGCGCCCCAGGTGGTCACCGGTCTCGGTGATGGTGACGTGGCCGTCGGCGTCGTTGGCGACCAGGGCCACGCCTTCCACCTGGAGCTGCTTGTCTGCGACGAGCTTCACGAGTCCGTCGAAGTCCTTGCGGGCCAGGTCGGGGATCAGGTATGCGGCGATGACGACGTCGAACTCGGTGTCGCTCATTGCTGTCTCCTTGGCTGCGACTCGATGGTGCTAGGCATTGATGCCGCGGGCAGTGTGGGCCTGCTGCGCGTGCGCGTGGAGCGCAAGCTCGTCCTTGCCGTCCAGGTGCGGAGCGACGTCGAAGACGACCTTCTTGACCGTGCCGGTGAACGCGAACGGTGCCTTGTCGGCGTAGCCGCGGTCGACGACCAGGCCGTTGTCCTGCCCGACGTCCAGGCCCGAATAGCCGCTGAATCCGAACGGCACCGTGTGCTCAAGCCGGCCGCTGCCCACTTGCTCGCCGTTGACGTAGAGCGTGACCTCACCGGGGGTGGCGGGCTTGGCCTCGTCCGCTGCGAAGGTCATCTGCACGTTCACATCTCCGGCCGGCACCTCGCCTGCGGATTCCTGCTGGTACTGGAACACGCCGAGGAACGCGTAGGTGTGCTTCAGCTTCCCGTCCTGGATGAAGAGCGCGAATCCTCCGAGGTGGTTGGCGTCGGCGACGATCACTCCCTCGGCGCCGCCGTCCGGGATGTGCAGGTCCGCGCTGATCGTGTAGGAGTGGTTGTAGATCCGCGGGACGCACCCGGGGGCCACGTTCTGCACGTTCCCGTGGTAGGTGGTGGTCGTCTGCGTGCCGAGCGGCGGCAGGATGCCGAAGAAGGGGGAGAACCCGGCGAGCAGGGGCTTGATGTTGTACTTTTCTGCCTCTTCCCAGAACAGGGCCTGCAGCTCCCTGACCTTCTCCGGGTTGCTCGCTGACAGGTCGTTCGCCTGGGAGAAGTCATCGGGCAGATAATACAGCTCGACCGGATCGTCATCGGGATTCCAGACGCCGGGCGCGAACCGCTTGAGCAGCTCGGGGTCCAGGCGCCACGGCGTCCGGGGCATCCTCATCGACAGCCACCAGCCGTCCTTGTACATCGCCCGGTTACCGAAGTTCTCGAAATACTGCTGGGTGTGGTGCTCGGAAGCGCCCGGATCGGCGAGCGAGTCGGTGAAGGTCACGCCCGTCATGGGCTGCTGCTCGACGCCATCGACCAGCGTGGGCTGCGGAATCCCCGCGATCTCCAGGATCGTCGGGCCAATGTCCGTCACGTGCGTGAACTGCGACCGCAGCGCGCCGTCGTCGGTGATACGCGCCGGCCAGCGGATGACCAGCGGGTTGCGCGTCCCGCCGAGATGCGAGGCGACCTGCTTTCCCCACTGGAACGGCGTGTTCCCGGCCCACGCCCAGGCGGTGGAGTAGTGCGGGTACATCATCTCGGTGCCCCAGGCCTCCAGGCCGCCCCACTTCAGCGCGAGCTGCATCTGCTCCTCGTCAGTCAGCGGAAGCCCGTTGACCATCGTGCCCTCATTGAACGTGCCGGTCGGGGTGCCCTCCAGGCTGGCGCCGTTGTCACCCCAGATCCAGATGATGACCGTGTTGTCGAGCTCGCCCATCTCCTCCACGGCGTCCAGAAGCCTGCCCACATGGTGATCGGCGTTTTCCGAGTAGCCCGCGTAGACCTCCATCTGATGCGCGAACAGCCGCTTGCTGTTCTCCGAGAGCGAGTCCCAGGCAGGCATCTCCGCATTGCGCGGCGTCAGCACGGCGTCGGCCGGGACCACGCCGAGCTTCTTCTGGCGCTCGAACGTCTCCTCGCGAAGCCTGTCCCAGCCCTGGTCGAACTGGCCCTTGTACTTCTCGGACCACTCCCTGGCGACGTGATGCGGCGCGTGGCTGCAACCAGTCGAGTAGTACAGGAACCATGGCTTCTGCGGGTCGTGGCCCCGGACGCCATGGATCCAGTCGATCGCCTGGTCGGTCATGGCCTCGGGGAAGTAGAAAGGCTTCCCGTCCTGGCCTTCCTGGACTCCGATGAACTTCTGGTTCTCGGCGATCATCGTGTCGTACTGGCCGGCCTCGGGAGCCAGGAAACCCCAGTAATAGTCAAAGCCCCAGGCGTTGGGCCAGTGGGTGAACGGGCCGGCCGGCCCCTGCTCACCCTCGGGCGTCAGGTGCCACTTGCCGATCCCTGCCGTCGAGTAGCCGTTCGCCTGGAGAACTTTCGGGAACGGTGCCGCGTCCCTCGGCAGCATGGCCGAATAGCCCGGGAAGGCCCCCGAGAACTCCGGGATGCCGCCCATCCCGACCGCGTGGTGGTTTCGTCCCGTCAGCAGCGCAGCCCTGGTGGGCGAGCACATCGCCGTCACATGGAAACGGTTGTAGCGCAGCCCTTGCGCCGCCATCCGGTCGTAATTCGGCGTGGCGACAGGGCCGCCGAACGTCCCCGGGTTACCGAAGCCCGCATCGTCGATCAGCACCAGCAGCACGTTCGGGGCTCCCGCCGGGGGCTTCACATGGCCGATCAGCCCCCAGTCCGGCTCCGAGCCGCCGAGCGTCTTGTCCGCGACGCCAGCAAACGGCGGGCGGCGGATGGGCAGCACGGTCCGGTCAATCTGATCACTCATGTCAACCTCTCACGATCCGTCATCGACTGCGGCGTCGAACTCGGCTGGCCCGGGCGCGCCCGGCAATGCTGTTCGTCCTGATCCCCGGACCGGTCGCAGAACGGAGGAACGGGCCTGGCATCTTAGATTCCGGTGGTGGCCTGGGCCTTGCCGTCTTTGACGGCGGCCTGGAGCGCGGCGTAGTCGAGTTCGTTCTGGTCGGCGTAGATTTCGGCGAAGTCGGCGACGGCCTCATCGAACTCGGCGGAGCCGCCGAGGTAGGCGGCCAGCGCGATGCGGTCCCCGGAGCGGGCGTGCGCGCGGGCGAGGGTCCATCCGCACAGCCGGGCGTAGGCCGTCATGCCCGGAGGGAGCATCACCTCGGTCGGCACGGAGAATTTCCAGTCCCGCAGCTGGCGGACGTAGAAGTCGCGGTCCACCCCGTCCGGGCCGGTGATGCGGGTCCAGCCCAGGAAGATGTCGCTCTGGGCCTGCTGCAGGTGCTGCCCGGCGACGACCCGCTCGCCCTGGTTACTGTACTGGCTGCGCCCGCAGTACTGGGCGAGAACCGACGGCTGGGCCTCCTTGGCCTGCAGGAACAGCGGCTCGACGCCGTCGGCGGCGTCCATCAGCAGGATCCAGGCACGGGTGCCGACGCTGCCGACCCCGACGACCTTGCGGGCCACCTGGACCAGCGTGAACTGCTCCAGCAGGTGCCGCCGGTCAGACTGCAGGGTGCGCCGGTACTTGCCCAGGACGCCGCGGACCTGCTCGTAAATCGCGTCGGCCTGCACATCGGCGAAGACCTCCTCCACCGGGACGATCGTCGGAGGGGTGCTGATGATCCGCCGCCGCCCGTCGGTCACGGTGGTGAGCTTGCCCAGCGCCTGGGTGCTGTCGCGGGTGTGCGCCTTGGCCATCAGCTTCTCGAACGCCTTAAGCTTTTTCGCATTGACCCCGGACCTGAACTGCCCGATGGCCGGCTCGATGTCCAGGTGCGCATACCAGACATCCAGGAACGGCTGCTCCGCGAACCCCCGCATGGCCAGGCGGTAGCCTTCTGCCGCCGCGAGAGCGGCCTTGCGGCGAGCCTTGGCGGGAAAGCCGTTGTCCCGTCCGGCCACGGCCAGGCTCGCGGCCAGCCGCTTGACGTCCCACTCGAACGGTCCGGGCAGGGTCTCGTCGAAATCGTTGACATCGAAGACCAGGTTCCGCTCCGGCGAGGCGAACGCGCCGAAGTTCGACAGGTGCGCGTCCCCGCACAACTGCACCCGCAGCCCCGAGGCGGGCGTGCCGGCCAGGTCCGCCGCCATCGGCAGTGCAGCGCCCCGGTAGAACGTGAAGGGGGACACCAGCATCCGCCCGTGCCGGACCGGTACCAGCTCCGGCACCCGCGACTCCGCCTGGCCCAGCAGCAGCCCGATCGGATCGCGTGACCGGCCCGGCCGGAACTCGGCATGCGAGTCCAGCGAGGCCACCGCCCTCGCGTCTTTGCCCCTGGCCACCCGGTCCGCGCGGCTCAAAGGCTCCGCCTTCCCGGCCCTCGCAGTCCCCCGCACAGCAGCCCGCGCGCCAGGCTTCCGCTTCGCCGCACGATCAGCCGTTACCGCCATGACCACTCCCCTCCGGACCGCAGCGGCATAAGCCGCTGGCCGTTTCCTCCCACGGCGGCTTCCGTCGTGTTGGTACAAGACAAGCCCACCGCTCGGATGCTGGCATCCCCCTTACAGGGTGAATCACGGCATTCGCGGCAGCTCAGAATTCGAGGGTCCGGGTGACGGCGGCGCGGTTCGGCGGCAGCGAACATTACGGCTTCCGGCGGCGACACTCTGTCAACCCTGGTGATAGTTCTCCAAGGTGATGGACGCCAGCTACCGGGCGCCGTGGGTGTGGCGGAGGGCCATCCTCGCTGCCGGAACGGGCAGCCGGCTCGCTCGCCGAAGGTGAGCAGGCTCTTCTCGCACATGCAGGCCAGCCCGCTCATAGAGGAGCCTTTGCCGTGCTTGACCGGATCTATGGCATGGGAAGATCATGGGGGGACCGATCTTTCTGGGGGCGCATCGGGACATGGCCAGAAGCGATGCGCGGACGCCGGATGGCCGGTCGATGCGGCCGGGCGGGCCAGCGTTCGACCTAGTCGCGTCGAAGCTCCGCCGTCCTGTGATGCGGCCCGGGACCGTGCGTCGTTCGTTGCTGATCGAACGGCTGGCACGAGGCGGTTCCCGTCCGATTGTCTCGGTGGTGGCGCCCCCGGGTTACGGGAAGACGACGCTGCTGTCGCAATGGGCCGAGCGCAACGGTCAGGCGTTTGCGTGGGTGTCGGTCGAGGAGCCGGACAACGATGCGAAGGTCTTGCTCACCTACATCGCGCAAGCGCTCGATGCGGTGGAACCGATCGATGAGCGGGTGTTCGACGCGCTTGCGTCCCCGGTGAGTTCGGTGCCCGGCTCGGTTGTCCCGCGGCTGGGGGCGGCGTTCTCGTCGATGACCTCGCCGGTTGCGCTTGTCCTGGATGACGTGCACGCACTGCGCAACTCCGAATGCCGGTCCGCGCTGTCGGTGCTGGCCGATCACGTGCCGGGCGGCTCGCGGCTGGCGCTGGCCGGCCGGGCCGAGCCGCCGCTGCGCATCGCGCGGCTCCGCGCCGAGGGCCGGATCCTGGAGATCGGCCCCAAGGATCTGTCGCTGACCTCTGATGAGGCGTCATCGCTCTTTCGCAACGCGGACGTGGCGCTCGGCGAGGATGAGGTCGCCGAACTGCATCAGCGGACCGAGGGGTGGCCGGCCGGGCTGTACCTCGCAGCGCTTTACCTCAGGGAAGGCGGCCCCCTGGCCGGGGCGGCGGTCTCCTTCGGCGGAGATGACCGGCTGGTGAGCGAATACATGGAGTCGGAGTTCCTGTCGCGGATCTCCCGCCGGCAGCGGGCGTTCCTGACCCGGACCGCGGTGCTGGAGGGCATGTCCGGCCCGCTGTGTGACGCGGTGCTGGAGGTGAGCGGATCCGCCGTGGCCCTGGCGGAACTGGCCCGGTCGAACTTGCTGCTGGTGCCGCTGGACCGCCGCGGGCAGTGGTACCGCTACCACCACCTGTTCCGCGACATGCTCCTGGCGGAGCTGGAACGCCTGGAGCCCGGCCTGATCCCGGTCATGCGGCGCCGCGCCGCCGGCTGGTGCTTGCGCAACGGTCTGACCGAGGAGGCGCTGGAGTACTCCATCGCAGCTGAGGACGCCGACCAGGTCGCTGGCCTGGCAGAGAAACTCGCGGTGCCGGCCCACCGGCAAGGCCGGGTCACGACCATCCAGCGGTGGTTCCGGTGGCTGGAGGGCCGGGGCGAAATCGAGGGCCATCCGATGGTCGCGGTGCTGGCCGCGCTCCTGTCCGCGTTGACGGGGCGACCGGTTGAGGCCGAGCGATGGGCCGGCGTGGTCGATCGCTGGCAGTACGGCGATCCGGCGCGGCCCGATGATCCTTCGGCCGAGGCGTGGGGCGCCCTGCTCCGGGCCTTCCTGTGCCGACACGGGGTGAAACAAATGCGCGCCGACGCCGACGAGGCCATGCAGAAGTTCGCGGCGGGGAACTTCGTGACGCCGGCACCCGCGATCCTGCAGGGGATCGCGCGCGTCCTTTCTGGTGACCTTGATGGCGGCGACGCGTCCCTTGAGGATGGTGTTAGCGTCGGAAAGGAAGTGGGCGCGCTCGAGGATGTCGCGCTCGCGCTGTGCGAACGATCGCTGGCGACGATGGCAGGCGGCGAATGGGACCGGGCCGAGGCGCTTGCCGGGCAGGCAGCCGCCGCCTTGCACCGCGCCGGGATCGAGGAGAGCTACGCGACACCCCTGGTCAGCGCGGTGCAGGCCCGCACAGCCATGCATCGGGGAGACGTCCCGGCGGCGCGTCAGCACCTCGTCACTGGACAGCGTCTGCGGCATCTGCTGACCTATGCACTCCCCTACTTCGCCGTTCAGGCCCGGATCGAGCTTGCCCGCGTTCACCTCGCGCTCGCCGACCTCGCCGGGGCCAGAACGCTCATGCGGGAGATCGATGAGCTGCTCAGGCGCCGGCCCGGCCTCGGTAACCTGGCCGGCGAGGCCCGGGCGCTTCAGACCCAGCTGTCGAAGGAGCGCGGTCCAAGTGCACCCGGAGCGTCCGCGCTGACCGGTGCCGAACTCCGGCTTCTGCCGCTGCTCTCCACGCACCTGTCGTTTCCCGAGATCGCCGCCCAGATCTTCCTGTCCCGGAACACCGTCAAGTCGGAGGCCATGTCGATCTACCGCAAGCTGGGCGCCTCCACACGCAGCCAGGCGGTCGCCCGGTCCCGTGAGCTGGGGCTCCTGGAAGGGTGACGATCCCGTCGGGCAGATCGATTACTCGATCTGTCCGACGCGACCTGTTGTGCGGTGCTGGCGCGGTCTTCCGGGCTGGCATTATCGCTGAGTGATCTTCTCGGTCGTGAACCTACCCGCGGTACCTGCCACTTCATACAAATCGTGGGATGCGCGGGCCGCGCGGCTGGCGTTTCGTAGCAATAGCGCGAGGGAGGATCCCCTGGCAGCCGGACACGGTGGCCCGCGTCCCTGACGGGTGATCTCCTGCGTGGCGAGCGACCATCAGGCTGGCGGCTAGAGGGGACGGCGAGTTCCGATGGCGACCGATGTGGCCCAGCAGGTGGCGGCCCGTGCCAGCCGGTCAGCCGTTTCCGGTGGCAACCTGATCCTGGCAGCTAAGATCAGGGCGCCGAGCGTGCCTGACTGGGCCGTGCGGCGCCGGCGGATCACCGAGCTGATCGGCCAGGGTACGCGGTGGTGCCCGCTGACTGTTGTTACCGGTCCTCCCGGGGCGGGTAAGACGATGGCCCTGGCGTTGTGGGCGGCGGCGGAACCCAGGGCGGTGGCGTGGGTCTGCCTGGATCGCTACGACAACCGGCCGGAGGTGTTCTGGTCCTATGTGGTCGCGGCACTGCGCCGTTCCGGCATTGTCCTTCCGAAGGTATTGTCGGCCGCCGGGCGGGGGCGGGCGGCCGATCACGTGTTCTTGCTAGGGCTTGTATCGGCGCTGGCCGCCCAGGACCCGCCGGTGATCCTGGCCCTCGATGACTTCCATGTGCTAACTGACCCGAATGTGCTGCATGGGCTTGACTTCGTACTGCGGAACGTCGGGCCCGGCCTGCGCGTGGTGGTCTCCTCGCGGATGGATCCGCTGCTGCCGCTGCATCGTTACCGGCTTTCCGACGAGCTGACCGAGATCCGGGAACGTGACCTTGCTTTCACCGTCGCCGAAGCGGCCCTGCTCATGGTCCAGCACGGCAGCAGGGTGTCAGGGGACTCACTCGGGGACCTCACACGGCGAACTGAGGGCTGGGCGGCCGGCCTCCGCCTCGCCGCGCTCTCCATGGACGCTCATCCCGACCCTGACCAGTTCATCAAGGAGCTGATCACCGAGGACAGTGCCCTGACTGGCTATTTGGTGGAGGAAGTTCTCAACACCCAGCCGCCTGAGGTCCGGGAAGTCCTTCTGAGCACGAGCATCCTGGAGTATGTCAGCGCTGAGGCCGCCGCCGAACTGGCGGGCAACGACCAGGCCGCGGGGATCCTGTCGGCTCTGGCGCGGGCGAACACGTTCATACAGCCGATCGGGTACGGGTGGTACCGCTATCACACGTTGTTCGCGGAGGTGTTGCGCCTCAAGCTGAGGTGCAAGTATCCGAAACGGATCCCCGAACTGCATCGGCGAGCCGCTCGCATCTATGAGCGGAACGGCTCGCTCATCGACGCGATTCGGCACGCCGCTCAAGCGGACGACTGGCAGCTCGCCACCAGCATGGTCATCGGCGGCCTGGCGATCAGCTCGATTATTGAGCCGCAGGGCAGCCGGTCCTTGGCCGCCGAATTCCTGAGCATGCCGGACGATGAAGCCTGGACCGAGCCCCAGCCCTACCTGGTCTCCGCTGCAGCCGCGCTGGCCGCTGGCCAGCATGAATCCTCCGTCGCCGCGCTGGCTGCCGCGGAAGCCATCCTCGAGCGGCTTCCCGCCGATCAGGAGGCTCCGGGCCGGCTGGCCGCCGCGATGATCCGCCTCGCCGCTTCTCGTCGCGCTGGTGACCTTACGGTGGCCGCAGCGACCGCAACCCGCGCAGAGGTTCTGGTCAGCAGGATCTCGGGGGACAAGCTCGTCCGGCATCCTAAGATCAGCGCCCGAGTCCTGGCCAGCCGCGGGGCTGTCGAGCTGTGGTCAGGCGATTTCGAGAAGGCGACCAGTGTCCTGGATCTGGGGGTCGCTATCGCAACAGCTTCGGGTGCGGACTACGAACGAGCCGACTGCCTTGGGCATCTGGCGCTGGCGGAGACAATGCGCGGCTGGCTGTGCCGCGCTGCGGAGCTGGCCACCCTGGCGGCAGCGGCGGCCACGGCTGGCGGGGGGTATCCGGCTGTTCAGCAGTCGAACCCTGCGGCGCTCGTCGCACTGGCTTGGGTACACCTGGAGCGCAATGATTTGCGCGAGGCGCGCAGTCTTCTCCAGCAGGCGGACGCCGCCCTCAGCGCAAGCCCGGACAGGCTGATCGCGGCGGTGGCCTGCCTGGTAGCCGCACGTGCTGGCCTAGTCGAGGGACGCGCAGAAGCAGCCGCGCAGTGCGTGGCTAAGGCACGGTCCGGGTGGTATGTTCCGGGCTGGCTCGAGCAAAAGCTGAGCCTAGTCGAGTGGCGAGCATGCGTTGCCGCCGGCGACATGCGATCAGCGCTCGCCGCAGTCGAGCGGGTCGACTGCGATAGCTCGCTGGAGGCGGCGGTCATGCACGCGCAGGCTTGGGCGGCCGCCGGAGACACCAGCAAGGCAGCACGCGCGCTCGCACCCGCGCTAGCCGCCCATGGTGGGGCGTCCGAACGGGTACGGCTGCAGACCTGGCTAGTTGACGCCCATCTCAGCTACAACGGCAGCGACCGCGCGCGAGGCCATCGGTCACTTGCGTCCGCGCTTCGGCTGGCTCAACGTGAGCAGTTCAGGCTACCGGTCGTCATGGAGCGCGGCTGGATGACGCAGGTGCTACGGAGTGACCCTGGACTGGCCCACAGCTACGAGCGCCTGGTGGGCCAGACCCCGCGCAGCTATCACCGCCCGGCTCCGTTGGACCTCCCAGATCAGCCCGCGATCGTAGTGGTCGAGCCGCTCACTGACCGCGAGAGGGAGGTGCTGCGACACGTCTCAGGCATGCTGAACACCGCTGAGGTGGCCAGCGAGATGTACATCTCGATCAACACCGTCAAGACGCACCTCAAAAGCATCTACCGCAAGCTGGCGGTAACTCACCGCAGCGAGGCAGTCCGCCGAGCCCAGCAGCTTGAGCTGATCTGAGGTCACGATGATCCAGATATCGTCGGCGCCTGAAAATGCGTGCGTGTCCGTAGCCGATGCGTCCTAGCAGTCCAGGCCGAGTTCGTGCAGGCGAGCGACCGCCTCGCTGCGTGTCGATGCCCCGAGCTTCCGGTACGCGGAGTACGCCTGCGTCTTGACCGTGTGAGAGGAAACAAACAGCCGCTCGCCGATCTCCCGGAACGAGAGATGCGTGGACAGGAGGGGCAAGAGCCGCATTTCAGCCGCAGTCAGTGCCGACGCACCGACGGTCCCTGCCTTGATCGTGGCGAGTCTGGACTTTAGCTGATCCGCTAGTTCGCGGAGTACGTCAAGGTCTGGCCTTTGCTGGAGAACGTCGTGGACTTGCATCAGGACCGCTGCGGCGCCACCGGAGTCGGCGAGTGTGATGTATGAGTGAGCCATCTCGAGAAGCGCCTGGGCTGAAACAACGGGCAGGGCGTAGGTGAGCAGGGGTCTCAGCCGAGAGGCACGCCCGAGGTAAGACCTTGCTTGGGAGATGTCTCCTTCATGCCACGCAGCCCGAGTCGCCCAGGCATAGACGAGCGCACTTGTCCAGTAATCCTCGAAATGCCCGGCCTCTACTATGGCGATCGCGCGGCGCGCGAGCGCCGTCACCTGGGGCCAGTCATCGAGTTCGGCTGCCACGTAGCACTGCTCGGCGAGGATGAGAGCGGCCAATGGCAAGGCGCCGGCGCTGGTCGCGACTTCGTATGCGCGAGCGAGAATAGGGCCAGCCTGGGCCGGATCATCCTCCAGCAGGTAGGAAATACCTTCGGTATACAGCATCGTCGCCCGGTACGGGCTGGCCGGACTCAGCCCCTCCCAGGCGGTCTGCGCATCCCGCCGCATCTCGCCGACGCCACCGCGGCACGAGATCGCGCGCAGGTATGCGAGTGTGCCCTCCATCGTGCTTCCGTCCGGAAGAATTCCCGTGGAGGACGCACGTTCGGCGGCGCCGACCCAGCGTTCGGCTTCGCCTGGCTTGCCGAGGAGAGCAAAGATCAACGAACCGTGCACAGCGATCGCGCCGTAGTGCTCAGCTGAGGTTATATCCCTGATCCACTCCATCCAGCGCAGCACTGTCTCGACCCGGCCACTAGCCCAGACCGGCTGGGCCAGGTCCAGAAGAAGACGGGCCACTCGGTCATAGTCTCCTGCCGCTTGGGCATGATCGATGGCAGTCTCAGGCATCGCGTTCGCCTCGAACCAGGCTGCCGCCCGGAAGTGGAGATCCTGGACCAGATCGGGCTCGCGGCGTCGAAGTTCCGACTGCAGCAACTCTCGGAGCAGATGATGATAGCGGTACCACTCGCGGCGGCGGTCGAGCGGGACCACCAGCAGATTCCCGTCCTCCAGCCGTTCTAGCACACGCGCAGATCCCGTCTCGGCCAGGATGGCGTCACAGACAGATCCGCACATCCTGTCCAGAACCGAAGTGCGGGTGAGGAACGACGCTTCCGCGCCTGAGACCCGGTCGAGGAGTTCAGAGCGAAGATAGTCGCCCATGAAGACATCGTCGCCAGTGAAAGTAAAGTCACCGCTTCTCTGCCGGGTGCCAGATTTCATGGCTAGCGCGGCGATATACAGCCCGGTGGGCCATCCCTCGGTCCGTTGCAGGAGATCGTGGATGTTAGCGTCACTGACCTCAGCGCCCGCGCCCTTCAGCAATGAGAACGCCTCCAGAGGTCCCATCGCTAGATCTTCGGCGGTGACTTCGAAGATGCCGCCCAGGGCACGCAAGCGCGCCGCTGGAAGAGGCACGTTGGCGCGTGAAGCCAGCGCGAACTGCCATTCAGGCGGGAGGCGCAGGCCGAACTCGGCGATCGCGCTTAGGCACTGCTTGTTCGTTACTGCCTCTGCATGGTCCAGCACCACTGTGACAGGCCGGCGCATCAAGGCGATGTCGGACACGAACTGGGGGACTGCGGTAATGCCGGCACCCGAGGAGGCCAGCGTCTGGAATATCTTCGGGTCCAGAGGCTCGATTCTGTCCAGCGCAACCGCAAGAGCGCTCAGTAGCACAACTGGATCGTTGTCCCCATCGTCGCAGGAGACCCACGCCACGCGCGGTCCGATTCGTTCGGCCCACTGCGCCAGAACCGTTGTCTTGCCATAGCCGGGTGGTGCGATCACCGTAATGACGGGCGCTTGGGCAGCAACAAGCCGATCGACCAGGGCTGTCCGGGCGACGATTCCCGGACGGCCCCGCGGGAACTCGAATTTCGAATTGGATAGCTCGAAGCTGAGTCTTGGAGCGGTCGCATGACCCCTGCCGGAGATAACGGACGTCACCAGTGACCTCCAGCCCCACTCTGCAGAACAGGCACCTGGACTTCAGGGTATTGCCCGGTTCGGTGAAGGGGCCAATCCAAGGTGCTTGCCATGGGCTGCGAGGGTCGCCTCCAGCATGCGCGACCCGCGGAGCCACTGAAGCCGGGACGGGATCTCGGAGTAATCCAGGCAGGGATCGCCACCGCAGCGGGGCCAGACAAGCTCGAATGCCTCGGTGTAGTCGCCTTCCATCCGGCCGTCCATGATGCCGACCCGGAGATGGCGGCACACAACGATGCGCAGAGCCGGGCGGGCTGACGGCTGAGAACTTTCTCCGCCAGGAAGCCGATTAGCGCGGCGGAACTCCCCCGCTGCTGTCTCCAAGGAGCAGCACCCGGCGCCAGGGACTCAGCCCGAACGCCAGCCTGAGAAGCGTCCTGCTCCGCAGCGCCTGTCGTCAGCGGCTCCCCGGGCAACACGGCCTGCCGCCGTCCAAGCGCCCGGCGGCCCAGTGCGGGGGCAGCACTCTGGCGGTTAGCCGCAGACTCGTCGGTGACGACACAGCAACATGCACTGCTCACTTGTCCCCCGGCAAGCAGTTGCGCGCGCTGTCGGGATCTAGGGCAGCGCCTATCTACTGGCCACTATCGCACGACACGACGGGCCTTGACTATCCAATCCGCCCGCACCAGCTCGTCTTCGCCCAGCTCGGAGACCAAGCCGCGCAAGCTTCAGACGGTCACCTACGAACGAGACTGCCCCGGCTTAAATTGACTCGGGAGCGCGCGTAGAAGGCGAGGTCGAGGCCTGTAGCCGAGTTCTGGCCTCACAGGGATCCGGTGAGAGCCGCAGCTAGGTGACGAGGTAGTAAATGCTGTTCGCGACCAGCCAGAAGCCGAGTACCAGGGACACGATGATGATGACCTGGTCAGTATGGGTATCGATCCAGTGCCGCATCCGGGCGAGGAACTGTTGCGCTGGTTCGGGGCGGAATCCGGCGTAGATCTCCAGCGCGAGGATCGAGGATGTGGCGATGACGCAGAACAGCACGAGCGCTAGGTAACTCTCCCAGGACGAGAGCTTGGCCTCGACGATGACCGAGACACCCGCAGCAACTAGTCCCCAGGGCTGGGTGAGCGGGGCGAGCCCGATGGCATACCACGGCGTCATGTGGTCGATGCCGGTCTGCCACCTGGGGGGCTTTTTCGGCGGTTTCGGCTTCCCCATCTTCCGGTAATGCCGGATCGCGATCACCAGCAGCCCGGCGCCGATGGCGAGCTTGGCTGCGAGTGCTGCCAGCGAGGGAGCCGTGCTGGGCTTCGGCGGCTTGTTCTGGGTGACGAGCACCGTGAACGCAATCACGATCACGAGTGACAGGAGCCAGCCGAAGATGAACGCGGCACCCTTCCGCACGCCGCCCTTGGACGCGAGAACAAGGATGAACGCGGTGAGCGGGATGGGTTCGAGCGTGATCGCCAAGCCGATGAGAACGAGGCTGAGGACGATCATTTGCGTCCCGATCTGCTGGCCCCGGCACCGCGGAGCGGCTTGAGCATGGAGCTGCCTGCGGTCATCGGGCTCAGCCGGACCGAGGTGCCCATCGACCCCGAGCGGTCCCTCAGCAGCCGCGAACTGCGCTGGAGCTGCAGGCTGCACGAAGATCTGCGCTCGCTGTCGCTACCGATCCGCACATCCGATTGCCCTGGGTTGCTCACCGGCGTCTCCTGGGCAGAACGAGCCACCGGTCCATCGACAGGGCGACATGACCAGCTGAGGAGCCGTCAGTGATCATCCGGTTCCTCCAGCGCGGCCGCAATGTCATACCCGAGCGCGGTCGCCACATCGGGAGCGGCGCAGACGACCCGACCGAGCCCGGCCACCGGGGCGATCGCCAGCAGCACGTCGGCGATCTCGTCCTCGGTCGCGCCCGCCGCCATCGCCCGGGTGGCGCTCCATTCCAGGCAGACCGCCGATGAGCCGATGACCACCGACGCCCCTAGCTGGAGCAACGCCGCGGTCTTGGGGTCCAGGGCCGATGTCCGGGCCGGGCCTAGCCTGAGCCCGGCCTGGTCTTGGACGAAGCCTTCGTCGATCATCGCCAGCTTGCGCAGGGTCTCCTGGAATCTCGCCCTCTCGCCCATGTGCCTCCGTTCGCTGTCGAGGACCATTCGACCTCGTGCGGGGGTGAGCTTCATCCCCCCGATGGCATGAAAGACTAGTCGTCGCCCTTCCAGGAATCCCAGCTCACGGGACCGGGCGACCGCCTGGCAGCGTGAGGCGGCAATCAGCGCCGATACTCCCTAAATGCTTGGACCGCGCTCATTCGACAGCCGGCCCGAAGCGCCCGGGCCACGCCGGCCATGGTCCCGGGCCGGGGGGACGCCTGAGCAGCTCATCGATCTCTCGCATGAGCGTCCTGGCACTTGGGATGGCTGTCCATGGCCTGCCGTCCGTGCCAGGTCCAGAAGCCGGGGCGGTCTCGTGCTCGCGAGATCTCGGCCTCCTCGACCGGCGAGAGGCGGCCTGTCCCTTTTCATCCCTTTGGGGGGATGCCGCTGCGCCCCAGGAGGTGGATCGTGATGGCGTCGGTAAGGGACCGCGGGATCAAGGTTCCGGCGATTGCGGAATGGGGGGTCACAATGACATCGGCAACCCATCAACCCGGACAGCGGCGCGGACGGGCGGCACGCGGAAGGCCACGGCTACGGCCTGGTCCTGTTCGCGGCCGTCCTGCAGCTGCTCGCCGCGGCCGGGGTGCTGGCAGGCAACCAGCTGGCTGTCAGCCAGGCTCACCCCGGAGAAGGCTGTGATGACCTGCCATCCCGTCTCTGGTGCCCGGCCGCGTGTTCTCCACCCTGACCCCGAAGGGAGGCAGCCATGACCACCGGACAGCAAGCACCCACGCCGAGCCCGCTAGGCCCGCTGGCCCGCTACGAAAAGAACCTCATCGACCGCATCACCGACTTCAACGACCCGCGGCAGGAGTGGCGGCGGCTGTTCTCCGAGCTGCTCGGCACCTTCTTTCTAGTGCTGGCGGCGGCCGGCGGGGGGATGATGGGCCACGCCTTCCCGGGGGTGATCAGCCACGGCGCCGCGGTCGTGGCGCCCGCGCTGACGGTCATGGCCATCATCTTGTTCATGGGCAAGATCTCCGGTGCGCACCTGAACCCGGCCGTCAGCATCGCCTTCGCCCTGCGCCGCGACTTCCCGTGGTGGCGCGTCCCGGGCTACGTCATCACCCAGCTAGCCGGGGCGACCCTGGCCGCCTTGTTCCTGCGCGCTGTCATCAACGTCTCGGCCAAGTACGGGAGCAACTACCCGGCCTCCGGCTACTCCGCCGGAGCCGCGTTCTGGATGGAATTCATCTTGACCGTGGGCCTGGTCAGCGTGATCCTGGGCACCGCCTCCGGGGCCCAGAACGTCGGCATCATCGGTGCCTTCGGGGTCGGCGGCTACATCGCCCTGGCCGGCCTGTGGGGCAGCCCTATCTCCGGCGCCTCGATGAACCCGGCCCGCACGTTCGGCCCCGACCTGGCCAGCACCACCTTTACCAGCTACTGGGTCTACCTCGCGGGGCCGATCGCCGGCGCCGTGGTCGCAGTAGGCATCGCCTTCGTGCTGCGCGGCCGCGGCGGCGACAAGCCCGCCGCCGGGGCCGCCCAGGGTGACCTGTTCACCGAGGTCTACGAGTCCGGCAAGTCCTGAGGATCCGGCAGTGGTCACCGCCAGCGCGGAGCGTGCTAATAAGCCCGTCATCCCCTCCCGCGAGAAGGAGGAATACCGGGTAGTGGTGCTGGCGAAGGCCGCCCGCTTGCTGGCCGGAGCTCTGGTGGTGCGCCTGATCCGCGCTTCCCGGCGACGCCCTGCCCGGCCCGGCGATGGGGACCGTGCAGTACCCGGCTGGCCTGACGCAAGCGCAGGCGTGCGGCAGCTGCGCGCGGGGCCGGCCGTGTCAGGAGCAGAAGGCGATGCCGACTGAACCGCCTCACAGCACGGTCACCGAAGGAGGTCGCACCCTTGAGGTGCGCTGGATCTTCCCGGGCCAGCTGGAGACCGCGGTTGCCGAATGGTTCGCACGCTTCCCGGCCGGGACGGAGTCGCGCGAGGACACCTATCTCCTGGGTCCGCGGTTGCGCGAGCTGTCGGTGAAGGTCCGCGGGGGCGGGGCGCTGGAGGTGAAGGTGTACCGCGGCAGCCCGGGAATCCTCGAGGTGGCCGGCCGGGCCCGCGGACGCATGGAGTCCTGGCAGAAGTGGTCCTTTCCCTTCTGCGCGCCCGTCCAGGACCGCGGCGAACCGGCCGACTGGAGGGCAGTACGCAAGAGGCGGCGCATTAGCCGGTTCTCGCGGGCCAGCGGGCCGCTCGTGGCGCGCGTCCCGGGGCCGGGCCAGCAGCCGGAGTGCAGGGTGGAACTCACCGAAGTTCGCGTGAATGGCCAGGACTGGTGGTCCCTCGGCTTCGAGGCGACCGGCGCCCCCCACCTGCTGCGCAGCGAACTCCAGGCCACCGCCGCGCTCGTGTTCGCCCAAGCCCTGCCCGGCGGCGCGCAACCTGGCACGGATGAATCCAGGTCCTTTGCGGAATGGCTCTGCCGGCAGCCGGGCGCCGGCAGAGTCGCCGACGCCTGAAACTGCCCCTTCGCCTGCTGTACCTGATCTTCGCGCGGCTCGGCGGCTGGCCGGCCCTGATCAGCTGTTCTGCGACAGCCTGCCCCCGACACTGCGGATGCACCAGCGAGCACACCGAGCAGCATGAAAGGCCAGGTCAAGGCCCGCACTACAGACTTGGCATCCCACAGGCCGTGGCCAGTGCCTTTTGGCGGGCGGACACGGCTCGGCTGGGTCCCGCACGGTTGACTTCAGCTATGCCGTGATCATCATGGAGTATGCCTGCCGAGCGAAAGACGCCCCGCTGGCCCGCGATCGAGCTGGCCCCGGCTGCCGAACGGGGTGAGCACTGGTGGCCGATCGCCTTGGCGATCATCGCTGTCGTCGGCCTGCACGTGGTCCTCCCTGCGCGGTACCGGGTACAGCCCGTATGGGTGATCCCGGTGGTGCTGCTCACGTTGCTGGCAGTGCTGATCGCCGGTGACCCAGGCCGCATTGACCGGCAGAAAACCTGGCTGCGGGTGCTCATGGGCATCGTCATTGCGGTCATCACTCTGGCGAACCTGCTGGCCGCCGGCCGGCTTGTGGTGGACATCCTGACCAACAGCAAGCTCTATGCGAATAACCCAGCCGGGGAGCTGGCCGCCGGCGGCGTGATCTGGGCCACGAACGTGATCGCGTTCGCGTTGTGGTACTGGGACCTCGATCGCGGTGGCGCCGCCGCACGGGCACATTACCCGGACCAGAACCCGGCGTTTGTCTTCCCGGAGATGCAGCACACGGATTACGTGACCCCCGGCTGGGTACCGCGCTTCCTCGACTATCTGTCCCTGTCGTTCTGGACCTCTACCGCCTTCAGTCCTGCCGAGACTTCAGCGATCAAACCATGGGCCAAGGCCCTCATGATGCTCGAAGCGGCAGCGTCCCTCGCCTTGGCCGCGCTCGTGATCTCCCGCGCGATCAACATCCTCTAGCCTCGGGCTTTCGCATAGGCCCGGCCCGGTCGTGATCGATTGCATGAAAGTGTCTTCGACATGGCCCGGTGGTGACGGTGAGGAATAGCGCGTCGGTGCGCGCCAGCGGCTCGCTGAAGTTGCTGGCGGAAATCGTGGCGATGACGACAGACGCCCGCCTGCGCGGCTTCCTCGACAACTCCGCGCCGGAATCCCTGCCGTGAGCGTGCCGAAGCTCGGCGACCAGCCGTTCTGGGCGGCCCGGCTCGCTGCGCTTGGCACGGGGCCGCCGCCCATCCCCTACAAGAGGCTCTCCGCCCCGGCGCTCACCGCCGCAATGCGGGATGCGGTTACCCGCCCGTCCTACCGGGCGCAGGCGCAGGCGAGTCGGCTCGCTCGCGAGGACGGGACAGAACCAGTCATCAAAGCGCTCGCCCGCCTCCGGGGATGACCCATCGCGGCAATCTCCTCGCGAACAGCAGCGGCGACCCATGACCCGGCTGATCATGCTGGCCCGGCGAGCGGTGGCGGATCTTGTCCGTTTCCTAGCCGTCAGAGTCCGAGGCCGCGCCGTGCCCCATCCGGGCACCTGGCCCGAGCCCGTCCAGGGCCAGCGTCATGCAGGTGCTGTTGAGGCTCGGGTGGTAATCGCCGAATGGCGCGCAGGGCTCGAACCCCGCGCTCGCGTACAGCGACCGCGCCGGGGCGAACGCGGCCATGGTGCCGGTCTCCAGGCTGACCCGGCGGCAGCCGCGCTCGCGGGCCACGCCGATCAGGTACTCGACCATCGCCCGGCCGATCCCGCGCCCCCGCGCCGCCTGCGCGGTGTGCATGGACTTGAGCTCCGCGTGGTGCCGGTCCAGCTGCTTCAGCGCCCCGACGGCGAGCAGCTGGCCGTCGCGTCGGAAGCTGAAGAACGTGACCGCCGCATCGAGGAGGCCGTCGAGGCCGAGAGCATGGACATCCTGCGGCGGGCTGTGCGAGTGGGCGAACGCCAGATGGCGCTGCAGCAGGTCAACGACGTCCGGCGCGCGCGGGTCATCGACGGAGATCTGGCCCTCCGGCACGGCAGGATCATACGGGGCCCGTCCTGGCCGGGCGCCCGGCGGGCCCGGTCAGGACAGGCGATAGCGGACCCACCAGATGCAGCCGGCGGCGAGGCCGAGGGCGAGGGCCAGGAAGATCGCGGTCTCGTAACCCTGGAACGCCCAGAAACGGCTCGCCGGCTGGTAGGCAATCCGCCGCCGCAGGTGCTGGCGGGCCAGCCAGGCGTCGCAGGCCCGCTGGGTGCCCGACTGGCAGGCCGGGATGACCGGCAGGACAAACACGCGGCCCGCCGGGGTGATGGTCTGATTGGAGATGACCCAGGCGCCCGGCAGGTTCACCGGCACGGTCAGCTGGCCGCTGCTGGCCACCTGACTGTCCTGGAGGTTGACGTCGACCGGCGCGGTGACGTGCACGGGGGCCAGCAGGTGCGGTCGGACGGCCAGCGGCACGAGCACCTGGAGGGCGGCGAAGATGGCCAGGGTGACCGCGATGGCGGGCACGGTGCGGCGGATCAGCATGCCGGCGGCGGCGCCGAGGACGAACGCGAACGCGGCGTAGCCCATCGGGGTAATACCGCTCGTGGCGAATACCACGGGCGAGAACCGGCTGAGCTGGCTCAGGCCGATGGGCAGGCCGCCGGCCCGGGTGATCGGGCTGGCCCACCAGGTGGTCATGATGCTGAGAAGCCCGGCGGTCGCCACGGCGGCCAGGCCGACCAGGCCGAGCTTGACGGCCATCCAGCGGACCCGGGTGACGCTCTGGTTCCAGGTCAGCCGGAAGGTGCCGACCTCAAGCTCGCGCGCGACGAGCGGCGCGCCCCAGAACATGCCGATGACAGCGGGCCCGGCATACACGACTCCCGCTCCCAGGAAATACAGGGCCGGGTAGACGGCGTCGGACGTCACCCGGCTCAGGAAGGCGGCCGTGAGCGCCGCGCAGCTCCCGCGGACCGAGCAGCTGGCCAGCCCGCTGGCGGCATACAGCCGGGCCAGGTGCGGGCCGGTCACGCCGAGAGCTACCGCCAGGACGGCCAGCCCGGCCGCCGCCGCGATGGCCTGACCGCGGAACTGGCGCCAGGTCAGCCACATCATCGGGTCCTCCTTCGTAGCGATGGCTCTCACGGTGCCGCGGGCGGCCGCCGGGAACATCGGGCTACGGGACAGGCTTGGGCGCGGCCGCTGGCCTCAGGTACACCAGGCCGCGTCGGTCTCCGGTACGACGCGGAGCCCGCGGCGGCCGGGCTACGGTCAGGGCATGGATCCCGTTCGCGTGCCGCTGCTCCGGCCGCTGCGGCCGGCGCAGTTGGTCGCGATCGACTGCGCGGCCACGGCGCTGCTCGCGCTGGCATCCGCCGTTATCTTCCGGGAGGCGGCCTACCTGCCCGGCATCCCACGCTGGGCCGCTGCCCTGGTCATCGCGGCTGGCGTACTGCCAGCGGCGTTCCGGCGACGCTGGCCCCGCAGCGTGCTCGCGCTGGTGGTGCTCAGCGCGGCCGTGGCCACGGCCATCAGCACCTCGCCCGGCCCGGTGCTGGCGGTGGCGTTCGTGATCTACCTGATCCCGCTGCGGCGGCCGCGCCGGGAGGCGCTGTGGCTGCTCGCGGCCACGCTGCTGGCCGTCGGCGCCGGGATGGCTGTCTTCCTCGGCGGCCCGCACGTGACCCCGCTGCCGGGCGCCGCCGCCGGCCTGCTGCTGGCCAGCTGGCCGCTCGTCGCGATCGCCTGGCTGATTGGCTATGCGGCGGAGCAGCAGCGCTCGCATGCGGCGGCCCAGCGGGAGCAGGCCGAGCGACGAGCGCGTGAGCAGCTGACCGAGGCACGCCGGGCGCGCAGCGAGGAGCGGCTGCAGATCGCCCGCGAGCTGCACGACGTGGTGGCGCACACCATGAGCCTGATCGCGGTGCAGGCGGGAGTGGCCAACTACGTCGCCAGCACGCGGCCCGACGAGGCCGCCCGCGCGCTGGCCTCCATCGAGGAGACCAGCCGCGGCGCGCTGGGCGAGATGCGGGCGCTGCTCGGCATGCTCCGGGCCGACGAGAGCGCCGCGGCGCCCGTGGCGGCCGTGTCCCTGGTCCCTACGCCGGGACTGGCGGACCTGGACGGCCTGGTGAAGCGCACCGCCGAGGCCGGCGTCCGGGTCACTCTCGACGTCTGCGGCGAGCGGCCGCCGCTGTCAGCCGGGCTGGAGCTCGCCGCCTACCGGGTGATCCAGGAGGCGATCACCAACGTGATCCGGCACGCGGCCACGGACAGCTGCCAGGTCACGGTCACCTACCAGCGGGAGATGCTGCTGCTGGCCGTCACCGACAGCGGCACCGGCCACGGTGCTGCCAACCACGGGGCTGCCAACCACGGGGCTGCCAACCGCGGGGGAAACGGCCGCGGGGGGGACGGCCGCGGGGGGGACGGCCACGGCATCGCGGGCATGCGCGAGCGAGTCCAGATGTACGGCGGCGAGCTGCAGGCCGCCCCGCTGCCCGGACGCGGCTTCCGGGTCACCGCCAGGTTCCCGCTGGCGGGTGCCGCCGCGTGACGATCCGCGTGCTGGTCGCCGACGACCAGGCGCTGGTGCGCGGCAGCTTCCGCGTGCTGGTGGACACCGCGCCGGACCTGGTCTCGGTGGGCGAGGCGGCCACCGGCGCGCAGGCCGTCGAGCTCGCCCGGAGCCTGCAGCCCGATCTGGTCCTCATGGACATCCGGATGCCCGGCCTGGACGGGATCGCAGCGACCCGGCAGATCACCAGCGACGCGCAGACCTCCGCCGTCCGGGTCCTGATCCTGACCACCTTCGACCTCGACGAGTACGTCTTCGCCGCGCTGCGGGCCGGGGCCAGCGGCTTCCTGGTCAAGGACACCCCGCCGGCCGAGCTGCTGGCCGCCATCCGGGTGGTTGCGGCCGGCGACGCGCTGCTGTCCCCTGGCGTCACCCGCCGCCTGATCGCCGAGTTCACCGCGCGTGCCGAGTCCCGGCCCCGTCCGGCGGCCGCCCTGGCGGAGATAACCGACCGGGAGCGCGAGGTCCTGACCCTGATCGGCCGCGGCCTGTCCAACGCCGAGATCGCCGCCGGCCTGCACGTCAGCCTGTCCACCGCCAAGACGCACGTCGGCCGGCTGCTCATGAAGCTGGGGGCGCGCGACCGGGCCCAGCTGGTCATCGCCGCCTACGACGCCGGGCTGGTCGGCGGCTCCCCGTCCGGCTCATGATCGCCAGTGACTGATGACAACCCGCGTGAACCCGTGCAGGGTAGGCAAAGAGCGCAGCCGGGGCCGCCCGAGTTGAAGGACAGGGGTCGCATGCCAGACATCCTCTCTGCCTACGCAGCCAGCCAGCCCGACAAGCCCGCGGTCATCGACGACCACGGCGGCGTGATCGTCTCGTGGACGTACGCGCAGCTGGAGGCGGAGGCCAACCGGCTGGCTCACGCGCTGGCCTCGCTCGGCGCCGGGCCGGGCCAGAAGGTCATCTGGTGCGGGCCGAACTCGCCGCAGGTCCTTGCGGTCATGGCCGCCACGCGCAAGATCGGCGCGGTCGCCGTCCCGCTCAACTACCGGCTCACGGCGGAGGAAGCCCGCCACATCATCGGCCACAGCGACGCCTCCGTCGCGTACGTGGACGCCGAGTACGCCTGCTTGCTGGCCCTGCCTGACGGTCAGGCCGACACGCTCCGGCACGTCATCATCTTCGGGGGGCCGCCCCCGGCCGAGATGGCCGGCCAGGTGCTCGGCGATGACTTCGTCGCCGCGGCGCCGTCCGAGCCGTCAGCCGCCGATGAGGGCGGCGGAGCCACGATGATCTACACCTCAGGCACCACCGGGAAGCCCAAGGGAGCCCTGCGCCACCGCGTGGACGAGGCCTCCGCCCTGGCCCTGGTCAGCCTGATCGGGTACGCGTCCGACGACGTCTACCTCACCTCCGGCCCGCTCTACCACAGCGGACCCTCGGCCTTCATGGCCGCCGGGCTGGCGTTCGGCCAGACGATCGTCGTCCAGCGGAGGTTTGACGCGGAGGACTGGCTGCGCCTGGTGGACACCTACCGGGTCAGCTCCACCTTCTCCGCGCCGCCGCCGATCCGGCTCGTCTGCGCGCTGCCCGCCGAAGTCAAGGACCGCTACGACCGCACGTCGATGAAGCGGATGCTGGCCAATGCCGCGCCGTGGAGCTTCGCGCTCAAGCAGCGTTACCTGGCCGACTTTCCCGCCGACTCGCTATGGGAGATCTACGGCTCCACCGAGCTCGGCGTGAGCTGCGTCCTGCAGCCCCGCGACCAGCTCCGCAAGCCCGGATCGTGCGGGCAGCCGGCTCCTGGAGTCGAGATCGCTCTGCTGGACTCCGAAGGCCGGGAAATAGCGGAGTCTGGTCCCGATCACCCCGGTGAGCTCTACGTGCGCTCAGCGCAGGTCTTCAGCGAGTACTACAAGCAGCCCGATAGCTACGAGGCGGCGCGCCAGGGCGACTTTCACACCGTCGGCGACATCGCCTACCGCGATGACGAGGGGTTCATCTACATCTGCGATCGCAAGACCGACATGATCATCTCGGGCGGGATGAACATCTACCCGGCCGAGATCGAGGCGGCGCTCGAGCAGCATCCGGGCATCTTCGACGTGGCCGTGTTCGGGATCCCGTCCCCGGAGTGGGGCGAGGTGGTCCACGCCGCCGTGGTGCTCGCCCCCGGCGCGACGGTGTCCGCGGCGGATGTCATGGCCTACGCCCGCGAGCACCTGGCCGGTTACAAGTCCCCGCGCTCGGTGTCGTTCCTCGAGGATCTGCCCCGCACCGGCTCCGGCAAGATCCTCAAGCGCCAGCTCCGGGCTCCGTACTGGGCCGGTCACGCGACCCGGATCGGCTGACTTCCGCGGCGGGCGGCCTGCTGATCCGCCAGCCAGCCAGTCCCAGCGGACGACCTAGCCGAACTCGAGCAGCGGGCTGGTCACTGCCTCGCGCCAGCGGTCCTGGTGGCCGGCCGCCTGCAGCCGGTAGTAGACCGTCTGCCGCGCGCCCGACCCGGCCGCCCCCTCGTGGCCGCCCAGGTTGTGAGCGAGCAGGTAGTGCGCCAGCAGGACGCTGCCCGGCGGCCCGGTTGCCTGCACCGGCTCGCCCAGATCGATCTTCGGATACGGGCCTGGGCTCATGTCCTCCACCCGGCTGAGCGCGTCGGCGCCATGCTGGGCTAGGTAGGCGCCGAACCGCAGGTGCGTGCGCGGCCAGACCCACAAGTTGCCGCGGTCCCGCTGCCGCTGGTCGGATAGCCACACCCCGGCCAGCAGCGTGAACGTCCCCGGCCGGCCATCCGCCCGATCCCGGCATCCCGGTAGAAGTCCAGCAGCCCGTGACCAGCCGGGCCAAAGCGCGGCCACAGGAAATACGGGCCGCGCCGGCCGTCCTCAGGCGGCTGCTCCGCCAGCATCGCCGCGGCGAGCTCGCGCCCCGCCGCGATGAGCCAGTCGTCGAGGACGCCGGGAATCACCACATAGCCCTGCTCCCGGAACGCCGCCCTCGCCTGCTGCGTGATACCCGGCATGCCGCCTACCCCAGCACCGCCGCCCGCGCGCCGCAAACGAATTCCGCGCCTCGCCACGCTCTCTTGCGGGCGGCGGCCAGGATCGTGAAGCGTTTTGGTTGCCCCCACCCACAAAATGCTTCGCGATAACCCGTCACGGCGCCGGCGGCAGGCGCATCACGCGGCCAGAGGGGTTTTTCCCGGCCGGTGCGGCGTGGCAGGCTCACGCCATGACAGACCGCCAGGCGATCCGCGTCCGCCCCTACCAGCCGCAAGACCGCGACCAGGTCATGGCCATTGCCCCGCGGCTCACCGAGTGGGTCGCGCCGTGGCGTGACCCAGCGACCGTGCTGCCCGCCGTGCAGGGCTGGGTCCGGGAGTCCCTGGATGCCCTCATCCACCCAGCCCACGGCGCCTACGTCGCGGAGGACGGTGACGGCATCGCCGGCATCGTCACCGTCAGCGAGCGAGCCCACTTCACCGGGCAGGTCGATGCCTACGTCGGCGAACTGGCCGTCCGGGCGGGAGCCGAACGCCGCGGGATAGCCAGCCAACTCATGGCGGCCGCCGAGAAATGGGCGGCCGGCCGCGACCTGCCCTACATCACCCTGGAGACCGGGGCCGCCAATCAGCCCGCCCGCAAGCTCTACGCCGCCCTGGGCTACCAGGAAGAAGACGTCAGGCTCACCAAGCCCGTCCGCCAGCCGGACTGACCCGGTTCCCCCATCCTTCCTGCCAGGCGAAGTCCTGCTGCGTGAGGTCCTCCAGGGGGAGGCCGCCGATGAAGACGCCGCCAATGAAGTGGTCCAGGTCCCAGCGGCTGGCGACCGATGATGAGGACCCGCTGCCCGTTCCAGCGCAGCGGCAGCTCGCCGTAATCACATTCGCGCAGCCGCCAGTCATAGAGCACTGGGATCGCGGCGCGCCGAAGGCAGCTGAAACCGTCTGGGCCGCGCGGGCCAGATCGGAGCTGAATACGACGGTAATCCCGTCGTCCAGGCGGCGGACTGGCCTTAGCTGCTCTGGGGGATCTCGACGGAGACGTTGGTGGCCTTGACGGCCGCGACCGCGAGCATTCCCGGCTCCAGGCCGAGCTCGTCGGCGGCCTCGCGGCTGAGCAGTGACACGAACCTGTGCGGTCCGGCCTGAATCTCTACCTGAGCCATCACGGTGTCGCGGGTGACCCGGCAGATCAGACCGCTGAACCTGTTCCGTGTGGAGTGGGCCACGACCACTCTGGTTTCCTCGTGGTCGGCTGACACGGCCAGCTCCTGCGCTAGCGTGGCGAGCGCGGTCCCCTGGACGGCCATCCGCCCTGAGGCGTCGGTGGTCGTGGCGATCCGTCCTGCGTCCGCCCACCGGCGCAAAGTGTCGGTGCTGACCCCAAGAAGACTAGCCGCCTCCTTGATCCGGAACATCGGCATCCTGGGACTCTAACGCAGATGCGGCGGGCTTCACCGACTGGTGGGCGCAGAGGCGATCCATGCGGTCTGCATCCGGCGCTGACGCGGTATGCCTGTCCGGAGCCGCCCGGTGCGGTTGGCGGTAAACATGTGCTGAGCAGGTCAAATGCCCGCTACCGTGACCGGGTGCTCGGGACTGGCTGGACTGAAGTCGTCGCCCTGTTCGCCGCTTACGTGGTCGCCGTGCTGGCAACTCCTGCAGGGATCTCTGGCGCGGTCTTGCTGCTGCCGTTTCAGGTCAGCGTGCTGGGCACGCCGAGCCCGGCTGTCACCCCGACCAACCTGCTCTACAACGTGGTCGCCACCCCCGGAGCGCTGTACCGGTACTGGCGGCAGCACCAGACTGGCGGCCGCCTCGCCCTGGTCCTCATCGCCGGGACGCTGCCCGGTGTTATCGCTGGATCGGTCATCCGCGTCGAGCTGCTGCCCGGCCCTCGGGTGTTCGACCTAGTGGTCGCCGCCGTCCTGGTCCCGCTTGGTATCTGGCTGGCGCTGACCCGGCCATCTCCCTCGGGCGAGTCCGACCACCCGGCCCGGCTGATTCCGGCCCCGGTCCTGGTGGTCTTGGCGGCCGTGGTGGGGTGCGTCGGCGGGATCTACGGAATCGGCGGCGGCTCTATCCTGGCACCCATCCTGATCGGATCTGGCAGGCGGCCTGCCGAGGTCGCGCCCGCTGCCCTGGCCTCCACGTTCGTGACCTCGGTCGCTGGCGTGATCACCTTCACGATTTTGTCGCTCCACCATCACGGGTCTGTGGCTCCCTCCTGGCCCACGGGTATCGCGCTGGGCGCTGGTGGCCTGGCCGGTGCCTATACCGGTGCCCGGCTTCAGTCCCGGCTCCCGGATCTCTTGATCCGCCGCGTGATGGGCGTCCTGGTGATCGCCATCGGCGCCCGCTACTTGTGGTCCGGTGTGGCCTGACGCCGCCCGTCCGTTTGGTTCGGTAGTGCCCGGTGGCTCGGCCACAAGTCGATCACGACCACCGTTGACCTGTACGGCCACCTGGTGCCGGAGGCCAGCGGCCGGGCGCGTGACGCCCTCGACAGGGCATTCGGCACCGACCAGGACGAGACGCCCTGATGCCTGCACACGCGCCAGACGCCCGGCCGGGCATTCCGGTGGGGACTACTCGAAGTGTCGCAAACACTGTCAATCCCGTCTTGACAGCGTTCCCCGGCCAGCCAGTGTGCCCGGAATATGCCCCAGCCGGGCTGGCGCGTGCGCTCCACCGCAGGTCAGGGATCGGGCGACGGGCGAGTCGGCCTGTAGGCCGGGTTCTGTGCGCCCGCTTGCGCGGGCCGACGGCCATCCATCTACGACTGCCGTTGCCGACAGCCTCCTGCGGTCTACCCGCGAGCATCGGGCGGGCCGCCCTCAAGCGCTCGCGCGGGCCTGCTTCCTAGGGACGCGGGCCCTTCTTGACCTTGCTCCGGGTGGGGTTTACCAAGCCGCCCGGGTCACCCCGGGCGCTGGTGGTCTCTTACACCACCGTTTCACCCTTACCTCCGGCCAGGCCGGAGGCGGTCTGTTTTCTGTGGCACTTTCCCGCGGGTCACCCCGGGTCGGTGTTACCGACCACCCTGCCCTGCGGAGCCCGGACCTTCCTCGGCGCTGCCCATGCGGGCAGCGACGCGGCCGCCCGGCCGACTCGCCCGTCGCTGGGTTCAGGATAGGGCGTCTCCCCTGGCCCCGCGGCCCGCGGGGCCAGGCGGGGCTGTTCGGGGCCGGCCCGGCGAAAGGGCACGCGCACAGCAGGCAGCCGCGGTTGCGAGGGAACGAGCGCTCCCCCGCAACCGCGGCCAGCCAGGCCGGGACGGCCCCTACCGGATCAGACCTCCCAGCAGGCCGCCGTACTCCTCCTCGCGCGAGGTCGAGGACGGCGCGACCGTCAGCGGCGGTGTCCGCCGGGACGCTGCCGACTTCGGCCGGCTGGACGTCGGCCGGGAGCTGCTGGGCCGGCTGGCGCCGGGCCGGGTGCTGGCCTTGGACGCGGTTCGCGGCTTGGCCGGGGCCCCGTTCTTGGCGCCGTTCGTAGTCCCGTTCTTGGCCTTGGCCGTGCTGGCCTTGGCCGTGCTGGCCTTGGCCGTGCTGGCCGAGGTGCTGGGCTTGGCCGTGCTGGCCTTGGCGCTGGGCTTGGCCGTGCTGGCCTTGGCGCTCGACCGGGCGCCGCTCGCCCTGGCGGCGCTGGACCGGATGGTGCTCGGCCTGGTCGAGGTACCCGGCCGCCGCGTGGCGGTCCGGGTGCTGCCGGCGGCCGACCGGGCCGACCGGGACGATGACGTCCGCCGCGACGCGGCGGAGCCCGTTCGACTGGCTCGGGCTGCCGCCGGCCGCGGCGCCGCCGGCTTGGCCGCCGCCATTGTCTTGGCCGCCGTGTTCAGCGCCTTGGCCGCCGTGGTCATGGCCTTGGTGGCGGTGTTCATGGACCGCATGGCGGTGGACATCGTCTTGGCAGACGAGCTGGCCCGGGTGGCGGCCGCGGTCATCTTGGTCGCCGCCGTGGTGACCTTGGTCGCCGCGGACGAGACGGTCCTCGCCGCCGCGACAGACGTCGGCCCGCTCGCAGACGAGGTCCGCGTGCTCCGAGTGGCCGTGCCGCGGCCCGTGGTGCCGCGGCCCGTGGTGCCGCGCCCTGAAGCGCTGCGGGCAGCGGTGCTGCGGCCAGTGGTGCTGCGAGCAGTCGCACTGCGGGCAGCGGTGCCCCGGGTGCGCCCTCCTGTGGCGCTGGTGCTCCGGGTGCTCGTGGCGGTGCCGGTCGCCGAGCGCGCGGTGGTGCTGCGCGCCGACCGTGCGGCGGTACCGCGGGTGGATGAGTTGGCCCCGGTCGCCCGAGCGGAGGCCGTGGTCTTAGGTCGGCCCGCCGAGCGCTTGGTGGCGCTGGTGCTCACCGACCGCGTGTTACCGGAACTCGCGGGCTTGCGCCGCGCGGTCGCACCGGTCGTGGTCTGTACAGGCACTGATTTCCCCCCGTCGTGATCAATTACGCAAGTGCTATTCCACGAGTAACCGCGTCTTACACACTTCGTAGCCGTCGCAATGGGAGAACATTGAACTCAAGCGGAACTAAAGCAGACATGATTGCAAGAGAACGCGCGTGAATGCCGCTCCAATCGTGCCGCAGCGCGTGCGCGAACGCGTGTTACCTGCGCAGCGACGGCGCGCTTTCCCGGCCGCTTGAGTCAGCGCAGATGCGCGGTGTCGTTCACTGACCGGACGAGGGCGGGACCGTCGGCGAACCAGTCAACTTCCGACAGTGACGCGACGTCGAGATGAATGCGGAACAGCGCGGCGGGCGGCGCGAGCAGCGCGCGGCACAGCAGCGTCTTGATCGGCGTGACGTGGCTGACGAGCACCAGCGTGCGATCGGGATACGCGGCGAGCAGCCGGTCGAGCGCGCCCAGCACGCGCCGGGCCGCGGCCGCGAAGCTCTCCCCGCCCGGCGGTGCCGCGTCCGCGCTGGCAAGCCAGGCCGTCATCTCGTCCGGGGACTGCGTGCTCGCCTCGGCGAACGACAGCCCTTCCCACTTGCCGAAGTCAGCCTCGACGAGATCATCGTCCACCATCATGGGCGCACCGGTGGCCGCCGCGACCGCTTCGGCCGTGCGGCGCGCGCGACGCAGCGGGGAACTCACGATCGCGTCGATTCCGCCGCGCGCAGCCAGCCGGGCCGCAGCGGCGGCGGCTTGCCGCCGGCCCGTGTCGGTCAGCGGCACGTCACCGCGGCCCGCGAAGCGCCGCTCCGCGGACAGCGGAGTCTGGCCGTGCCGCAGCAGCAGCGTCTTGGTGGCCTGGCCGCGGCCGGGCCCCCAGCCGCGAGCCGGCTCAGCGGCCGGCCCGTCGGAAGGATCAGCGGGGTCGGCCGGGTCGGAATGGGCCTCGCCGGCGCCCGCGGCGCTCGCCTGACCGGCGGCGGCACTGGCCTGGCGGGTGCTGCCGGGTGGGGCGAGGGCGTTACTTTCCTGCCTGGCGGCATCCATGGCCTGGTTGGCCAGCCGGTCGGCGCGCGCGTTACGGGCCCGCGGTACCCAGGTATACGAGACGCGGCGCAGCCGGCTGGCGGCCTCACGCGCTTGCGCGGCCAGGTCACGCAGGTTCGGGTCCTTGATCTGCCAGCGCCCCGACATCTGCTCGACCACCAGCTTGGAGTCCATCCGGACGTCCACGTCGGCTCCGGGCGCCAGTTCAGCCGCCGCGCGCAGCCCGGCTAGGAGCCCGGAGTACTCGGCGACGTTGTTGGTGGTGGTGGTGCCGAGCGACTCGCTGAGTTCGGCCAGCACCTCGCCGCTATCCGCATCGGTCACCAGCGCGCCGTAGCCGGCCGGTCCCGGGTTGCCGCGCGAGCCGCCGTCCGCCTCGACGATGAGCTTGCGGGTCACAGCCCGGACTCGGCGGTCCGGACCAGGAGCCTGCGGCACTCCTCGCACCGCAGCACCTCGTCGGCGGACGCGGCGCGGATGGCGTTGATGTCCACGGTGTTGAGACTCAGGTGGCAGCCCTCGCAGCGGCCGCGCCGCAGGGCCGCCGCGCCCACGCCGCCGTGCTGGACGCGCAGACGCTCGTAGAGGTCGATGAGGTCCGCGGGCTCGTCGGCGAGGACAGCCGTCCGCCGGTCGGCGGCCTTGCCGGCCTGCTCGCCGATCTCGGCCAGCGAGGCGTCCCGGCGCGCGGTCGCGGCAGCGATATCGGCGCTGATCTGCGAGCGCTCGGCGGCAGCAGCCAGCTGCCGGCCCTGGGCGCCCTCGCGGCGCTCCATGACGTCCAGGACGACCTCCTCCAGGTCGGACTGGCGGCGGTGCAGCGACTCGATCTCCGACTGCAGGTTCTCCAGCTCACGCGGGGAGGACACCTGGCCGGTGTCCAGCCGGGACCGATCGCGGTCGATGCGGGTGCGCACCTGCTCGACGTCGGCCTCCGCCTTGCCCTGCTCCCGCCGCAGGTCGCCTTCCTGCGCCTCCAGCGTCGCCAGCTCGTCGCGCAGCTCGCGATCGCGCTGCTCGAGACGGCTGAGCTCGGCGTGCTCGGGCAGTCCCCGCCTGCGGTGCTCGAGCCTGGTCAGCTCGGCATCAATCTCGGCAAGCTCCAATAGCCTCAGCTGCGCCTCGGGAGATGCTTTCACGGGGCCACGTTATCCTTCCGCGCCCGCCCTGTCGCCTCGGGGCAATGCCTGCCGGACAGGTACACGAAGGTAGACAGCGCGCTGCGCTGAAAATGGGGGGCGTCCGGCCGGTGGCTGAGGTAGACCTAGCCAATGGACACCCCTGAGATAAGCAGGCCGACCATGCCGGGCTACGGGATCGCCGGGCCGGCCGAGGGCAGCGGTCTGCTGCCGTGGTCCTGGGCAGCAGACCGGCTGACCGCCGCCAAGAATTACTGGGTCACGTCAGTGTGGCCGGATGGCCGGCCACATTCCACTCCGGTCTGGGGCATGTGGGACGACCCGGTGCTGTGGTTCACCTGCGCCGTGGGCTCGCGCAAGGCCAGGAACCTGAGTGCCGAGCCGCGCTGCGTGATCACCACCGAGGGCGCCAGCGACCCGGTGATCATCGAGGGCATCGCGCGCATCGTGACCGACGATCAGAGCATCCGGCGGGCGCTGGACCTGATGAACACCAAGTACCACACCGACATCGAGATCAGTTTTCTCGATCCGGCCCGGAATTCCACTATCGCGGTGCGGCCAGGCAAGGTCATCGGCATGCGGCACGACGATTTCAACGGCTCGCCGACGCGCTGGACTTTCGGGGGTTAGCTGGGCCTTCGGGGGATAACTGCCTCGGGCGTCCTCAGGTCCCGAGGCCGAGCATCAGGATCGGCGGTGAGGTCGGCCGGGCTGAGCCGCTGGCGGGCTCCACGGTCAGGCTGACCTTGTCACCCCGCGCCAGGCCGGAGACCACCATCGGGCCGCTCATGCCGCGCCGGGCGGCTGGCAGCATCCCGGCCGGCCGGGGGCCGGCCGGACCCATCAGCCACAGCTCGTAGGACCTGGAGCCCGGCAGCGCCGGCAGGTCAGCCGCGGTGAAGACCAGGGCCCGGTCGCGATGCGACATGACGACCGTCGCGCTGCCGCCGCTGCGGACCTCGGCCGTCATCATCGTCACGTCCGGCGCGCTCAGCACGGCGGCGATCGCGTGGCTGCGGCCCTGCGCCAGGCTCAGCCGGCTCTCGGCGCCATGCATGGCCGAGCCCATGACGACCGCCGCGGCGACAGACGCCGCGGCCACGGCCACGGCCAGCCGCGGCACCCAGGCTCGGGGGCGGCCGGCCCCGGTCAGCCGGACGAGAGCGTGCCGCGGGGCCCGCCACCGGGTCACCCGGCCGGCCGGGCTGTCGCGGGTGACCGGCGGCAGCTGCCGGATCTGCCCGGCGGCGAGCATGGTCTGCTCCCGCAGGCCAGCACGCGGCCGGATCGCCGCCGCTGCGGCCAGCCGGGCCGTGGCCTCGCGCAGCCCGCGCACCTCGGCCTGGCAGGTCTCGCAGCTAGCGAGGTGCTGGTCGAAGCGGGCCCGGTCGCCGTCGGAAACCGCGTCCATGACGTAGGCGCCGACCAGCGTGTGCGGGTCAGCGCGGCTCAGCCGTGCGACCCGCCCGGGTGCGCGCCGGCGGCCGGCGGGCGGCTTGCGGCCCTCTGCCATCACTCCACCCCCAGGCAGTCGCGCAGCCTGATCAGGCCGTCTCGCATCCGGGTCTTGATGGTGCCGACCGCTACCCCGAGCAGCTCGGCCACCTCCCGGTAGGTGTAACCGCGGTAGTAGGCCAGCGTCACGGCCTCGCGCTGGAGTTCGGTCAGCGAGGTGAGGCAGCGCCGGACTCGCTCGTGGTCCAGGCTCACCTCGACGGCCTCGGCCACCTCGTCATAGTCGACCGATGCCACCGCCGCGCGCAGTTCCCGCTGCGCGGCGCTGTGCTCGGACCGGACCCGGTCGACCGCGCGGCGATGCGCCAGCGTCATGATCCAGGCTGCGCCGGAGCCCGCCGCCGGATCGAACCGCGCGGCGGTCCGCCAGACCTCGAGCAGGACCTCCTGCATCACTTCCTCGGACTGCGCGGGGTCCCGCAGGATCCGGCGCACGGTGCCCAGCACCGGGCCGGCCGCGTGGTCGAAGACACCGCGGAACGCGTCCTCGTCTCCCCTGGCCACCCGGGCGATAAGCACGCCCAGGTCAGCGCCGGGCGGCCCGCCTGATCCCGGCGATGCCGTCTCCCGGGGGGCGCCAGGCGCTCCGGGCCCGGTTCGTGACACGTTCACATAGGTATATTCGGTGCTGATGGCCCTGTCGGCTTGGCCGCAGGCCGATGAGCTTGGCTGACGTGGCCACATGGGCTTGGACAACAGGGGTCGGGGGGCTTGGCCGGCCTGTTGTTCCTGTGGTTCCCGTGTCAGCAGAGAGGGCGTGCCGAGCCGTCAGGACGGTCGCGAACGTCGTGGACGTGCACTTGCTGCTGATAGAGCGTCAGCGTTGGCACGCTCACGCCGTTCGGCGCCGTTCCGGCAGGCTGCCGGTGCCGAGGAAACGACGTGGGCGGGCATCTGCTGCTGCTGCCACAGCAGGAGAGGCCCAGTGACGTTGTTGGGACATCTTGACCGTGCCCAGCAGGCTGGCGCAGGCCCGCGGGGGCGGTGCTGACGGCAGGGCCTCGCGGCGCTGTGCGCCAATCCGGCGCTTCTCCTGCTACGAATTACAACTGTGACTATTGACAAGTCGCCGGCTGGCGCAAACGCGCGCGGTGCGGTGGCCGGGATCCTGTCTGGTGGCCTGGCGCTGGGCGTCGCTCAGCTGATTGCCGGGCTGATCAGCTCGACTAGCTCGCCCGTCGTGGCCGTCGGAGGGCTGTCGATCGACTTCACCCCGCCGGCCGTCAAGAACTTCGCGATCCGGGCGTTCGGCGCGCACGACAAGGTCGTGCTGGTCGGCGGGATTCTCGTCGTGCTGGCCATCTTCGCGGCCGTCATCGGGATGCTCGCGGTCCGCAAGCTCGCCTGGGGCATGGCCGGGCTTGGCGTATTTGTCCTGGTCGGCCTGATTGCCGCCCTGACCCGGCCGGGCGCCTCGGTCACCGACGTGGCGCCGACGCTGATCGGCGGCATCGCGGCGGCGCTGGCGCTGCGGCGCCTGGCCCGCCTCGCCGTCCCGGCTACGGTGCCCGCGCCGACACGGGTTCCGGCGCGCCCGGGCACCGCTCAGCCGCCGCTGCCGGAGTATCGCGCTCAGCCCCCCGCCGACCAGGCCGCCGGCGACCAGCCTCGCGGCGGCCTGCCGCCGGCCTCACAGCAGGATCAGCCGGCCACGCCTCCCGGCGGGTCGCCCGGCCTGCCCGAGGACTGGCGGCCGGCCCAGCCCGCGGCCCGGGCCGGCGACTACAGCTCGCCGCCAGCCGGCGGTCGCCCTGTCGGTGCCATGCGGCCCCCGTCCGGGCCGCAGCGGCGCAGCTTTATCACCACCGGAGCCGCGGTCGCCGGGGTTGCCGTGGTGGGCGGCCTGGGCGGGAAGCTGCTGGCCGAGCGGGGTAACGTCGCCGCCGCGCGCAAGACGCTGCGCATCCCGGCGCCCGCCACGCTCGCGCCGCCGCTGCCGGCCGGCACTGACCTGAGGATCCCCGGCCTCAGCTCGTTCATCACGCCGAACAGCTCGTTCTACCGGGTGGACACGGCCATCGTGCTGCCCGAGATCACCCCGTCCACCTGGCAGCTGCGCATCCACGGCATGGTCGCCCGGGAGATCACCCTCAGCTTCGACGACCTGATCCGCCGCCCGCTCTTCGAGGACTACATCACCCTGACCTGCGTGTCCAACCCGGTGAGCGGCCCCTACATCGGGAACGCCAAGTGGCTCGGCGCGAGCCTGAACAGCCTGCTGCGGCAAGCCGGCGTCCGGTCCGGCGCCGAGCAGCTGCTCTGCACCTCCTCCGACGGCTTCACGTCGGGGTCGCCCGTGCAGGTGTCCATGGACGGCCGCGACTCGATGCTGGCCGTCGCCATGAACGGCACCGTGCTGCCGGTCGAGCACGGCTTCCCCGTCCGGATGGTGGTCCCCGGCCTGTACGGCTACGTCTCGGCCACCAAGTGGATCACCGACATCGAGGTCACCACCTACGCCGCGAGCCGCGCCTACTGGGCCGACCGCGGCTGGGACCAGCAGGCGCCGATCAAGACCGAGTCCCGGATCGACGTGCCGAGCGGCGCGGGCCCGCTCAAGGCCGGCCCGCAGACCGTGGCGGGCGTGGCCTGGGCGCAGCACAAGGGCGTCGACGCGGTGGAGGTACGCGTCGACAAAGGACCTTGGAATAACGCACGGCTGGCGGCGGTGCCCGGTATTGACACCTGGCGCCAGTGGGCGTGGGACTGGGCCGCCACCCCGGGTACCCACCTCATCGAGTCGCGGGCCACCGACCGCGCCGGCTATACCCAGACCGCCCTGCAGGCCCCGCCGGAGCCGAACGGCGCCAGCGGCTACCCGCAGGTCGTGGTGAAGGTGCACGCCTGACCGGAAGGAGGCCCGTCCGAGAGGGTCACAGCAGCTGGTCGCGTACCTGTCCGTACATGTAGGCGCCGAGCCAGCGGCCCATCTCGTCGAAGAACCTGCTGCGATCGGCTGCCTCCCGGCCATCCGGGCGGGCTTCGCCGTCGGCCGGCCGCAGCCAGGTGACGTGCCCGCCCAGCTCGATGGTGGCGGCGGGCTCGCGGTGCCGCCGTAGCCGGGGCCGGCGGCGCCGTGAGCCTTCGCCGCCGGTGCTGACGCCACTGTCCGGGCCGCCCGTGACGCTCGGGCCGCCGATGACCAGCACCGGGCACGGGATGTCCAGGCCGCGGCGGACGGCCCGGCTGAACACCGGCGCGTACAGGATCAGCGCGTCGGCCCGGCTGCCAGGGCGCTGCTCAGCGCACCACAGCGCGGCGGCCAGCGCGCCCGCGCCGTGCGCGATCACGATCACGTTGTCGATCCCGTCGGCCGTGCGCAGGTGCTCGCACTTCGCGTCCAGCTCGGCGAATGCCGCCGCCAGGGCCTCCCCGTCCCGGCGCCGGGCCTCCGCTGGCCGCCCCGGCCAGCCCAGCGCGGCCAGGTAGAAATGGAACCCCCGCTCGGTGAACCAGCTAGCCAGATCCGGCGGGACCGGTGCGTCGCCGACGGTCTGCAGGTGCAGAACGCCCCGTCGGCTGGGCTGCGGGCAGCGGCGGCGGAACATGGCCGTCCCCGACCGTGGCGCCGATGCCTGGCCGGGCCGCGGCTCTACCGGCTCATAGCCGTCGATAGCGCCGTCCTGGCCCGCCACCAGACCCATGAACTCCCCCGCTCAGCTGATAACTCGAGGCCGGAAAGCCGCCACTCGCCCCCCGGGTCGCGCGGCATCCAGCGCGGAACGTAAGCGCCAGTGTCGCACCGTGACGGGATGAGCGCCCGGAGAACACGCGAGCGAGGTTCGCGCCGCTCGGTCCGCCCGGGAACCGCGGGCCGCGCAGCGGACCGTCGCCGGGCCGGGAAAGCACTGACGCCGCCCATGCGAAAAGGTTTGTGCGGGCAGGTCGCGGCCATATCGGAGGGTTTGCCAAGCGGCCGCTGTTTGCCGCTGATCAGGCGGGGAAACCTCCCGACTGGCGAGTTCGGCACGCCGCACCGTGCGGCGCGCTTTATCACCCCGCACAAAGAACGAGGCCCCTCCATGTATGAGATGGAGGGGCCTCGCCTCGCCGTGGTGGCCCTGGCCTGCCGGTTGCCCGGCTGCCGTGCGCCACGTGGCTACCACCGGCCGCATGCCTCTGCAGCGATTTCCGGTCACCCGGATCTCCCCGCATCCCGGGGCTTCCCCCAGGTTCAGCACGTCTTCAGTGGTGAGAGCAGTTCTACTGCCAACTCAGCTCGGCACACAAGGCCTTTGCCAGGACCGCTCCAAGATTCTTTAGTCGTCCACAGGACATCTGCCGTTTATCCCCTGCGCGCCGCGGCTTTCCACCGGCCTATCCACAAATTCATCCACAGCCTGGGTACCACCCGCCGCCCGTCGGCCCGGCCGGCGGCCCCGGTGACCCGGCCCGACAGCCAGTCTCAGAGGGGTCCCGCAGCCGACGCAGAGGAAACCCAGAAGCGAGCCGGCAATGCTGGGGGCAGAGCGGACAGGAGAGCCGCGCCGAAGGAGGGCACCCAGTGGGCACCGACCGCAAGTCAGTCCGGGCGGCCATCGCCGCGCGCGAGCGCGGTCAGGGGCGGCTGCGGACCGTCACGGTCGCCATCGGCGCCGCCAGTGTCCTGGCCGGCGGGGGCATTGCCCTGGGGCTCCCGGCCGCCGCGCACACCCAGTCATCGTCGTCCTCCTCGCACAGCGGGAAGAGCAGCTCGTCCGGCTCGGCCAGCGGCTCTGGTGCCAGCTCCAGCAGCCCAAGCTCGAGTGCCAGCCCGTCGAGTTCCAGCAAGTCGAGCTCCAGCAGCTCGGGCTCCAGCGGCCTGCAATCTACTCCGGCGCCGTCCTCGGGCTCGGGATCTGGCCAGGTGACCTCCGGCGGCTCGTGACCGCCGGCGGCTCAGGACCGCGCGCGGCTCGTGACCCTCCGGCGGCTCAGGACCGCGCGCGGCGCATGTTAGGTTCGGTCGGTGCCTGGCCGCGAGGTGGACGCTGTCGTCTTCGATATTGGCGGGGTCCTGCTGGACTGGGACCCCCGGCACCTGTATCGGCAGCTCTTCGACGATCCCGGCGAGATGACCGACTTCCTCGCCACGATCTGCACCAGCGACTGGCACCGGGAGCACGACCTCGGCGTAGACACCTGGCAGTCCTGCCAGCTCCTGGCGCGCCAGCATCCGGCCCACGCCGACATGATCATGGCCTGGGCCGATCGCCGCGAGGAGATGATCGTGGGCCAGATCGAGGGCACCGTGGCGTTGCTGGCCGAGCTCAAGGCCGCCGGGCTGCCATGCTTCGCGCTCAGCAACATGGA